>CAXMOR010000001.1:0-69235 GCA_964195455.1 uncultured Acidimicrobiia bacterium
ATGCGGAACAAGCAAATGCTACTGCAATAAGTAACGAAGAAGCGAGAGCCAAAGATGCTGAACAAACAAATGCCACAGCAATCACAGACGAAGAAGAAAGAGCTAAGAATGCTGAACAGGCAAATGTCGCAGCAATCTCAGACGAAGAAACTAGAGCCAAAGATGCGGAACAAGCAAATGCTACTGCAATAAGTAACGAAGAAGCGAGAGCCAAAGATGCTGAACAAACAAATGCCACAGCAATCAGAATCGAAGAAGCAAGAGCCAAAGATGCTGAACAAGCAAATGCTACAGCAATCACAGACGAAGAAACTAGAGCCAAAGATGCGGAACAAGCAAATACTGCCGCAATCTCAGACGAAGAAACTAGAGCCAAAGATGCTGAACAAGTAAATGCTACCGCAATAAGTAACGAAGAAACTAGAGCCAAAGATGCTGAACAAACAAATGCCACAGCAATCACAGACGAAGAAGAAAGAGCTAGGAATGCTGAACAAGCAAATACTGCCGCAATAAGTAACGAAGAAGCGAGAGCCAAAGATGCTGAACAAGTAAATGCTACAGCAATAAGTAACGAAGAAACTAGAGCCAAGGATGCTGAACAAGCAAATGCTACAGCAATCACAGACGAAGAAGAAAGAGCTAGGAATGCTGAACAGGCAAATGTCGCAGCAATTTCAGAAGAAACAGTTAGAGCAGGATTAGCAGAAGTTGCCAATGCAGAGAATATTTTAATTTTAAAAGATGAGCAAAATTTACAAAATACTGCTATTGATTTAAAAGCGGATAAAAATAATCCAATATTTACAGGTAATGCAACTATTGGAGCTGATTTGAATGTGGGTGGAAATATGGCTGTTAATGGAGGTTTATTTTTAAATTCATGGGATATTTACACAAGCAACAGTACTTTTAGCATCAATGAGTCTGGTGTAGCCTCTAGTTTTAATATTATACCCGGTGGAAATGTCGGAATTGGTAATCTTTCACCACAGTTTAATTTAGACGTTACCGGGCAAATTAATGCAACTAAAGGACTTTACTTAAGAGGAAATAAAATTATTAATAATGATGGTTTTGGCCGTGTTGAATTCTTTGATAATACTGGAATTGAACACATAGAGTTAAATGAATTTGTTACTAACATACAGACAGTTGATGTTCTTATTCAAAAAAGATTAGGAATTGGAGTTATATCTCCAACCGCTGATTTAGAAGTAGCCGGAACAGTAAAATTTGTTGATGGAACACAAGGATCAGGTAAAATATTGACTTCTGACACTGATGGTTTAGCAAGCTGGCAAGTACCTAATACCGATGCAATCACAACCGAAGAAACTAGAGCTATGGTTGCTGAACAAAGAAATGCTACAGCAATTTCAGAAGAAATAATTAGAGCAGGATTAGCAGAAGTTGCTAATGCAACTAATATTTCAGCACATTCAACTTCAATAGACAATCCACATAGAGTTACTCAAGCTCAAGTTGGTTTAGGAAATGTTACCAATACTTCTGATGCGGACAAAGCAATTAGTGCTTTAACCCAAAGAGCATTAGATGCTAATGCTACTGTGATTTCGAATGAAGAAACTAGAGCCTCCGGTGCTGAAGGTGTAAATGCTGCAAACATCGCAATGAACGTGAGAAACATCGAAACGAACTTTACAAACATTGTAACCAACGAAACAAATATTTCTACAAACACATCTGGTATTGAGACAAACATTTCTAAAATATATAACAACACATCTGTTACATCTGTCAATAATAATTTAATTTATTTAAATGAAAGGAGCATTTCTGATAATAGTAATTCGATCTATCAAGAATACTACAGAGCTACTGCTGCAGAACAAATGAATGCTGCAGCAATTGCTGAGAATACTGCTAAAACGGGAATCACTTCAGTTCAAGCTTCCGACATTACAACTAACACAACTAAAGTTGGAGTTACTTCAAGTCAAGCATCGGCTATAACAGCTAATACAGCTAAGATTAGCTATAACAACACGGCAAGTACAAAACTGGCAACCATTGAAGAGGGAGCAGAAGTTAACGCAGTGGGCAGTGTAGCAGGCAGAACTGGGGCTGTATCCCTAGTTAAAGGAGATGTAGGATTAAACAACGTTACTAATACATCTGATGCAGACAAACCTGTTAGTACCTTAACTCAAACAGCATTAGATGGTAAGGTAGATAATAGTCAAGTTTTAACCGATGTTCCAGCAGGTGCTGTATTTAAAGATACGCAATTAGATGCGGCAGGAGTAACCGCTTTAGGTTTTAAAAGTGGACCTCACACAGTTAATACTAATACACAATTAACCGAAGCACAAGTAGTTGCATACGTAGGTAACATTGGTTATTTAACTACCCATCAAGATTTAACAGGTTTAGAGCCAATAATTAATACGAAGAAAAGCGCCTTCAATAAGGATTTCGGGATAGTTGCAGGAACAGTTTTAGAAGGTAATACGATAACAATATCAACTCAACAAACAAGTGATATCAGTGTAAATAACGCCAAAATCACGTATCCTGGAGATCAGGACTTAACAGGTTTAGAAACAAGAATAACCGCTTTAGAACCACTAGCTCCTCCTGCATTAGGAGATTATAGAGATGGCGGCGTCGTATTTTGGTTAGATGCATCAGGTGAGCATGGCTTGGTTTGTACTGTTAATGATATGGGTGCTCTAGCTTGGGATGTAGGACCCTTCGTGGCAACAGGAGCGAATGGCACTGCTATAGGCACGGGGAAATCTAATACAGATCAGATTGTTAGTATACAAGCAAGTAGTGGTAAAACTAATTTGGGATATGCCGCACAGAAAGCAGATTCTTATGAAGGAGGAAACTACACCGATTGGTTTTTGCCGAGTATCGATGAATTAACCATGATGCTGGTAACTAGAAAAGATGAAATAAATTCAGGATCGCTAAATAACGGTGGTACTATATTAGATGATAATAATTTTTACTGGAGCTCAACGGAAGAGGCATATAATTTTGCTGCTAATAAGAGAACTGACGGTGCAAGTGCTACTGATGGTTGGAAGCACGATGGACTCAAAGTACGTTTTATCAGAGCTTTTACCCAAACATTAACAGCTGGAGACACTAATGCAGCAGCGATTTCAGCACATTCAGCTTCAACAAAAAATCCACATGGAGTTACCCAAGCTCAAGTTGGTTTAGGAAATGTTGCTAATACATCTGATGCAGACAAACCAGTTAGTCATTTAACTCAAACAGCATTAGATCGTAAGGTTGATCAAGAAAGCTTTATACTTGAATTGTCAGGCTTAACGGCTACAGCTGTATTTTTAGGAGATAACTTAGCTTTAGTTGAAAACAACAAAGAAGATCTAGTCAATAAAAGCAATAATATTTATACAGACCGTGCTTCGGACACGAAATACCCAACTGTAAAATCAGTGAAGACGTATGTGGATGAAAAAGTATTAGCAACAACTGGTAATTTTATGGATTTAACCACTGACCAAACTATTGAAGGCACTAAAATATTTAGTTCAAACATTAAGGTTGGTGCTTTAGAAATTAGGGTCCCTTTAAATCAAAGTACTTTAATAGGAAAAGACATAACACAAACAAATCGATATCCATCTAATACTACAGCTGTTGGATTTATGACACTTAATACTAATACAGGAAAAGATAATACAGCTATAGGAACTAACGCAATGAGATCTTCGGGGAATGCTTCATATACCACTACTATTGGTTCAGAGGCTGGATCTTCTCAAAATCCAATACCTGGAGATTATAACTCATTTGTTGGGTATAAATCGGGAATGAAATATAGTGCAGCCGTTATAAATAATTCCACTGCAATTGGTAATGGTGCATTGGTTGATGATAGTAATACGATTCAATTAGGAAATACTTCTATTTACACCGTAAAAACTAGTGGAACCTATACAGCAGGTGCTGTTACCTATATAAATACAGACGGTACTAATGGCCAAGTTTTGACAACTAATGGCTCTGGAGCAACTTATTGGGCTACTTCAGCTGTTAATGTAACAGAAGTAGATGATGAGTTTACTGCTACGACATCCCAAACAGCTTTCACTTTATCACAAGCTCCATCGGCTAATAGTAAAGTAAAAATGTATGTAAATGGAATTAGAATTAGCAAAACGGCTTATACTTACAGCTCGAGTGGAACCTCTTTAACCTATGATCCAGCAACTAATGGGGGTTATCAGTTAACTGCAGGTGATCGCATACAGTTTGATTTTTTTTATTAAAAAAGTAAATGTTTCTAAATAACAAAAAATATGAGGTTTATTTCATTAACAAAGTCCTTTAAAAGGTTTATTTGTGTAGGTATTATTTTCTTTTCATTTGTTGTTTCTGCACAAGCGCAAATAACTGGCCCTGTAATTTCTTCATTCTCTCCATTAACAGGAGATGCAGGAGAAACAGTAATTATTACAGGAAATAATTTCAATACTACAGCATCTAACAATATTGTATTTTTTGGAGCTACTAAAGCAACTGTTTCAGCGGCAACGGGAACTAGTTTAACAGCTACAGTTCCTGCTGGAGCAACTTACGGACCTTTAACACTTGTCGATTTGTCTGTTAATAATACTATAAATAGCAAAAAGTTTTTTACTCCTACTTTTAGCCCTAGTAAAGAGGTTCTTACCGCTGCAGATTTTAGTGCTGAACAGGAATTCTCAACAAATCAAACCGAGCCTAACAATATTGCTGCTACTGGAGATCTAGATGGGGATGGTAAGCCAGATATAATTATCTCAGACGGCAGTGGAGCAAGTGAAATGTTGATACTACGTAATACCGGAGGTAATGGTACTGCAGGTTTTGAAACTGCTCTTACCATTAATACTGGCGGTTACAATACGAGTCTTACCGTGGGGGATATAGATGCAGATGGAAAACTTGATATCGTAGAAGTCAATTATAGTAATAACAGTGATGTGAAGGTTTATTTAAATACGACTGCAGCGGTAGGCTCTATAAGTTTTGCAGGTCCTATTAATCTGACAACGGGAGCTGCTAATTATAAACTTCGTAATGTAGCAATTAGCGATTTGAATGGAGATGGCAAGGCAGATATTGCTGTTGTAGATAATTCAGGTAGTGTGTTGTTGTTTCGCAATACGGGTAGCGTTGGGGTAGTTGGTTTTGATACCAAAGTTGTATTAGATGCAGGAACTGGACCACAAGGAATTAGGATAGGTGATATAGATAGTGATGGCCTACCTGATCTTGCAATTACAAATGCCGACGGAGGGGGAACTTCTGTTCGAGTATTGCGCAATACAAGCACAAGCGGTACTTTTAGTTTTGTAAATAGTGGAAACTTTACAACCGGTGGTGGCCCATATGATTTAGCATTAGGTGATTTAGATGGTGATGGTGAATTAGATATAGCAACAGTTAACCATAGTGGTCAAAATGTATCTGTATTGCTTAATACTAGTACAAGCGGTACCGTTAGTTTTGCAAATAAAACTGATTTTGCAATCGGAAAGAATGCACTAAAAATTGCAATAGGAGATCTTAATGGAGATGGCAAACTAGATATGGTTATAACAAAGGGTGGCGCTACAACCATCTTTACAAATACAACAACTACAGCTGGATCAGTAACTTTTGACCCTAAGATAGATATTGCAAGTACGGGAAATTCATTACAAGCAATAATAGTTGATTTAGATGGTGATGGTAAGACAGACTTCGCAACTGGAGGAAGTAAAAAAATATTAGTATTTAGTAATGGTGATCCTCTTGAGAATGCAGATTTAGGGGCCCTAAGCATTTCAGAGACTACATTAAGCCAAACATTTACACCAACTAATATGGCATATTCAGCCACTGTAAGTAATGCAATAACAAGCATTACAGTAACCCCAACCCAAACACAGTCAAATGAGACTGCAACCATACAAGTAAGCGTAAATGCAGGAAGTTACTCTGGAGTAACCTCTGCTGCAGCCTCAGGTGATTTAGCCTTAAATGTCGGGGCAAACACAATAGATGTAAAAGTTACATCTCCAGATGGTACAACTATAAAAAATTATGGGATCACCGTAACTAGAGAATTGCCTGTCCCTTCCTATATAGTTTCTGGAGCAGGTAAGGCCGCAGTGAATGGTTTATACGTACATATCGGGAAAAACTCAAATGGGAAAGATCTTTGGCAATATGGTTCTTACTATTTAACAAGTGATTCATATTATGCTTATATAGCTGACAGTCCTGGTAGTCGTAGCTGGCAATATTATTATACTGCACATGGTGAACCTGACCCTCTTAAATGGAATCTGTCGGCCTATTATGGCTCTAGTCCGAATCCAATAATTGAATTAGCTGCACCAAAAGTAACGTACGCTTCTTCTACATTGATGGAGGAAAGTACAAATGACGGTGCTATTACTGCTACAACTACCATTACCCATAATAACTACGAAAGCGCAACATTTACAGGCACTGATGGTGAAAATTTTGTTACCTCTGGTAAGACAGCAGTTACCGGAGTTCCAGCAGGATTAACAGCTGTAATTATAAGAGACAATAACTTACAACTTACTTTTTCCTTGACAGGAAATGCAAGTGCACATGCAAATGCTAATGACTTAAATAATCTTACTATTATTTTTCAAGATGCTGCTTTTAGCGATAGTGACGCTGTAAATACCACTAATTACGACACGAACCTTAGTATAAACTTTATCGAGCAAATAAATGTTGGAAGTGACGAAACTTATACAACGATTCAAAGTGCAGTTAATGCTGCTGGTAATGGAGATATATTGCTATTAGCTGCACAAATCTTTACTGAACAGAATATTGCTATTGCAAATAAGTCGCTTACAATTATTGGTCTGAGTCCTTCTGCTACTATAGTACAAGCAAATGCTGTTGCTGGGGCGGCAACGGATAGAGTTTTTAATATTACGCATAATTCTTATGCTGAAGCGAATCAAAATACTTTTGAAAAACTAACAATTAGACATGGTAATGTTGCTAATAGCAATGGTAGTGATAGAGGTGGCGCATTGTTTGCCAGCAATACAACGCTAAAATTAAAAGATTGTACCATTGAGTCTAACAGAGTTGGAACTACTGGTTGGGGTGGATACGGTATAGGTGGAGCAGGTGTTTTTGTGCAATTATCAAACTTTATATCGGAAAATTGTACCTACTATGACAATCACCATACTTCTCAGAGTAGACCAGGGGATATGATGGGTGGAGGAGCAATCGCTTTTTTTCCTGCCGATCAAGTTAATTACATGGAAATTACCAATTCCACATTTAGTGATAATAGCAGTGGTAATACTGGAGGTGCTATTATGAATAGACCAACAATTACAAATAACATTAGCATAACGAATTCTACTTTTGTAGGGAATTCTGCTCCATATGGTGGGGCTTACATGCAAATGGGGTCTAGCGCTAATCCGCAGCCAATTTACCTAACGAACTCTTTGTTTTACGGGAATACTGCCACTCTAGGTGGATCTCAAATGTACTCTCAACAAGCGACTAATTGGACGGTGAATAACTGTTTAATAGAAGATACTTCTGCTGGTGGACTCGCGGGTGTATATATAGATTGTATTGTTGGACAGGATCCATTATTAGGTACTTTAACAGATAACGGAGGTTTTACAAAAACCATTAGTATCGGTGCTGGGAGTCCAGCAATAAATAGTGGTACAACAACTAGTCTACCTTTAGATCAAAGAGGGTTTTCAATTGTGGGTAACAGGGATATAGGAACATATGAATATGGAGGTGCCATTCCTTTATCCTCAAACGCAGAACTAAGCGATTTAACTACCACAGCAGGTGTTTTAAGTCCAACATTTGCCAAAGGTACAATTGCCTATGCAATAAATGTGAATAATTCAATAACAAGCATTACGGTAACTCCTACGCAATCAGATGCCAATTCAACCATACAAACAAGAGTAAACGAAGGTATCTATACAACAGTTAACTCAGCTGCAGAATCGAGTGCTTTGGCCTTAAATGTTGGCTCAAATACAGTAAATGTAAAAGTTACTGCACAAGATGGGGCAACCCTAAAAACGTATATCCTAACGGTAAATAGAAGCAACCCTACTTTCATATTAGCTGCTAATGGCGTTACATGTTTATGTGAAAATGCAGCTGAAGGGGAATCAGGAACATTAACTATAAATGGCGTTCAAAAAACATTTACGAAAAGAACAGCGGAAGAGATTAAAGCTTTTCTTGACGAAGATAAAAATGCACAAATCGACCCTCGAACAGCCTTAACATGCACAAGTGGCATTACTAATATGGATAACATGTTTAGTCTTAATGGTAATTTTAATAAGGACATTGGTTCTTGGGACGTGAGCAGTGTTACCAGTATGAATGGGATGTTCAAATACGCATTTAATTTTAATCAGGACATTGGTTCTTGGGATGTGAGTAGTGTTACTGATATGAGATATATGTTTTATGGAAGTGATTTCAATCAGAACATTGGTTCTTGGAATGTGAGCAGTGTTACTCATATGGGAGAAATGTTTAATAACACAAGATTTTTCAATCAGGACATTGGTTCTTGGGATGTGAGTGAAGTAACTTATATAAAGAGGATGTTAAAAAATGCAGCATCTTTCAATCAAAACCTTTCGAATTGGTGTGTACAAAAAATTCAGTTGCAAAGCTCAATGTTTACTAATTATCCTACTGAATTTGCAGATGGTTCTGTCTTACAAGATAATTATTTTCCATTTTGGGGTACGTGTCCTGTACCAGACACAACTCCACCAACAATTACAACAATAGACGTATTTACAACAATAGATGAAGGTGCTATTCTTTTAGGTTCAGTTTCGGCAGATGAGACTGTAACTTGGAGTGTAAGTACAGGTGTTTCAATTGATGCACAAGGCGTTCTTACTTTAGATGCTGCTGCAGTTTTTGGAACAACATACACATTTACAGTTACGGCAACAGATACAGCGGGTAATGCTGCAACAACGAATGCATTTTCAGTAACTATTATCTCCACAAATGCAGATTTAAGTGACTTAATAATTACATCAGGCAGAATAAGGTTAGATCCAATATTCGCATCTGGAACTATTTCATACACTACAAGTGTTACGAATGCAAAAACAAGCATTACGGTAACTCCAACGCAATCAGATGCCAATGCAACAATACAAGTAAGCGTAAATGATGGCGATTATACTAACATTAGCAATGCTGTTGCATCGGGTGATATTGGATTAGAAGAAGGGTCAAATACGTTAGAGATAAAAGTAACCGCCCAAGATGGTTCAACCATCAAAACCTATACCATCACGATAACTAGAGGCTTAGTTCCAACCATCACCAATTTTAATGATACCATAAAAAACTATTTTGATGCTTCTTATACAATAGTAACACCAACAACTAATAGTACGGGTGCCTTTACTTATACAAGCAGTAATGAGGCTGTTGCCACAATTAGTGAGGCAACGGTTACCATTGTAGGTGAAGGTATAAGTACAATTACAGCAACACAAGAGGGA
Source organism: uncultured Acidimicrobiia bacterium (assembly GCA_964195455.1). Classification (GTDB taxonomy): domain Bacteria; phylum Bacteroidota; class Bacteroidia; order Flavobacteriales; family Flavobacteriaceae; genus Polaribacter. The sequence goes on from CAXMOR010000001.1 coordinate 9,561, forward strand.
GATGCTACTTATAATAGCGGAAGTATTTCGCATGTATTAACAGTGATTGATGTACCAGTTTTGTCAAAAAACGGAGGAATCTCTTTAACCAATCCAAATTACGTAAATAAAAATGGAGCCGTAAACACTAGTTTTGGGTTAAGTACTACTGGAGCAATAATAAGAGCAAAAACAAAAATTACCAGCGCCATAGTAACGAATTCAGTTGAGAATATTAGTGATACGAGTGTTGATATAACATTTAGGCTAACAAAAATTAACCCTTCTTCTTTTGTGAATGCTATTGGTGTCATTGTTAGTTTAGAACGTAATACAACAAATGTTGTTTTTGTCCAAGGTTATCTTGCATTAAATACACTGTTTACAGCTCACATTACAGAACTTAATAATACCCCATTGGTTCCAGAAACAACTTATTATGTTAGGTCATTTGTATATGAAAAACCTAGTGCAAATAGCATTGAGCCTTATTCCTTTATTTTCGGTAACGAAATAGAATTTAAAACATTACCGTCAATTATGCGGCCACCGCCGCGGCCTGAATAGTTTACATATGGTTGTGTTTAAAAAAAAGTGTTACAAATTAGCTATTAAATGAAATGAAAAAAATGAAGAATATACTTGATTTTTTTTATAGTTTATAATTGTTGTAATAAGTTTTTGCATTGTTAATCTAGAGAGCTTAAAATAAATTAAAAAGGAACAATTTCAACTCTAAAATTTAGTCAGTATATATTCACGGACAGAAGGTTCACAAACCATTATAAATTAACTTTTAACCAACTCCAACTCCAACTCTTCAAGAGATTTTCCTTTCGTTTCTGGTAATATTTTTACCAGAATAAAGAACCCTATTAATGCAATTATTCCAAAGATAAAAAAGGTAAGTGCATTTCCTAGGTTTGATAATTCCCAAGGAAAAATCAACTGCACTAAAGAACTTATTAACGAGTTTACAAAAGCGATAATACCAATAGCTAACCCTCTATATTTTAAAGGATATAATTCTGATAATAGCACCCACATAACTGGACCTAATGAAAATGCAAAACAAGCTATAAAGCCCAAAATACCGATTAATATTAAAGTAGCATTTATCGTCGTTGCTGCTTCCAAAATAGCACCATCATTTTTACTATATATTTTATTTCCTAAAGCTGCTTTTATAGCATTTTTAAAATCAATATCATTATCATACACGTTATCTGCCAAAGGCAGTAATTTCTGGGATTCAGAAAATTCTAATTGATTAATTTTTTCTGTAGACAATTGATATGTTGCTTCGTTAAAGCCATAAGCACATAATAATAAACTAACTGCAATACCTGCTGTACCAAATAACAATAAAGGTCTTCTGCCCATTCTATCAATTAAATAAATGGCAACAAACGTAAAAATAACTGAAATTGTACTTAATAAAACTCCGGATGAAAAAGCAGCATCTGTACCAATACCCGTTTGCTCAAATATTGATGTTGCATAAAAATACACTGCATTTATACCTGTAATTTGCTGTAAAACACCAACAATTAGACCAATAACTAAAATAAAACGCAACGATGGTTTTAATAAGTCTTTAATTTTTAATGGTGCTTTATTTTTATCGGCATGTATGTTTTTTTCGATAGCAGAAATTTCTAGACCTCCTCTTTCGGTACCATGAATCTTATTTAAAACTTTTTTCGCCTCTTCAAAATTTTCTTTTAAATATAACCAACGTGGACTTTTAGGAATAAAAAACAAGAAAGAAAAATAGAAGACTGCCGGTATAAACTCTACCCCCAACATCCATCTCCAAACGTTTTCATCCGTTAAAAAGGTGCTTTCTGATGTATTGTATTTATTGAAAAAGTAATTACTTAAAAATGCCGCAAAAAAACCAAAAACGATATTTAATTGTTGCAAAGAAACTAACTTACCTCTATTTTCTGCTGTTGAAATTTCTGCAATATAAATCGGTGCTAAAACCAACGCTGCGCCAAAAGCGATACCTCCAATAATTCTTGCGACATACAGCATTTCATAAGAAGATGCCATAGCCGATAAAACCGCAGAAATCGCATATAAAAAAGCGACAAAAATCAGCATTTTTTTTCTACCAATAAGATCACTTAATCTTCCAGAAAACAACATCGCAAACATCGCTGCAAATGAAGGTGCACTTACCACCCACCCCGATTGTATTTCGCTTAAATTAAATTGGGGACCTGCAAAAGACATGACTCCCGAAATAATGCCGGCATCAAAACCAAAAAGGAACCCTCCTAATGCCACGATAAAACTGATAAAAATAGTGTATGTCTTATTATTCATAATTCATTTTGAATTTTTAAAAAAGTAAATTTAGTAAATTATTGTTTGCATAAAACACGGTTCTATTTCTAAAAATGTTTTACTATTAAGGACTATTAGACAATTTAAATAACTGTTTTACTGATAAACTCTGACAAAATCGATCTCCATAGTGTCTTGGGTAAAAGCAGGATCAACATCACCGCCAAGACTACCTCCCATAGCAATATTCAAAATCAAAAAGAAATCAGCATTAAAAGGTAAATTACTATTATTAGCAAACGTCACATAGGGCTCATTATCATAGAGAACATAAATAACATCTCGCGTCCATTCTAATGAATATAAATGAAATTCAGATGTTGATGTATTCGCTTCTATTTCTAAACCATAACCCGCATAAGAATCACTTGCACTATCTTGCCAATGAAAAGTCCCTAAAACCCTATCTTTATCCCATCCCTTTTGTTCCATAATATCCATTTCTCCACAATGTGGCCAACTAACAGATGTAAAATTAGAACCTAACATCCAAATAGCAGGCCATGTTCCAGCAGAAGAAGGCAATTTTGCTCTCACTTCTACTCTGCCATATTTAAAGTCATAAAGATTTTGGGTCTTTATTCTTCCAGAGGTATAATTAGCTATCGTATTTCCATGATCAAAGAACACAACTAAACGGTCATAATTATATGCCGGAGCCCCACTAAAATCATATGTTAATGTTTCCCAAGCGTTTGAAACCGATGTGCTCGCATCCATTAAATAAAATTCAGATCCATTTGCAGAATTTTCTAATTTTAATCTAACAACTACGCCTATTTCTGGCGACCATGTTTTTAAACTAAGCTTGTTATTAATAGAAAGATCAATTGCACTACTTCTATCCCAGAAAACTCCCGCATTGCCACTAGAACCTATAGTTTTAATAAATTCTACTACATTAGACGTAGTGTTTTCTCCAGACATATCTGGATTCGCAATTACCTGGGTATTAGCGCCATCAAATTCAATAAGCGAAGGTACAGCACCATCAAAATTTTCTATTGCATCCACTATATTACCTCCTGAATCTAAAAGGTTTAACTCATCAAAATAATACGTATTGGCATTTGCACTTTCTTTGATAGCCGTGATTTTAAGAAAACCATTTTCAATTTTAACATTATTTTGATTAGAGGTATAGACTTGTACTTCATTATTTCCCCAGCCACCACCACCAGTTTCATAACTCCACTTTGTAGCATCTATTGCGCCGTTTCCATCAAACTCATCAGACCAAACTAATTGAAGTCCATCAGTATTAGAGACTAAGACTGTTATCGTAAATGTCGTAATTGCAGAACCCACAGAATTAGAAGCTGTAATTGTAATTGGATACTCATTTATTCCGCCATTCGTAAATGTATAACTGAATGTATTTTGTGTTAATTCTAGTTCTTCATCATTAATTATCACTTTATATAAATTTGCGTTTGTAGCGGTAATTGTAAAGTCCACTATTCCGCTACCATCCCCATTAGGATTATTACTATCCGTGCCGATTGCTATGCCTGTTACTGATAGATTCGATGGTTTTAAATCGTTTAATCCTTCGCTTTCACTATCATTGCCGCACGATATAAAGAAGAAAATTAATAGTATAATTGAAGCAAAATTTGTCTTTTTCATTATTTTAAATATTTTTTTTAATAAATTTCAGTGTTTTTTATCTAATTGAAATACATGAGCATTTTTATTTAAATTTTCACATCATGTAATAATAAAACAATCAAGATGTCGCGTTTGTATTTCTTATGTTTCTAATATATAATTGATTGCATTGCCCGAGGCGCTATTTCTATTAAAGTTTCACTTTCTCCAACAATTAGCTTATATCCTATTTTAGCATCTGTTTTATTCATAACTACGGTTACAATTTTCCCGTCTTTATTTTTAAAAGAAGTGCTTTCTATGGCAGTTCTGCTTGTTGTTGTGCTTACGCGCACGGCTCCAGGTTTTATGAATTTTGAAAAGTGACCAATATAATAATACGTTGGTGTATATATCAACTTTCCTGTTTTTGTATCTGCATGAATGGGTGCAAAGCAAAAGTTTTGAACATGATTTGGACCACCTCTTTCATCTAGTAAAATATTCCAATCTGTCCAACCAACAACCCCGCTATTAAAATCATTTATCATAGAATTTCCATAACGTTCTGCATTGGGCCAAAACTGCAATCTGTCTGTATCAAATGCTTCCTGGCATCCTTCGGTGAACAACATGTTTTTAGACGGAAAAGATTCGTTTATATTTTTTAGATTGTCATATTTAGGCAAACCTCCCGTCCAAGTTTCATACCAATGAAAACCTATACCCCAAGCATATTTTGACGCCTCTGGGTCTTCAAAAATAGTATTTGCTCTTTCGGAAATTAAATCCCTGTTATGATCCCAAACAACAATTTTCTTATCTCCTAAGCCTTCTTTCTCAAGAGTCGGTCCTAAATAATTTTTTAAGAAATCACGTTCTTCAGTAGCCGTATAAATACAAGATTCCCATCTTTGAACTGCCATCGGTTCATTTTGAATTGTTAATCCCCAAACAGGAATTCCTTCTTTTTCATATGCTTTAATAAATTTCACATAATAATCTGCCCAAGATTGTCTAAATTCTGGACGCAACTTCCCTCCTCTTAGCATATTATTATTCGTTTTCATAAAAGCAGGTGGACTCCATGGACTTGCGTAAAAAACGACATCATCCTTAATTAATTCAATGGCTCTTTTTATAAAAGGAATTCTTTTTTCTTTATCCTTTTCAATTGAAAAGGTCTTTAAATCAGCATCCCCTTCATCAACATAAGTATGACTTCCTAAGCCAAAATCACTACTATGAATACTCGTTCTAATAATATTATAACCTATTCCCTCTTCTCCATATAAAGATTGTAATAATTTATTTTGTTGAGTATCATTTAGCGTCGCAAAAACTTCAGCTGAAGCGTCTGTTATAGCACCACCAATACCTAAATATTTCTGAAAAGTCTTTTTTGGATTCACAAAAACAGCAACTTCTGTTTCTAAAGGTTGTACCTTCTTTTTAAAAGTTTGTTCATTTGTTTTTGTTAATCTTAACTCGGTATCTTTTGCTGTTGTAAATACTTGAAGTGTTTTATTCCTATAGTCTTCTGTAGAAGAAATAGGCACATTTTTAGTTTTATTTACTTCTTTAACTTTTGAATCTGAACAAGATACGATTACTAATAAAACAAATAATATGCTGCAATTTTTTAAGGTCATGTTTATGAAAATTAGAGATAAATGATAGATAATTTTTCAAATATAATATTTAAATAAGATTAATCTAATTATTTTCGAAATTCATGTTTCACCCAATTTACTTCTAAAACCCATTCGTCTTTCATTGGTGCGTCTGTAATTTTAGCAAAGTTTAAAATAGCACTAGCAAAAATACCTTGCCTTTTTAAAGTTTACGAGGGTGCCTTAATATTGGCGGCGGTTATTTAATCAATAATTTTTAAGGGTAAAACCAAAAGACAACATACTATCTTCTTGCTTTTGATTTTCTATGACGATACTTTCGAATGTATGGCGGTAGTTTATTTTAAAGTTTAAAAATTTCCAGACAGGCAGTTCTAGACCAACATCTGCTTGCCAACGAAAATTATTACTGCGCTCAAGGGAAGGCTGAAAATAAAGTTCATGATTTAAAATTACTTTTTTCTCGAATAATTTATAGGCGCCATTTACCCAAAAAGTACTGCGAAATGTATTGATCGATTCACTTCCATTATACTCCGAAAAGTTAAATTTAGTTTTGGCAAATTTTGTCTGTTCATATTCACTTGAAATCGAAAATTTAAGCCAGTGCTTTTTATGGTTTAGAATTTGGTAGGTAACTCCTGCGCCCACAAGAGATCGCAATTCAATTTCTCTTCGAAAATTGGTGCTTACAAAACCCAATACTAACGGATATATTTTGCGCTCTGGATTAAAATATAAAAAATTGAGACTTAAAATATCTTCATCTGCTTTTTCTTTCCCAAACTCTTGATACACGTAGGAGTTTTTGGTTTTGAAAACCCATTTCTTATGAGGTTTAAAACTCAGATCTGATTTTGCTCTAAAAATGAAGGTTTCTACATTTCCTCCTTGCCAAAAGCCAGTTAAAGACAAATTTGCCTTCACCTTCAGCGTATCACTTTCGTTGATTTGGGCGAAAAGAAAGATGGGGAAAAACAAGAAATAATATAAAATTTTTTTCATTCTAATTCGCAATAAAATTACTCGATCTAAGATGCCCTAAAGATACTTGTTTAGGAATTATGAACTACAAATTTATTAACTATTTTCTACAGAATAGGTTCAGAGTACAAGGCTATCCTTCCTTAATAAAGGTACCATAACATGTAAAAATTTAGCTTTTTTATTTTCTTAAACTTACGATTCTTTTCAATAAAACAAAGGTCTCAAAACATACATTTTAAAGCGAACCAACTCAATTAAAAAAACACAAATACTATAGAATCAACGTAACAAAACACTCATGCAAATTAAAAAAAAAGACTAATTAATGTATCTTTGACAGCGATTTAATGGCAGGGATTATGCGAGACAGTGATATACTCGATTAAATTAAAAAAAAGTTGTTTTTACTCTCTAAACCTGTGATCGTATTTTTTTAACTCAACTGTTTATGAAAAACACTTTATTTTTATTAAGCTTTCTTCTATCTATTCATTTGCAAGCCCAAGAATATTATACTGCAAAATTATTATTAGTAAACGGAGAAGTTATGGAAGTCAAAGCGACTTTGCCATCAAACAAAGTACTTAAAAACAATATAAAAATAAAAAAAGATGGAAGTAAAATAGCTTATCTCATTAGTAGTGATAATATCTATCAAATTTTATATACCTTATATAACGGCAACAAATATCTTTTTGAGAGAAATAAAATAGGAATAACACCCAGAGCATTTAAAAAACAAAGAATTGGCTCCTCTTTTAAAAAAGAATGGTTTTTGGTAACTTATAGTCATCCATTAATTAAAGCCTACATCAGTACTCAGTCTTATTATGTAAACAAGCAAGAAGGTGTGCTGGAAACTCATAGCTACGAAGGAAGAAATGTGATTTTTGGCACAAGTTATCTCCTTAAACGACCAAATGAAGAAGCACCTACCTTAATGAGTCTGTCTAGTACGAGAAATTCAAAATTCATAAAGTGGGCTTCAGTATATTTTAAAGAAAACAAAGCGTTAGTTGCACGAATTAAAGACAAAGAGTTCAAAGGTTTCCAAATATATCAGCTCGCAATAGCTTATACTCTATATCAATAAGTTAAGGCAAAATTATCGGATATAGTTTGTTTCTTCTAAAACAACCAACCACAATTTAACAAAACAACAAGTAACACTTTAAAAAAATCTAATTGATGTATCTTGCCGGCCTATCTAAAGGTGAAAATTATGGAAGATAATAAGATGCTCAACTATATTAAAGATGTATTAGAAAATATGCCAAGTGACTGGCTAAACCTAACAACCCATCGACTAGATATTTATGATGAAAAATTGGCGAAAACAGAATTCTTAGAACAGTTTGACACCTTATTTAACACCAATAATTATGATGCCACTGCGCTCCATAAATTACCCACTTCTTACGACTATATTCGACTAGGGCATCCATTATCTTGTATCCTAGAATGGTCAATTGCTCAATTACCCAGTATAAAAGCAGAAAATGTAATTAGTTTTTCATCACAAACAATTCCTATTTTAGCCATTCTAAGAAAAAACTTATTAGAATATAAAAACACCCAAATCATCTATACCGGTGAATTACCAGCTATGTTCGATGCAGAAGTCATTAAGCGTATTTATGGCTATCAATTTGAACTAAAACATATTGAGAAAGTAGCAGACATTACTGTGTTTGATGGCAGTACCATTTTTGTTTCACAAGATGATACAATTAGCGCCAATACCCTTAGCGAGGGTATTGACTTTTTCATCAATATCTATACTCAACTTGGAAGTATTTTAGTTGTAAACGGTGAACAAAACAAACATTATATTTCAGATATTCAACACGTGAGAAGAAGAGAGACGATTGCCATGACGCCAGCCAATTCTCTTGCGGCATTGCAATCTCTAGTAAACAAGGCTCCTTTTCATATTTCAACAAACAATCTAGAAACAAATAAAGCTAGTGCACTAGATTCAATTACAAGCATTACGGGTGCAGATACAAAGCCTCTTGTTGGCTCTAGTGGACTCTCTATACAATATGCTATTATGATGGGGCTTATTGATGATGCCCAAGAAAACCATCCCGGAAAGGCTATTAAATTTATTGTTCCGCCAAATTGTTATGGAGGTACTAATGACCAGGCAAGACGCGTTGCTGCTTGTATTAAAAATGTTGAAGTGGTCGATTTACCTGTAGATGGCGATAATGATATGGTGCAAAGTATTGATACCATTTTAGCTAAAATTGCTAACGAAGATGCTGTTCCTTATATTATTGCAGAAATTCCTACAAACCCTAGAGTGGAAGTGCCAGACCTGCAGCAATTGAAAGCTGTTTTAAGAAAACAACGCACAACTGCAAGGGGTAACAATGCAATAGACCCAGTATTTATTTTAGATCAAACATTTTGTCCGAATGTACATTTTTTAGGGGAAGGTGAAATACTCTCTACCGTTAGAACGATTTCGTATGCTAGTGGTTCTAAATTTCCTAGTGGCGGACAATGTACGGCCGGTTATTGTGTCGGAAATAAAAAAACAGTTTCTTTACTCAAAAAAATAGACAAGCATCTAACACTTTGTGATAATGAAGCTACCGAACTGCAATATAAAATACTGGCAAAACAATTGCCGTCCATGAATAAACGTATTCGTGATGCCTATAAAAACACGAGAGCGTTTGTAAACTTTATACACGAAACTTTACCAAGCGCTAAAATCAATTTTGTATCCCATGAGTTGGTAGCGCAAAGCTTTACCCCTTCTGTATTTTCATTAGATCTGCCTACCAAAGGGACTACTGATGAAGAAAGAGAAACTTATAAGAGAGCATTAAATCTTAAATTAATTAATTTAATGATTACCGAAATTCCTGATGAAAGCAAGTTCTGTGTAAGTTATGGGCAGTTAAAAGGTTGTTATTGGACCATCCCTGCGACCTCTACGCAAGGAACGACTAAAGAAGGGGACAAAGATTATATTGTACGTGCATCACTTTCTCCTAAGATGGATTTAGAGTTACATAAAAAAGTCTTTTTAGATTTTGTGGCAAACCTTTAATTTTAAAGTCTGTTTATACATTGCGTCATTGCAAGAAATTTTTACGACGTGGCAATCTGTTTATTTTTATGAGATTACCATGTCATTCGTACCTCACTCCTCGTAATGAAGATGCTACTTATGAGATTACTTCGGGCATCCTCTCCTCGTAATAACAGGTAATTATTTTTTAAAAATATAAACCGACAGCTTACACGGTAGTATTTTAAATTACCTACAAAACATTACTCCTTTTAAAGCCAGGGTGAGACCACTATGCTAAATGTAAGACGAAGTTAATTACATAAAACTAAAAACTCCCCATATAAATGAGGAGCTCTTTTAAATTGATAAATAACTAAAAAGCCCGAACTGCACCCACAGTGTTTGGTAGGTTCTTGCTGAAATCGCCCAAATCACCACTGTTGAAATACACTCCCCACGCTTTAGTGGCATAACTATAGTACTCCGACGAACACAAGTACTCATTAAAGTAAAAAAAAACTTATTTAAATTTAAAAAAATATCCTAAATTTTATTAAAGGACTAAAAAGCAAACAAATAGGAATGTATTTTATTAAAAATTAAAACTTCACACTGACAAGGGTCATTTTTATTTAAACACCTTCTTGCTACTTTAGCCCTGCAAATATTGTTTAACTTAATACCACAAAACTATGTCACTAGTAAAATTTAAAAGAAAACCTTGGGGGAATTTAATTACTTCAGACTTTTTTGATAACGACGATTTCTTTGAAAACCGTTTATGGAAAAAGAAAATGGATGAGCCAGCTTTAAATGTTAAGGAAACGGATGAAGCCTTTGAAGTTGAATTGGCAGCTCCTGGCTTCTCAAAGAAAGACTTTGAAGTTACCATTAATGATGACTGCTTAAATATTTCAGCAGAGAAATCAGATTCAAAAGAAGAAAAAGAAGAAAACTATACTCGCAGAGAATTTAGCTATAACTCTTTTGAAAAAAGGCTACAATTACCAGATTCAGTAAAAGATGAAGGCATAAAAGCGAGATACAAAGATGGTATTCTTAGCTTCAATCTAATGAAAAAAGAAGAAGTAAAAGCTCAAGAACCAAAATTAATTGAAGTTTTGTAGCGGTAATATTCCGCAGTCTTCCGGCTATTACAACCCTCTTATCCCATATTTTAAATTAAAAATATAGGATAAGAGGGTTATTTATTTAAGCCTCTTCAAACAAAATTATATGCCAGAAATAATCTTACAACCTTTTGCTTTAGACATAAAAGTCATAGTAAAAAAGCTAAACAGCGATATTGAAAAAGGCTTAACAACAGAAAAGGCAGAATATCTTATTAATGAGTTTGGGAAAAATGACATTACCTTTTCTACTAAAAAACCAACTTGGAGAATTCTAGTAGATCAATTTATTGACCCAATTATTTTAATTCTAGCACTTGCTGCACTTTTTACTTTTTTATTTACGGATGACTGGCCAGAATATATTGCAATACTAGCGGTTATCTTAATTACCGTTACCATCGGTTTTGTAATGGAATTAAAAGGAATAAGATCTCTCGAAGCACTTCAAAAGATGGCTTCTACGGATTGTAATGTGCTACGGGACGGGAAAATAAAAACTGTAAAATCGACATTATTAGTACCTGGAGATATCATATTAATAGAAAGAGGTGATGTTATTTCGGCAGATGCTCGATTAATCAGCAGCGAGAATTTATTAATAAAAGAAGCGTCCCTAACAGGCGAAAGCAACGCCATACAAAAAGAAATAATTCGATTACCAGCGAATACCATACTGCCCGAAAGAAACAATATGTTATTTAAAGGAACCTCAGTCGTGCAAGGCACTGCCAAGGCGATTATTGTGCATACTGGATTCGATACGCAGCTAGGTAAAATTCAAAAAATGGGGCTAGAAATTGATGAGCAACGTACGCCCTTAGAAAAAAAATTGAACGCCTTAAGTAAATGGCTTATTTGGCTCACATTGGTTTTTGCAATTCTTATCATCTTTACTGGATACCTCAGAGGAATAGAATTATTTATTATCCTTAAAACAGCGATAGCGCTTGCTGTTGCAGCAATACCAGAGGGACTTCCAATAGTTGCAACCATTGCCTTGGCAAGAGGCATGCTTAAATTATCAAAACGACAGGTAATTATTAAAAAGATGGAAGCTGTAGAGACGCTTGGCGCAACAAATATTATTTGTACAGACAAAACAGGAACGCTTACTGAAGATAAAATGCAAGTGCATACACTTGCCTTTGAAGGTGAAACCATATCGGCTGTTCACAATAAAGACAATCTTTTCTTTCATAATTTACGAGACCAATATTCTTTCAATAAAATAATGATGGTAAGTATTTTGTGTAACAATGTACGAGTAGATTCAGAGCAAATGCGAGGCGATAGTATTGAAATAGCGCTTATTCAATTTGCTAAAAAATTAAAATTTGACATTAAAGCCATCAAAGAAAATTATCCAGAAGCAATGGAGATACCCTTTGATGCCAGCAGAAAGTTAATGATTACCCTAAATCAAAATGGTCATAAGCGTTTTAATGTCTTTGTTAAAGGAGCCTTTGAAAGTATGCTGCCTTATTGCGACAAAATTTTAATCGGAAATGAACAAAAGAAATTTAAAAATAAAGAAGCTTGGTTCCCTATTGTTAATGCGCTAGCTTTAAAAGGCCTAAGGGTTTTAGCTTTTGGCTTTAAAGATTTTGCCGCAAAACCAAAAAAAGAAGCGTTGTTAACGAAACTTACCTTTATTGGCATTATCGGATTTTTAGATCCGGCTAGAAGCGATGTAAAGGCTTCAATACAAGTTTATAAGAATGCTGGAATTAAGGTCGTTATGATGACTGGAGACCATGAAGGTACGGCAAGAAAAATAGCTGAAGATGTAGGTTTATTATCAAATCGCCTAAAACCGAATAACGTTATTCACGGTCGAGATTTAACATTTACCGAAGGTTTTGATGCTAGCATGAAAGAAAAAGTATTAAATGCTACTGTCTTTGCAAGAGTCTCGCCAGAACAAAAATTGAAATTAGTACAATTCTATCAGGAAAACGAGAATACGGTAAGTATGTTTGGAGATGGTATTAATGATATACCTGCCTTACGAAAAGCAGATATTGGCATCGCAATGGGTATTAGAGGAACACAAGCTGCCAGAGAGGTTGCAGATATCATTTTAAAAAATGATAAGTTCACCGCTATGGAATTAGCCATAAAGCAAGGGCGAGCTATTTTTGATCATATTCGTCAATTTGTAGTATACCTATTATCTTGTAATCTCGCAGAGGTAGTGTCGGTTGGAGTAGCAGCCTTACTTGCTTTACCGGCACCTTTGCTACCACTACAAATCTTGTTTTTGAATCTTGTTACGGATATCTTTCCCGCGTTAGCGTTAGGAATGGGTAAAGGAGAAGTTGATATTATGAAACGTCCACCTAGAAAACCCGCTGAGCCTATTATGACCCCTAAGCTTTGGTCTTCTACAATTATTTATGGGTTATGTATTACTGCGGCTGTAGTAGGAATTACTGCTTATTCGCATTTTACATTACAATTATCACCAATTATAATCAACAATATGGCCTTTTACACTTTGGTACTAGCTCAATTGTTTAACGTATTAAATATGGCTAAAAACAAAGTACCCTTCTTTAACAATGAAGTAATTAAGAATCCTTGGGTATGGGGTTCTATTACATTATCATTAGCCATCACTATGGGTGCATATAAAATTACAGCCATAGCTGATGCTCTTTTTCTTACTAATTTATCTTGGGAACAATTGGGATGGGTATTTGTATTTGCATTTGGATCGTTAGCTTTAGCGCAAATAATTAAAAGAACTGGAGGTACTTTTTAAATGTATTCTTAGCGAAGTATCTTCTCTTAAAAGCACAAATTAAGAGTATTGAAGTCGAAACTGCAACACCCTTAATTTACTAATTAACCTGACAGCAATTTTACTAAATGTTATTTTTAATCAACAATCTATATGCGCTTAGCATAACATATAAAACCTATTAAAATGTCTATAAGAAATTACCTTTTTCATCAGTTTTTACTCTGATCGTTTTATCTCCATTCGTTAATCTTAACTTATATATTTTCTTGGCATCCCATGTACTTTCGTTATAATTTACTTTATAGATGTCTTTTTCTAATTTCCAGCGAGGAAATCTTTTTACTAAAGCTCTACTCACTAATATTGGTAGTTTTACATTTTTATAGCGCTCAATGGTTCTAAGTATATTTCCTTCTTTATCATAGGCAGCTACAGCGTAACCTTCAGGGATATAGAAAGATACATTATAGCCGTCATATTCATCACTGTAATACTCTTGTTTTGTAACGTCGAACTTTGCAATTTCAATTTCTAATTTTTTTACATTAGCATCAGAATCTGCGTCTACTACTTCAAAAAGGTATTTGTATTTAACAGGATAGATAAAGACCTCGTCTAGTTGGATTATTTGAGAAAACACGGGGGCTGTTATTCCGAAAAGGAATAAAATAAGAACTAAATTTTTCATAATATGATTATTTAAAATTAATAATACTCAAAATTAGATAGTAGTTTAGGCATATCAAATGATCTGAGTCACCCCCTAATATCAATTATGGTTTGATACTTTTTTGCCTATTTGTTTAAAATAGCTTCTAAGATTTTATCTTTATCTAGTTTCTTCGTGCAGAAAAACCAATCTTTACATTCCAACTCATCACTTAAAGACATTCTTTCTTCTGCCACACCGCAAGATCCTGCAGGAGGTATAATAACATCATCACCTGGATTCCAATCTGCTGGGGTTGCAACCGAAAACCTATCTGCAGTTTGCATCGCTATTAAAGCTCTATAAATCTCGTTGAAGTTTCTTCCAAGACTTAAAGGATAATATATAATAGCTCTAATTTTGCCAATAGGATCGATAAAAAAAACGGCTCTTACTGCCTGTGTTTTACTTTCTCCAGGTTGAATCATGCCATATTTTTTGGCCACTTTCATTGTAATATCTTCTATTAAAGGAAACTTCACCTCGATGTTTTTCATCCCATTAAATTCAATTTTATCTTTAATGGTTCTCAACCAAGCAATGTGGCTGTATAATCCGTCGATAGATAGCCCTACCAGCTTGCAATTAGTTTTCTCAAACTTATCTTCAAGATGTGCAAACGTAATAAATTCTGAAGTACAAACAGGTGTAAAATCGGCCGGGTGACTGAATAAAATGACCCATTTTCCAGCATAATCGTCTGGAAAATTAATATCTCCTTGCGTTGTAACTGCCTTAAATTTTGGAGCATCATCACCTATTCTTGGCATTGGAATTATCTGTTTCTTTTCTTCTATTGCTTCCATATCTGTTCTTGAGTTATTTCGAGTTAAATATATTTCCAATAAAGTTTATGTAAAATGATTTACATCAGTGCTATTTGACATTTATTAAATTTTACGACTAATTCACTTGACTCAAATCATTTGTTTTTAACATAAGCCTTTATGATAAATATCATATTAAAAGCTAGTTCCTCTTTGTAATTTAGTGACGTGTTACCATGAAGTTAAACCATTTAAAAGCTTATTTATTTTTCTTCTTATTTAACAATAATTAATTCACAGAAGCTAAATACAAGTATGAATAACCATCAAAAACATACCGCACTCCTTGAACAAATGTTTGAAGCTTCCCCTAAAGCAATATTTGTAATAGATAAATATAAAATCATTACACAGGTAAATACTATGGCTTGCCTTTTTTTTACTTTAGAAAAAACAGAATTAATCGGTTTTAAACTAGATGTTTTATTTCCGGAAATAGATAAAAAAGCAGGAAATCATGAGGGTATTTGGATTCATAAAAAAGATGGCTTACAAGCCTTGGTTAACCTTCAAGTAGAAATTATTGATACTAATGGTATTGCCAAAACTGTCATTTATATAACAGATGTTACGAATAATTTAATCGATCATCGGACTGTTAAAGGAAATCAAGAAAATTTATTAAATATAGAACGTGATGGTAATATAGGAAGTTGGCACTGGGTTTTTGGCACAGATGAACGAAACTATTCTGATGAATTTTACAGAATTTGTGGCCTATCTCCTGGAGATAATAGACTAAATACTCGAACAGCAGAATTATGCACCCATCCTGATGATAGGGAACTTGCCATAAAAACCTTGAACCATGCAATTGAGAATAAAACACCTTATATCCATGAAAAAAGAATTTTAAGGCCTGATGGAACAGTAAGATATGTAAGAACGAAAGGACAAGTGGAATTCGATAGTATGAGTAAACCCGTACAAATTTTTGGCACAGTAAAAGACATTACTGAAATTAAGAATGCTGAGCTCGCCTTAAGAAGAGAGAAAGATTTACTATATGATTATATGAATACAGATTCTTCAATTTTTTTGGTTATTAATGAGCATCATAAAGTCGAATTTGCCAATCGAAAGGCATGTGAGGTATTTAAAGTTTTAAATAAAGAAATAATTGGCAAAGACTGGTTCGATAGCTTTATACCAAAACCAGACAGAAATAAATTAATAACATTATTTGACCAAATAATAAACGGTGAAATTGTGGCTCCAGATGCCTATGAAAATATAGTCTTGATTGAAAATGAAGAAAGACTTATTCAATGGCGAAACGGAATTTTAAGGAATCATAACAAAAAGGTAATTAGTATTGTTAGTTCTGGGCTAGATGTTACCGAGCAAACTAATAATCAAAAAAAATTACAGGAAAATAGAGATAAGAATGCAGCCTTACTCCATGCTATTCCAGATATGATGTTTGTTCAGGATAGCGAGGGAACATTCTTAGAGTTTCACGCACCAGAGACTAAAAAACTACTCACTACTAAGAACCAAATTATTGGAAAAAACATGAAAGAAATTCTTCCTGAAGATGTATATAAACTATTTCGTCAAGCCCAATTGCGCGTTTTTAAGAATAAACAACTAGAACTCGTTATGTACAATCTTAATGAAGGTGACCAAACAATATTTTATGAAGCGCGCATAGTACCAATGAATGAAAAAAAATTACTAACAATAATTAGAGATGTTTCAACAGAAATATTAACTGAAAAAGAACTTAAAGAAAGTAAGGAACAGCTAAAAATATACGCCCAAATGTTAGAAGAAAAAGTGAAACGGCGAACAGAAGAGGTAATGGTTACTAAAGAACAACTTGTAGCTTCAAATTTAAACCTAGAAGGTCAGATTCAAGAAACACAAGTGGCCGAAAAAATTGCACTTATTAATAAATCCTTATCCACAGCTATTGCTAAAAACTTCCCTAATGGATTCATTATTGTATTCAATATAAATTCGGAAATACTACTTAAAGAAGGCGAAACTATATCCCAATTAAAATTAGATAAAGTCATTTCTAAAGGTATGCTTGTCGACGATATTAGTGTCATTTCCAAAAAACAAAAACAAAAAATAAAAGACCAGATTTTAGAAACGATAAACGGCAAACATCTTAGCTTCGAAATAGAATACAAAAAAAGACATTTCTCTGTTAACACAAAGCCTTTACTTGATGAAAACAATACTATTTCTACCGCCTTATTTGTATATAATGACATTACTATTCAAAAGAAAACTGAACTTAAAGTACAAAGCGCTCTAAAAAAAGAACAAGAACTTAACGAGTTGAAGTCACGTTTTATTTCTATGGCATCTCACGAATTTAGAACTCCATTAAGTGCAATACAGACTTCAGCGATACTTATCAGTAAACAAAACGAACATGGCAAGGAAGAAAAACGCGATAAATATGTAAGCCAAATCAAGAACAATGTAAAAAACTTAGTTGTTATTCTAAATGACTTCTTATCACTTAGCAAACTAGAAGAAGGTAAGATTAAAACTAATAACGAATTATTTGACTTTATTGACTTTTCTAAAAAACTAATTGAAGAGATAAAAATTACAACAAAGGTAGATCAAAACATCATTTTTTTAGCTCCAAAAAACCCAGTATTCATAGATCTTGACCTAAAACTAGTTCGTCACATCATAATGAATTTATTGTCTAACGCAATTAAATATTCTTCAGAAAACAGCCAAATCCATTTTAAAGTGAAACAAAATAGTCAGTTTATTTCTCTAGAAGTAAAAGATCAAGGTATTGGCATTCCAAAGGAGGAACAAAAAAAAATATTTAAACGTTTTTTTAGAGCAAGAAACGCACAAAATATTGAAGGTACAGGTCTTGGTCTTAATATCGTAAAACAATATGTAGAACTTATGAACGGTACTATTGATTTTAAGAGTCAAACCAATAGCGGCAGTACTTTTATCGTGAAATGGCCAAAATCTAATAAAAGATAACTTAATGAAAAAAATATTAATCATAGAAGACAACAAAGATGTTCGTGAGAATACGGCGGATATTTTAGAATTAGCAAACTACGAAGTTTCTACCGCTGAAAACGGAAAAAAAGGAGTCCAAATCGCAAAGAGTCTAAAACCAAATATTATTATCTGTGATATTATGATGCACGGGCTTAACGGTTATGATGTCTTAGAACACCTCAGTAAAGACAAAAAAACAGCAAGTATTCCTTTTATCTTTCTTACGGCAAAAACTGAAAGGATAGATGTTAGAAAAGGAATGGCACTTGGTGCGGATGACTACCTCACCAAACCTTTTGAAGAAAATGAATTGTTAGATACCATTGCTACTAGACTTAAAAAACATCTGCTTTTAAAAAAAGAATTTTCGAAAGACCTTAAAGGAGTCAATCAATTTTTTAATGAAGTGTCAACTCAAGGAGGAATAACACGTCTCTCCAAAAACCGTAGCTTGATAAAATTTAAAAGAAAAGAGTTTATTTTTATGGAAGGGTACTCCGCTCATAAACTTTATTTTGTGCAAAGTGGTTCTATAAAAACGTATAAGACTACAGAATCTGGTAAGTGCCTGGTTACAGGCATATTTGGAGCTGGACAATTTATTGGCCAATTATCATTAATTTCTAATAAAGGCACCTATATTCATACCGCTTCAGTTTTAGAGGATGCAGAGATCATTGAGATTCCTAAGACAGATTTTACAACACTTTTATATGGTGACAAATTAATTTCGAATAAATTTATCACTATGATTTCCAACGATTTCATTGAGCTTCAAGAAAAATTAATAAATATGGCTTTTGCTTCAGTTAAACAGCGATTAGCAAAAACACTATTACAGTTAGATAATAATAACATACAAAATGGCGCTAAAACTAAAGGAATCAATATCTCAAGAGAGGATTTAGCCGGTCTTATTGGGACTGCTAGCGAAACTGCTATTCGAATGCTCACGGAGTTTAAAAATGAAGGATTAGTGATCATTGGTGCACATAGAGAAATTATAGTTGTAGACAAAAACCATATCGAAGATATTGCTAAATTTGGATAAAAATTTGACAAAAAGAAGGTATCTGGTGAAAAAATATTCTGTTTGAGAGTTTGCTTAACTTCTATAATTTGTAAATAATAATATTTTATAGGAATCAATAAGATTACTTTTATAAAGCGAATGCCATCGGTTTATATATATAAATGATCTCTTTAAAAAGAACATCGCTTTCAAATAATTTAGATGAATTATAATCTACTTAGAAACAGACTGAATGCCTACTATATTCATTTCAGAAAAAAGGGTAAAATAATAGCATAAAAAAACTGGAAAAAACATGTTTTTCCAGTTTCTGGGTCAGTGTAAAAATCAGTTTATTTACAAAAGACCCAACTCAAGTCAATCCCCCAATTGAATGAATATTGAAATCATTTATATTTTATAAATATTAATAAAAAAATGAAACTGGAAACCGAAGCTTCCAGTTTCTTATGATGAGACTACTATTACTTAGTTCTGTTCAACACATTAAAAAGCTTTATTTCTAAACCTTTAAAACAACATATAGTCGTCCTAATGCAATGCTAATCGCGTCATAATGACTTTGCTCGCTTTACAGCAAACAAAAGTCAATTCTTTTTAAGGAAATCGAAATAACTAAATATTTCGATTTCCTTGAAGATATCAAATGTAGTTTAAGGCTACTTGCAATCTTGAGTATAACTATTACTAGCTAACGCTACAAAGCAAAACTTAAAATACTTTTGGATAACTCCAAAATTCAAAGAATATTGCTATCCTAAAAATCTATATTTTAATATTATCAAAGAACTTATTGTTTTAATTATACTGCTAATGTAAAACAGTATATTCAGGTGATAAATGATATAAATCAGTTTTTTAGTATTTTTATTAAAAAACTTAGTACACCTTTTAAAAAAATGAAACTGGAAGCCGAAGCTTCCAGCTTCTTATAATGAGACTGCTATTACTTAGTCTTATTCAATAACATTAAGAAGCTTTATTTC
Organism: uncultured Acidimicrobiia bacterium; assembly: GCA_964195455.1. Taxonomy (GTDB): domain Bacteria; phylum Bacteroidota; class Bacteroidia; order Flavobacteriales; family Flavobacteriaceae; genus Polaribacter. The sequence goes on from CAXMOR010000001.1 coordinate 29,568, forward strand.
TAAAACTTTAAAACGATATATAGTCTTCCTATTGCAATGTCAATCGCATTGTAATGACTTTGCTCGCTTTACAGCAAACAAAAATCAATTCTTTTTAAGGAAATCGAAACAACTACATGTTTCGATTTCCTTGAAGATATCAAATGTAGTTTAAGACTACTTGCAATTTTGAGTATAACTATTGCTAGCTAACGCTACAAAGCAAAACTTAAAACACTTTTGGATAACTCCAAGATTCAAAGGATACTGCTATCCCTAGAATCTATATTTTAATACTGTCAAAGAACTTATTGTTTTAATTATACTACTAAGATAAAGCAGTTAGTTAGAGTGATAAATGACTTAGATCAGCTTGAACATATTTTTTATTCTTTTTTACCAAAAATGTATGGAATTACCTTTTTAAACTCCAAAGCTTTCCCTTTACAAAAAATTGTTATCCACAAAAAAAATCTTTTTTCAAGGAACTGAAAAATAAACTGAACTTTAATAAGATTTGACTCATTTCCCAGTAGAATATTTTTAATACTATCGCCATATCCAATTCTAAAGGTGTTTAAAAAAGAACTATTAATCTAAGGATGTTGCTTCTGGAGGAGCCAACAAATTAAAAAATTGATCTAATTTTGGGAGGATAATAATTTCTGTTCTACGATTGGATGCTCTACCATCTTCAGTCTCATTTGTTGCTTTTGGCAAATACTCTGAGCGGCCACTAGCACTCATTCGTTCGGGTTGCACGTTAAAATCAGTTTGCATTAATCGTACAATGGCCGTTGCTCTTTTAGTACTTAAATCCCAATTATCTTCTAAACAAAATGTATGAATAGGGACTGTATCTGTATGCCCTTCAATCAAAACATCTAACTCCTTATGATCATTCACAATACTTGCTATTTTTCCAATAACCTCTTTTGCTGCGTCATTTATACTATAACTTCCAGATCTAAAAAGCATTCTATCCGAAATAGAGACGTAAACAACTCCCTTTTTTATCTCAATACTGATATCCTTATCATCAAAATAGTCTAGAGATCGTTTCAAATTCATCACCAAGGTCAGATTAATCGAATCCTTTTTTTGCATCGAGCTCGTTAAATCTTTGATATAGGCATTCTGTGCCCCTAAAGCCTCCAAAGATTTCTTAATACTCTCTGCTCCAGATTTACTTACCACCGAAAGGTCTGAAAGCCGTTCTAAAAGATTCGTATTCGTACTTTTAAAATATTTTATTTGTTGCTCTAGCGCTTTCGATTTACTCTTTTCATTTGCTAGATTATTTTCTAAGATTAGGCGCTCATTGGAAGTGTTTTTGAAATCACTTTCGCAAAGTTCTGCGCTATTTTGAAGTTCTGTGTATTTTCTTTGACTCACACAAGCGGTCAATAACAAAAGTATTGTCAAACTTATAAAGGTTATGGTTTTCATCTTTTTTAACTTTAATTATTTATAATACATTGTTTTAGAGCAAAGGCAATTAAACCAGTTAACTTCATAGATGACCAGAATATCTAATATCTCCAAACTAATAGATAATTCATTTTTAATACTGAAATATTAAATTAGCCCAAAAAGGCTTCGAACTATTTGAAAACATGATTAAAGATGATTCCTTTCAATCCTTTAGGTACTTGACCTCTAATATCCTCTATTTCTCCTGGCGAAACATATTGCCTTAGCATTAGAAATGTTTTATCAATATAATCCTCAGCAATTTCGTCTAATTCAAAATCAGACAAAGCTGTTTTACCATCGAACGACCTAATAAGATTAATAAAGCCTTCAACATTTTTTACCTTTTCTTTCTTTGACTTAATCGACCAACCATTCACGTATACAGCCTTTAAAAACATAGGGAGTTGCGCAATAAATTGCAGTGACTCTTCCGTAGAAATAATATAACGTAAGCCATGTAAAATAGATATCAGCACGCGACCTGCTCTATCTGGATTATCTGAAAGACCAATCTCTTTGGCATATCTTTTAAGAAAAGTATTCCCTTCTGCTGCATATTGATTAAAATTAAGTGCCATAATTATTCATGTTTAGATACTATGAAATGTGTATTTGATTCTTCAAGAATTTGAATTGCTTTTTTATCCAATACCGGATTAAACTTCACATAAAACTGGCCCACGGCATTAAAATGTTTAGGAATTTCTATGCAAACGACCTCATTTATAAAAGGAGAATTATAAAGTTTATTAATGGCCGAAGATGACGCAACAGGAAAAGCTACCACAATTTTAGAAGGTTCTTCTTTATTTATTAGTGAGACCGCTGCGAGTATTGAACTTCCAGTGGCAATACCATCGTCAACAACAATAACAATTTTATGTTTAAGAATCTTGGGAGCAAAGTTTTTATAATATTGATCCTGGCGTTGTTGCAATGTTTCACGAATACGTCTTGTTTCTTCCATTATATAATTAAGTGCTACATCCGCAGAGTCCTCGAAATACTTACTCTTAAGACTTACCGCTCCAATAGCAAACTCCTTATTAAGTGGATGCCCAATTTTCTTTGTTAAAATAACATCTAAGGGGGCATTAAGAGTTTTTGCAACTATTACTCCTAAAGGAAGACCGCCTCTTGGTATAGCGACCACAACAACATCCTTGTTTTTGTAGCTAATTAATTTTTTAGCTAATTGCCTTCCTGCATCGGTTCTATCCTTAAACATAATTTACAATCTTGACTCCCATTTGAAATGAGAACTAAATTCATTTCAAAGAAACGTATAGTTCTAGTGAATTGAAATGATGTCGGTCAGTAAACACGTTTTTTTAGTTTATTCATCAAATTATTTGAACCATATTTATTTCCATTTCTGATTTATTCATATTTGATATCCCTTTTATAAGTGCATCTGGATTAAAGGAAATACTATCAATACCTGCCTTTATAAGAAAGTCTGAAAATTCTTGAAAGTCACTTGGTGCTTGTCCACACAAACCAATTTTAGTGTTCGTTTTTCGAGCCGATTTTATAGCTATTTCAATCAATTGTTTTACGGCTTCATTGTTTTCATTAAACAATTCTCCAATTAGCTCTGAATCTCTATCAACGCCTAATGTAAATTGGGTTAAATCATTAGAACCAATTGAAAATCCATCAAATAATTCTGCGAATTTTTCAGCTAATAAAACATTGCTAGGTATCTCTACCATTACATAGATTTCCAACCCATTTTCTCGACGTTTTAATCCATTTTCTCCCATAATAGCGATCACTTTCTCACCTTCTTCAAGGGTTCTACAAAAAGGTACCATTACCTTAACATTCGTAAATCCCATTTCTTCTCTTACTCGTTTTATTGCTTTACATTCTAAAGCAAATCCTTCTTTATACAAGGGGCTATAATATCTCGATGCACCCCTAAAACCGAGCATCGGATTTTCCTCTTTTGGCTCAAACTGAGTTCCACCAATAAGATTAGCATATTCGTTAGTTTTAAAATCACTTAATCGTAAGATGACTTCTTTAGGATAGAAAGCCGCAGCAATGGTAGCAACACCCTGAGAAAGCTTATCTATAAAATAATCCTCTTTGTTTATATATGTACTTGTGATTTTAGCAATCTCCTTTTTAGCAGTTGCATTCTTCAGACTATTAAATTTTAGCAAAGCCATAGGATGTACCTTTACTATATGCGTAATCATAAATTCCATACGTAATAAACCAACCCCATTATTAGGATAGAAAGATAACTGAAATGCATTCTCTGGATCTGCGAGAATCATCTTTGCTTCAGTTACTGGCAATTTAATGGTAGAGAAATCAATTTCTTCAGCTTCAAATTTGCACCTTCCTTGATATACATATCCTGTTTTTCCTTGTGCACAGGATATTGAAATTTCTGAGCGATCTTTTATAACTTGTGTTGCATTTCCGCATCCAACAATAGCGGGCACACCAAGTTCTCGTGAAACAATTGCGGCGTGACTTGTTCTTCCTCCTTTATTCGTAATAATTCCTTTTACCTGTTTTAATAAAGGGTCCCAATCTGGTGTTACCGAATCTGTGACAATAATGCTATTTGAATCTAATTCTTTAATCTCTTTTGGCGACTTTAATAGTCGAGCGACTCCAGTACAAATTTTTGACCCTATGGCACTCCCTTGGCATAAGGTTTTTTCGTGCTCTAATATTTTGTATGCAGTATATATGCTTTTATTTCTTGTAGAATGAACAGTTTCTGGCCTCGCTTGAGTAATGAACAGTGCGTTAGATATGCCATCCTTTGCCCACTCAATATCCATGGGTCTTTTGTAATGATCCTCTATGATTTTTGCCCATTTAGCCAAAGTGATAATTTCTTCATCAGACAACACGTATTGCTGCTGCTTTACAGCAGGCGTTATTATATTTTTGGTCCCCACTTTACCTGGAGCATCTGAATTAATCATTGTTAGTTTCTTATCCCCTAATTTCTTCTGAATAATTGGATTTTTATTTTGACTCAAAGTTGGTTTAAAAACGTAAAATTCATCTGGATTAACAGCTCCTTGCACAATATTTTCTCCCAAACCCCAGACACCAGATAATACAATCACATTCTCAAAACCAGACTCTGGTTCTATCGTAAAACCTACTCCAGAACACCCTTTATCTGAACGAACCATCAACTGCACTCCAACAGAAATTGCAATATTTAAATGCAGAAAACCCTTATCTTCTCTGTACTTAATAGCTCGATTTGTAAATAAGGAAGCAAAACACTTTTTGATAGCCTCTAGTAGTTCTTTTTCTCCATTAACATTTAAAAACGTATCGTGTTGACCGGCAAAACTAGCATCAGGCAAGTCTTCTGCTGTTGCACTGCTGCGAACTGCTGTTGCACAGAATCCTCCAGCACAAAGCTCAGTATAAGCCTTTGTGATTTCTAACACAAAACTCTTCGACAATTCTCCTGCCAAAATAATATCACGTGCCTGTTTTCCTATCGTTTGTAAATTAGAATAATGCACTCTATCGAGTTTAATTAATAAATCTTTTAAAGGGGTTTGAATTTTGTTCTCACGTAAAAATTTCCAGAAGGCTGCAGATGTTGTAGCAAAACCATTGGGTACCAATACCCCTTTTGAAGTTAAGTTATTATACATTTCACCTAAAGAGGCATTCTTTCCGCCCACTAGAGCAAGGTCATTTATACCTATATCCTCATATTTTATAATATGTGCTGCCATCCTGTATTACTTTAAAGATTCATAAAGTGAATATAACTGTTCTGCTTAGCCACACAAATGACCTTAATCATCTGATCTTCTCTGTATACATATAATTTTAAACGGATGAAGAGAAGCTTCCTTTGAATTAAAAAAAAGTGATGCTGCCAAAATTTAACCTTTCTAAGACCCTTTATTTTTATTCCATTTAGAGAATATTAAGAGACGTTTAAAAAAAAAATCGCCTACTCTAATTTCTTTTAAAAATTTACTGCGTGAAATATGTCTTTTCTCAGGTTTCAACGGTTTACCAATACCTTTAAATAGCGAGATACTTTTCTATCAAAAATGGCTAAATAAATTTTGAAAACAGATGAGAAACATAAATAATAAAGTAATAAACATCTAACTAAAAAACGGAATAATTAAAGTATAGAATATCGGAATAATGCTTAAAAAATAAAATATTAAGTCTACTCCTAATTTTAAACAACACCCCTTTAGTTTCAAAAGAATCATTTATAATTTCCTTTTGATTAAAAATTATCTCCTTAATTAAATATTCTTTTGAAGGTTTTTTTAAAGAGTGTAAATAAATATCTTTCGTATTAGTAAGGTTGTATTTTATAGATTCTAATTCAATTTAAAGATAACTAACAGTATGGTTTACTAACTATTTTAAAATTAGAAATGCACCTATTACCAATGCCTTAAATTGAACCACGATTATAATAGTAATCAAGCTCATATTATTCCTATTTCTTTTAAATTTTTTCTTCTGTTGTCTTAATTTATTTGCTATGTCAAGGGTAATTATATCATTCACGAATACTTTATTTATTTCTCCTTTCATCATAATACTTATTCGTTTTAGTTGAATTTATTTTAAGCAAAAATTAAAGTTATTAAAACAGCTTCAATGATTTATATCATAAAAAACTTTTACACGAGTAATTATTTTTGAAACTTAAACAAAAAAAACAAGATTATAGGATAGCTTAAAGATTCACCAAAAGACAGGAAAATAAAAGATGAAGTCTATTTTGACTAGATCGATAAAACAATACTTTTTTCTTTCGGGCAGCTATTTAAATTTTATTTAACAACAATTATTCCTGATTCACAAAAAGCAAATCAGGATTAATCTAGCAATGTTCGTAACAAAGTTAATTTTAACTTAGTACTAAATTACTTCTAACTCATTCTCTACGGCATATACCCCAGGAGCAAAATAAGCAGTTTTTCTTGCTTCATTTTTTTCTGAAAGTGAATGCACTTTACCACTTAACTTTACAGTATGTCCTTCAACATCTACAGTTATATTTTTAGCATCAACATCTGCCATCCGTTTAAAAGCTTTTTTAATTTTCTCTTTTATTTCAAACGGTTTTACGGCTTGTTTGATGGAAATTGTATTACTCACTCCGTGCACTCCTAGTAAATCTTGAACCGATCTCTTAGCAGCCGTTTTTTGGTAATCCCATTTAACCTCTCCAGACAAATAAACCCATCCGTTTTCAACTTTCACTTTAATCTCATTTTCTGGTACAGAAGAATTCCATTTTAAGGCATCTGCCACTGCTCTCGCAATTTCCCCATCTGTTTTCTTGTAGCTGTTTCCATATTTAACCTCTATGTCTTCAGCTACGGCTCTGACTCCAGAGACACTTTTAACAGCTTTCTCTGCAGCGAGCTTTTTTGAATAACTGTCTACTACACCACTTAAGGTTACAACTCCGCTTTTTACGATAACCCCAATTTGAGTTTCATCGATGTTTGGTTGCCAAACTAGTTCATCTAGAACATCGTCTTTAATTTCTGAATCTGATTTCATTCTTTTTATTTTTAAAGATTAATAATTAATCAAAGCTATAGTACTTTCTTATATTCTAAAATGATGCCGATCAGTTTGATCATTTTTATTTACTGACATAAGTCATTTTATTTTGCATTATCTCTTTGCATCTTTATACAAATTATCAAATAAAAAGAATGAACCCTATGGCAAATCAGACTCTCTATCATACTAAAGCCGAACAAATTCGCAAATCCATAAAACAAACACTTCCCAATCTAATAAAACTTAAGAGGAAAGAAAATAAAATAAAATTCAACAAATTGCTTCTTGAACTAATACCCGAAATACAGAAATATATTGTCAAAAGAATGAGAACTGCAATACAAAAAGAACATTTTCCAAAGAACAAATACAAGGTAGATGATTTTATAGATCAGTTATTTATTGAAATTTATGATCAAATTGAACAATTCTCTAATGAATATGAGTTTTATGTATGGATCTATAAAAAGACCAACGAATTACTAGATGATGCTATTACTGGAGAAACATTTGATGATCTATTCCTTAAGAATATAGATGATTATTCGAAACAGGAATGGGATCAAATGGAAGAAAAATTTACAGCTGAATATGATGGAGATCTTATTATGAAAGAAGACCTCAACGATATATCATATTACAAAGAAGCTTACACGCTAAAAGATGTATTTATTGAAAATACTGAAGACGATCTTCAAGAGCAAATAGATAAAACCTTGCACGAAGAAGAGGCAGATAGGCACATTCAAGTCGTACTGCATAATTTACCATTGCCCATGCAAAATGTTTTTGAGCTATTTACAAAACAACATCTTACCATAGCAGAAATTGCAGAGGTAAGAAATATAAGTATTGCAAAAGCACAACAACTTTTAGGTGACACTAGAAAATCACTAAAGGTTAGCTTGTTTAATAGATATACTATCGATTAAGAAGTTCTGTTTATTAATAATAAAAAAAATACACAATTATAAATACAGTAATCTCAAACCTAAAAACGCATTTTTTCTGAAGTGATGAACTAGACGTCTTACACTTTGAAAGTTAAGAATGGATAGAGACCAATACTTTCAGAAAAGACAAGATGATTTTTTTGAAAATTTATAAAAAAGAAAGGATTGTATGCTGGCAGTTAGAGAGAAAAACATGGTCAAACTTCTTCGAAAATAGAGGCTTTTACAAATGATTTTAAAACATTTAAAAGAATTATTTTTAAATATACAAAAGGGCTTTAAATAGAAACACTGGAGATAATAGATTTTTAAAGGAGTTAAATATTAAAACATAAACTATGGACTTATTAATATATACAAAGCATTACGATGTGTCTGATACGATTCATAATTTTGTAGACTTTTATTATACTCTAAATATGAAATATTTGGCCAGTGATTTATTGGTCCAAGGATTATCTCCTAGCCAAATTACAGATGCTGTTACAACAGCTATTAAAGTAGCAAATTCGTCAGGTATTGAAGCATACAAACACTTTATGCCTGTTTATAGTGGCATTAAGCAAGAAATAATTCAGGATTGCAAACTCTCTCATTTGGGATATGGATTGGTATTGATGAATGCAAATCCAGATTTATCTATTGTCGGAGATTTTCAAGTGGGCGTTTTAAAACAGTTTCTTGCGTTAGATTCTTAATTTTTAAAAAATTATTGCACGGATTTCGCTAATAAACAAAAGTTTAGACGTCAGAGGCAAAAAGCTATGGGCGAGTAATTCAAAGATAACGACAATACTATTTATTATAACTTTAAAGGTATCTGGAAAAATACAGCTTTTAAAATGGCATATGTAGCAGAAAAAATATTTCTTTAATACATCAAAAAAAAATTACATATTAAAAATGGTTTTGATCACATATATTTAGACAGAAACCTAAAAAACTCTTTTTTAAGTTCAGCATATTTATATCTTTGGCTATCCATACCGTTTCTCAACTCAATGTGTTTTTTAGCCAATACATTCTGCAATACGGTACCAGTTTTAGTCTGGTCAGCAGCACTTATTTCGTGTTTTTCAATAACTTCTATCAAATCTTCAATGAAACCCCTATGAAGGACAAACTGGTTTTGATAATATTCTAATTGAGCAACTGCTTGTTCATCGTTCCAACCCGTTACAAGTTCACTTAACCTGCTATTGAAAGATTTTAACTCATCTTGCCAAAATATGAGTTCTCTATTCCATTGTTGATGTTCAAAATGCATATTAGAATTGTATAAAACTTCCTTTTGTGCTTCCATAACTCTTTAATTTTAATTAATAATATGTTGATTTTATTCATGCCTTTTCAAAAGTGCAAAAACAACAAGATCATCCTTTTACACTTCTGGATAATCTGAATACTTTACGTCTTAGCTAGCACTGTATTACTATTTATCGCATCTCGTTCACCCAAAATACGTTCTAAATCTTGCTTATGCGCTACCTCTTTCGTTAATAGTAATTGTGCTAATTCTTCTAGTTGAATTCTGTGCTTTGTCAGTAACTCTTTTGCTCTCTCGTATTCTGAAGTTATGAGTTTTAAAACTTCTTCATCGATACGTTTCCCTAAATATTCACTATACGGTTTTGCAAGAAATCGCTCATTTTGGCCAGTAGAATCATAGAAACTTAAAGGGCCAATCTCTTTATTTAATCCATAGTATGCCACCATACTATAGGCTTGTTTTGTTACCTTTTCGAGATCGTCAATAGCGCCTGATGATATTTCATTAAATATTATATCTTCTGCGGCTCGTCCACCCAAAGCGGCACAGATTCGATCTGTAAATTGACTTTTTGTTATGATTTGATTTTCTTCTGGGAGATACCAGGCAGCTCCTAAAGATTTTCCTCTTGGAATGATAGAAACTTTAACCAAGGACTCTACATTATCTAAATACCAACTCACTACAGCGTGTCCTGCCTCGTGATGTGCCACAATTTGTTTTTCTTTTGGTGAGATCAATTTACCTTTGCGTTCCAGTCCTCCAACAATTCGGTCTCTAGCTTCAATAAAATCTTCTTGACTCACTTTTTTCTTCGCTTTTCGTGCTGCGATTAGAGCCGCTTCATTACACATATTAGCTATATCAGCTCCTGAAAAACCAGGACTTAAAGAAGCTAAGAGCGAAATATCTACATCATTCTCTTTAACCACTGGCTTTAAGTGAACTTTAAAAATAGCCTCTCGCTCTTGTTTTGTTGGGAGTTCTAAATAAATATGTCGATCAAAGCGACCTGGACGTAACAAGGCTTTATCTAATATATCTGCTCTATTTGTTGCAGAAAGTACAATAACCCCTGTGTTTGTGCCAAAACCATCTAGTTCTGTCAATAATTGATTCAATGTATTCTCTCGTTCATCATTGCTACTAAATGCATTTGCTTTTCCACGTGCCCGACCAATAGCATCTATTTCATCAATAAAAATAATGCTTGGGGCTTTTGATTTGGCCTGTTTGAATAAATCGCGCACTCTTGACGCTCCAACACCAACAAACATTTCAACAAACTCAGACCCCGACAATGAAAAGAAGGGCACTTGCGCTTCTCCTGCAACCGCCTTTGCTAATAGTGTTTTACCCGTTCCGGGGGGCCCCACAAGCATAACTCCTTTTGGTATTTTGGCTCCTAGCTTGGTATAAGTCTCAGGGTTCTTCAAAAAATCGACAATCTCCATAATTTCAATTTTGGCTTCCTCAAGACCAGCAACATCATCAAAATTGACCTTGCTTCTCAGATCTTTACTTACAAGTTTTGCTGTAGATTTACCGAAATTCATAATCGTACTGCTACCCATTCCACCTTTTGCCTGTCTTCTGAGCATGAACATCCAGAGTAACACAATCAAAAGTACCGGAAACATCCAAGAAAGGATATTTATTAGACTCTTACGACTTTCGTATAATATTTCGATGCGATCATCCTTTAGAAAACCTTCCTGTACCTTTTCCATTTTATTCTCAAAGCTCTCTAAGGAACCTATTTGTAAAGAATAATGAGGACCCGAATTAGCACTTAACTTTTTCTTATTTATAGCTTTATGTTTTGATTCAGCAAGGCGATCTGCTTTTATGTATATCTCAGCAACCTCTTTATTTACAATGATAATTTTCTCAACATCTTGCGAAACCAACATTTTTGTTTCAAAAGTGAGCCAACTTATTTCTTGTGTTTTAAAAAGTGATTCAAATAAAAAAGGAGAAAAAATTACAAAAAGAAAAACAACATATAACCAGTAAGGATTTATCCTCATTGGTCTTTTGGTGTTCTTCGGTAAGTTTCTTTTCTCTTGACTCATTATTTTTTAACTGCCTTAAATTGTTCAAGAGCCTCCATTGCCTCACAACCATATACTAATGCTGGCCCACCTCCCATACAAATAGCAACACCAACAGTTTCTGAAATTTCTTCGGATGTCGCGCCATTCTCGAGAGCATCGTGTACATGAAAAGCAATACATCCATCACAGTTTGCAGCTATGGCTATAGCCAAAGCTATAAGTTCTTTCGTTTTAGAGGATATTGTACCGCTCGCAACACTTGCCTTATGAAGCGCACCAAAACGGCTCATAGTTGTAGGTATTTTATCTCTTAGCTTTTCCATGAGAGTTAAAACATCTTCATATTTTTTGATATAGTTTTTCATAATAATTTGTTATTTAGTAAAAAAACAGCATGTACTACAACTTCGAAATTATTCTAAATACTTAATATTTAAAATGACCTTGGTCATTTCAACTTCATTATTACCGCAGTTTCTTTGTAATCTAAATCACAAATTATGAGAAGGGTTGTTTTTTTATCAACTATAGTTTTGATAACAAGTATGCCTCTTCTAGAAAGCTGTGGTCCAATTATTATATCTCCATTACCACAGTCACCTCCTCCAACATGGTTTTATCCAGGTAGAATTGAAACCGTCCGCTATGTTTATTTTCCAGCCTACCTAATATATTATGATCTCTCTAAAAGAAATTATCTGTATTTAGAGAATAATATTTGGAAGCGGGCAGCCGTGCTTCCTGTAAGATATAGAAGTATTGATTTGAGGAGAAGTAAATTTGTACGTGTTAAAGGCTATCGAGAAGATAAAATAAACACATATCATAGAAGAAAATACCCTAGCAGCCCAAGAGTTAGTAAAACCTCCAGAACAATAGGTAAAAGAAATTAGTTAAATAATTGGTGTGATTTCACCACTATTAAATGAAGTGACGGCAATATAAATAGCTTTATTGGTTTGGTTTAATCGGCATACGTTCAAACTATATTTTAATGATATCCGTGGGGGTTGCTACGAGAATCGTAATATCACCTCTTAAAGCAATGGGTTGTTTCATAATCTCTGGATTATGCTGTATCATTTTTATCCAGTCATTTGTCGAGAAATTGTGACGTTCAAAATTGGATATATAGGCTGGATGTTCTTGGTTTACAAGATCAGCGACTACCATATTCAATCTATCTGCAAGTTCTACTATTTGCGTTCCCGTAAGTTTTGTTTTTAGAATATCAATTTCTTGAATTGGCAATCCTTTTGCCTTGGCATATGCCAAAGTTTGTTTTGCTCTCAAAGATTTTGAACTATAGAACAATGTTATTTGCCTGTCTGATGTCGCAATTTCTCCCATAATATTTAATTTACTGTTATATATCTATCCATGATGTTTAAGCAATTGCTTTAGACTTTCTAGATATTCCTGCATTGCAATTTTATCAACGTGCGGATGATTAGAGGTTCCTATGGTCATTGGATTTTCATCTAAAGTACGATAGAGTTCTGGGTAATTAGTCTCAATATCGGTTGTAATTTCTGTAATGTCTTCTAGTATGTTCTGTAAATTTTTCATTTTTATTTTTTTTATTCATACCGTAAGACATCTATCGGATTCAATTTTGCGGCCTTACGCGCAAGAAAATGTTCAAAAACAACACCTATAAGTGCAGAAAAAGGAAAACCTATCACTATTGAATAAAAAGCTATGGAAATATAAAAACTGGTTACTTTAAAGATAATTATATTCCTGACAATTCCAAAGAAAATCCTTATAACAGCAGATACCAGACTCAATGTTTCCTTTCTGTAAAGAAGTAAAAGTATAATCTAATTTCTTAGACCTAAGTTTAGATTTTACATAAAAATAGCCTATTAATACAACTACAATACTCAGTAGAATTAACCTTCTATATTTTTTTATTTTATGCAAATTTATAGTAGTAAAATTATGTAATTGTGTTGATTATTCTCATGACCTAGGTCAATAAAAAGCTGTTGAAATAAAAAAAATCGCAGTGAAATAAGCACTATATGCTAACTTCCCTGCGATTCATGAAATTTAATTTAAAGAGGTTATTTAGGAACTACATTTAAATGCCGCACCAATTCTTCTCCATCAATTATATGTTCTTTAATGGTAAATATTTCTTTTCGGTTCTGTCTAAAGTCTTTTAAAAATTGAGTAAGTTTATCTTCAAGAACTTCGTGTTCCGCTCTAAAGTGATGTGAATCGTATTTAAAAGGATCCTCTATCAATTCTGATAAATGATGTAAATGCTTATTTGTTCTTTCTAATAATGAAGCACATTGTTTATCAATTTTAAGTAAATTGACTTCCATTTTCTGTAACATATCAATATTTTCCTTTTTTGAAATCCATAAAAAATACGCATCGATAAGATGATGTAGAAAACTTAAATCATCTCTATAAAACGAAAGGTCCGATTTCCAATGCTCTGTTAGCATATATAGTTTTTGCCAGTTAGCTTCATAAATATAATTGTCTTTTGGTCTGTTTCTGAAATCATTCATCATATACAATTTTAGAAAGTAAATGTAGTAATGCTATTCAATGGATAAAATGATCCAAATCATTTAAAGGAACTCGAAATAACAAATATTAGGTGAATACTTATTGCTATTCGGCGCTCTTAGAGACAAGTCTTATGCTATTTATTTCTTGTAATTTTTTTTTACATGTGGTAGTAAAGTCACAAAAATGATGAGTAATACCCACAGCATATAAAAAGTATGTAACCAATGTACACCATTTATAAACACCACCTGAACCTGCACCCAAATAATGACTCCAAACCTACATAAATACTATACGACCAGGATCAATGCATATCATTAAAAAAATTAAAGTATTCTGCGAGTGCTGACTCTGGTTTTTTTAAAAGAGCTATCATTAGAAGGCAAGGAGCAACTCCAATTACATAAAACAGAAGAATACCAGGAATTGACAAACTATTAAATGGTGATGTTTCTAACATTGATAGTGGAGTACCAAGTAATTTCCCAAAGGTTGATCTTATTAATAAACCTCCGCCTACTATCGCCCTGAGAACTAAAAAACCAAGCAAGAATAATAAAAAGTTTCCTGTTTTCATATGTATAGATACTTTTTGGAAATATGCTTTCGCCAAAGCATAAAAAAACAGCCATCCATTTTTTAAAATATAATTTAAATAATAGATAGCTGTTGCTCCAAGCGACTAAGTCGTAGCCTCTTCTTTTACATTTTTGTTTTGAGCAAATTTTTCGATAAGGTCTGGTAGTTTATCAAATACAGCAGCAAGACCTTGTTTTTTGCCAGCAGACAAGAAAGAAATTTCGCCTCCCTTACTTACTAAAAATCCTATAGGTTCTATACCTACACCAGCGCCGGCACCTATACCTTCACCTTTGCCTCCTTTACGTTCGTTCGCTTCACCGCCACCAGAACCAAATCCCATACCTACCTTAATAACAGGTACGCATTTAAATTCACCTAAGTCGAACTGCTGCCCAACAACGGTTTCTGTTTTTGCTTCCGTTTTAATGAAGTCTGTAATTTTTTCTAATAATTCTTCGAAATGTAATTCCATAATTTTAAGTTTTAATAATTAATAAATGATCTAAGTATTCTGATGGGCTTATTTTCTAAATATAATAGTAGTTTAACACGCCCGTCGAAGTTGATATTGAAACGACCATACCGGTACTTCAGTAAAGCAAAAAGGGGGTATAGTTTTGCATTCGTTAAATAGTCGCCAGTATCAATATTCATATAAAACCTGGTTACTTTAAAAGACTTTAAAACCCAAAGTACTTTCCTCATACGAATCGTACTTTTCCCTTTAGATTTCAGCTTTTTTAGTCTCTTTTTTTTCTGTTCCTTTTGCCGAAGTGGGTAGAAGTAAAAATCCTTTAAAAAAGTATGTATCTTTATTTGTATCACTTCCAGCTTATTTGCTTCAACACCAATTGTAACGATTCCTTTTAGTTTAATGTAAAAAAGCTCTTTCTCTGTATCGATACACATAATAATAGGTGCAAACAACAAGAAGCCAATTAATAGCATAAAAACCGTTAATACAAGTATGTAAAGCATCTCTTCTTTTTACGTAAAGGAAAGACTTAAAACACTATAAAACAATGATGTAGATCAGCCTGTAGTACATCTTAAACTTTAAAAAAAAAGAAAAATTCATCAGTGATTAGATTCGCATCATTATGCAATCGTCATACCGCCATCGATTACTTGGGTAGTTCCTGTTATGTATTTACTTTCTTCTGAGGCTAAGAATACAACAAGTTTAGCAATTTCTATAGATTCAGCATATCGTCCAAAAGGAATGGTTTTTTCAAACCCCTTTTTAACATCATTTGGAGCATCCGGTGAAATATCTTTTTCAATATCACGCATCATGCGTGTGTTTACTGGTCCAGGATGAATAGAGTTTACCCGAATATTTCTAGCGGCAAATTCTAATGCAGCGGTTCTCATAATTCCGATAATTCCGTGTTTACTTGATACGTAAGCTCCTAAGCCACTAAAGCCCTTAAGACCTGCAACCGACGAAGTAATTATGACACTTCCGCCATCATTCATTTTTGGTATCACATACTTACACCCTAGCCAAACACCCTTCAAGTTTATCGCAATTACTTGATCGAAGATCTCTTCAGGATACTCTGTTATGGGCAAAGATTTCCCCTCTATTCCTGCATTGTTAAAGAAAATATCTATTTTTCCAAATTTAGATACCGTTTTAGAAACATATGCCTCTGTTTCTAAAACATTCGACACATCTGCAATACAATACGATACATTAGAATCACCGAACTCTTTGACAGCTGCTAGGAGTTTACTTTTATTTCTATCTACCAGCATTACTTTAGCACCTTCTTTCAAAAATAATTTTGCTGTAGCCTTTCCAATACCTGCAGCACCACCCGTAATAATGGCTACTTTATCTTTTAATATTTCCATGCTTTCTAATTTTTAAGATGGTAACAAATTAAGGTAGTATGTGTTTAAAAGAAATGACCCTAATCAGTCTGCTGCCTATTGTAGATTATCTACAACTATTTTCTTTGAGGCATAAATGACTCTAAAATCTATTGTAACAAATAAAATGAAACTATCATACAATAGAAACTTCTATAAAAAAACCAACTGGCAAAGAAAGACACAACAAATAGTAAAATCTTCATTCAGTAATTTATCAGTGATTAGAGATACCCCTGAAATCAAGAAAATTAGAAAAATTTGATATTTAAAAAAGCCCTTTTACATGGAAGAGCTTTTCTAAATATTAAGATTTCATTGATATTTAATCGACCTATGGCAGTCCATTTTTACCTTTTCTTGGCGCAAAAGAAGAATGATGCAAAAGTGCTTAAATACAGCGTTTAAATTTCCATTTATAAAAAAAAGACAGGCTAAGAATTTTCTTTGCCTGCCTTCTTATTTAGTGAACCCCCCAGTTCATCTAAACGTAATTTCTCTTTTTCAATTTTATTAATGTCTACTATTTTTTTCTTTTTTATCACATGACGAATCCTGAATCTATTGCGAATTTGTAATTGTCACTAAAGCAAATATAATTCATTAATAAAAAAAATCGAGTTCATTTAGAGTTCATTAATTTTTGTCTTTAAAATTACTCTTTTAAAACGAATTCAATTTTTTTTACTGTTTTAACAACTTGCCATTTTTAAGCAAAGAAGCACCCTCTTTAATCTTATATATATAAACAGCAGGCGCTAAATCTTTAATATCAATCGGTGTTGTTGCTTTTATGGGTTGTGATAACACCTTTTTACCCAACATATCAAATAACTCGAATTGAAGATTAGATGCTGGTGTTCCTGTTTTTATCTGTATATAATCTGATGCTGGATTTGGATAAGCTTTCATGTATGTCAAACTAAAAACATCTGTACTTAAAGCACTTCCTATAAGCGTAATTGCAGTGCCTTCTATTTTGTAATATAAAATTTCTGTTTCTCCGTCATTTCCATTCGGATCTGTTATTTTTAAAGCAAATTGATAATCACCATCAGCAAGCACCGATAAGTCTAAATTACCTAGCGATGTAGTTTCTGCATCTAGAGAACCTGCATAGGTTAATGGCTCTGTTGTGGTTTTTCCCGCTATATTTGGAACACTAATTTCTAGATTATAATTCCCTCCAACATCAACGGTTTCAACGACAACTGCTACTACAAAATCATCTAAAGAACTTGTACCATCATTCTCAAGATTAGATTGGCTATAATAAGAATTTGGCAGCACGGTGTCTTTGATATATTCAGCCGTTTTTGTTGCAATTAATTTATCTTCAGTATCAGTCACCTGTACCGTTAACTTTATAATACCATCTAAAACTCCTGTTGTATTTATTGAATTTACTGAAATGCTATCACTTTCAAAAACACCTTCTCCTCTCACCACATTTCCTCCCATCAAGCTATATACCGTATACACATAATTCATACCGCTACAAGGCTCACAACTCATGGAAACCTCTATACCATCTACATTATTAACATTCACCACTTTGTCTGTAATCTCTACCTCTAAAGGGACTGTTAATTCTATATCTGAGTCTATAATATCGAAACGAACATATTCTACAAAAGAATATTCTTCCCAATTACCGGCTTTATCTTTAACATATGCTGATGCCATCCCCCATTGGCCAGGAGGCGAACCTTGCGGTAACAATAAGTCAAAATTATAAACTTCCCAATTATTATTGTTTTCTGGATCTTGATTTCCGTTAAAAGGATCATTCATAGTTCCGTTACCCGATTGATACCCATGAACACCTCCTAAAGGGTCTCTAAGAGTAAAGCTAACACCAGAAACACCTGCTTCTCGTCCTTCAAAATCAGAGAGGTCTCGAGCTAATATCGATATATTTACTCGTGTTTCTCCGTTTGGCGCTTGCGGGTTGGTTGGTTCTGCTGAAATAGAGATATTATTAATGTCTATTTCAGGTTTAAGAGAATCTGGGTACAAGGTTTCTATATAAATACTATCTCTTACTTCTTTAAATAATTTAAATTTATTTTTCTCAGAAATAATAAAATCTGCTGTGTCTTTTACATGGTATGTTTTGCCAGTATTGCCTGCTATATCGGTAACAAATGAATACGTAGTAGAATAATAACCGGACTGTAAATAATCATATAATAACAAATACATTTCAAAATGTTTATCAGAATTAAATCCATTATCCATATTTTTTTCTGAATCTATTGTTGCGGGTCCTTGAATATCTCTTTCGTAAACTTCCTCGTCATTGTCGTTAGGTACAATTAACCTCGCATATCCTCTGCTTGTAGGACTAGCATCATAATGTGAAAAACTAAACTTTAATGCCCTCATTTCTTCCCCATCTTCACTAACAGTTCCAGAGTTACCTCCTGTTATAAATTTATCGGTAACAATTTCATAGGCATAATCATAGTTATATGCAGGCGGTAGAATATCTTCTAATGGGTTTTCTATATATAATTTCATTCCTACTGTAGATGTATTCTCATAGCGTTTATTTCCAACAAGGTCTGTAACACTGAAAGAAGCTAAACTCCAATAGCCGCTTTTCTCTAGCATGCTAAAATTAGTAGTTCCGATTAAAACAGAATCTTGCGCTTGTCCATTTTCAGGATATAGTTGTAAATCATGTATGGTTCCAATACTTGAGGCAAACCTTAAATAAGCAGCGCTTGCTCCGTCTATAGTAGGATCTTTAGTATCTGAATGCAAACTAGCTCTTATGGTTACTACTTTGTCTTCTTCCGAACCTCCTTCTACTTGTAATTCTATTTTAGTTACTTTACCTGGATAGGTGTAATCCGGAAATAAATTATAGACAGTAAAGGTTAAGTCTTCTCTAATTTGTGCAACGTATCGCGTACCATGCATGATACGGTCTCTAACAAATTCATACTTTCTTACAGATACAGATAATAAAGCATCTGGATTTGTTAAATAATAAGCAATAGACTCTGCAATATCTTCACTTGGAGATTTAAGATGTGCATACGCAGAAACTACTTCGGTCGTATTGTAGGTAGACCAACCACTTGCTGAAGTAGGGTCTATAAACCAACCGCCAAGTTCTGCCCAGTCATCTTTTAATTTTTGATCAAACGAATAAAACCACAAAAAATGGGCTTTTTCGTGCAAAATTATTCTTCGCGAACCATTAATATCTCCACCATTAAAGGCTTTTGACATAAACTCAATGGTATTTCTCCCTCCGAACGCTATTGCAGCAGCACTGGGCATTACAGGATCATCTTGACCATTAATTCTTCTTACCAAATATTTTAAGCCTTCTTGTTTATGAAAACCTTCTGGAAGTTCTTCAAACATGGCTAATATTTCGAGTTTTTCTGATTTAAAAAATTCTTGAAAATTACTTTGGTCTTCACCCATTAAATCTTCTGTCTCTTGATCTACTTTCATGAATTTAACTCCAAAACGTTCATTGGCGAGCCAATTAAGAACTCCCTCATTATTGGCAAAATCAGTGATAAAATTAACAACCACATGGTACAATCTTTTAGAAAAGAACTTTCCTCGAATACCATCTATGGTAACAATTTGTGGTTCGGCATACACAAATGCACTCTGACTCACTGTAGCATAAGGTATTTCGGTAGTAGTATTTATTGTTAAATCGTTGTCTTGTTCTAAATCTGTAAGCATAAATACTCCACGTATATTTTCACCAGTTTCATAATCTAGACCATTTCCTTCACCGTATTTTCCGTAAGGTAAATTTGAAAACATTTTATAGAGACGATAACTATCTTCATTAGACCATGGTTGTATAGAGTCTGATAAGATTACACCATATTCAGTTCTAAGTTTTACCGCAGAAAAATCATCGGGCACTGCTATAGAGTCATTTAAAACAACAATTTTTGCCGGCTCATTAACATATCTTTGCGTTGCATGTCCTGCAGCACTTCCATCATCTTGCCAAGTATAATCATAATCATCGTCAGTAAGTGGTGTAAGCGTCCAAGTAATACTAACATCTGCAGGAATATTGACTATTCGCTGTGACGGATATGTATATCCTGTAGCATCTAATTTAACAGCCCACTCTCCTTCGTCTAAATTAAAACTAACGGTAGAAGTAGCGCCTCCGTTATAATGCGCCCAGTCTTTTAGTAAAATATCTGACGATTTTTGAATAATAACACGAATAGAATCTGCTTCATGGATGCCGTTAACGTGAACTTCAAATTGACTTTGTGCAGAAACTGTTACAGAAATAACTAAAAATAGAATTTTAAATATATTTTTCATAGTTGGGGAGAATTAAACGACAAACATAGTTCATTATTAAAAAAAAAAGAGTTCATTTAGTGTTCACTAACTTCTGTCTTAGAAATTATCCCCCATTTTCGATGAAATATATTTTATTAGGTGTTTTATTTTTCTCCATAAATAATGTGTTTTGGGCTCTTTTTTCTAAAACAGAAAATGCCTTAAGTATTATTAGAAAACGGTCTATTTATACCAGTATTATTTTTAGTCTTATTTACTATACTCAATTTGGGTTCACGCTCGATAAAATTAATAGTATACGCGCGCCTGCTTTAATTATTACTTGTTCTTTTGGCGCTGCAGGTTTATATTTTTTAGTAAAAGGCTTTAAGTTTGGCAGCATTATGCTTTTTAGCATCTATAGTCTGCTATCAACTATTTTAATTGGGTTGTATAGTTTTTTTATAGAGCAACTTTTTTTTACAGTAAACTTTACTGGGTGTTTCGTAATTATAATAGGTTATTGCTTTTTTGCTTTTTCAAGATCAAACAGCGAGAAGTCTAACTTTAAGGGACATTTGTATTTCATTCTCGCTCAATTATTTTTTAGCATTACTTTATTTTTGGAATGGAACCTACTTAAAGAAATTTCTACCCTAGAGTTTGTCATAACTCAAGAACTATTTATTCTAATCGCTACAAGCATTCTTCTAATTTTAAATCCTAAAAAGAATACTGGGGTAGAACAAAAATGGTACATATACTTTGTAATTGCTATTCCGATTTGTTTGGCTGTTTTTTTTAACACCAAAGGGCTTCAAGCAACCAATCCGTTAATAAATGCAATTATTAATTTAAGCACACCAATATTAACCATCGTAATAGGTAGTTATTTTGCAAAAGAAATTTTGCAAAAAAAAGATATCATTAGCTTTGCAGTTATTGCTTTTGGGGTATTTCTGCTGTTATATAATAAAAATTAAAATGGACCAAAACTACAAAGAAAAGCTAAAATATGATATTGAAAAAAAGGCAGGAATAGAGATCCGTGGTACATCTAGCGCAAAATTATTATTAAAAATTTTACAAGAACAGCACATTCATTCGATAAGCTTAAGTACGATTAGACGTTTTTTCGAAATTATTCCTTCGACCAAGCCCAATAAAAGTACCTTAGATCATTTTAGCATGTATCTGGGTTACAAAAATTACCTAGGTTATGTTACTTATAATAATTCTGATGATCTATGGTATAATCATATTCAATTGCAAGAGATTAAATTTCAGAATGATTTAAGTGCACAGAATATCATTTTCTTAAATAGCAGTCTACAATCCTCTAATTTTCCTATTTTTTTTCTCTACTTATTTGAAAGCCTAGTTTACCTTGAGAAATGGAAAATGCTTCAAAAAATTTTCTCTGATAAGCGTTTAGATTTATTTAAACTAATAGATTACTTAGAGATTAGTGTTCATAAAACGGCCTATTTAACCTACAATTTTATTTTTAAAATCAAGAAACCTTTATTCTTTAAATTAGTTGACAGCTTAGTAACAGAGACCAACTTTAGAGATTTTATTATTTACCGTCTAGTGCATAAAAAATCATTAAATTATAGATACGGCTATGTGCTAGAGCGTATTTTAAAACTTAATCCTACAATTAGGAAACAAGAAGAATTATTTATTAATTTAATTTTAAGCTACAGAGCTTATTTAAATGGCAAAAACAAATTACCGCTCATTAAATGTGAAGACAACATATTACAAACATTGCCAGAGGTACTTATAGGTCGCTACCATGGTTATCAATTATTGTATGCAAAATCTGTAGGAAGTACTTCTTATTTTGACGAAGTATGGCAAAATATCTTAAAAATTAGAAAGACATCCTACAAACCTGCACGTTATTTCTTCGAAATTTTTCAAATTCTAATAATCTCTAAAGAACTGGAAAGGTTAGAGGAGCTGATTACTATTTTTTATGATGATTTATTTGATTCTAATCATTACTATAGTTATTTAGAGTCCTTTGTTTATTTATTAGGTGATGCTTTTGCGAGTATGAAACAATCCAATTCAGAAGGTGCCTTAAAAACATTTAAGTTGTTGAATATTGATGGCATCAAAAATGATTTTTACCAAGATCAATATCATGATTATTTACTGTTATTCTATAAAATACTAGCATATCATTTAGCTGAAAGCCTTGAAGATCAAAAAGAAATAAGCCAAAATTATTTAGCATTAGCAAATCAAATGGGATTTAAGAGGTTTAATCTAAAATTTCTTAAAAATTTCTTTAACACCTTCTTTTAAAAATAATTTTGCAGTAGCCTTTCCGATACCTGCAGCACCAAACGTAATAATGGCTACTTTATCTTTTAAAATTTCCATGCTTTCTGATTTTTAAGATGGTAACAAATTAAGGTAGTGTGTGCTTAAAAGAAATGACCCTCAACAGTCTGCCGCCTATTGTAAATCATCTACAACTATTTTCTTTGAGGCATAAATAACCCTAAAATCTATTGTAACAAATAAACAGAAACTATCTATTTATATGAACTTTCGTTTAACTCCAGTCATTTTATAAAACAAATACACAACAAATAGTAAAATCTTCATTCAGTAATTTATCAATAATTATAGATACCGCTGAAATCAAGAAAATTAGAAAAAATTGATAAAAAAAAGTCCTTCTACATGGAAGGGCTTTTTTATATCTTAAGCTTTCATTGATATTTAATAGACCTATTGCAATCCATTTTTACCTTTTCTTGGCGCAAAAGAAGAATGCAGGAGGCTACTCTAAATTAGTCAAGTATTCAATAGCTTGATTAGCGATAATTTTTGCTTTTTTATCACATGACGAATCCTAAATCTATTGCGAATTTGCAATTGTCACTAAAAACAAATATAATTGATTAATAAAAAAATCGAGTTCATTAATTTCTGTCTTTGCAATTATTCTTATTCAACAAACTCGATTTCTTTTTTACTGTTTTAACAGCTTGCCACTCTTAAGTACAGCGTCGCTCTCTTTAATCTTGTATACATACATAGCAGGCGCTAAATCTTTAATACTTATTGAATTTGAGTTGTTTAATCTTTTAGAAAAAAGGAATCTTCCGTTAATATCAAACAATTCAAATACAGCATTAGAAAGGGTATTACTGCCGCTCTCTATGTTTATCGCATTTGTTGCAGGGTTTGGATATAATGAAACCGACAACTCTAGTATATCTGGCGTTGAAAGCACCGGAGGCAAGCTGTAAAATACCTTGTATGCATCCCCATCTATATCCCATTGATCAAAATCGGCATTATATGTGTAATCTGCAGCATCTAAGACTAATTCTAAACCATTATTTACGTCGATAACATAATTCATTAAATAATAGTATACCCAAGCACTCGTTGGTGCATCCCAGTCAAAATCTAAAACGTCCTCCATAACACCGTTAGCATCGTAATAAATATCGGTTCTGCTATAATAAGGATAAATATCATTTACGGCATCATAGTTATCTCCAGAAAAATTTTGGATTAATAGATTCTCTGTATTATAAACATATCTTTCATAATAAAGGGCGTCATAAGCTTGATTAGTATCATTCCAATCATCAAACCACTCATCGGTAAGATTATTATTTGTATCATAAGAAAATTCTCTTCGGTTACTAATTTTAAATGTCTCTTCGGTAGTCGACCAATTATAATTATACGCCATAGTTATTTTGCCGACAGTATAAACATACGCGTCTTTAGATACGTTTGGAAAAATATCATTTACAGCATCATAACTATTATTAAACACAGCAGTTACATTAAAATTTGCGTCGTAATCATAAGTTTGTGCACCAACCAACACCCAATTATTGTTTTGCCATTCATAAAAGTAGGTATATGCTAGAAGACCATTTGTATAGTATTGATAAATATTACTATTTCCTGTATACGTTGTAGTCGCTATATCAAAGTAAATTTCACTTGCTATCTCTCCGCTATCCGTATAAGTTATTTCTTCTATTATATCGGTACCTATCATTATTTTATCTAATCGGTACGGACTCATTATATTCTCATAAGGATCTAGCGCTGTCTCTACTGTACCTAAAACACTACTTGTAGCGTTATTTTGACGCTGCTGAGCATTATTTTTATTCGCTGTAAAATTAGAAGAATGTAAGCGTCTTTGGTTTCTTTTTTTATTACTAAAAGGACTTGCATT
Organism: uncultured Acidimicrobiia bacterium; assembly: GCA_964195455.1. Classification (GTDB taxonomy): domain Bacteria; phylum Bacteroidota; class Bacteroidia; order Flavobacteriales; family Flavobacteriaceae; genus Polaribacter. The sequence continues at coordinate 54,366 of CAXMOR010000001.1, forward strand.
TATACTTTGTGCATTCCCATTGTTTGCACTAACAGATTTCGAAGAATTAGAAGGCAATGGTTTTAATGCTAGTAATTCTTTTGCAGCCGAGCTTATTTTTAAAACTCGATCGCTAGGAGCATTGTATTTAAGGTGGTCTAAGTTGCTTTTAACAATTCGTTTATGCGCATTAAAATGTGTTCCAGAAATATTGGACATTCTGCTCTCTATTTGTCCATAAGAGGATAAAACCGTTGTTAGCAAAAAAACAAGGCTGCTTAAATAAAATTTCATAATTGTTGATTTAAAAGTTAAAAAGTAAATTTGTTTCATGTTTGGATATGGGTATTTATTGATTGGAAAAATGTTAATTTATTTTAGAATTTTTCATATTTGCTTGATAAAAGATAAAAGCAAGCATAACACTACCACATCTAAAGAAATTTTGATTCTCTTTAAAGCGAAAATTCCTATTTGCTGCAACAGCTATAGAAAGTGTTTTTTTAATACCAGCATTTAATTTGGTTGTAACATTTGGAAGCCCCTTTTGATTAAAAGGATGCTGTTCTTTATACAAAGATGACATGCAATAAGCACTAAATTGATTTTGTGTAAAAATCTTTAGGGTAAAGAAAGGGTACAAAAACTTATTTATACTTTTCATGCTTGGGGGGATAGGTCTAAATATAATCTTTTTTTTTAAAACAATCGAATTCATTTAAAATTCATTAATTTCTGCTTATTCGTCATTTCCATGAGCATCTGTTATTTTTAGGGCAAATTGATAAACACCATCCACAAGTTACGATAAGCCTAGGTTTTCTAAAGATGTAGTTTCTGAATCTAAAGAACCTGCAAAGGTTAATGCTTCTGTTGTGGTTTTTCCAGCTATATTTGGACACTAATTTCTAGATTATAATTACCTCCAACATCAACAGTTTCAATTACAATTGCTATTACAAAATCGTCTAATGAACTTGTACCGTCATTCTCCAGATTAGATGGGCTATATTAAGAATTTGTCAGCACGGTGTCTTTCGCATATCCTGCCGACTTTGCTTTAATTAATCTTTAGTATCAGTCACTTTGCTGTTAATTTTATAATACCGTCTAAAACACTCGTTATATTTATTGAATTTACAGAAATACTATCACCTTCAAAAACACCTTCTCCCCTCGCAACATTTCCTCCCATCAAACCATACGCTGTATACTCATAGTTTATGTCTTTACAAAGTTCACAGTTGATGGACTACTTGATCTACTATCTCTACTTCTAGAGAGACTGTTAATTCTCTATCTGACTCTATAAGATCAAAACAAACATATTCTACAAAAGAATATTCCTACTAGTTTCTTGCTTTATTTGTTGTGTTAAGGCAGAGGGCATACCCATTTCCCATTCGGAGAAACTTGAGGTTAGGTTAAAGTTCTAAATTTTTTAATTCAAGTGATTCACACTTTTCCCTTGCTTGTCGAAGATTGTCTTTACAACTTAAAACCCTTAGTATACAAATACCCATGCACACGGGTAATAATTTTTAGAAATTTATTTTTTTAAATTAGGTATTTATACTTAATGAATAATTATTTAGATTAAATTTGTGCGCAAATGAAAAAAAAAATACATCACTGCCCAGTAGCGCTTTCTGTTAGTTATGTTGGTGATAAGTGGACTTTAATAATTTTAAGAGATATTATCCTTTTTAAAAAAAACAGATTTAAAGAGTTTAAAGCTTCTAGAGGTGAAATAGCTACCAACATTTTAAGCAATAGATTAAAAATGCTTTTACGTGAGGGGTTTATTGAGGTATTAAATCCTTTGGGAACAAAGAAAAGTACCCAGTACATAGCTACTGATAAAGGGCTCGCTACATTGCCAATGATTATTGAACTATACTTATTTTCGGTGCATTCTATGGATTTATCTCTTTTTACCCAAACTGAATTAGAAACTAAAAAAGAGCTTCTTGAGAATCCAACACTTTACAAAGAAAAAATACTTATGGAGTACCGAGGTTTTGTCCAAGACCTAAGAAACGTATAGAAACTTCATGTTTTATTTTATGACTTGTAAATAATTCCCAATACTTTAAACCAATCTATACTTTTTGCAGAAGAACGAAACTATCTTAAAAGATCTCCGACAAAAGTATCTCTGCTAATAAGTTAATTCTTTTAAAAATTTACTTCTGCAGAAATTCAACTAAGAATCGGTATGCGCTTGTCTTCTAATTAGACTTAAGTTTTGCCATAGAAAACTTGGCACCTTTCGAATAAACTCAAATACAGTGTCATATCATGAAATAAAAAAATCCTTAATTTCTTAAGGATTTTTTATTAGTTTCAAAAAATTAAAATAATTACTCAGAAAGCTGAGAGAAGTAAAGAAATTTAGAGCTTAATAGCTTTTAATTATTGATTAAATTGAGATATCTGAAACCCCTAAAATAGAATGGCTTTTATTTTTAATCGCTTCTAAAGTGGTTTGTCCTTAAAAATCGATTATTCGAAGTCTTTCTGAGTACTATATAAGCAAGTAAATCTATTTAAATTGAACATCAGTGCTAAAACAGACTACTCATTGGGTTTATTCTATAAAAAAACCCCAAATAAATGGGGCTCTTAAACGCACTCTTCTTAATCATTATATTTATTATTTCCTGTAACTAAATACTTTTGTTTCAGGATTAGTTCCACCAATAAAAGTTAAAATTTCATCATCATGAGATTCTATTGATGACCAGAATTTCTTGTTATCATCAGACATTGATTGCCCTGAATTAGCCTCTTCATAAGCTGCAAAATCAGTCCAAGATTCATAAAACTGGTACGTATGATAATCTGCTCCTGAACCATAAAGATGACGACTTGCATAATGCCCTACTGCATGTCCACTTTCTTTTAAACTTTTAATACCGTCTATTAAGCCATCATAAAATATTTTATTCATACCCCATTTAACTTCATACTTACTAACTACAACAACTTTTTTTGTAGACCAATCTAAGTTTTCAGATTCAAATTCTAAACCTTCCAACCCCTTATCTTGCCTTATTTGGTCGGTATGGTTGTATGCATACATTGAAGAATAGCTTTTATATTCTTCATTTAATTCCATCTCTTTTTCTTTATCTAAATTCATAGCATCTATGTTTTTATTCATAGCTTCATCTATAAGAGACGCATCATTTACTAGATCTTCTGCATTAGCATAAAAATCATAAATAGCAAATGTATAATCACCGGCAAAAGCGTGTGCAAAAATTGCAGAATCTATTTGCAATCTATCTTTTGAATTAGATAAATTCGTGAATTTTTCATGTAATTTTAAAAAAGTTTCAGAATTTTCTCGAGGCACAGTAACATATGTAATATTTACGACTTGGGCTTGCACAAAAAAACTAATTGATAAAATTAATAGAGTGATAACATTTCTCATAATCATAGTTTATAAATTATTAGGTTGTAACAAATATAGTAAAAATTACTTGCATTTAACAATTAATTATAAATAATTAGAATTAGAATATTTATTTTTGTAACTTATTGGAGTTAAAAACCTCCTATTCATAGAAAATTATGAAAAAAACAAAATTTAGATCTACTTGCGCCATAGCCAGATCTTTAGATCTATTTGGCGATAAATGGTCATTGCTTATTTTACGCGATATGTTATTGCACAAAAAGTCTGCATTTAAAGAATTTTTGAATTCTAAAGAAAAAATAGCAAGCAATATTCTAACGAATCGACTGGCTTCTCTCATCGAATCAGGTTATATTACTAAATTGAGTCTAAAAGGAACCAAAAAAAGTGCAATATATATTGCTAGTCAAGAATCTATCTGTGCATTACCTCTTTTGATTGAATTGTATTTATTTTCTATAAAAGGAATTCCTGAAGATATTCTAGATGAATCTCAAATTGAAATTAAGTCACAAATTTATAATGACCGAGAATTATTTATCTCAACGAAACGCCAAGAATATATTGAATTTAGTAACCAACTTAAGAAAATTTCTTTTGAAAATAAACTACCATCTTACAAGAACAAATAAAGGTTACATGGCGCTAAACTTTATCTTAATTTCGCAAAATATCAGAATACTTTAACCTACAATTTATACTTAAAACAAAAAGACTGTTATTGCTTTTACTGCAAAAAAAACATTTCTGATTACGCCTTAGAAGATAACTCTATTGAAATATCGAACCTTTATGAATATCGGAGAGAGTTTATAAATATCTTTAATTTGATTCGTCTCATTGTCACAAATTGAAGGGTTTGAATTTTTATTTCTCCCCCATTAGTCTGCAATATTACAGTACTAATTTAATAGTTAAACTTCCTGTTTTAAAATTTCAATTAACTGCTGTCCTGTTTTAATGTGATTTTCGTAAAAACCGGTTAAAAATGAATTATTTGTCCCCCCTCGAAAAAGAAGTCTCATTATGATTTTATGTCCAGGATGGTTTTTTAATGCTATCGTGTACTTGCCTAAGATTGTTTTAGTAGCGGGAAGTGGACCCGAAATAGTATCGTTTGAATTATGAGCACAAAAAGCTAACTACTGATGCATACTCGATAACAAATACTTAACTAAAAAATCTAAACTTCTGCTATTAAAAACTTTTGATATAAATGACTATTTTGCTTAAAAATGAATTGTATTAATTTTTAATAATTTTCTTACTTATTGTATTTCCATTGGTAAATGACAATTCAAGAATATAAATTCCATCTGAAAGATTATTGACATCAATATATGTATTATTGTCTGTATCAAAAGAGAATGATTTTCCTAATAAATCATATATTTTCAACTCCTTTATATCAAGGCTATCCTTTACGGAAAGGCGGATAAGAGAACTTGAAGGATTAGGATAAATGCCAACAAAGTAATTTGTATTATCATTTATACTTAACGAATTATCTGTATTTAATATAAAAATTGACTCTGAAGAAAATTCAGAACCTACAAATGAAGCATCAATAGACTGCACAGAAACATAATAGTTACCAGGATCTAAAGCAATATTCCACGAGGTATTAAATTCAGCATTCCCATTACCAGATATTTTCCTATATCCAGATGGTAGTGCTCCAGAAGATATAATATCCTCTATTTCAGTGGATGTACCAACCTTTAAAGCATAAGAAATAGAGTTTTGTGGTGTGTTATCATCTGTTGACTGAGTCCAACTAATATTGACAATAGCTTTTCCATCTGAGTTTTCACCCAAAACAGTAATTTCACTGATTATGGGTTGCGACGGTGCTTCATTGAAAACAACACCTGATGATTTTGAATATTTAGCACCAGAGTTAATAACATCATATGATTCTGATCTATAGTTCATATAGACTCGAACAAGTGACTCGTTTTCATTAGTCGAACTTTGCCCCGTGATAACAAAATCAAGGTCAGTGTCTCCATCTAAATCTCCAAAAGCAAATTTTGCATTCGCAAACTCACTTAAGTCATAATCACTTTCTACAAAGCCAACACCATCTATATATTCCATAAGTTTTGTTACATTTTGATTATTTTCGTTTGTACCAGAAATTAATAAATCGCTTAACCCATCTGCGTTAAAATCACCAAAATCTAATTCGGTATTAGTCATTTCGGGCAAGTTCGTTTCAATTTCGGGCCATGCCCCACCTTCTATATTTTCAAACATTGAGAAAATTTTATTTCCAAGATTATCAAAACCAGAAATGAGTAAATCTAAATCTCCATCAGAATCAAAATCTATGAAATCTGTAGATCCATCTTTAACCCCTGGAAGATCAGCTTCTGTATACTCCTCAAAAATGATTTCTTGTGAACCTGCTTCCGTAATATTTTTGAATATTTTAGTAATAGTTTCTCCATCAAAGATTAAATCACCACTTAAAACAACATCTAAATCATTATCATTGTCAAAATCTCCAATATCAAATGATGGAGAGAACATTTTATTTATGCTAGAAAAGTTACTTGACAAATCAGATGTAATGAAACTGTTAGATTCCGAATCATAATAACTAGAGTATAATTTAAAGTTTGCTAAGAATTCATTTTGATTATCCATTCCAAAGTTGGTAATATCTAAATTACCATCATTGTTCAAGTCAGCAAGTCTTTGCTTTCTATCATAAAGATTATTCGTAGAGAAAGTATTTAAATTAAAAGGTATACCTGAGCCTTCTGTGCCAGATAAATAAACAATGTTTTCGCTTGTGTTTAGTTTACCGACAATATCAAAACTTCCATCAAGGTTTAAATCCCCAATTTCCATATCTTGAAAAGATCTATTAAGGCCATAAGACTGGTTTACCGATAGCAGATTATCTTGGTATGAATATATTTGCATTTGAGAGCCACTTTGACCATATATCAAGTCATAATCTCCATCGTTATCAAGATCCATAAACTCTAAAATAGGATTACTAACTGCTTGTATTGAATTATCTATAACACCTCCTTGATTAAGTACTTTCCAATCATAGGTTAACGTAAAGGACTGCTCGTTAGAAAACGCACCTCCTTTAAAGCCTTTGTCTACTGCTTGCACGGACCAGTAATAAGTACCTGGGTCTAATTGGATTGAAAACGAGTTCTTTAAAATGGATGGAATTTGATTCACCATAAGCTCTCCCGTTAATTGATTACTCAAAAGATAAGACAACTCATCTCCTCCTGCGGTTGTCCCTAACCTTAAGTTATACCCCATTATCGCAGAAAAATCATCTACTGGAGCTTCCCAAGATAAATCTATATAGCCATTTCCTAAATCTTCATAAATCAACTCTGTTACTTTCGCTGGAGGTGTATTTTTTTTATTGGTTATCTCATATTCATACAAGTATGTCTTTTGGCCTAAGCCAGGTGCAAAACCGGATAAAAACAAGTCAAGATCGCCATCATTGTCATAATCGATCCATTCAACAGAAGAATTGGTAAATCCTTGAAAATCAAATTCAGTTGAGGCTTCGTATGTGCTCGCATTGCCTTGAAATAAAATACTGCTCACCTCATTTGCTCCTGGGTTTTCTGCTGCTACATTAGAACCTGTTATAAAAATATCTTCCACTCCATCGTTATTATAATCTGCTATTGAAAAATCTCCATTTACAAAAGAGGGAAAGCTTGTGTTGATATTAGATATTGTTGAAGGATTCCCATTATTGCCAATTGTCAAATAATTCAAGGTATTTGCACCAGACCCAATAAAATAATCCAACTCTTCAAAATTATGAGAAGGATATATGGCCGCACTATTATTATTGAAATATGTATTCATTGCAGCTTGGGAGGATGATATCACATCATTATCCCCATCAGAATTAACATCAAAAATTTTAATAGCACCCCCTTCAAATGTCCCAAAATTAGATTCAACTATATTAAATTCTCCTGAAGCATTTTGAAATCCATAAAAAGAAACTTGGTGACCATCAATGTTAGTTCCGTTAAAAGCATAATCTATATCACCGTCATTATCCAAATCTCCAAAATCAATATCTGATTGAAACAAGTCTGGAAATTCATAAATAGATGAAGGACTAAAATCTTCACTACTCGTGTTTGTGGTGTTCATATAAAGTATTGAATTGACACCCGACAGGCCAACTCCCGAAACAAATAAATCTAATAGCCCGTCTTTATCTATATCTACCCATTTTAAGGCACCATATCCTAAAGCTTCAAAATTTTGCTGACTATCTACAAAAACATGTTTACCATCAACTAGGTCATTTCTATACAATATTGTCTCTACCCCGTTTCCTTGATCTCCCATGATGGCAACATCCATGTCTCCATCTAAGTCGTAATCACCCCAAGCAAACTCAGCATTACTAAATCCCTCGAACATGTCCTCTATAAGCGTAAAACTACTAACGACATCTAAAATATCTATTGTAAATTCTTGTGGGTTTAATAAATTGGCATTTTCAACTGTAGGAATTTCAAATGTTAAACTCTCAGTCCCTTCAGTAATATTATCCTCTATTGCTTGTACATAAATTTCTACTGATGTTTCACCTGAAGGAATCGTATATCCTCCACTACCGTCAGGATCCATAAAAACAACTTGTTCTAAAGAATAATTTGTGTAGGTTCCAATATTCGTCCAATTCTGGTCATCATTTGATACTAAAACCGAAAAAGACATATCCCACATTTGTCCAACAATTTCAATGCTGTCAAGATCATATATTTCTTCAAGATCTACAACAATATAATGGGGTTCAGTTTCGCTAGGACCCGGGTCATTTCGATCACTTGACCATCTACCCCCACCGTTACAGTTTGTGACATTGGAACCGTTATTATCCCAATTACCTCCTTGGTAGCTATTTGCGTAACCTGATTTCCCACAAGCAACATTAGTACCATCAGATAGCAATGCTTTAATTTGGTTTAAGTTAACTTGACCGTTATCAGAACTATAGTAGGCCTCAAATTTTATGTAGCGAACTCCATTTGCATAACTAGAAGCAATCACATAGTCATCTTCAGTTGCAGTTCCGGAAAAAGAACTAATGTCAAATTCAACATCATAGGGTCCTGGAGCTGAGAGAGTGGCTGTAATTGTTGCTGCTTGGTGTTCTGCTATTTCATTGGTATCAATACTAAAGGTTATATCTGGAATTTCTACCACCCCAACAAAAACAGTAGACGCGTTACTGTCAAATTCACCATCGTTAGCAGTATAAGAAAACTGGTCTTCTCCTAAAAAATCAGTCGCTGGCGTATAAGTGACTATGTTTTCATTTAAAGTTATTTCTCCTTGATTTGGAGGGTTAGTTATTGTATATGTTAAGTTTCCAATAAAAGTATCCTCTACTGACAACTCTATTTGGACTGGCCTGTTAATGGCGGTGTACTTATAAACATCAGATGCTACAGGGGCTAAATTAGTGTTACTGTATTGACCTAAGCCACCAATGATATCTTGAATTGAATTCCCACTGCTGTTACATAGACCTTCATCTTGAAGAGAATACTCGTTTTCAATAACCCAGTTATTACTGTTAAAGTAATTATAATCAGGACCTGATTGATCGATTCTTTTTGCATACGTTTCAAGAAGACTAACCCCACTACCCCCGTTTGGTGAACCAGCACCAAATTTATCTATAGTCTGCTCTGAAGTAGTGTTCTGTATTCTATATGAATTATTGTTTTCAATATAATCTACACTTACTAAGATACTATTAGATGCATCGATTGAAGGGAAGTCATTATTATTCCACGTACTTAAGTCATTGGTAACAATAAAGTATACAAATTCATCTGAAATAATTCCAAAAGAGCTCATGTCGTATGAGTTTTCAAAATTATCTGAGTTACTAAACTGAAGAGCGTCATTAGAAAAGTCATGTGTTCCTTGTACATTAATTTCAATTACTATACTGTAATTTTGAACCCCAGGGCACCAACTAGTAGCAAAGGTTGTAAAAATTGGTGCATGTGCTAATATTTTAATCAATAAGTTGTCAGTGGATTGTAAACTTGCTCCGTCTACAAAAGGCAATAACTGAAGAATTTCTGTGGTTTCTGGAATACCATCTTCTAAGATTTCTAGTTCTAGGGTGGCTTCTATTTGTCCTGCTAAAATAGTTACTTCGGTAACTTGAGTTGCGCCTTGAGTAAATTGAAAATCATTTGCAGTCACTGATCCTAAAATCGTACTTAAATCTATAACAACATCAAATTCACTAACGCCATCAATAGTTGCTGTAAAGGAAGCCGTTTCTCCTTCTTGTAACTCTGTAGAATCAAAACTTAAGGAAAGTGTTGGGGCATCAAATACATTTAATGAAACCGTAGATTCATTACTGTCATTTTCGCCATCGCTTGCAATATATGTAAAACTATCGCTGCCTTCGAAATCTAAATTGGGCATATATAATGCTTGATTATTAGCAATATAAACCGCTCCATTCATGGGCTGGGCTACAATTGTGTAATCTAAGTCTTCAGTAAAATCATCTTCTCCAAGAAGCCTGATAGAGGATTCAAGATTTTTAGAGATGTTCAAAGAAATATCTGTGGTAACAGGTGGGAAATTACCTCTAAAAAAATAAAGATTGTCAATAAATACAGAACCTGTACCACTAAATTTAAACTGCATTAAATCTGAAATAACCAACCCTTGCTCTGTAAAATCAGTTAAAGGTATTTCAAAACTATTCCATTGGTCTGCTATTAGCTCTTTTGTAACAAAAAATTCAGCAGAAGAAGAACTAATCGGATAAATATCTATTGAAGCTGCGTCTGCAGTCCACACATCTATATGCAATTTTTCCATACTAGAAGCGTCCTGTATGTTCCCAGAAAAATCAATACCCTGGTAATTTAAATTACTATATTGTATAATTGCATTTCCGTTTATATCAAAAGCTGTATAAACTGTTTGTTGACCCCAACCAGGATTATAATCTATTCCAACAATGTTTGTGTAAGCATCACTAAAAAGAGAAATCACATCTGTTTCTTCTCTATTTGGAGGTGTTGCTGCCGCTGATAAAGGCTCTGAAATAGCCGTAATTTCCAAATCAGTTGTATATTCTGTAGTTTCAATAGCACCAACTCCTTGAACCAGTAAAACATCATCTATATTTACATATCCTATACCATCTTCATCAGTCACAATTGGCACTTGTGATCCGGGGCTAATTCCTGACATCCAATAACCTGCAGCTCCTTGTTCAAAATCGCCGTTTTCTAAAAGTTGAGTCTGAGCACTGCCCTCGATTAAATAAGATAGAAATATTAAAAAAATAAGTATTTTTTTCATGTCGGAGGGAATTTGTGTTGTATCAAATATATTAAAAATTTAATAGATCGTTTTTAGCAACAACAATCAAGATATATGAATTTGAGGACACACCCTAAATAAGAAAATGACTTTAAAATAATATTTGGGTCTGGTCTTTTTAGTTTGGGATAAAATTTATGCCAAAATTCTTACTTTTAGGTAATTATGGTTATTCAGGGACTTAACTAAGCACCTAAAGCTCGAGTTTTAAACGTAAAAAAGGGCTTTAAAATGAAGATTACTTTAAGAACTTATGGAGGTGTTTTAAGAGATGATAAAAGCTGTTAAAAACCACAAATACTTTACCCCTTTAAACACCCTGGGGCTGCAGAAATATTTAAGAGAATTGGTTTATTCACCAAGCTACAGAAAGCTATGGGCATTCCTGTAAATGTTAAATCAACCTATTTAAGAGGTTTAGAAATAGCTGAATTGAAAAAAGAAGATATGCCTATGATTTAATTGCAGTCAGAACTTAATCTCCAAAATTTAGCACCATTTGGAAAATACATTATACCTCCATCACATTCAAATGTAACTACATTAGCCGTTTCATCGATTGTTAAAGTATTTTCATCAAATGTGTAAATATCTACACCTGGAATTCTATCTGAACTATCTAATGCATTCCAAACTTCATTGTTGGTTGCGTAATATTTGTATCTTGTTCCATTTACAAATTCATACATTGTATTTGCATCTGCTCTATTTTCTGCAGGTGACCATAACCATTTACCTTCAACTGTGTTCAATGGTAAAATATTATCGTCAGAATCATTATTACAAGAGGTAAACATCATAAACACAACAGCAATTAAAAAAAAATTCTTCATTATATTATTTATTATTATAATTCAAATCTAATGTTTTTTTTAAAAAAAACTTAATTCATAGTCTAAGCTATTTACTGCCCGTTTTCCGTATATTTAATATTTAACCTTAACAAAGAGCAACTACATTTAGTGACTGTTTTGATAAATGAATTACAGCAGTAAAAACTCGCAATTCCCTGAAAAAAATGAGTTTACTGCAAAAAAAAAGAGTAACCATTTCTGATTACTCCTTAGTAGCGGGAACTGGACTCGAACCAGTGACCTTCGGGTTATGAGCCCGACGAGCTACCTACTGCTCTATCCCGCGATTTCGACTGCAAAGATACAACACAATTACAGTAATCACCACAATTTACATAATTTAATTTTTACTTAAACGATCTTTAGTCGCTATTTGAAACAGGGATTTAGAAATAGCTGAATTGAAAGAAGAGGATATGCCTATGGTTTAGTTATTCTCCTCTAAGCATTTTTTTGAATGCCTCTAAATCAAATTCATTCCCGTAGAATAGTGTACTCATTTTCATAATATCAGCAGCAATAAGCACTGCAGTTTTTATTTCATCTTCGGATGCACCCAATCTCTTTAACTCTGCAATATGATAAGGTATACAATATTCACATTTGATAGCTGCAGAAGTAGCAAGTGCTACTAAATGTGCTTCTTTTTCAGCTATTGCGCCTTCTTTATATAAACCCATTTGAGCTTTAAAATAAGTGTCAGAACTTTTTAGAATTGAAGCAGGATACACAGAATTAAAAGGACTCGCTGCCAAAAGTTCTTGCTTCTCTTCAAGTGTTAGCGCAGTATCCTGTGAAAATGCAGTTGAATACATTCCTACAAATAGTAAAATAAATAGTAATTTTTTCATAATTATAAGTTTTAAGATTAGTACTAATTTACAATAATTTTAAAAGATGAAGATATGCCTATGGTTTAATTAAAAATAGGTTTCGGCAGTGTCCATTGGGGAGTATTAATATCAAATCCACCGTAGTAGCTTACGTTTATAACATTCCAACCCGATAAATCTTGATTAAATGAGTTTGCATTATAAAACATAAATTCCATAATAGTAACCATACTCACATCCCAAGCACCAATGTCTTGATTAAATGAAGTTGCCCCTTGAAACATTTGCCTCATAGTGGTCACACTACTGGTATTCCAATTAGCTAAAGACCCATTAAATGAATCTGCAGAATCAAACATATTATTCATATTAGTCACACTACTAGTATTCCAATTCCCAATATCTTGATTAAATGAAGTTGCCCCTCGAAACATTTGACTCATAGTGGTCACACTACTGGTATTCCAATTAGCTAAAGACTCATTAAATGAATCTGCAGAATAAAACATAGAATTCATATTCGTCACACTACCAGTATCCCAACTGGAAATTGACTGATTAAATGAATTTGCATCATAAAACATAGAATCCATATTAGTCACACTACTTGTATTCCAAGAGCTAACGTCTTGGTTAAAAGTAACATTTTGATAAAACATTTTCTCCATATTAGTCACACTGCCTGTGTCCCAAGAGCTCACATCTTGGTTAAATGATGTATATGAAAACATATTTGAAGCATCTGCTGCAATTGACCAACCGTCTACATTGTTATTAAATATAGCACTACTAAACATATATACCATACTAGTCACACTGGTAGTATCCCAATTAGCCAATGACTGATTAAAGCCTCGATTATTTTGAAACATATATGCCATATTAGTTACACTGCTGGTGTCCCAATTTACTATTGACTGATTAAATGAATCTGCCCCTCGAAACATATAACCCATATCTGTCACACTGCCAGTATCCCAATTAGAAATTGACTGATTAAATGAATTTGCCTCATAAAACATATAACTTAGGTCTGTCACACTACTGGTATCCCAAGCATATAAATACCCGTTAAAACTTGAATTATTAAACATACTACTCATAGTAGTCACCTTACTGGTGTTCCAAAGATTAAATTCATGAGTTACGCCTAAACTAGAACCTAGAAACATACTACTCATATCGGTCACATTACTGGTATCCCAAGTTCTGATGTTTCTTCCCTTTGACCTGCCTTCGAAAATTGAAGACATGTTTGTAATTAAAGAGGTACAAACAGCAGTGTAATCCATATTTTGAGCTACCATACTTTTTAATGTTCCTCTATCAACAACAACATATTCTTTTCCGTTCACTGTTCCAACATCTCCAAAGGTGGCCCAAGAATGGGCTTTAATCGTTACACCATTCGCCGATAGGTATACTGGTGAAGAACTATCGACTCCATCGCAGTTTTGGTCTATACCATCATCTTGAATATCGAAAGCAGATGGGTTTATATTAAAATCTAGATCATTACAATCTCCCTCTAAAACAGTATAACCATCATTATCATTATCATCAGCACTACTCATGGTTTTCAAAGAATACGTTGAACCATAAATTGTACTCTCTGAATTGGTCGCATAGGCCCTGTAATAGTAAGAAGTTACTTCACTAAGACTGGTTAATTCACTTGAAAACACACCTGAACCAACGCCATCTATCGTTGTGTTATCGTTTGTGGTTGGGTTTGGACTTTCGCCCCATACAACCCCTCTTGCAATTACACTTAACCCGCCGTCTGCAACAACGTCTCCTCCGGCAATAGCAGTAGTGTTTGAATAATAATCGACTTCTATCGTTCTAACTTCAAAGGCATTGTTTGCCGAAGTTAAACTTGAGCTTATCTCCCATGAATTATTAGGTGAGTTCCATTTTAAAATATCGCCATTGTTTGTTCCTTGAGGCAAAGAGCCCCCGGCATTTTCTGCATATAAGGCATAGGGCACGCTCAACAACTGTGAAACACCCATTGCTTGATAACCGTTTCCGGTATCTAACTCAATTGCCAAATAATAGCTACCAAGCGACCAATCGACTTCTGAAAACACTCCAACATTGGCAATACCATCGCCAATAGCGAGTGACACCTGCCCTAGATCATCCGTAAGTATTGTGTGGTCTTCTGAGTACGCAGGGGCAGCTGCTTGCGAGCCTTGCAAAATATTAAACTGAAAACTCACGTTTTCATTTATGACTAAAGCTCCAGTGGCATTGCGAACAGTCGCTTGGTAATTAAACCCCTGAGGCGCTTGTGCATTTATGTTGAAGCTTAAAAATGTTATGATCAATAAATAGTAGTGTTTTTTCATCGCTTAATGATTTTATAGGTGTTTGATTGATTGG
>CAXMOR010000002.1:0-19115 GCA_964195455.1 uncultured Acidimicrobiia bacterium
TTTAAGTGAGCCCTGAAGGATTCGAACCTTCGACCGCCTCCTTAGAAGGGAGGTGCTCTATCCAGCTGAGCTAAGAGCCCGTAGTTTTAGAGTTGCTACGTACAACTGTGTCGGGGTGGCAGGATTCGAACCTGCGACCTCCTCGTCCCAAACGAGGCGCGATGACCGGGCTACGCTACACCCCGAGCGCAATATTTTTGCGGAGAGACAGGGACTCGAACCCTGGCGACCCTAAGGTCGACAGATTAGCAATCTGCTGCATTACCACTCTGCCATCTCTCCTTCCGACTTCAAACTTAAAGCTTGAATTAAAAATTGCGAGTGCAAATGTAGTATTACAATTACAAAATAGCAAGATTTTTTTATCTTTTTATTACCTTTTTTTTATTCTGGGTATTCTAATCTTAAATGATAAATATTCATCAACTTTTTCTTAATCACTTTTTTGATAACTTTAATTTCTCTAAAAGTAATATCAGAATTTAAAAACTGATTATCTGACATTTGTTTATCAATAATCTTCTCTATTAAATCACTGATTGACTGTGCTGTAGGACTTTTTAAACTTTTTGAAGCGGCTTCTGATGCATCACACATCATTAGAATTGCTGTTTCTTTTGAAAATGGAATGGGTCCTTGGTATTGAAATTTCTTAATATCTACGATTGTATCCGGATTTAATTCTTGCTCTTTTTTATAAAAATAATAAGTAGAACTTGTTCCATGATGTGTTCTTATAAAATCAATAATTCTGTCTGGCAATTTGTACTTTTTAGCCAACTCAACCCCCTTTATTACATGGTCTGTAATAATCTTAGCACTGTCGGTTGGAGATAAGTCATTATGAGGGTTTACTCCTGTAGATTGGTTTTCTGTAAAATACATAGGGTTTAACATCTTCCCAATATCATGATATAAGGCTCCTGTTCTTACCAACATAGAGTTTGCTCCTATTTCATTAGCTGCAGCCTCTGCTAAATTAGCCACTTGCATTGAGTGCTGAAATGTTCCTGGGGCTTTTTCATTTAACTCTCTTAAAAGTTTTGTATTTGTATTTGAAAGTTCTAAAAGCGTAACGTCAGAAACTAACCCAAAAACTTTTTCATACATATAAATTAAGATTAAAGATAAAAAAGATAACAACCCATTCATAATAAACAATCCAAAATAGCCCCAATTTATTTGGGAGGCATTTCCTTCTTTTATAATAGAAAAAGCAAAGTAGGTAATCATATAAATTAGCGTAATCTGCGCTACCGAAATAAACAAATTTGCTCTTTTGTGCAGTTCTGATACTGTTAATATCGTTACAATACCAGCAATAATATGTAAGTAAATAAATTCGAAACTATTCGGCACAATATACCCTAAAAGTAACACTGTTAAGACATGAGTAAACAGCCCTAATCTAGCATCAAAAAAGGCTTTTAAAATTATAGGAAGTATACTTAATGGCACAACATATAAATAATCTGAATTGTATTTAATTACTAATGTTTGAATAAAAATCATGGCAAATACATTGAAAACAATGAATGTTACCTTGGTATTATTATTAAAAATTTCTAATCTATTTTTATACAGAAATAACAATAACATTAACAATGCTAAAGAAACCAGTATGGTGTATCCAAAAACAATCCAATTATAATTAGAATCTGTCCAAACCTTCGCGTCAAATTCGCTTTTTAAAGAATTTAAAATGGCTAACTTTCTACCTCCAACAATATCTCCTTTTAGAATAATAAGTTCATCTGAAGCTACTTTTCCTTTAGTATAAGAAATATTATCTAGCTCATTACCCATTATTTTATCAGTTAAACCCTTATCAAAAGAGACGTTCGGTTTTACAACGCCTGCTAACAAATTTAAAACTAACTTCTGTCCATAGGTGAAAGGCTCGTCTCCTAAATTACTATTGATAATTTCCAAAACATTTTTAGAAGTCAATAAGTTTTTAAATAAAACATCTTGTACTTCATTCTCTTTTTTTAGTGCAATTATTTGGTCTTTTGCAGCTCCTCTTCCCTCGCTTACAACTTCGAGAAAGCCAGAATTATAGACTTTTTGAATGATATTTTCTCCTATTTTTTTTAAATGACTAATTTCCTCTACAGTTAAGGAATCAGTGAAATTTATTTGAGATATTCTATTGTTAAAATTTAGTTTTACATCTGCAACAACATTCATGTCGTATTTAAAATACTGTTTTGCATTGACCTCAATTCCTTTTTTTTCAATAGTAATTTCTTCAGCTGTTTTCTGAATTGCAAAATCAAAAGGAGCATATAAATTGTCATATTTCCAAAGTTGCCCATTGTTAAAATCGTACTTAAACTGACCTCCTTTTGGAAATAAATACACAATCGCAATAGTTGCAATTAAAAATAAAAACACCTTGTAAATTATGGTGTTGTTTCTATAGATTTTGTTCACTAATTCACTCATCGTTATTTCTCTTGTTATAACAAACTTACAGTAAAATTGTGACGCTTAAAAATTACACATCTATTAAGATTTCTTTTTGATTTTATTTGGTTATTTTAGCGGTATATTTTTTGAATAAAAACGATTAAATGTAGAGTATGAAAGATGTTGTAATTGTATCAGTAGCTAGAACACCATTAGGAAGTTTTATGGGAAGTTTATCATCAATACCCGCACCAAAATTAGGAGCAATTGCTATAAAAGGAGCTTTAGAAAAAATAAACTTAGCTGCTAATTTAGTCGATGAAGTTTTTATGGGAAATGTAGTTTCTGCTGGTTTAGGTCAAGCCCCAGCAAGGCAAGCAGCTATTCATGCAGGAATTCCTGACACAGTTCCTTGTACAACTGTAAATAAGGTTTGTGCCTCGGGTATGAAAGCTATAATGCTAGCAGCCCAAACAATTGCCATAGGTGATGCGGATGTTGTAGTTGCCGGTGGAATGGAAAACATGAGTTCGATTCCTCACTATCAATATGCAAGAAATGGGTCTAAATTTGGCCCAATTACGATGGAAGATGGCCTACAAAAAGATGGTTTAGTTGATGCTTACGGCAAAACAGCCATGGGTGTTTGTGCCGATGAATGTGCTGCCGCATATGAATTCTCAAGAGAAGATCAAGATGCCTTTGCAATTCAATCTTACAATCGTTCGGCAAAAGCCTGGAGTGAAGGTAAATTTGCTGATGAGATTATACCTGTTTCAATTCCACAAAGAAGAGGCGAACCCCTTATATTTTCTGAAGATGAAGAATATAAGAATGTAAAAATGGAGAAAATTCCAGCTTTAAGAGCTGCTTTTACAAAAGACGGAACTGTAACTGCTGCAAATGCATCGACCATAAATGATGGTGGGGCAGCTTTGGTCTTAATGTCTGCAGAAAAAGCGAAAGAATTACATATAACACCCCTTGCCAAAATAAAGAGTTATGCTGATGCTGCACACGAACCAAAATGGTTTACAACTGCACCAGCAAAAGCATTACCAAAGGCATTAGCTAAAGCAAATATTTCTTTGGATGATGTGGATTATTTTGAATTAAATGAAGCGTTTTCTATTGTTGGATTAGCTAATATGAAAATTTTAGGTCTAACCGATAAAAATGTAAATGTAAATGGCGGAGCTGTTTCTCTGGGACATCCTTTAGGTGTTTCTGGGGCGAGAATTGTAATTGCTTTAACTTCTATTTTAAAACAAAATAACGCTAAAATAGGAGCTGCTGCCATATGTAATGGTGGTGGAGGTGCCAGTGCAATGATTATTGAAAGAATATAAAAAAAAGAGTTTGATTTACGGTATATGTAATCTTAGTATTGTTCCTATTCGTGCAGAGGCTTCTGATACCTCAGAAATGACAAGTCAGGTGCTATTTGGTGAGCATTTTACAATTGTTGAAAAAGAGAAAAATTGGCGTAAAGTTAAATTAGCTTTTGATGATCATGAAGGCTACATAGATGACAAACAGTTTGAAGAAATTTCAGAAAGTTTATTTCACAAATTATCAGCAATAGAACCTATTTATTCTGGAGAAATAATTGACTTTATTTCCAGCTCATCGAACGATTTAGTAACTATTCCCTTGGGCTCTAGGTTGCCTTTTTATATAGAAAATCAGTTTTTCATCAACACTAAAAGATACAGTTACGACGGTACCATTTTTACTGGAATACTTTTAAAAAACGAAATTACTCGAAAAGCATTTACTTTTCTAAACACCCCTTTTTTATGGGGAGGTAAAAGTCCTTTTGGCATAGATTGTTCTGGTTTTACACAAATGGTTTATAAACTTTGTGGTTACAATCTTTTTAGAAATGCAAAACAACAAGCCTCACAAGGAGAAGTATTAAGTTTTATTGAAGAAAGTGAGCCAGGAGATTTAGCTTTTTTTGACAACGAAGAAGGAGAGATCATACATGTCGGAATCATTTTAAATGATTACCATATTATTCACGCCCATGGTAAAGTTAGAATTGACACCTTAGATCATAGCGGCATTTTTAATGCTGACATACAAAAGCATACGCATAAGCTTAGAGTTATTAAAAAACTAATATAAAAAAATCCAAAACTTAAAAGTTTTGGATTTTTCATTATCTTATAATCAAGGAGAATACTACTCTCTCATTTTTTTATAAATTGGTCTTAAACCATCTGCCTTATCAGACATTTCTAAGATGTCATAAATATTTAAAAGAGATTTTACAGTTTCTAAAGATCTTTTAATACCATCTGCCTTTTCTAAATATGGCAAAGCCTTTTTATATAAATTCTTTTGTTGAACCTCTAACTCATCATATTTTTTAAAGTTATTAAGGTTCTTATTCATTTCATCGACAATAGCTTTTTCTCCAGACAAAATAGCTACAGATAAATTCATATAAGCATCTCCATAATCTGGCTTTAATTCAATAGCCTTTTCATAATATTTTATTGCTTCCGCTGTTTTCTCCTCATTTTGATTTACAACACCTAAATTAAAGAAAAGAGTAGGATTCGTTGGATCTAATTTAATAGCTTCTTGCATTAAATTAGCAAATTTATCCATTTGCTCTAACTTAATATATAATTGTGCTTCATTTAACAAAAGATTCAAATCTTTAGGGTTAGATTTTCTTGCCTCCTTAATCGCAACAATTGCTTCCTCAGTTTTTCCTTGGTTAATTAAAATATAACTAATATTTTTAACGATGTCTGCTTGTTTAGATTCAGAAGATACTTGAGATGGCTCAATATATTTACCAAACTTTACCATTGTATCTCTATTTTGTTGAGAACCCAAATTTTCTTCAATACCAGTTTCTTTATTCTTTGCTAAATACTGGGTTGTTATACCTGTATAATTTACATCCTGTAACTCTTTATAGTACTTAAAAGATGCATCATAATCTTTTGCTAAAGATGCACTGACCGCTGCATTGTATAAAAATGAAGTATCAGTCGGACTTAATTTATATGTTAAATAAAAATTTTCAGTTGCATCTTTATAATTTTTATCATCATTATAAAACTTAATTGCTTTTTCAGAAACGAACTTTATTAAGCCATCTAATTTTGGTTGTGCTAATTTGGTATATTTAGTTTTACCCATTTCTTGTTCAAAAGCAAACAATTTATTGTAAGCTTCTGCAGCTTTTAAAACGTTAGACTCTCCATAAGCGAAACCTTTTAAATAATAATATTTAGCCTTATACTTTGATTCCATTGTTTCTTCCATACCATCAAGAGAAAGAATTGCTGCTGTTGCAGTTTTAAAATCATTTTTATTTAGAGCTTTCTCTGCAACTTTTAATTCGTTTTTTTGTGCAAATGCTCCAATGGTCATCAATCCTAAAGAAAGAGCTATAATTTGTTTTTTCATTTTAATCAGTGTTTTATTAATTTTTATTCTTGATTTTCGTCTGAATCGTTTTCAATTTCCGTGCCATTTTCAATTTCATCTCCTGCTTCACCTTTAGTTTCACTTTCAGTTTCTTCTTCGTGAGCAACTTTTGCAACCGCAGCAATACCATCAGAATCTTTAATATTAATTAAACGAACTCCTTGAGTTGCGCGTCCCATAACTCTTAAATCTTCCACAGCCATTCTAATTGTCAATCCAGATTTATTGATAATCATTAAATCATTAGAATCATCTACATTTTTAATCGCTACTAAATTTCCGGTTTTTTCTGAGATATTTAAAGTCTTAACACCTTTACCTCCTCTATTCGTAACCCTATAATCTTCTAACTTAGAGCGTTTTCCGTATCCTTTTTCAGAGACAACCAGTATATTACTAGCCATATCATTCACAGCAACCATACCAATTACTTCATCGTTCTCATGTTGTAAAGTAATACCTCTTACCCCAGAAGCAGTTCTTCCCATTGGACGTGTTTTAGCTTCTTCGAAACGAATCGATTTGCCAGACGCTAAAGCTAACATTACTTGACTATCACCAGTTGTTAATTTTGCTTCCAATAACTCATCACCCTCTTTAATCGTAATTGCATTAATACCATTTGTTCTTGGACGAGAATATTGCTCTAATGAAGTCTTTTTAACTTGACCTTTTTTAGTTGCCATAATTACATAATGACTATTGATGTACTCTTCGTCTTTTAAATCTTGTGTTACTAAGAATGCTTTTACTTTATCATCTTGTTCAATATTGATTAAGTTTTGCATCGCTCTTCCTTTGGTGTTTTTTCCACCTTCAGGAATTTCATAAACTCGCATCCAGAATACTTTTCCTTTTTGCGTAAAGAACATCATATATTGATGATTTGTACCAACGAATAGATGTTCTAAGAAATCTTCATTTCTGGTAGTTGCTCCTTTTTGACCTCTTCCTCCTCTATTCTGAACTTTATATTCTTCAAGATTTGTACGTTTTAAATAGCCTGCATTAGAGATTGTTACAACCACTTTTGTATCAGGAATCATATCTTCAATACGCATATCTCCACCCGCATACTCTATTACAGATCTACGCTCATCGCCATACTTGTCTTTAATATGTAATAACTCGTCTTTAATAATTTGATAACGTCTAGGTTCGTTTGCTAAAATATCTTTTAAATCAATAATTGTTAACATAATTGCATCAAACTCTGCTCGCAATTTATCTTGTTCTAAACCTGTTAATTGGCGCAAACGCATTTCTACAATTGCTTTTGCTTGAATTTCCGTTAACTCAAAACGTTCAATTAAACTTTCTCTTGCCTCATCTGCATTAGAAGAAGCCCTAATAATTTTTATTACTTCATCTATATTATCAGATGCTATAATTAATCCTTCTAAAATATGTGCTCTAGCTTCCGCTTTCTTTAATTCAAATTCTGTTCTTCTAACAACAACTTCATGTCTATGTTCAACAAAATAATGAATTAATTGTTTTAAGTTTAATTGCTCTGGTCTTCCTTTTACCAATGCAATATTATTTACACTAAAAGAAGTTTGTAATTGTGTGTACTTAAATAATTTATTTAAAACAATATTCGGTATTGCATCACGTTTTAAAATGTATACAATACGCATACCATTTCTATCAGACTCATCTCTAATATTCGAAATACCTTCTAGCTTTTTATCATTTACCAATTCAGCAGTTTTTTTAATCATTTCTGCTTTATTCACTTGATACGGAATCTCTGTAACAATGATACATTCACGTCCTTTCACCTCTTCAATAACGGCTTTAGCACGCATTACAATACGACCACGACCGGTATGAAAAGCATCTCTTACACCATCATAACCATAAATAATTCCTCCTGTTGGAAAATCTGGCGCAGTTATGTGTTGCATTAATTCATCAATCTCAATATCTCTATTATCGATATATGCCATGGTACCATTAATAACTTCCGTTATATTGTGAGGCGCCATATTTGTTGCCATACCTACAGCAATACCCGAAGCTCCGTTTACTAATAAATTAGGAATACGAGTTGGTAAAACCGTTGGCTCTTGTAGAGTATCATCAAAATTTAAACGATGATCTACAGTCTCTTTCTCAATATCAGCTAACATGTCTTCTGATATCTTTTGCATCCTAACCTCCGTATAACGCATCGCTGCCGGACTATCTCCATCTACAGAACCAAAGTTACCTTGGCCATCAACCATCATATAACGTACACTCCAGCTTTGTGCCATACGTACCATAGAATCATACACGGAAGTATCTCCGTGTGGATGGTACTTTCCTAGAACTTCCCCAACAATTCTTGCTGATTTTTTATACGATCCCGTTGCTTTAATTCCTAACTCATGCATACCAAACAAAACCCTTCTGTGAACTGGCTTCAAACCATCTCTTACATCCGGTAATGCTCTTGAAACAATTACTGACATCGAGTAGTCGATGTATGCAGCTTTCATCTGATCCTCAATGTTAATCGGAATTAACTTTTCTCCGTCTGACATATATATATTTTGATTAAAATTAATTCATTTTTTTAAAACAAGGCAAGATACTATTTCTCCCTGTTTTTACAAAGGTTTTAGCAGGTGTAATTGAGTAGAGTTATCAACATTTTATGATAATTTTTAACAGTATTTTATTTGTTTGATTTCTAATAGTTTTATACCTTGTTACACTAGTCAAAATGTCAGTTTTTTGTACTGGCATATTTTTTGCACTTAATAAGTAAAAAATTGACTAAATTTATAACACATCAATCTAGAGAGAAAGAAATATGGACGATAATTTTTCACCAAAAGTAAGAGATGTAATCACTTTCAGTAAAGAAGAAGCTTTAAGGTTAGGGCATGAGTTTATTGGAACAGAGCATCTATTATTAGGTCTAATCAGAAAAGGCGAGGGAAAAGCGATAGAAATCTTAACAACATTTGATGTTGATTTAATTTTATTGCGCAAAAAACTTGAACAATTAAACCCTTCAAAACCAACACTTTCTGACAGTAAAGAAAAGCCAACTTTACGCTTAACTAGACAAGCCGAAAAGGCGCTAAAAACGACTTTTTTAGAAGCGAAGTTGTATCAAAGTGAATCTATAGATACTGCACATTTATTATTGTGTATTTTAAGAAATGAAAATGATCCAACGACAAAGTTGATTCAAAAATATCATGTTAACTATGATGATGTTAAAACGCTGTACAAACAATTGCATGTAGACGACCTTGATGTTGATTTACCTTCAAACCCAATTGCAGAAACACCTTCTGATGATGAGTATGCCTCAGAGAAACCAAATCCTTTTGAGCAATCTCAAAAAACTAAAACACCTAAAAAATCTAAAACACCTGTATTAGATAATTTTGGTAGAGATTTAACTGATTTAGCGGAGAGAGGTAAATTAGATCCTGTTGTTGGAAGACAAAAAGAAATTGAGCGTGTTTCGCAAATTTTAAGTAGAAGAAAGAAAAATAATCCAATGTTAATCGGTGAACCAGGAGTCGGTAAATCTGCCATTGCCGAAGGTTTGGCTTTAAGAATTATAGAACGCAAAGTTTCTAGAATTTTATTTGATAAACGAATTGTTTCTCTAGATCTAGCAAGTTTGGTTGCGGGTACAAAATATAGAGGCCAGTTTGAAGAACGTATGAAGGCTTTAATGAATGAGCTTGAAAAAAATGAAGATATTATTTTATTTATAGATGAAATTCATACCATAGTTGGGGCGGGTGGCGCCACTGGCTCGTTAGACGCTTCAAACATGCTAAAACCGGCTTTAGCAAGAGGAGAAATACAATGTATAGGTGCTACAACCTTAGATGAGTTTAGAACCAACATCGAAAAAGATGGAGCATTAGAACGTCGTTTTCAAAAGGTAATTGTTGACCCTACATCTGTAGAAGAAACCATTCAAATTTTACAAAATATTAAGAGTAAATACGAGGAACATCATCATGTAAACTATACAGATAATGCTATTGAAGCTTGTGTGAAATTGACCAACAGATATATGACTGACAGATATCTTCCAGACAAAGCAATTGATGCTTTAGATGAAGCAGGCTCAAGAATTCATATCACCAATATTGTCGTTCCTAAACAAGTTTTAGAGTTAGAATCACAATTAGAAATTATTAGAGAAAGTAAAACAAAAGCTGTTAACAGTCAGAAATATGAAGAAGCCGCTAAATTAAGAGATGATGAAAAGAACATTGAATCGGCTTTAAACTCTGCACAAAAACAATGGGAAGACGATTCTAAATTAAACAGAGAAATTGTTACAGAGGATAATGTCGCAGAAGTAGTTTCTATGATGACAGGGATTCCTGTAAATAGAGTAGCAGAAGCAGAAACGCACAGATTACATGAACTACCAGACTTAATTAAAGGAAAAATAATTGGGCAAAATGAAGCTGTTACCAAAGTTGTAAAAGCAATTCAGCGCAATAGAGTTGGGTTAAAAGATCCGAACAAACCAATTGGTTCTTTTATTTTCTTAGGACAAACTGGTGTAGGAAAAACACAATTGGCTAAAGTGTTAGCGCGTGAATTATTCGACTCTGACGATTCTTTAATTAGAATTGATATGAGTGAATATATGGAGAAATTCGCTATATCTCGTTTAATTGGGGCACCTCCAGGATATGTAGGATATGAAGAAGGTGGACAGTTAACTGAAAAAGTAAGAAGAAAACCATATTCGGTTATTTTATTAGATGAAATTGAAAAAGCGCATCCAGATGTGTTTAATATGTTACTTCAGATTTTAGATGATGGACATATTACTGATAGTCTTGGCCGTAAAATAGATTTTAGAAACACCATAATTATTATGACTTCTAATATTGGTGCGCGTCAATTAAAAGACTTTGGTGGCGGTGTAGGTTTTGGAACTTCATCTAAGAAAGAACAAGCAGATGCGAATGCAAAATCTGTAATTGAAGGAGCTTTAAAGAAATCTTTTGCTCCTGAATTTTTAAACAGAATAGATGATGTAATTGTATTTAACGCTTTAGAAAGAGCAGATATTCATTCTATTATAGATATTGAGTTAGACAAATTATTGCACAGAATATCAGATTTAGGTTATACTTTAAAGTTAAGTGAAAAAGCAAAAGATTATATAGCTGACAAAGGTTTTGATAAAAAATATGGTGCCAGACCGCTTAAGAGAGCTATTCAGAAATATATAGAAGATGCTTTAGCTGAAGAGATTGTAAATTCTAAATTATCTGAAGGAGACACGATTACTATGGATTTTGATGATGATAAGAAGGAACTCACCATCAAAATTAAAAAAGGTAAAAAGAAACCCGAAATTAGAACAGAAAAAGAGTCTTAGAACAGAAAAACCCGAACGAAAGTTTGGGTTTTTTTTTAACACAACAATAGTTTTTCTGGATAAGAGATTTTTTGACATAAAAAATATAAGTTCGCTATAAAGGTTTAGAGTCGGTGTAGCAAACAAATTAAAATGACTTAACCTGAAAATATTTGATCTGAGTGAAACATCTCAAGGATTCGTATTAAAACTAATGATTATTAGCGACATAAAAA
The DNA here is from genome assembly GCA_964195455.1 of uncultured Acidimicrobiia bacterium. Classification (GTDB taxonomy): domain Bacteria; phylum Bacteroidota; class Bacteroidia; order Flavobacteriales; family Flavobacteriaceae; genus Polaribacter. The sequence goes on from CAXMOR010000002.1 coordinate 11,449, forward strand.
TATGGCTAAAAACGAAAACTTAACGCACACTTCTCTCGTCATACATAAAACTAACCAAACAAGTCCAAACTATCAATTTCTAAAGAAGTAATAAACGCGGAAGCATTCATAATATCGTCGTGTAAAACTCTATCTTCTTCTACAATTGTAACTTCTTTTCTAAAAAGACTAATTATACTTTCTAAAAAAGGAGAGCTTTTTGCATTTCCAAAATTTAAAGCTTGCGAAGCTGTAAACAATTCAATAGCAAAAATAGTTTGTAAATTATCTACTATTTTTTTACATTTTGTTGCTGCATTTGCCCCCATTGAAACATGATCTTCTTGTCCATTACTAGACTCAATAGAATCTACACTAGCAGGGGTTGCATACTGTTTATTCTGACTTACAATACTTGCTGCTGTATATTGTGGAATCATAAATCCAGAATTTAAACCAGGGTTTGAAATCAAAAAAGGAGGTAAATGCCTATGGCCAGAAACTAATTGATAGGTTCTTCTTTCTGATATATTCCCTAATTCTGATAAAGCAATTGCTAAAAAATCTAAACCTAAAGCTAAAGGTTGTCCGTGAAAATTTCCTCCAGAAATAATTTCATCTTCTTCCACAAAAATATTAGGGTTGTCTGTTACAGAATTAATTTCTGTTAAGAAAGTTTTGGTCACAAACCTAATTGTATCTTTTGTTGCACCATGCACTTGTGGCATACATCGAAAAGAATAAGGATCTTGTACATGTTGTTTTTCCTGAATAATTAACTCACTACCTTCCAAAAATTGATTAATTCTTTGCGCTGTTTTTATTTGTCCATTATGCGGTCTTGCCAAATGAATTAATGCATTAAAAGGTTCTATACGGCCATCAAAACCCTCTAAAGAAATAGTACCAATTACATCCGCTAAATAGGATATTTTGTGTGCTTTTAGTAAAGAATGAATTCCATAAGCAGACATAAATTGTGTTCCGTTTAGTAAAGCCAAACCTTCCTTTGACTGTAAGCTTATTTTATCCCAAGAAAATACTTTTAATAATTTTTCAGATAAAATTATTTGATCTTTATAATATACCTTCCCTAACCCAATTAAAGGCAAAGACAAATGTGCTAAAGGTGATAAATCTCCAGAAGCTCCGAGAGAACCTTGTGTATAAATCACAGGAATAATATCGTGGTTATAGAAATCTATCAATCTATTTACAGTTGCCAATTGCACTCCTGAATGTCCATAACTTAAAGCTTGTACTTTAAATAAGATCATCAGTTTTACTATTTCTTTTGGCACTTCATCTCCTGTTCCACAAGCATGACTCATTACCAAGTTTTCTTGTAACTTCTGTAAATTATTATCATTTATCTTTACATTATACAAAGCTCCAAAACCTGTATTAATGCCATAAATTGGTTTCGAAATCGATTTCGTTTTTAAATCTAAAAAAGCCCTACATTTTTTAATTTTATGAATAGAAGATTCTGATAAAGCTAACTTTAAGTCCAAAGAAATTATTTCTTGAATTTTAGATAAATCTAAAGGTGTTGAATTTATAAGATGAACGGAATTCATGGGTTGATTGATTGAATTTCAAAAATGCAAATTCATAGCTGTATATGCAAGTGATTTTAACTATTTTTCTCTAAATTAATATTTTATCTTTGTGATGTATTTAAAATTTTAAAATGAAAAACATTTTCACACTTATCTTTGGTTTATTAATTATGAATTCTTGTAGCCAAGAGCAGCCTACAAATTACCTTACCTTATCTGGTAAATTAGAAAATAATAAAGATTCTATTTTGACGATTGCAAACAGGCAAGGAATTATAAAAGAAATAAAGATAAACTCTAGTGGTCTTTTTAAGGATACTTTAAAGGTGGCAAATGGCTCAATTTACACAATTGACGCTAGTAATAATAGAGCTCCTATTTATTTAAAAAATGGATACAATATTTATTTAGAAGGGGATACTCAAAATTTTATGAAAAATTTAAAATTTTCTGGCAAAGGTTCTAGTAATAGTAATTTTATTATAGCGCAAGTAGAGAAAAATCAAAGTTTAGGAAATCCTCAAATAAACCTAAATTTAGAGGAGAACGTTTTCAAGAAAAAAATAGATCAAATAAAATTTGAATATGATAGTATTTTAAAATCATATGATAATTTAGATAGTGCTTTATACACCTCTATTCTTGAACAAAACCATCAATTTATTACTAGTTTAAGTAATAATTATAACAAAAATATAGTTTTAGGTAAAGGCAGACCTTCTCCTAAATTTGAAAATTATGTAGATTTTAAAGGCGGCAAAAAATCATTAGATTCTTTTAAAGGAAAATATGTTTATATAGATGTTTGGGCAACTTGGTGCGGACCTTGCATTCAACAAATACCTTATTTAGAAAATTTGGAAAAAGAATATCATAACAAAAATATTGAGTTTGTTAGTATTTCTACAGATGAATCTAGAAGAAGCGGTGGTTCTTGGGGGGCTGCAGAAAAAAAATGGAGAACTTTTGTAAAGAGGAAAAACATGAAGGGAGTTCAGCTTTGGTCTGGACAAGATTTTTCTTTTCAACAAGCATATCAAATCAATTCAATACCTAGATTTATTTTAATCGATCCAGAAGGGAAAATTATAAATTCAAATGCATCTAGACCCTCTGATCCTTCATTAAAATCTTTGTTTACTTCTTTAGGTATCTAACTACAGTTTATAAATAGACATAAAAAAAAGCGAAGTTCAAATTTGAATTTCGCTTTTTTTATACTTGCTTTTTAAAATTAATTTATTCCTTATAAACACCCATTTTTGAATACTTATCCATTCTTTTAAGCACTAAGTCTGTGTCAGATAAATCTTTTAACTCTTCAAAGGCAGCTAAAATTTGCGTTTCAACAGCTTTAAAAGCTCCTTGTCTATTACTATGAGCTCCACCAACTGGTTCCTTAATAATTGCATCAATCAACTTTAACCTTTTCATATCAGTTCCTGTTAATTTTAATGCAGCGGCAGCTTGTTCTTTAAACTCCCAACTTCTCCATAAAATTGAAGAACAAGATTCAGGAGAAATAACTGTATACCAAGTATTTTCCATCATGTATACTCTATCTCCTACTCCTATTCCTAATGCACCTCCAGAGGCTCCTTCACCAATAACCACTGTAATAATTGGTGTTTGTAAACGAGTCATTTCTAGAATATTTCTAGCAATAGCCTCTCCTTGCCCACGCTCTTCAGCTTCTAAACCAGGGTACGCACCAGGTGTATCTAATAAAGTAACTACAGGAATTCTGAATTTTTCTGCCATCTTCATTAAACGCAATGCTTTTCGATACCCTTCTGGATTTGCCATTCCAAAATTTCTGTACTGACGTGTTTTCGTATTATACCCTTTTTGCTGACCAATAAACATAAAAGATTGGTCTCCAATTTTACCTAAACCACCAATCATAGCTTTATCATCTTTCACGTTTCTGTCTCCATGAAGTTCCATAAAAGTATCTCCACAAAGCGCTTGGATATAATCTAAAGTATAAGGTCTATTTGGGTGTCTCGATAATTGAACTCTTTGCCAAGGAGTTATATTTTTATATATATCCTTTCTAGCTTCTGCTAATTTTTTTTCTATTTTTTTACAGGTTGCTGTAACATCTACATCACTTTCTTTACCAATAATTTGACATTTGTGCAGTTGATCTTCAAGCTCTTTTATCGGCATTTCAAAATCTAAATATTCCATTTATAGTTATTTTGATTTAGTTATTTGGATTGACAAACATACCATAAAATTTACTTTTTTAGGCAAGTTGATTTATTTTTTTAACTTTCGAAAAATCTTATGTTTTATTCTTGATTTATTCTTTATAACTCCATTAATTAGAACAACACATAGAACAATACCTGCACCTAAATAAAACTCTGGTTTCATTTTTTCTTTGTCTCCAAAAATAAATAACGCTAAAATAATGGCATAAACTGGTTCTAAATTTATGGTAAGCATAACAGTATAAGGAGATAAGTATTTCATCACTTTTACGGATGCAATAAATGCATAAGCAGTGCAAATACTGCTAAGTATAAACAAATAAATCCAATCTGAATTTTGTAAACTAAAAAAGTCATTTGAAAAACTATTATTTAAAAATAAATAGATTGTTACAAAAAGAGTTCCAAATAATAGTTGATATAATGATATGGAATTTGCATTATATCTTTGGATAAAAAGACCATTTAAAACAGCAAACAAAGAACCTAAAAAAGAGGATATTAAAGCGTAAATAATACCTAGTTTAAATTGACTTTCAAAATTAAAAATAATATATAAACCTATAATCACTAGTAATCCCAAAATAATTTCTAGTGAATTAATTTTTCTTTTAAAAAAAATAGGCTCTATTAAAGATGTAAAAAAGGCTCCTGTACTCATCGTTACCAAAGCAACAGAAACATTTGAAACTTTGATAGCTTTGAAAAAGAAAATCCAGTGAAGAGCAATAATAATTCCTGTTACCAAGAACTTTATCAATCCTTTTTTATCCACATAAAAACTTTTCTTTTTAAAAAGAAAATAAATAATAATAAAAATAACTGCTAAACCCATTCTAAAAAATACCAAAGGAATTGCATCAATAGTAATTAATGCACCTAGTATTGCCGTAAACCCCCAAATGAAAACAATGAGATGTAGTAAGAGATAATTTTTAAACCTATTTTCGAGCATAATAATAGAGGTATATGGCTAAACAACCAAAAAAGAAGTTTGGCATCCAGACGTACAATAGCGAATTTACGCCCGCAACTGCTCCTAAGACTTCAGAAATTTTCATCAAGAAGACATACATAAACATAATACCAACTCCTATTGCTAAATTGATTCCTGTTCCTCCTCTTTTTTTCCTAAATGCTAACGCTACAGCAATAATTGTAAGTATATAACTAGCAATTGGAAGACTTGTTCTTTTATGAAATTCAACCAAGTACGCATTTAAATTTTTAACCCCTCTTTTCTTAGAAATACGAATAAATTTCATCAATTCATTAGAAGGCATCTCTTGTGATAATGCTGATTTATATATTAAATCTTTCGGTGTAAAACTAAAAATAGTATCAATTTTATTACCAGAAAAAATGCTATCTCTATTCTTATAAATTTGACGTCTTCTCCAATTTTGGAGTGTAAACACAGAATCGTTTACGTTAAACTTAATATTATCCGCAACTAGCTTTGATTTCAATTTCAAACCATCATAAACTTCTGAAGTAAAATCATAGCCCGAATTTGTTTGTGTATTAAAGTTTCTAATGTATATATAAGTACTATCTGTTAGTTGAAGACTGAAATCCTTTATATATTTCAATTCATTTTTTTGCTTTCTACCACTTATATATTCTTTCTCAAACTTTTTTCTAGTTTTACTACTACTGGGCACTACAAAATGATTCATTAAGAGTGACACAAGTGTTATCAAAGTTGCCCCTAAGAAATACGGATATAAAAATCTAGTAAATGAAACTTTGGCATTTGTTATGGCAATAATTTCTGTATTATTAGAAAGTTTAGAAGTGAATAAAATTACTGCTATAAACAATGCCAAAGGCATAAATGTATTTGCATAATAGATGATAAAATTTTTATAATATTCGTCGACCACTTGATAAAACCCAAGATCTGCATGTTCTAAAAAATTATCAATTTTTTCAGAAATATCTATAGCAACAGCAATAGGTATCAAGATTAATAAAGTAAACAAAAAAGTTACCAAAAATCGTTTTAATATGTACCAATCTATAATTTTCAAAAGGCTAGCCTTGTTTTAAATTTTATATTTCTAGAAATTTACAAACGTTTATCCATTTGCTTTACCATTTTATCTTTCCATTCTCTAAAATCTCCCGCTAAAATATGCTTTCTTGCTTCACGAGTTAACCATACATAAAAACCAAGATTATGGATAGATGCAATCTGCTTTCCTAACATCTCTTTAGCAGCAAATAGATGACGCAAATAAGCCTTAGAATACAAAGTATCTACATACGTTATATCCATTTCATCTATAGGTGAAAAATCATTTTCCCACTTTTTATTTTTAATATTAATACTTCCATGAGCAGTGAACAACATCCCATTTCTTGCATTCCTAGTTGGCATTACACAATCAAACATATCAATTCCCAATGCAATATTTTCTAAAATATTTATTGGAGTACCTACGCCCATCAAGTATCTTGGCTTATCCTCTGGAAGTATTTCCGTTACAACCTCAGTCATGGCATACATTTCATCTGCAGGCTCTCCAACAGAAAGCCCACCAATTGCATTTCCTTGAGCACCTGCATTTGCAATATATTCAGCAGATTGTCTTCTTAAATCCTTGTACGTACTACCTTGAACTATTGGAAAAAAAGTTTGCTCATGCCCATATTTAAATGGTAATTTCTCAAGATGATTTATACATCTATCCAACCATCTATGGGTCATATGCATAGAACGTTTGGCGTAATTATAATCACACGGATACGGTGTACATTCATCAAAAGCCATGATAATATCCGCACCAATTGTACGCTGAACTTCCATGACATTTTCTGGTGTAAAAAAGTGCATAGAACCATCTATATGACTTTTAAACTTTACACCCTCTTCTTCTATTTTCCTTCTTCCTGAAAGAGAATACACTTGATAACCTCCAGAATCAGTTAAGATATTTCTATCCCAATTCATGAATTTGTGTAAACCCCCAGCTTGTTCTAAAATATTAGTTTTTGGCCGTAAATATAAGTGATAGGTATTTGCTAAAATTATATCAGGGTTTATCTCATTTTTAAGTTCTGTTTGATGAATACCTTTTACAGTTCCTACAGTTCCTACAGGCATAAAAATTGGAGTTTCTATAGTTCCATGATCAGTAGTTATCACTCCTGCTCTAGCCTTACTCTTTGGGTCAGTTATTTTTAAGTCAAAATTCATTGGTCGCAAATATAAGACTATTTAAGAACTCAAAAATAAAATGAAGTGTTATAAAATTGAAAAAGTTATCCTTATTCCAACGTTATAGGAAACATTAAAAAAAATAGATTTTATTAGCACATTATACCACAGAATATTTCCATAAAAAAGCAATTTATATACTTATTTTTTAGGTTTGGGGTACAAAAAAGCCTCATATCGTTAGATATGAGGCTTATAAATCTTGTTTATCACAAGATAAAGAAAGGCGGCGACCTACTCTCCCACATAAATGCAGTACCATCGGCGCTATTGGGCTTAACTTCTCTGTTCGGTATGGGAAGAGGTGATCCCCAATGCTATAACCACCCTAAAATTTTCAGCTAAATTGCTTTAACTGTATAAGTTAACATATGGTAAAATAATATTGTAAGTTTCAAAAGAAAAAAAGAGTGTCTCTCCCGCCGAAGCGGGAGAAGCGTACATAAGTCTATGGGTTATTAGTAATACTCGGCTATGACATTACTGCCTTTACACCTGTATCCTATCAACGTGGTAATCTCCCACGACCCTTTAAAGAAATCTCATCTTGTGGTGGGTTTCGCGCTTATATGCTTTCAGCGCTTATCCCTTCCCGACGTAGCTACCCAGCAGTGCTTCTGGCGAAACAACTGGTACACCAGCGGTCAGTCCAACTCGGTCCTCTCGTACTAGAGTCAGATCCAC
>CAXMOR010000003.1:0-48222 GCA_964195455.1 uncultured Acidimicrobiia bacterium
GCCAACAAAGTAAGTGCTCCAGCAACAGCTGTAGCAGGTATTTACTATGCGTCTTTCTATAGTTCAGACCAAAGCTGTTACACACTAGAAGGTGAAGCCGTTACCTCTGTAACTGCCGATGGAGATTCAGATTGTGATGGAGTGCCAGATGCAACAGATATCGATGATGATAATGATGGGGTGTTAGATACTGAGGAAGGCGACTTAGACACCGACCAAGACAGCATACCAAACCGTTTAGACACAGACTCAGACGGAGATGGGTGTATAGACACTATAGAAGCAGGAACAAGTGATGATGGTACTACTACAGATGCCAACAATAATGGTCTTTTAGACCAATACGAAGATGGAAATACCGGTACAATTAACTACGTATCTACCTATAGTGCTTATGCTATAGATGATGCTATTAATGCCTGTACAGATACAGATTCTGATGGCGTAAACGATGTCTTTGACATAGATGATGATAATGATGGTATTTTAGATGTTGTAGAAGATACCGAGACATCTTTAGGTATTTTTGATTCATCAAACACTACATATTCAAATCCTCAAGGAATAACAATGACTGGAGAAAATTATCAATGGTCTACTTATTTATTTCAGTCAGCGACTAATTCGAGTTACACTCAAGTAATCTCTAAAACAATGAATGGATTAGAAACAGGAAATAGTTTTACTCTTTCAGTTAAAAAGATTGGATCTTCTACAGGTGTAAATGCAAATGAGGTAAGTCGAATTAAGATAGAGGTTGGTAACCTAACCCTCTATGATGACACCTATGGGAACTTTGCAAGCACCTATGGAAATGGATGGAATGCAGTTGGTGAGGTTGGAGACATTAGTTTCACAGATACTTCTTTAAGTAGCAACCCAATATTTAAGTTAACAATTACTAAAAATAACAACTCCTATAATATTGATCCTGTTATTACTAGTTTTGAATATGTATACATAGTTAGTTTAGATAAAGACAACGATGGCCTACCAAACAGTAAAGATTTAGATTCAGACGGAGATGGATGTAAAGATGTTGCAGAGTCGGGAGGAATAGATGCCAATAATGATGGCATTCTAGATGGAAATGGTTTTGATACGAACGGACAAGTAACCGGAGGTACAAATGGGTATAATGGTTTAGCTGGTAATGAAATACTTGCACATCAAATGTCTGTTACTACTGCTCCTTCTAATCAAAGCATAGTAAATGGTCAATCAGCAACTTTTAGCACAATTGCTTCTGCAGAAGAAGCGACAAGCTATACTAATGGAAATCCTGTATATGATACATTTGGTAATGCTAATGATGGAATTAAATACCAATGGTATATTGGAGACCCCAATAATGGTGGAACTATAATTAATAATACTGGTGTTTATTCTGGAGCAAAAAGTACTTCTTTAACTATTAACAATGTTACTAACTTAAATGGTAACCAATATTTTGTGAAATTGACACATGCTAATAATAGCTGTTTAATAGAAATTAAAAATGCAATATTAACTGTATGCTCAAGTGCAGAGAACACAACATCAAACGCTTCAATCACGGAAAATGAAACCAAAACTTTATCAGGAAATCTTGCGGGAGGAACTTGGTCGATCGTTGCTGGTGGCGGAACTATTAACGGAAATGTGTATTCTCCTGATGATATCAATACAAACACAGACGTAACAATTAAATATACAATTGCTGCCGATGGCTCTTGTCCTGCTACAACAGACGATGTTACGTTTACGGTAACACCCGTTTGTGATATAGTTGCTGTTAATACCACAACGACAGATTCCATTGTAGAGGGAAAGACTAAAATATTGACAGGTAATCCTTCTGGAGGAACTTGGAGCATTGTTTCTGGAGGAGGAAGTATTGCAGATAATACCTACACAACTGCCGACGTCAATACAGCTACTTCGGTAACAATTCGATATACCATTAATGCAGATGGTGAATGCACTGCTACAAGTGAGGACGTTACATTTACGGTAACACCTTGTTTAGAATTAGATTTATGGGTTTATTTAGAAGGTAGTTTAGCTAAGGCCCAAACAGGGCAATATGCAAATCAAATGAGAACACAGTTAAATAGTGGAAGAAGGTTACCGGGCCAGTTTAGTCAAAGTATCTTCGATGAAGACAAGTATGATGCGCCAGGGCAACCGTATAATGTGGCTCCTTGGAATTATTTAGGAACTGAAGGGACTACTTATGATTCTGAAGGACAAAATTCGAATGCATCGGCAAATTACCCTACAACCGTAACCGATTGGGTACTAGTTTCTTTACGTTTGGACCCTACCGATGGCTCGGAGGCATTATGCCAAAGAGCAGGTTTATTGCACAATGATGGGCATATCGAGTTTCTAGACGAGGGTGCTTGTGCTCCATTAGATGCTACGCAAAGCTATTATATCTTCATAGAACACAGAAACCATTTAATGGTAATGTCAGCTACCGCTGTTTCGCCGGTAAATGCGCTTATTACATACGATTTTAGGGATAAACAAAGTTATATAAATGACATTTTCAACAGTGGTAGGTTCAATGGACAAAAAGTTTTAGAAATAAATGGACAACCAGACGTTTATGCAATGCATGTTGGTAATTCAGAACAAAATTCTACTACTAATAGACAAAATATAAATAGTTCTGACAACGTAATTTGGTTCAATGCCGGCGTAAGATCGAGGGCCTACCATTCTACAGATTACAACATGGATGGATTGATAACTGCTTCGGATAAACTTTTATGGAATCTTAATGCTGGCAAAGTAACCAGTGTTCGGAAAGATTAAATAATTGATTAGATAAATTAAATATGAATAATTTTTATAAGAAAAAGAATATGAAACAATTACTATTTGTATGTGCCCTTTTGTTTGGAACATTAATTTATAGCCAAACCGATCCACCTCCAAGAGTCTTAACTTGGAGTGTTGGAGAGCCCACAATTACTTGTGGCGCTTCACCATCAGAAGATCAACAAATTTGTTATCCAATAATGGTCCAAATTGATGCTGGGGATGCTGCCAAATTAGATACTAGTACAATCAGTCTATATTATGATCCGAACTATTTAACATACAGCAGTAATACCACAGGGATTACCCCTTTTGAAGGCGAATATGGAATTGGCACGTTTATGGGTTTTTCGACATCAGCTGGAGGTGCGTGGGATCTTAGCTATTCTGCTCCTGCAAATGATGCTGATAAATTAGATTTAAGTAGTACGCAGCCAATCGAGGTCTTTAAATTATGTTTTACTGTAACTGCTAATGGAAAAATTAATGGTCGCAATAATGGGGTGTTATGTACCCCTATAGTTTTTAATCTTGACCATTCGACTGGGAGTGGAGTGGGTAAGGATAGATCATATTTTGCTGCGCCAATGGATGGCGCTTATAAAATAGGAACCAACGCAGCAGCAGCAGATGATATTGCCATACACTATGGTTTTACAGAAGACACATCATTTGTAGGACCTCTAGCTCAGACAGGAGATATTGTTGGAACAACTAATTCAGAAAACTGTCTTTCTTATCCATGTTTTACCATAGAAACTTGGACAGGAGCCATTGATTCAGAATGGACAAACCCTGGAAATTGGGGTAGAAATGTTGTTCCATCATTAACAAATAGTTCGATAATTCCAATTAATCCTACTAATAACCCTATAATTGGCACTACAACAGGGGTTTCTATATACGATTTAACAGTAGATGCTGGCGCCTCTTTAACATTAGAAAGTGGTAGTTCGTTAATGTTAACAGGAACCCCTTCAGGAGAGATTACGTATCAAGTAGCCACTATAGCGCCACCTCCTCTCTCTATAGCGCCTGAGCGTTGGCACTTAGTATCTTCTCCAGTAGTTGGAGAGACCTATGATTATGATTCAGATGGTCTTGGTTGGATTACTGATAATAATGTAGCCTTTTCACCTAATAATGACCGTGCGGGAATCGCCCCTTTTGATTCAGCTCTTGCACATCCTCATTGGGATCATTTCGCAGTTGGGGAGGGCACAAAGGATTTTGAGCAAGGTATTGGTTATGCGATGTTAAGACAAACAGCAGGTAATTATCGTTTTACAGGTGCTTTTTCTTCAGGAATTATTAATAAGACTCTTGTTTTCGATGAGCCTGATAATAATGGATGGAACTTAATGGGAAATCCTTATACTTCCTATATCGACATTGCCGAATTGATAAGTACAAATATCAATAGTCTACTCTCAGAGTATGTTGCTATTTATGTTTGGAACGGTGATATTGATGTTGATGATTATGAGCCCTTAACAACAGGGTACCTTCATCCTGGACAAGGATTTTTCGTACATACTCCTAGTCCTGGTGCTTGGCCTAACATTCTTAGCATTAATGAAGACATGCAAAGTCATCAGGCAGATGCTCCTTTTTATAAAACATCGAACCCTTCTATGAATTTGCTGCTTTCAGACGGCACGAAGTCTAAAGACACCGAAATTAATTTTCTAGAGGGTAAAATGAAAGGTTTAGACCCAGGATTCGATATTGGATTGTTTAATGGAAATAAATCTAGTTTTACAGTTTTTTCACACTTAGTTGAAAACAATAAAGGAATTGCATTTGAGAAACAAGCCTTACCAAATTCGGACTTCGAATCATTGGTAATTCCTATAGGAGTGAAAGCAGCTGCCGGTAAGGAAATTACCCTTTCTTTAACGACCTCTAATTTGTCTTCAGATATTAAAGTGTATTTAGAGGATGCGGAAATGAATACATATACCCGCTTAGATGAAGAAAATTCAGAATATACAGTAACTTTAACTGAAACTTTAACTGGCGTAGGAAGATTCTTTTTACGTACATCATTTACTATTTTAGATGCTCGGAACGAAGATTTATTAGCAGTTTCTATATATAATGCAAATCAAAAAATATACTTTTCAGGATTGCCAAATGGAAATACAAAAATTACGGTGTATGATCTCTTAGGAAAAGAAATTTTAAAGTCAAATACTTCTGAAAATGCTACTTCTATTTCTTCTAAAAGCTTAATAAATGGGGGTGTTTATCTAGTGAACCTTAGAACCGAAAAAGGAAGCATGAATAAGAAGTTGGTTATTCAATAAATAATAGTTTAAAGAGGTACTTAAAAAGTAGTTTTTAGTATCTATATAGTATTAAGCTTGTCGAAAGGTATTTCTTTATGAAAGACATTTCGACAAGCTTTTTTTTATACCTGGAAGGGTAAGTAGCTTTTGCAGCGTGTATAGAAAAAGATGTATTCCCTTAAGCTAACAGATTTGATGTGCAACAAACCTGTATTAGATAGTATTTAGTGCACAGGCCATAAAAAAGTTAGTAGCGCAAGCAACAGGATACAAATCCTTATTTTTAGTATTAGAGTACTTGAGTTATTGGTTATAATGACACGGACGGCAGAACGCGTGTCACTCTCAGATAAAAGTCTGGATAATTCTTATTGGGATTTACAACCTATTGACGCAGCTCATGCCATAAAATAAGTGATGGTAATACTGTTAATTTAATTCAGGGAGAAACAGATAGTGTAGATTTTTGGGGGCCAGAGTTTGGCATTGATGTTTCATATGCTGTTAATAGTGTTAAAGTGGTGGGGAAATAATAACAGGAGGATTTGGCTCTTCTAATTGCAATGAAATCGTAGGGCTTGATTTTGTGTTTAAACTTTATCTTTAAGTTAAATCAAGCGAGCAAGAGAAGCTCCAGTAGGTTCCTTTGAATCAATCATTCTCAGCAAAATTAAAAAAACCACTATTAAAAGGAGCTTGTTTTAGAACATTCAAAATATGCGTATTCATTTGAGAAATACAAAACCCCGCAACAATAAGTTGTGGAGTTTTTGTACTCAAGGTGGGAATCGAACCCACACGACCGAAGTCACTGGATTTTGAATCCAGCGCGTCTACCAATTCCGCCACTTGAGCATTCTACAGTAGGTTGCAAATCTAATAAATATTTTTAGTTTTAATCTCTAAATTTTGATCCAAACTTATTAAATAATTTATATTTTTGTCAGACACAATAATAAGCCACAACTAAATCACAACTAAATGTCTAAAAATCAACTTGCCCCAAAACTATTTGCTTGTTCTCAGAGTACCGTATTAGCCGAAAAAATAGCCGAAGTATACGGTGCCGAATTAGGAAAAGTAACCACAACTCATTTTAGCGATGGTGAATTTCAGCCCGCTTTTGAAGAATCGGTAAGAGGAAGAAGAGTCTTCTTAATAGGCTCTACATTTCCTACTGCAGACAATTTAATGGAAATGTTGTTAATGATTGATGCTGCAAAAAGAGCCTCAGCAAGGCATATAACTGCGGTGATGCCTTATTTTGGGTGGGCAAGACAAGACAGAAAAGACAAGCCTAGAGTTGCCATTGGTGCAAAATTAGTGGCCAATTTATTGCAAACGGCAGGTGCAACAAGAATAATGACCATGGATTTACATGCAGATCAAATTCAAGGGTTTTTTGAAAAGCCAGTAGATCATTTGTATGCCTCTACTATTTTTATGCCATACATAAACAGTCTAAAATTAGAAAATCTTACGATTGCATCTCCAGATATGGGTGGTTCTAAAAGAGCCTATGCTTATTCAAAACACTTACATTCAGATGTCGTTATCTGTTACAAACAACGAAAAAAAGCAAACGTAATTTCTCATATGGAGTTAATTGGCGACGTAAAAGGAAAGAATGTTATTTTAGTAGATGACATGATCGATACGGGCGGAACCTTAGCACATGCAGCTAATTTAATGAAAGATAGAGGGGCCCTGAGTGTTCGTGCAATTTGTACGCATCCAATTCTTTCTGGAGACGCTTATGAGAAAATAGAAAACTCTGCATTAACAGAGCTCATTGTCTCTGATACTATTCCTCTAAAGAAAGCAACTTCTAAAATAAAAGTGGTATCTTGCGCGCCATTATTTGCGGATGTTATGCGTAAAGTGCAAGACAATACCTCAATTAGTGGACAATTTTTAATGTAAACAATTAATAATAAAAGTAATGAAATCAATTACAATTAAAGGATCAAAAAGAGAAAGCGTAGGTAAAGTAGCAACGAAAGCCTTACGTAATGCTGGTATGGTTCCTTGCGTTATATACGGAGGAAAAACACCAATACACTTTTCATCAGAAGAAAAAGCGTTTAAAAACTTGGTATATACTCCAAATGTATATACAGCAAGTATTAACGTTGATGGACAAAAAATAGCTGCAGTTTTACAAGACATTCAGTTTCACCCAGTAACAGATAGAATTATACACGTAGATTTCTATCAGTTATTCGATGATAAGGAAATTACAATGAAGATTCCTGTGAAATTAACAGGTACTTCTCCTGGAGTATTAAATGGAGGTTCTTTACGTTTTACAAACCGTAAATTAAAAGTAAAAGCATTGCCAGCTAATTTACCAGATTCTGTAACGGCAGATATTTCTGAATTAAAAATTGGTAGTAAATTAGTGATATCATCATTATCAACAGATGGTTATACATTTATGCATCCAGAGAATACAGTTGTGGTTCAAGTAAGAACTTCTCGTAATGCAACCGCTGAGGATGAAGAAGAAGCTACAGAAGAAGCTACAGAAGCTGCTGCAGAATAAACTTTGCAAACATATATTTATAAAAAGCGTTACAATTCTGTAACGCTTTTTTATTTTAGTATTTTTACTAAATGAAATTAAGAAACTTCTTTTGTAAATTATTAGGTATAAAAGTTGAAACTAAAGAAGAATTGATGAAGAAATTTTTAATTGTTGGTTTAGGGAATATTGGAGATACATATGCGAATACTCGTCATAATATAGGTTTTAAAATTGTGGATGAGGTTGCCGATGAATATAAAGCAGCCTTTGAAACCGAGAAGTTAGGAGATGTTGCTACTTTTCGTTTTAAAGGAAGAACTTTTATCCTTTTAAAGCCAAGTACGTTTATGAACTTAAGCGGAAAAGCAGTAAAATATTGGATGGATAAAGAAAATATCGCTATCGATAATCTATTAATTATTACGGATGATGTTCATCTCGATTTTGGTGCAATTCGTGTAAAAGCGAAAGGTTCTGCAGGAGGGCATAATGGTTTAAAAGATATTCAAGAGAAATTAAATACGCAACAATATGCTCGTTTTAGATTTGGGGTAGGAGGCAACTACGGCAAAGGAAGACAAGCAGATTTTGTGCTTGGTGAATGGAATAAAGAAGAAACTAGTTTGTTAATAGAGCGCTTACCAACGTCAGCCAAAATAATTACTTCTTTTGGTACAGCAGGTTTAGCAAATACGATGAATACTTTTAATGGAAAGTAAATTGATTTTTTAATAAAGTTTAATTATAAAAAAAGCTATCTAATCAAGATAGCTTTTTCTTATTTATACTGTTTTTCTTATTGTCTTGTAAAACTAATACTAGCTTTAATCTCAGTCTTTATTCCATCCACTACTTCTTCCATTTCTTGTGTGAAAGAAACTGTAGTTTCATTAAATGTTTCAATATCTAATGTGCCTTCTATAAAATCACCTGTAGATGAATTTATTGTAATTGTATTATTTGTAGTATTTAATTGATATGTACCTGATTCTGAAAAATTTATTATTTCCGTATTTGTAACTTGGTCTCCAAAGGTAGGCGAAATTACAGAAACAATTCTATATTGTCCAGAAGCGGTATAAGAACCATTTGCACTCAAAACAAAAGTAACTTGAAAAGTGTCACCTTTACTCGTTGCAGTAGCTACGGTAACTGGTACTGAAACACCAGCGACGTTTGTTATGGCTGTTACTTTTGTATCTATGCTTAGACTATTAATGTTATAAGTACCAGCTAAATTTGCATTAGAAGGTAAATAAGGAGGCACTACCGCATCATCACTACAACTCGTAATTGAAACGGTGATACACAGTAATAAAAAGTATTTAAGTAATTTCATAAGTTTTTTTTGTTAAAGATTATTATTATTATTTTAAATTAATTCTTAAAAAAAAGTATCACTTTTTAAATGAAAGATCAATTTTCACTTGCAAACCATTCTGCAAAACTGGTATCGGTTTCTTGCAGTTTTATAGCGTGTAATTTGATGTTTTTAGGTAATCTCATTTTTATTTTTTCAGCAAAATCAATCACCATCATCTCACTTGTAGGCTGATAATCAACTAAAATAACATGATGATCTCTTGCTTGTAATTCTTTTGCCAACTCTATATGAGGTGTATTTTTGTTAAAAACAGTTGCATGATCGAAAACGTCTACAATCTCTTCGTTTACAATTTTCTTTAAATCACTAAAATCAATGACCATTCCGAATTTTACATGGGTATTGTCCTTAATAGGCTCTCCAGAAACGGTTACAGAAAGTTTATAAGAATGTCCATGAACATTCTTGCATTTTCCATCATAACCATATAGTGCATGACCTGTTTCAAAATTAAATTGCTTGGTAATTCTAATTGTGCTCATTAACGTTTGTTTCTAAATTTGTTGTAAAAATACACAATAACCAATCCTATTGCTAATCCTATAAATAAATAATCTGCTCCCATTTTTTTGATTTTATACTGTTAATCGACTAAAAAATCTTGTAAAATAGCTGCAATTTTTCTGTTGTCAGATAATTGGGGAATTTTATTTTGTCCTCCAAATTTACCAATAGATTTCATATATTCATGAAATCCTCCTTTTTTAACTTTTCTAATCACTAATGGTCGTAAAATTTTACCTTTAATTAAATCTAAATAATAAATATTTTGAGCTTGCATTGAAGCATCAATTTTGGTTGCAAATTCGTTTAGATTGTTGGGCTCATTTTCAAACTCTATAAACCATTCGTGATACGGTAAACCACTTTCTGGATTTACTTGAGGCGCTACTGTAAACTCGCTAATAGTAGTAGTAGTTTCTAAAATAGAATCGTTTAAAGCTTTTTCAACTTCTTTACCAATTACATGCTCGCCAAAGGCAGAGATAAAATGTTTGATTCTTCCGGTAACTTTTATTCGATATGGTTTTGTGGATGTAAACTCTACGGTGTCGCCAATATTATAGCCCCAAAGACCGGCAGTTGTATTTAAAATGATCACATAGTTTACATTAATTTTTACATCCTTTAACGAGATCCTTGTTGGGGTTTCGTCAAAAAATTCAGTTGAAGGAATAAACTCATAAAAGATTCCTGAGTTTAATTGCAACAACATTCCTTTTTCTGTTTGCGAATCTTGATAAGCAATAAATCCTTCGGATGCTGGATATAACTCTATATAATCTATTTTTTTGCCAATTAAACTTTCAAACTTATTTTTATAAGGTTCAAAATTTACACCCCCATAAATGAAGAAATTAAAATTAGGAAACAATTCTGAGATTGATTTCCCTGTTTTTTCAATCAGTTTTTCAAAATACATTTGAACCCAAGAAGGAATTCCGCTAATCACTGACATATCTTCATTAACGGTTTCTTCTACAATTGCATTTACTTTTGTATCCCAATCTTCTATGCAGTTGGTTTCCCAACTTGGTAGCCTGTTTTTTAATAAATATTTTGGAACATAATGCGCTACAATGCCACTTAATCTCCCCAATTTTACGCCCTTTTGGGTACTTAAAACTGGGCTTCCTTGTAAAAAAATCATTTTACCATTGACAAAACTTGCATCCTTTTTTTCTGCGATATAAAACAACAAGGCATTTCTTGCCGCTTTAATATGAGTGGGCATAGATTCTTTGGTAATCGGAATGTATTTCGCGCCAGAAGTTGTGCCAGAAGTTTTTGCAAAATAAAGCGGTTTCCCTTTCCAAAGAACATCCGATTCACCTGCAACAATTCTATCTACATAGGCCCTTAACCCTTCGTAATCAGTTACTTTTACACGGTTTTTAAAATCATCATAAGAAATAATATTCTTAAAATCGTGATCTTTACCAAAAGCCGTATTTTTTCCTTTAGAAATTAGTTCTTTAAAAACTTTATCTTGTGTTTCATGAGGCCTATTTGCCCACTTGAAAACTTTTTTTGTAGCAATTTTGGCAAACGGAATTGCAAATACAGATTTTATACTCATTATTTAAAATCAATTAAATTTGTAGGGTTTATGGCGTAACCACCGCTCCAGAGTTCAAAATGCAAATGTGGGCCAGTTGTAAGTATTCCTGAAGAACCAACACTTGCAATGACTTCTCCCGATTTCACAAACTCTCCTTGTTCTTTTAGTAGATTTCCATTGTGTTTGTACACAGACGTATAGTCATAAGCATGTTTTAAAATAATCACATATCCCGTTTCTGTGGTCCAGCCAGAAAAAATAACAGTTCCGTCTGCAGTAGCTTTTACGGCTGTGTTCTTTTTAGCAACAATATCGACAGCTAAATGATTTTTTTTAGAATCAAAACCTTCAGAAATTGAGCCATTTAAAGGAGCAAAAAAGACAATTTTTACATTTGTTTCTGCATTATTTTGAATCGGAAAACGATCTTGGCTTTCTATTTTCTCTCTAAAAAGAGAGTCTTCTCGAGTTGCATTTAATAAATTGTCTTGAATATTAATTCTTTCGAATAAGTTTACCGAGTCTATAACGTCTGCTTCAATTTCTCCAGTTAAAATAGGTTGTAGGGCTTTTGTGAAATTTTGTAAAACGTCTAATTTTCTTTTTAACGAATCTGTTTGAAAAGCGAGGTTGGTTGCTTTTATTTTTAAGGCTGTAGAGGAATAACCAGGAATGTATTCCTTTATAGGTGTAAATGTGATGAAAAAAGTAGTAACCAATATCAATAAAAAAGAAAAAACACCCCCCAAAACAAAGACGTTTAATAAAGATAATTTTAAAGAAAAGAGTTCTTCAAAAGTGTCTTCATTTAAAACAACTAACCTGTATTTGTCAGTTAGTTTTTGCTTTAATTTTCCTTTTTGTTTGTTTTGATTCTCCAAAAAATATGTTTTGAGTACTTTTAAATTACAACGTAAAAATAGTAAAACTATTTTTTATAAAAATTCATTTCGTCTACGTATTCCCAAACTTCTTTGGTCAATAGCGGTCTAATGTTTTTCTTGTTTTTAATTCCGTTTCTTATCATTGTTGATGATATTTCCATAATAGGCGCATTCACTTTATGAATTTTTGGGTGTTTTTTAAATTGATGCTCTACGGTTCCTTCAGTAATTCTAGGATACACATATATATGATGGTGCGCTAAGATGGTTTCATGATTTTTCCACTTATGAAAACTTTTTAAATTGTCTTCACCCATAATTAAACAAAATTCTTTGTCTGGAAATGTATCAGAAATATGTGCTAATGTATAAACTGTGTAATTTGGTTGTGGTAATTTAAACTCAATGTCAGAAGGTTTAATTTTCTCGTAACTTTCTGTTGCTTTGTAGACTAACTCAAGCCGATGATGATTTTCTAACAAAGAACTTTTCTTTTTAAAGGGATTATGAGGCGTTACAACCATCCATATTTCATTTAAATCTGAATGTTCAACCATGTGATTGGCAATAATTAAATGCCCTACATGAATTGGATTGAATGTACCAAAGTATAATCCTATTTTCATTTTATTTGAGATGATAAAAGAGAGGTTATTTTATTTATGCTCTTTTAGTTCTAAGAAATCTGCAACGAGTTCTTCTGCTTCTTTTAATGCAACGTCTAATTCGTAATTTTTAATGATTTTATCAAATTGTGGGGCAGTTGCTAATTCTACAGAAGCCTTTGCAATTCGCATATTTATTTTCTCTTCACTTTCAGTTTTTCGTTTTTTTAAACGAATTTTCAACTCATCTACACTTGGTGGTTTTACAAAAACAGACAAGGTATCTTCTGGGTATTTCTTTTTAATGCGCAATCCTCCAACAACATCAATGTCAAAAATAACATGTTTTTTCAGTGCCCAAATACGTTGAATTTCGGTTTTTAAAGTACCGTAGAAATTATCTCTGTAAACTTCTTCCCACTCTAAAAATTTATCGCTTTTAATATTGTTTTTAAACTCTTTTAAAGAAATAAAATAATAGTCTTCTCCATCTTTCTCAAAACCCCTAGGTTCTCTAGAAGTTGCCGATATTGAGAATTCTAAATTAAATCTTTTTTGCTTTAATAAATGACGTACAATGGTCGTTTTACCCGAACCAGAAGGTGCAGAAAAGACAATTAATTTTCCTTTAAAATCTGACATTTATAATACGTTTAAAATCTGTTCTTTAATTTGTTCTAGCTCGTTTTTCATTTGAATGACCGCTTTTTGCATCGGTGCAAAATTGGCTTTAGACCCAGTTGTATTTATTTCTCTACCCATTTCTTGAACAATAAAACCTAGTTTTTTCCCATTAGAATCAGGTGTCTCTAGAGTTTGCAAAAAATAATCTAAATGATTCGATAAGCGTACTTTCTCTTCATTAATATCTAGTTTTTCTAAATAATAAATCAATTCTTGTTCAAAACGATTTTGATCTGTTTCAACTTTTAAATCATCAATTGCTTTTTGCAAACGTGCTTTTACATTTTCAATTCTATCAGCATCAAAAGAGTATACTTCTTCTAAATATTTTTTGATGTTGGTAATTCTTTCTCTAAAATCTATTTCTAAAGAGGCTGCTTCATCCATTCTATACTGTACAATTTCTGTAATAGCTTCATCTATACTTTTATCGATGCGGTTCCACTCGTTTTCATCTAATTCTGCGCGCTCTGTTTTCAGTGCATCGGGCATGGAAATCGCCATTCTTAAAAGTGCTACATCATCTGAAGTACCTGCTTGAACAACATTTCTTAATTGTTGAATGTACTGGTTTACAACGCCATGATTTATAGTGGTAGAAGTTTCATCAGCGGTCATTTCAACAAAAATTGAAAAATCTACTTTTCCTCGAACCAAAGAGCTTGCCAACCTTTTACGAACAGCCAATTCTTTTTCTTTGTAGTAAGAAGGGATTCTTACGTTTAAATCTAAGTTTTTACTATTTAAAGATTTTATTTCTATGGTTACTTTTTTGGTTGGTAACTGTAATACAGATTTTCCATAACCAGTCATAGATTGAATCATACCATGCTTGTTTTAAATGAGCAGCAAAGATACCTTTTTATTTTGTTGGTTTCCCTACTTGTTTGGTAACTAAATATACCCCCAGAAAGATGATAATTGTTGCACAAATTTTAATAAAATTTAGAGAATCACTTCCAACAATTAATGCATAAATAGTCGCTATTACTGGTTGTAAGTAAATAAAAACACTAACCGTTGTGGGTTTTAATTTTGATAAACCATACAGGTTAAAAAGATAAGTAATACAAGTTGTAAAAATAATTACAAAGGCAATATTCCAATACATATTTTTAGGGATGTCTTGCCAAATAATTTCAGTTACTTCTTGAAATGAAAAAGGAATCACAAAGATTAATCCAAATAAATACAACCATTTTACGAAGACAATCGGATTGTATTTAGCGATTAAATTTTTTGCCAAAACCAAATACATTCCATAGGAAGCTGCATTTACAAAAACTAAAAAATTACCTACATTACTATTGGTGGCATTTTTAGCGGAAGAAGTACTAAATGTAATTAATAAAATTGCACCAATCAACCCGATAAATACCCCTAAAACTCTTTGCTTTCCAATTGCTTTTTTAATTAATATACTTGAAAAAATAAGCACCATTATTGGAGAAGTTACCATCATTACAGAGGCACTTATTGGTGCCGTTAGACTTAACCCTTTAAAAAAGGCAAGCATATTTAAGGTAATACCAAAAAAGGAAGCAAGTAAGATTTTTTTATAGTCTCCTTTTTCTATTTTTTGAGACTTTATAAACAAGCCAGCAAACCAAAAGAAAAGAGTGCCTCCGGCAACTCTTAAAAAAATAAAAGCGTAAGGCTTTATGTAAAGCGGCATAACTTCTTTCGCAATGGTAAAGGTTACTCCATAAATTAAGGTCGCTACAGAAACAGCAATTAAGGCTAAGATTCTTTTATCCATTCGGAAGATAGGCTTTAAAAATTAAGGTGTAAAGTTGAGAATAAATTTTTAAAATTATAGCATAAAAAAAGAGTTTCAAAAGTAGTTGAAACTCTTTTTACTTTGGTTGCCTAACTTTTGGTTAGCCCACTACAAGTGGTATTCTTAATACTTTATTAGGATAAATTTTATCCAGAGCTGATAACATTGTTTTCTTCGCATCTAAAACTACAAGGCATTTATAGTGTCTTTTTTTTACCGTGTAAAATCAATCCATTTCTAGCACTTCATGAAAAGCTATTTCGGTAAAAATCATTTTAAATTTCACGGAAACTGTGCTTATTTTATGGCAAAAACTGTTGCTCCAATATTCTTAATACACGAAAAAAGTACAATATTTTTAATTTTAACAAATATTTTGATTTTATTGTTAGCTGCAAGATACAAATTTTATAATATTACATTTATTCTTATAATTTACAAAATGGAAATACATCATATAGGAGAAAACAACTCAGTTTTAAATACTTTTATCTCTGAAATTAGAGATAAAAAAATTCAAAAAGATTCGCTACGTTTTAGAAGGAATATAGAAAGAATTGGAGAAATTTTAAGTTATGAATTAAGTAAAAGTCTTTCTTATTCAGGTGTTTATGTAGAAACTCCTTTGGGTAAAAAGGAAGTGCAATTATCTAATAATGACTTGATTTTATGTTCTGTTCTAAGAGCTGGATTGCCTTTACATCAAGGGATGTTAAACTATTTTGATAAAGCTGAAAATGCATTCATTTCTGCATATAGGCATCATCCTAAAGATACGGATGAATTTGAAATTGTTGTAGAGTATTTTGCGTCACCAGAAATCAAAAATAAAACGTTTTTACTGGCGGATCCAATGTTAGCAACAGGCCATTCTTTAGTGGCAGTTTATGAGGCTATAAAAAAATATGGAACTCCAAAAGAATTACATATTATTGCCGTTATTGGTTCTAAACAAGGGATAGATTTTATTGAAAAAAATTTTCCAGAAAACACGCATTTATGGATTGCAACTATTGATGATGCATTAAATAACAAAGGTTATATTTTACCTGGCTTAGGAGATGCAGGTGATTTAGCTTTTGGTCTAAAACTATAGCAAAAATCGAAGAAAAATACAGCCTATTAAAAAGATATATAAAACTAAGTTTTTAATAATTTTTTTCTTTATTAACTCAATACCGTTTGCAATAATTACTGAAACAGGAAAAAGTAGATACATAAGTTCAGAGCCATTTTTTACAGGAATCAAAAGTAAAAAGATAATTACTATTAGTAAATTGATAATTAATAAAAGCCAACTGCTTCTAAAGGTATTGCTGATGCCAATGATTTTTATTGATTTAAAAATCATAGAAAAAAAAGACACAATAAAAACATTGAGAATGAACCAAAAGTATTTTGGGGCTTCATAAGTTTGAAAGTCAAAATTAGGGTTAAAACTAAAAAGCTGGGTAAACTCCTGAGTTTTATCAATCCAAAAGAAGTAGGTAAAATACAGAAATATAGGGGTTATAAAGCCAATAATAGGTGTAAATATCGTGTAAACCGTTGTTTTTTGATGTAAGTACGTTCCGGTAAAAATTAATATCAAAAACAAAATTGAAAAAGGCTCCAGAATAAATAAAACGCCTAGCCATAAACCACTGTCAAATAATTTTTGGATTATATTTTTAGCGGATCGTAGGCTGTATGTTTTTCGTAAAAACAGCAAATAAATAACAGCTAAGATTAAGCTTTTGTAATTTGTTAACTCAGGTAAAATACAAATAGTTAAAAGAGTGAAAATAAAATAAGCATAACAATTATCAAAGGTTAAGTTATTCTTACTGATAATAAAGTGATAGAAGAAAAAAACGTTTAAAAATAGTACTAGTAAAAAAATGCTTTTTAACACTTTATCTAGTGTAAAACTATCATTAAAAACAGCAGAAAAAAGACCAATAGTAAAGCAAATAAAAAATAAAAAAAATAAACCGATAAAATTGATTGGTTTAGTTTTGTTTAAAAAATTGGCTAGCATGGATTCTTTTGTTATTTTTGCACCGTAAAGATAATTAAGTTATGATAGCAAGCAATATATTTAAATGGATTGGTAGTTTATTCACTGATTTATTATTCATCCCTTTTAATAAATTACGTTTAGATATTGCCACAGCAGATTTAGGTTGGTGGATTTCAAACGCCGTAAATTGGATTTTTATGCTAGTT
Organism: uncultured Acidimicrobiia bacterium; assembly: GCA_964195455.1. Classification (GTDB taxonomy): domain Bacteria; phylum Bacteroidota; class Bacteroidia; order Flavobacteriales; family Flavobacteriaceae; genus Polaribacter. The sequence continues at coordinate 17,234 of CAXMOR010000003.1, forward strand.
TTACTAGTGTTATTTGCATATTGGATGAAAGAATCTAAAAAGTTCTTAAGAGAAGGAACAGAGGATAAAGCTTAAATTTACATCTTGGGAAGCAAAAACAAATTGAAACGTTTCAATGAAAATGAAACGTTTAAAAATGTCATTCAACCGACAAGAGAGCAAGTTGTTACCAACTTTTCTTTGAAAGGAAAATGGCATTCTTTTTTTAAAAACGACAATCCTATTGTTGTTGAGTTAGGTTGTGGTAAAGGTGAATATACGATTGCATTAGCTAGGCAAAATCCTAATAAAAATTTCATCGGGATTGATATTAAAGGAGCTCGTTTTTGGAGAGGCGCAAAGACGGCTATAGAAGAAAATTTAGAAAATGTAGCTTTTGTACGAACTCAAATTGAGTTGGTCGATTTTATTTTTGCTGAAAAAGAAGTTTCAGAAATTTGGATTACGTTTCCTGATCCACAAATAAAATATCAACGTACAAAGCATAGAATGACAAATACTAGCTTTCTTAAAAAATACCATCATATTTTAAATGAAGAAGGGATCATGAATTTAAAAACAGATTCTGAATTTATGCATGGTTATACATTAGGGTTGTTACATGGAGAAGGACATGAGATTTTATATGCAAACCATACGGTATATAAAAATGAAGGAGCACCAAAAGAAGTTACAGAAACTCAAACTTTTTACGAAAATCAATATTTAGAAGTAGGAAAACCTATTACGTACATTCAATTTAGATTGAAGTATTAACGAACGTTATTGTAAAACTTGGCAACGTTACAGCATTTTTTTTCATTGTTTTTGGTTAAACAAACAGGTGTAAATACTTTTTATATCTTCACCTAATGCAAGAATCTGACAATTTTTTTGATAGAGTTTACGAAATAGTACGCTTAATTCCTTTTGGAAGAGTAACCAGTTACGGCGCAATTGGCACCTATTTAGGAGCAGCTAGATCTGCAAGAATGGTAGGCTGGGCAATGAATAAAGCACATAGTTTAGAAGATGTTCCTGCGCATAGGGTCGTCAATAAAAAAGGGTTACTGACAGGAAAACATCATTTTGATGGTACAAATTTAATGCAACAGTTGTTAGAAAATGAGGGTATTGTTGTTCTCGAAAATCAAATTCAAAATTTAGAAAAAGTGTTCTGGGATCCTATAAAAGAATTTAAATAAGTTCCACTTATCAATCAATAAATAATCACAATCTATTCATCTTAATTTCTTGTAAGTAAGCTGTATCTTTGCAGACTAGGTTAAATTAAAATAATCTAAATACCATCAATTCATGAGTTTTAAAAAAGAAGATATATATAAAGCATTAGAAACAATTACAGCCCCTGGTGAGGGGAAAAGTTTAATTGAAAATAATAATGTAACCAATGTTGTTCGTTTTGACAACGAAGTTGAAATAGATGTAACCATCAGCAATCCAACTTTACAAGCAAAAAAGAAAATTGAATCGGAAATTACGAAGGCAATTAAGACAAATGTTAGTGAAAATATTGATGTAAAAATTAATGTTAAAGTAGAAAAGTCTGCAGCCAAAGAAAATTCAAATCAAATTCGAGGTAAAGAAATTCCGAATATAAAAAACATCATTGCAATTGCATCTGGGAAAGGCGGTGTTGGTAAATCTACTATTACGGCAAATACTGCGATTTCTTTAGCTAAAATGGGCTTTAGTGTTGGTGTTTTAGATGCAGATGTTTACGGGCCATCACAGCATATTATGTTTAATGTAGAAAAAGAAAAACCACTTTCTGTAAATGTTGATGGTCGATCAAAAATGAAACCTGTAGAAAATTACGGTGTGAAATTATTGTCTTTAGGGTTTTTTACAGATCCAGATCAAGCCGTAATTTGGAGAGGGCCAATGGCTTCTAAAGCCTTAAATCAATTAATTTTTGATGCAGCTTGGGGAACGTTAGATTTCTTATTGATTGATTTGCCACCAGGAACAGGGGATGTTCACTTATCAATTGTGCAAGCTTTACCGATTAATGGAGCTGTTGTTGTAAGTACGCCTCAAAATATTGCATTGGCTGATGCGAAAAAAGGAGTCGCGATGTTTCAACAAGATAGTATCAAGGTTCCTGTATTAGGAATTATTGAGAATATGGCGTATTTTACACCGGAAGAATTACCCGAAAATAAATATTATATCTTTGGAAAAGATGGCGCAAAAAATTTAGCAGCAGATATTGATGCTAAATTTTTAGGCGAAATTCCTCTGGTTCAAAGTATTCGTGAATCGGGAGATGTTGGACATCCTGTTGCCTTGCAAGAGGGAACTGTTTTAGAAGAATCTTTTAAAGACATTACGAAAGAAATGGTCGCTCAATTGTTAAAAAGAAATGCGAATTTACCACCAACAGAAGTAGTTAGAATTACAACAATGAGTGGTTGTAGTTCTGTAAAAAAGTAAGATTATGACAGCACAAGAAACAGTAAATAATGTTGAAAAAGCATTAGATGAAATTCGTCCTTTTTTAATCAGTGACGGAGGGAACATCAAACTACTTTCTATCGAAAATTCTATTGTAAAAGTACAGTTAGAAGGGGCTTGTACGGGGTGTTCTGTAAATCAAATGACATTAAAAAATGGCGTGGAAGCAACAATAAGAAAGTATGCGCCACAAATAGCAGAAGTAATAAATGTAGCTTAAATTGATGAAAAGTAGTTTTAACTATTTAAGAAAATATATTTTTTAGCGTTCCCTTAAAAGGTCGGGTTTTTTGCACTTTCAAAAAAGCAAAAAAGAGCTCAAACAAATGCTTCAATCCCTAACGCGCTTATCAACATACAAAAAGACCTTACAAGTATAAAACCTTGTGAGGTTTTAAAAATAAAAAAAATGATTACAACAGATATTTTAATTATTGGTGCAGGACCAACAGGTTTATTTACCGTTTTTGAAGCAGGATTATTAAAATTGCGTTGTCATTTAATAGATGCATTACCACAAGTTGGTGGACAATGTTCAGAGATTTATCCAAAGAAACCTATTTATGATATTCCTGCATATCCAGAGATTTTAGCGGGTGATTTAACCGATAAATTAATGGAACAAATTAAACAATTTGAACCAGGTTTTACCCTAGGAGAGCGTGCAGAAACTATAGAAAAACAAGAAGACGAAACGTTTATTGTAACCACGAATAAAGGCACTAAACATCACGCAAAAGTTGTTGCTATTGCTGGTGGATTAGGAAGTTTTGAACCACGGAAACCACCGATTCCAAATATTGCTAATTTTGAAGACAAGGGTGTAGAATACATTATTCGGGATCCAGAATTTTATAGAAATAAAAAAGTCGTTATTTCTGGAGGTGGAGACTCTGCCTTAGATTGGTCTATTTTCTTAACAGATGTTGCATCTTCAGTAACTTTAATTCACAGAAGAAACGAATTTAGAGGTGCTTTAGACTCTGTAGACAAAGTGCAAGAATTAAAAGATGCGGGTAAAATAAGAATGATAACTCCTGCAGAAGTAAAAGAAATTGTTGGTATTGATAAAGTAACAGGAGTTTCTGTTGTTCAAAACGGTGAAGAACCTTTTACAGTAGAAACAGATCATTTTATTCCTTTATTTGGACTATCACCAAAACTAGGTCCAATTGCAAATTGGGGATTAGAAATTGAGAAAAATGCCATTAAAGTAAACAATGCTTTAGACTATCAAACCAATATTCCAGGAATTTATGCGATTGGTGATGTAAATACCTACCCAGGTAAATTAAAATTAATTTTATGTGGCTTTCACGAAGCAACATTAATGTGTCAAAGTGCATACAAACGTATTTTTCCAAATAAAAAATATGTAATGAAGTACACAACTGTTGGGGGGGTTGATGGTTTTGATGGTACTAGAAAAGAAGCGCCAAAAGCGGTGATTAAAAAGATTGATTAAAAATAAAATTAATCAGTTTTAGTACTTGCTTTTCTTTTAATAAAACACTTCAAATTATTAACTAAAGTTTCTATGATACTTTTCCTATATTTGTAATCATAACGAAATCGATTGAGATGTTTTTAGAACTACTTTCTTATTTAAAATTCTTTATAAAACGCAATCCTGAATGATTTCACAATGTAACTATTGAGCAATTTAAATAATGTGTCAATTATGTTCTTTTAGAACATTTTACATTAAATTATTAATTCATTATTACATTAAAAATTATGCCTTTTTACCATAAATTAGGAAAAATTCCACCTAAAAGACACACACAGTTTCGTAAAAAAGACGGAAGTTTATATTACGAACAACTTTTTGGAACGATTGGTTTCGACGGAATGTCTACCAATTCATATCATGAACACAGACCAACAATGGTCAAAGAAATTCGAAGACAATATTCTATTGCTCCAAAAATTGCAAAAGCAAATAATATTCAATCTTATCGTTTTAGAGGGTTTCAAGTTCCGCGAGAAAACGATTATTTAGAAAGCAGAAAAGTTGTTTTAACAAACTCTGATTGTAATATTATTTTAGCAGCACCAAAACAATCGACCAAAGATTATTTCTATAAAAATACAGATGCAGACGAGGTGATTTTTATCCATAAAGGGACAGGAAAATTACGCACAATGCTTGGGAATATCGATTTCAAATACGGTGATTATTTAGTAATTCCACGTGGAATTATTTATAAATTAGATTTTGATGACGAAAACAATCGATTATTTATTGTAGAGTCGTATTCGCCAGTGTACACTCCAAAAAGATACAGAAATCATTTTGGCCAATTGTTAGAGCATTCTCCTTTTTGCGAGCGAGATTTACGAAGACCACAAGAATTAGAGACACATAATGAGTTGGGAGATTTCTTAATCAAAGTAAAAAAACAAGGTGAAATTATAGAAATGATTTATGCTTCACATCCTTTCGATGTGGTTGGTTATGATGGTTACAATTTTCCGTATGCATTTTCAATTCACGATTTCGAACCAATTACAGGTAGAATTCATCAACCGCCACCAGTGCATCAAACTTTTGAAACGAATACGTTTGTAATTTGCAGTTTTGTGCCACGTTTATATGATTATCATCCGAATTCAATTCCTGCACCATACAATCATAGTAATATAGATTCAGATGAGGTTCTGTATTATGTAGATGGTGATTTTATGAGTAGAAACGATGTTTATCAAGGTCATATTTCTTTGCATCCATCTGGAATTCCACATGGTCCTCATCCAGGAGCAACAGAAAGAAGTATTGGGCATACAAAAACTGAAGAATTGGCAGTAATGGTAGATACTTTTAAACCTTTACAAATTACAGAGGAGGCTATGAAAATTGCCGATGAAGAGTATTATAAATCTTGGTTGATGTAAAACATTTATTAAAAGCGATGTATTGCTTTTTTTTGTAAAAAAAAACCGGACGTCACTTCGATCAGAGGGAAACAGATTTGCTAATAATTAGCATCAAAAAAATATTAAAATCATCACAAGATGACAAAAGAAATAAAGTCAGTAAACTACGGTTTAGAAAAAATATTTGAAGGAGCACAAGATTTTCTTCCATTGCTAGGAACAGATTATGTAGAGTTTTACGTTGGTAATGCAAAACAAGCCGCACACTTTTACAAAACAGCATTTGGTTTTCAGTCATATGCTTATAAAGGTTTAGAAACAGGATCAAAAGATTCTGTGAGTTATGTGTTAACACAAGATAAAATAAAGTTAGTTTTAACCACTCCGTTAAATAGTAAATCCATAATAAACGATCATATTGTAAAACATGGCGATGGTGTAAAAGTAATCGCTCTTTGGGTAGAGGATGCTAGAAAAGCCTACCACGAGACTACGTCTAGAGGCGCAAAATCTTACATGGAACCAATTTTAGAGACAGATGAACATGGAGAAGTTGTAAGAGCAGGGATTTATACGTACGGAGAAACAGTGCATATGTTTGTAGAACGTAAAAATTACAACGGAGCCTTTTTGCCAGGTTTTCAAAAATGGGAATCAGATTACAATCCACCAAGTGCAGGTTTAAAATATATTGATCATATGGTCGGTAATGTTGGTTGGAACCAGATGGACGTTTGGGTAAAATGGTACGAAGATGTTATGGGTTTTGAAAACTTTTTATCTTTTGATGACAAGCAAATTCATACAGAATATTCTGCATTAATGAGTAAAGTAATGTCTAACGGAAATGGTAGAATTAAGTTTCCAATAAACGAACCAGCAAAAGCAGCAAAGCGTTCTCAAATAGAAGAGTATTTAGACTTTTACGAAGGTTCTGGTGTGCAACATATTGCCGTTGCAACAGACGATATTATTAAAACGGTTTCTCAATTGAAAGCGAATGGAGTAGAATTCTTATCAACACCGCCAGCAGCATATTATAAATCAGTTCCTGGGAGATTAGAAGAGTTTAGTCACGAATTAAGAGAAGATATCGAAAAGTTAATGGCATTAGGTATTATGATTGATGCTGATGAAGAAGGCTATTTATTGCAAATTTTCACAAAACCAATAGAAGATAGACCAACCTTATTTTTTGAAGTTATTCAAAGAATGGGAGCTCGCGGATTTGGCGCAGGAAACTTTAAAGCTTTGTTTGAATCTATCGAAAGAGAACAAGCAAAAAGAGGAACTCTGTAATTCGGGAATTAATATCTCTTAAATTTAAAGGAATTAATAAACCATTAAAATTATTGATAGATTTAATTAATAGAAGAACAGAAAGAAACCCTATTCTTAAAATAGTTATTTATATCACTTTAATGTTTTGTTTATTTTCAATGCTTTTCGCAATCTTTATAAATTGGGCAAAATAAGTTAGATTTAGAAAAAAGTCTTGTTTCTTTGTTTTATTATTTACACCTAAAAAAATGAAAAGAGAAGAAATTTTAAAAGCTATAGACGAAAAATATCAGAAATTAGGCGTTCCTGTAGATGCGATGCTAGAAGGTTTGCTTTGGAGTACACCAATTACATATTGGGATTATATTCAGACCGATGCACTATTAGGCTTGCAAACCCCAAGAACTACGCAGCCAGATGAAATGGTTTTTATCATGTATCATCAGGTAAATGAATTGTTGTTTAAAATGATTTTGTGGGAAATTGACCAAGTAGCAAAAGCTCTAGAAATTTCTGCAGAAAAATTCACCATGCACTTAAATAGAGTCAGCAGGTATTTTGAGATGCTATGTAGTTCTTTTTCTGTAATGGCAGATGGTATGGAGAAAGAACAATACTTAAAATTTAGAAACACATTAACTCCCGCAAGCGGATTTCAAAGTGCACAATACCGAAAAATTGAGTTTGCATCCACAGAACTTATCAATTTGATTGATGCCCGTTATAGAGATACTATTGATAGAAATTCATCATTTAAAAACGCGTATGACCATTTGTATTGGCAGGCTGCAGGAAAGAATTACACAACCGGGCAAAAATCGACGTTATTAAATCTTTTTGAAAAAAAATACATGGGAGATTTCATTGATTTTATGGAAGATTATAATGACATCAATTTGTCTTTAAAATTCAAAAAACTTTCAAAAGAAGTTCAAGAAAACGAAGATTTAATTAAGGCAATGCGTCATTATGATTATACAGTAAATGTAAGGTGGGTTATGGCTCATTACAATGCTGCAGGTAAATATTTGGGAGGAAAAGAGAAGGATTTGGAAGCAACTGGCGGAAGTAGTTGGCGTAAATATATGCACCCAAAATATCAACGGAGAATTTTTTATCCTTATTTATGGAGCGAAGACGAATTAAAAAATTGGGGGATATTTTAAATTCAAATAATTTCTCAATACTTTCATGGAGGTTGCAAATAAAACGGTTATTTCCGTGAAATTGAAACCTAAAAAAATAGTTAAAAAGGCAACTAAAAATAATTAGTAAATTTTTTTTTCGTTTTGGAATGGTAATTGTCATTACTTTTTTATAAGTTTGGTTTTTTATGAAAAAATATATCCTATTATTTTTTGTCGTATTCTTTTTGACAACAGCTTTCAGTCAAGAGAAGTCAGTTGTTTTTCAAGGTGGAGAATGGCTCCGTTATAAAATGAGCTACAGTGGGTTTTTAAGAGCTGGAACAGCAATTTTAGAAGTTGAAGAAACAGAATATAGTGGTAAAAAAGTATTCCATACTAAAGGAACAGGTTGGACTTCTGGACCTGTCAAATGGTTTTTTGAAGTAGATGATAAATATGAATCGTATTTTGATAAAGACAGCATAAAGCCTTATTTGTTTAAAAGAAAGATTAACGAAGGAGGTTATAAAAAACACAGAATTACTGCTTTTAATTATGCTTCTAAAAAAGCATATGTTCAAGATTTTACAAAGCAAAAAGATACTTCTGTTTCTTTTAAAAATGTACAAGACATGATGTCTTCTTTTTATTTTTTAAGAAAAACGAGTACTACAAATTTAAAAAAGGGAGATGAAATTGCATTAGATATGTTTATGGATTCACAAATTTATCCTTTTAAACTTCGGTTTTTAGGAAGAGAGATTTTGAAAACAAAATTCGGGAAAATTAATTCTTTAATATTTAGGCCTTTAGTGCAATCAGGTAGGATCTTTAAGGCGCAAGAAAGCGTAACCATTTGGATTACTGATGATGCTAATAAAATTCCAATAAAAATGATGGCCTCTCTTTCTGTTGGTTCTTTAAGAGCAGAATTAGAGGAGTATAGGGGTTTAGCGAATCCTTTTCAGAAAAACTAGAAAATTTTAACGAAACCGTTTTATTAACTTCTATTATTAGATTCAAAATAAAGCAATTTTATTTGTACTTTTGAAATCTACCCAAATAGTATAATTTTTTTGAAAAAAATAGTAGTTTTATTCGTGTTGGTTTTGGCATTTTCCTCTTGTAAAAAAGAAATAAAAAAGACTTTTGTTAAAATTGAAGAGCGAAAACCAGAAATAAGATTTGGATACAAAATTGATGATTACAAATTAATTCAAGACACTATAGAAGAAGGTGAAAGTTTCGGTACTATTTTAGACAGACACCATATAGAATACCCAAAGATAAATCAGATTGCAAGTTCAGTTACTGAAATTTTTGATGTTAGAAGAGTCAGGGCAGGCAAACCTTATACTATTTTAGCAAGCAAAGATTCTTCAGAAAAAGCACAAGTTTTTATTTATAAGCACGATAAAATAAATGCAACAATTCTAGATTTTAAAGATTCTATAATTACAGCATCTAGGTTTCAAAAACCAATTAAAGTTTTGGAAAAAGAGGTAAATGGGATTATTAATTCTAACCTTTCCGTAACGATGGATAGCTTAGGGTTAAATCCAAATTTAACTTGGAGAATAGCCGATATTTATGCTTGGACTTTAGATTTTTATGCGCTTCAAAAAGGAGACTCTTTCAAGTTTGTTTATGAAGAAAAATTTATTGATGACACTATTTTTGCTGGTTACGGAAAAGTGAAATCTGCAGTTTTTAAACACAGAGGCAAAGATTTGTATGCATTTCGTTTTCTTGCTGATTCAATTTTAAATATTCATGAATATTATGATCAAGAAGGCAAAATGTTGCGAAGTCAATTCTTAAAAGCGCCCATAAAATTTCAGTATAGAATTTCATCAAGATATAATTTAAGAAGAAGAATTGCTTACTATGGAAATAGGATAAGGCCTCATAGGGGTACAGATTTTGCAGCGAATATTGGAACCCCAATTATTGCAACTGCAAGCGGAACTGTTTCGGAATCTGCAAGAAGAGGGGGTAATGGAAACTATGTGAAAATTAAACATAATGGTACATACTCTACTCAATATTTACACATGCAAACACGTAAAGTAAGAAAAGGTAATTATGTAAAACAAGGAGATGTAATTGGCTATGTGGGTATGACAGGAAATACGGGAGGCCCTCATGTTTGTTATCGTTTCTGGAAATATGGTAAACAAGTAGATCCTTTAAGAGAGAAATTGCCGGCAGCAAAACCTATGAAAAAGGATGTGAAACCAATCTTTTTTGACTTTATAAAAACATTAAAATATCAATTAGATTATAAAAGAGTTCCTGTTCAAGAACCAGAAGTAATTACTGAAACTATCGCACAAAAATAAAAAATGGCTTTAAAAAATATCAACCCAACAACAACAAGATCTTGGAAAAAATTAACAAATCATTTTAATGATATTAAAAACATCAATATTAAAGATTTGAGTAAAGATGAAAATAGAATAGAAGATTTCTCTATTGAATTTGATGATTTACTCGTAGATTTTTCTAAAAATAGAATTACAAAAGAAACAATTGATTTGCTAGTAGAATTAGCAAATGAAGTTGATTTAAAAGATGCAATCGAAAAACAATTTTCTGGCGAAGTAATTAACGTTACTGAAGGTAGGGAGGTTTTGCATACGGCTTTGCGAAGCACTTCAGACGAACCTTTGTTCGTTGATGGTAAAAATATCAAGCCCCAAATACAAGCAGCTTTAAGAAAAATTAAAAGTTTTTCGAATAAAGTTATTTCGGGAAAATGGAAAGGATATACAGGTAAATCAATTACAGATGTTGTAAATATTGGAATTGGAGGCTCTGATCTTGGTCCAGACATGATTGTTGAATCTTTACAGTTTTATAAAAATCAATTAACTACGCATTTTGTTTCTAATATTGATGGCGATCATGTCTCTGAAGTTATGAAGAGATTAAATCCGGAAACTACCTTATTTATAATTGTTTCAAAAACATTTACTACGCAAGAAACAATAACAAATGCAGAAACTCTAAAAAACTGGTTTTTAAAATCAGCCACTATTTTTGATATCCCAAAACATTTTGTTGCCGTTTCTACGAATTTAGAAGCAGCTGATAATTTTGGAATTGACAAAGCAAACATTTTTCCAATGTGGAATTGGGTTGGAGGTCGTTTTTCGCTTTGGTCTGCAGTAGGTTTGTCAATCAGTTTGTCAGTAGGATTTGATAACTATAAAGCCCTTTTAGAAGGAGCAGAAGAAATGGATATCCATTTTAAAAACACAGATTTTGATAAAAATATACCAGTAGTATTGGCATTGATTAGTATTTGGTATAATAATTTTTATTTAGCAGAAACAGAGGCAGTTTTGCCGTATTCACAATATTTAAAGAAGCTTCCAGATTATTTGCAACAAGCAATTATGGAAAGTAATGGAAAAGGTGTAGATAGAAATGGAGATACAATTGAATACCAAACAGGAACTATTGTATGGGGAAGCACAGGTACAAATATGCAACATGCGTTTATGCAATTAGTGCATCAAGGAACAAAATTAATTCCGTGTGATTTTATTGGGTACAAAGAATCTTTATATGGTTTAACAGATCACCATAAGAAATTAATGGCAAATTATTATGGACAAATGGAGGCTTTAGCTTTTGGTAAAAGCAAAGAAGAGGTTCATTTAGAATTAAAATTTTCGGGTGATGAAGATAAAATAAATCAATTATTACCTTTTAAAGTGTTTGAAGGTAACAGGCCAAGTAATGCAATCCTTTTCGATAAATTAACACCTCGCTCTTTGGGTAAATTAATCGCACTTTATGAACATAAAATTTTTGCTCAAGGAATTTTGTGGAATATTTATAGTTACGACCAGTTTGGTGTAGAATTAGGAAAAGAATTAGCTAAGAAGCTCTTGAATAGACAGTAAAAGCCAGTAAGTTAGTTTTAGTAAGCAATGTTTTAACATTTCATTGGCTTTTTGTTAATAAAACTGTTAATATATAAAGTCTTCATTTTCATGAACATGCGTTTTATTTTGCTTACTTTACGATATCTTAATTTATTGTTAAAACTTAACATTAAATTAACATTACAAATCTGTAAAAGGAAGACTTTTGTGGAACATTAAATAACATAAACTTAAACAATGAAAAATTTTAAAAACTTATTATTTGTAGCTTTACTTTTTACATCCGCTGCAGTTTTAGGACAAACTAAAATTACAGGTACAATCGTTGATGAAACAACACAGACATTACCTGGTGCTAGTGTTTTAGAAAAAGGAACAACGAACGGAACAGAAACTGATTTCGATGGTAACTTTACTTTAAATGCTAAATCAAATTCGGGTGTTCTAGTAATCTCTTTTATTGGTTACAAATCTAAAGAGGTTGCATTTTCTTCCTCAAAAACTAATATGGGTTCTATTCAATTAGAAGCGGATTCTAGTTTAGATGAAATTATTTTAACAGCAACTTCATTTGCTATTGATAGAAAAACGCCAGTGGCGGTTTCTACGCTAAGAGCTGCCGATATTGAAAGAAAGTTAGGTTCTCAAGAATTCCCTGAAGTTTTAAAATCTACACCAGGAGTATACGCTACTAAATCTGGAGGTGGTTTTGGAGATGGTCGTATTAATTTACGTGGATTCAATTCTGAAAATGTTGCCGTTATGATTAATGGGGTTCCTGTTAATGATATGGAAAACGGAAGAGTATACTGGTCTAACTGGGCTGGATTATCAGATGTAACATCTGCAATGCAAGTACAAAGAGGTTTAGGAGCTTCTAAAGTAGCTGTGCCTTCTATTGGAGGAACTATTAATATTTTGTCTAAAACTTCTGATGTTCAAAAAGGAGGAAATATTATAGCTTCTACAGGTAATGATGGGTATCAAAAATATGGTTTCACTTTATCTACTGGTTTAATGGATAACGGTTTGGCTGCTACTGTGTCTTTTGCGAAAGTGGAAGGAGAAGGTTATGTTGATGGAACGCAATTTAAAGGATTTAATTATTTTGTTAATCTTTCTAAAGAAATAAATGATAATCATACATTATCATTTACAACGTTTGGAGCGCCACAAAGACATGGTCAAAGACAAAACAGAAGTACAGTCGATACCTACAGAAATGCGGAATCAGGAAATAAATTTAACCCAGATTGGGGTTACAAAAATGGACAAGTAACTCATATAGAGGATAATTTCTATCACAAGTCTCAAACATCATTAAACCATTATTGGACAATGAGTGATGTAACATCATTATCAACTGCTGTATATGCATCATTTGGTACAGGTGGTGGTGGTGGAACTGCAGGAACTAACAGGGATTTATTCGGTGTTAGATTAGGTGGTTCAGATCAACCTGTAGATTTAGACAATATTGTTGAGGTTAATAGAGAAAATGGAGCTTTAGGTTCTGAAGCAATTTTAAGAGCTTCAAGAAACGATCACGAATGGTTTGGTGTTTTATCTACTTTTAAAACTGAACTTTCTGATGAACTAGATTTAATTGCTGGTGTAGATTGGAGAACATATACAGGTAAGCACTTTAGAGAAGTAACTGATTTATTAGGAGGAGATTACTACTTCGATGATAACAATGTTAACAATCCTAATGCAGCTTTAGGTGTTGGTGACAAAATGGGATATAACAATGACGGAAAAGTCGGGTGGTTAGGTTTCTTTGCTCAGTTAGAGTACGGAACTGATAATTTTAACGCCTTTGTTTCTACATCTGTTCAAAGAAGTTCTTATCAAAGGATTGAGCACTTTTTATATGACTTGAGTACAGAAGCTGGTAAAGATTTAGCAACTTCTGATAAAATAACTCTAAACGGTTACAGTGTTAAAGGTGGCGCAAACTTTAGATTAGATGATGTACAGAATGTTTTTGCAAACATTGGGTATTTTGAAAGGCCAGCTGCATTTAATGCAGTTTTTAACGGATTTAACAATACATCTATTAATGCAGAAGCTGAAAATGAGAAAATTTTCAGTTTGGAATTGGGCTACGGTGTTAGAGGTGAGAAATTTGCAGCAAACATCAACTTATACAGAACGCAGTGGAATGATAGAAGTTTTTCAAGAGGAATTAATGCAGATCCAAATATCCCAGGATCAGAAGACTTTACAGCCAACTTGCTAGGTGTTAATGCACTGCATCAAGGTGTGGAATTCGATTTCACGTATAAGCATTCAGATAAATTAAACTTTACAGGAATGTTATCTTTAGGAGACTGGACGAATGATAATGATTTAATAGATCAGAAAATTTTTGATGAAGATCAAAATGAAAGAGGTACTTTAGATTTACTCGTTGCCGGTTTAAAAGTTTCTGATGCAGCTCAAACAACTGCTGCTTTGGGAATGTTATACAAGTTTTGGGATAAAACCTCAATAACAGTAGACTACAATTATTTCGCAGATTTATATTCTCAAATAAATATTCTTGATAGAGCTGAATTTGATTCAAGTAATCCGGTAGAAAGAAAAGGAAACTCTTGGAAAGCACCTTCTTATAGCACAGTAGATGCAAGTTTACGTCATGGTTTTAACTTTGGTGAATTTGATACAACGGTTACTGCTCGTGTAAACAATTTGTTTGACACAGAGTATATAGCTGATGCTTTAGATGCTAGTAGTGACCCATTAGTTTGGTTTGGTTACGGTAGAACATTTAGTTTAAGTGTAAAAATTAAATTTTAAAAATTTTAAAAACTTTAAAAATGAAAAAAATATTCTATTCTTTCGCAATACTTTCTTTGTTGTTTACTTCGTGTAATCCAATGGAAGACATTTATGAAAAACTTGATGCTCAAGAAACCGTTATTTCTGGCGAAGCAACATATACATTAACAGATGCAGATTACGATGCTTTGGATTTAAGTTTTGGAAACTTTAGTTCTATAGAGGATGCAAAAGATATGTTGCCTGATTTTTTATCAGGTAAATATCCAGCATGGGGTGCAGAATCTTTAGCAGGAGTAACATTTAAGTTATATAGTCCAATTAAATTTGAATCCTATACGGTTACAGAGGCAGATTATACTACAATTGGGGTAACTGGTTTAAATAATAGTGGAGATTTTAATGACTTTTTTGGGTATAAATTTCCAAGTGAGGTAAAAGGAACAGTAGTAGATTTAACCTATAATACTGAGCCAACAATCATAAACTACACATTAATTAATGCTGATTATGATTTAGTAGGAAATGGAAGATTTAACAATTTTGACATTAGATCAGGAAGAGCAGAAGAAGACATAGAGGTTAGAAGGGCTAAAATTCAAACTATTTTATTAAATAATTTTCCTGATGCTGCAGACGCAACCAAATATAATGTAACCTATGCGTTTTATGATGGTTCTAATGGTACTTTAGAAATGCTATTAAAGCAACAGCAAAATGCACCGGACGCTTCATTAACAACAAATTATACATTAACTGATGCTGATTTCGAATTGGTTGGAAATGGTACTTACAATAATTTTGACCTTAGACCAGGAAAAGATGAGGAAACTGTTGAAGCAAGAAGAGTTAAGATCGAAACGATTTTATTAAATAACTTCCCAAGTGCAGTTGCTGGTGATTTATACAACGTAACGTATGCAATTTATGACGGTGATGCTGGTACTCGAGTTATGTTAGTTGAATTTGATGGAACAGGGTATACTATTTTTAGTACAACTTCTTACGAGTTCTATACTTTTGTTTTAGAGGAAGCTACAACTAGATTTACACTTACAGATGAATGGGCTGCACCAATTACATTTACAAGTGATGAGTATTCCTTAATGGGTCAGCGTTATCCTAATTTTAGTGATAAGGATGAAGCGATATACAATATTGGAATTTACTTAAGAACATTATATCAATTTGCAGCTCCAGATGATTTTGTTACTGTGGAATATGATTACTATAGTGGAGGTGTAAGCCAAATAAATGTAAACTATATCTTTGATGGTTCAGTTTGGAATGCAATTCCTACTGTAATTGATCAAACAATTAAGTTTGGTCATGATGGTAACAGTTGGGTGCCAGATAACACAATTAAATATACATTAACTGCTGCAGATTATGAGTTAGTTGGTAATGGTAATTACGGTAATTTTGATGTAAGAGATGGTAAGGTTGAAAAGCCAGAGTCTGTTCGTTTAGAGAAAATAAACACTATTTTACTAAACAACTTCCCGTCTGCTGCTGAAGGGCAAAAATACCTCGTTTTTTATAATATCTACAATGGAGCAAATGGTGTTTGGTCTCTTGCAGTTATTAAAGAAGGAAGTGTATACGTAAAACAATAATTTATTATTTTTTATATAATTTTAAAAAACCACCTCATTTGGGGTGGTTTTTTTATTCATAAAAAGCATTAACTTTACAGTGTAAAAAACCAACTATATTATTATGAAAGACATACATTCTTATTGGGCCTATTTAGTTTTGGCAATTCTTGTTTTTGCTGTTATTAATGCAATAATTGGTCTCACGCAAAAAAAACAATTTACAGACAAAGATTTACGAATAGGTTTGTTTACTTTAATAGTTTGTCACATACAGCTATTAATAGGTTTAGGATGGTATTTTATGTCTCCTTGGTTTAAAGCTTTAAAAGCTAATAGTGGTGAAATCATGGGTGATAAAGCGGCAAGATTATTAGCTGTAGAACATCCAATTATGATGATAGTAGCAATTATACTCATAACAATTGGCTGGTCTAAACATAAGAAGAAAACAGAAAGTGCTGCAAAGTTTAAAACGTTTGTACTTTTCTACGGCATAGCTTTACTCTTAATTTTATCTAGAATTCCTTGGAGTAACTGGTTGTAATTATGAAAATTATAAGCTATATAGTATCGAGCATCTTTGCAACGGTTTTTTTTTCATTTCTAATGATTTTTCATCCATTGCAATGGATTGGATTAAATTTTTTTGGTTATAAAGGACATAAATTTGTTATAGAAATTATGAACTGGTTTTTAACCAAGTCTTTACTGATATTAGGGGTTTTTGTATCTGTAGAGAACAAGCAAGAATTGCCGGAAAATACTACGCTAATATTTGTGTCAAATCATCAGGGAGTGTTTGATATTCCCCCAATAATTTGGGCGTTTAGAAAGTACCATCCAAAGTTTGTTTCCAAGATTGAATTAGGAAAAGGAATTCCGAGTATTTCATTTAATCTAAGGCACGGAGGTGCGGCTTTAATTGATAGAAAAGACGCAAAACAAGCAATTTCTACATTGGGGAAGTTCGCAAAAAAAATAAATAAGAATAAATGGTCTGCAGTTATTTTTCCGGAAGGCACAAGAAGTCGAAACGGTGAACCGAAAAGGTTTGCTACAAACGGATTGAAAATGCTTGTTAAATATAACAAAGAAGGGTATATTGTCCCTCTAACGATTAATAATTCTTGGAAAGTATTTAAATATGGGAAATTTCCATTAGGAATAGGAAGCCCAATCTCAATTATTACACACCAACCAATTAAAATAGATTCTTTACCTTTTGATGAATTAATTGCACAAACAGAAAAAGTTATTGTAAAACACATAAAATAGAAAAAATGTCAATCAAGAATATCAGAAAAGAAGTAATGCAAACACTAGAGAAGAACATTGATAGTTTTGTAGATAAATTCTTAATTCCAGCAGAAAAAATTTGGCAACCAACAGATTTTTTACCGAACTCTCAAAAAGACACTTTTATTTCTGAAGTAGAAGAAATTAGAGAATTATCCAAAGAATTACATGACGATTTTTGGGTAGTTTTAGTAGGAGACACCATTACGGAAGAAGCTTTACCAACCTATGAGTCTTGGTTATTAGACTTAGATGGGGTAAATCAAGATCCCGATAATGGTTGGGCAAGATGGGTAAGGACTTGGACCTCAGAAGAAAATAGACATGGAGATGCTTTAAATAAATACTTGTATTTATCGGGCCGTGTAAATATGCGTGAAGTAGAAATATCTACCCAACATTTAATTGCAGATGGTTTTGATATTGGTACTTCTACAGATCCATATAAAAACTTTGTGTATACCACATTTCAAGAATTAGCAACCTATGTTTCTCATAACAATGTGGCAAAGATTGCGCGTAAAAAAGGACACAAAGCATTGGGTAAAATGTCTAAAATAATCGCGGGAGACGAAATGCGTCATCACCAGGCATACGCACATTTTGTAAAGGAAATTTTCAAGATAGATCCAAGTGAAATGATGTTAGCATTTCAACACATGATGAAATATAAAATTGTAATGCCAGCATTACATTTAAGAGAATCTTTTGGGGCAAAAGGGAGTTTGTTTGATGACTTCTCAGCAGTTGCGCAAAGGGTTGGTGTCTACACAGGTTTCGATTATGTAGATATTTTGAAGAAACTAAATACGATGTGGGAAATAGATAAGATTATAAATCTTACACCAGAAGCTGAAAAGGCAAGGGATTATTTAATGAAACTTCCAGACAGAATGTATCGAATCACAGAAAGAATTGTAATTCCAGACACAAAATTTGAGTTTAAATGGATGTTGCCAGCTTAATTATTTAAGACATTATCTAATGCTTTTCGAGCTGCTTTTGTTTTGTGACTTAAAAAGAGCTCAAATAAAATTTCCAATCTTAGTGGTACTTGTTGGTTAGTGTGTAAAATTTATAAATCCTTCAGTTTTTAAAAACTGAAGGATTTATCGTTGGACATATAAAACATAAAACCCTAGTTGTATAATTTTTAAGACTCTAAGTCAATTTGGAACAAACAAACAGGGGCTTTTTTATAATGATCAGGTAAGTTGTCTGTATTTTGTAATTCAAACATACCAAGAAAATCAAAACCTGCATTTTTATAATGTTTAATTAATCTCGTATTATTTCCTAAAGTATCTAATCTTATAAACTGTATTCCTTTCTCCTTGGCATATTCTTTCGCCCAATCTACAATTTGATGAACAAATTTTTTCCCTCTAAAATCGGGGTGCGAAGCTATTCTGTGAATATAAATAGCACTGTCTTTATTTTTCTCTTCCCAAATTTGTTCATCATTAAAAGTTATTGCCCAAATACAAACGACCACCTTGTTAATTAGCATTTTAAATTGTCTATGCTCAGCAATTTCAATTTCAACCATGGTTCTTTTAAAATTGGGCCAAACAATTACTTTTTTCTTTGCTTTCTGATATTCGGAAGCGATTCTGTAAAAGTTGTAAATTTGATCAATATCTGTAATTGTAACATTCTCTATTTGCATGTATGTTATTTTGAAGTAGTAACTGTGAACGAATCCATATCATTTAAGAAACCTAGTTTTGTTCTTATTTTATCTTGGTTTTTCCTATTAAACGTTGCACTAATAATACCAATTTCATTTTTAGGTAAATTAGAAATTTCTTCTCCTAAATAGTCGATAATTAAAGAGTTTCCAGAATAACTATATTTATGAGCATCTATTCCGGTTCTATTTACACCAATTGTATAGCACATATTTTCAATTGAACGAGCTTTTAAAAGCGTTTCCCAAGCTTTAATTCTTTTTACAGGCCAGTTTGCCATAAAAATCAAGAAATCGTAATTTTCAATATTCCTAGCCCAAACAGGAAAACGCAAATCGTAACAAATTAAGGGGCAAATTCTCCAATTTTTATAGGTAATAATCAATTTTTCTTTACCGGATGTATATACCTCGTCCTCTCCTGCTAAAGTAAAAGAATGTCTTTTTATGTATGTTTCGATCTTTCCAGTTGGATGTACAAAAACTAGTTCGTTGTAATACTTATTGTTTTCTTGTATCACTAGGCTGCCGGTAAGTGCTATTTTGTTTTTGATAGCGATTTTTTGCATCCAACAAACCGAAGTGCCATCTAATTTTTCAGCAACCTTTTCAGGATTCATAGTGAAACCAGTTGTAAACATTTCTGGCAAAACAACTAGATCTGTATTTTTTGGTAAATTGTTTATTCTTTCTTCAAAATAAGCAAGATTTCTAGATGGGTTTTCCCAAAATAAATCAGTTTGAATACCAACAACATTTAATTCATTCTCCATAAAAATAAAGTTAAAGATTAAAGACTTATAAATGTAAGTTTTTGTAATTTAGAAAACCAAATAAAATCTATGCAATCATTTATTTCTGAAACTCTAGATGATATTTTACAAACCACAAAATCATTTCAAAATGTTGTTTTTGTACTGCCTTCACAAAGAGCAAAAGTGTTTGTAAAACAAACCTTTAAAGATAAAATTTCTGTAGGTTTTTTACCGGAAATGCTAAATATAGAACAGTTTATTCAGCAAGTTTCTGGAGTACAAAAAGCAGATAATATTCAATTATTATTTCATTTTTATACCATTTATAAAAGTGTAGAGAAAAAACCAGATTCTTTTGACACGTTTTCTTCTTGGGCATTAACTGTATTACAAGATTTTAATGAAATTGATCAACATTTAATAAATGCAAAAGATATTTTCATCTATTTAAGAGATATCGAGCGTTTGCGAAAATGGTCTGTAAAAGGTACTTTTCAAGAAACAGAATTGATTAAAGATCATTATTCTTTTCTAGAAAAGCTAAGTACATATTATAGTGCTTTTTATCAATTTCTAATTGATAAAAATATAGGGTATCAAGGCTTAATGTATAGAGAGGCATTTAAAAAAATTGATTCTTTTTTAAATAAAAATGAAGAGAAAATTTTTTTCTTTATTGGTTTTAATGCTTTAAATAAGGCTGAAGAATTGTTGTTCCAAAAAGTATTAGAGAATGGGAATTCAGAAATTTATTGGGATATCGATGAAACATTCTTCAAATCTAATCATCAAGCAGGAAAATTTATTCGAAAGTATAAAAATGAGTGGAAATATTTTGAAAACAATAAACTTAAATCTTTAGGGAATTCATTTTTAACACCAAAAAAAATACAAGTTATTGGTGCTGCAAAAAATAATACACAAATAAAATATATTGGTGAAATTTTAGAGGAAAACTCAAATTTTAAAAACACGGCATTGGTTTTAGCAGACGAAACATTGTTGCCTATTACACTAAATTCACTGCCGAAAAACATCGAAGCGATTAATATTACAATGGGCTATCCTTTAAAAGATATTCCAACAACTAATTTGTTATTTTCTATTTTTCAGTTGTTTCTTTCTCAAGAAAAACTGCAAAAAAAGACAGTAAATGAGTTTTATTATAAAGATGTAATTCGTTTTTTTAAGCATCAATCTATTTATGGTTTGATTTCAAGCGTAGATTCTTTTACATCAGAAATCGCAAAAGAAAATCAGACTTTTATTAATGAAAATAGGCTTTCAAAATTTTTAGAAAATCAAATTCCAGAAGTAGAAAATGTAGTTTTAAATGTATTCAAACCTTTAGAGGGTGTAACCAATTTTATTGATAGAATTTTAGATTTAATCAATCTTTTAAAAGAAGAGGTTGATGCTTTAGAAAAAGAATATTTATTTCGATTTTACACTGTATTTACACAATTAAAAACACTTCAAAATGAGTTTGAATATTTTACAGATTTAAAAATATTATCGCAGTTTTTTAAACAGTTAATCTCTTCAGAAAGCTTGTCTTTTCAAGGAGAACCTTTAAAAGGTTTACAATTAATGGGGATGCTTGAAACACGTGTTTTAGATTTTGAAAACATCATTTTAGCATCTGCAAATGAGGGGATTCTACCAGCAAGTAGCCAACAAAATTCTTTTATTCCTTTTGATGTAAAAATTGAATTTGGTTTACCAACTTATAGAGAAAAAGATGCTATTTTTTCGTATCATTTTTTTAGATTACTACAAAGAGCAAAAAATATTTTTATCTTGTATAACACAGAGCATGATGTTTTTGGAAGTGGAGAAAAAAGTAGATTTGTAACACAATTAGAAATGATGAGAACAGATATTGTTCAGAAAACAGTATCTCCAAAAGTGGTTGCTCAAAAAGTTAAATTAAAAGAAATTGCTAAAAACGATTTGGTGTTCGATCGATTAAGAGAATTGGCAAAAAATGGTTTTTCCCCTTCGTCTTTAACCAATTACTTGTATAACCCTGTTGCTTTTTACAAGCAGAAGATTTTAAGAATAAAAGAATTTGATGATGTAGAGGAAACTGTTGCATACAATACTTTAGGCACCGTAGTGCATGAAACTTTAGATGAGTTGTATAAACCCTTAATAGGTAAATTTGTAACTGTTAATGATATTTTAAAGATGGAGAATGTAACCAAAGATTTGGTTGTAAAACATTTTAGAATCCACTTTAAAAATGGAGACATTACTACTGGGAAAAATAGATTGATTTTTGAAGTTGCGAATAGGTTTGTTGTGAACTTTTTGGCACAAGAAAAGAAGTTATTGAAAGATGAAAATAATCAACTAAAGATTATTGCTACAGAAGAAAATTTGTCCGCAGAAATTGAAATCGAAGGAATTGATTTCCCTGTAAAAATACATGGAAATGTGGATAGAGTGGATGAGTTAAATGGTGAAATTAGAATTATCGATTATAAATCGGGAATGGTGAAAAGTTCTGAATTAAAGGTGTTAAATTTTGAACAATTAAGAGAAAAAGAGCAATACAAAGCGATTCAGGTTTTGTTATATGCTTTTTTGTATACCAAAAGTAAAAGATACAACATCTCTAAAAACTTAAAAGGGGGTATCTTTTCTTTTAAAAATCTAAACCAGGAGTTTTTAGCAATTAATTTCTCATCAAATTACAGAAATCCAGATACAACGATTACACAAGAAAAATTAGACGAATTTTTAGAGGAAATAAAAGGGTACATTAAAGAAATTTTTAATCCAGCAATCGGTTTTCTAGAACCTGCAGATTTGAAGTATTAATTATTTTCCTTTTAAAATTAATAAAGGAACACTTGTATGAAACTCCTCTTTTAAAATAGTATTCTTTTCCCATAATTTTTTAAAGAAGCCTCTTTTTCGTCTAAATACGCATAGCATATCCGGTTGGTGTTTTTGAAAATGTTCTAAAACACCTTGAAAAGTCGTTGCTTTCTCAGTAATGGTTAAAGAAGATTTTAACTGTTCTAAATCTTTATTCAAAACTAAATCTTCATCTGTATAATTACTTGTTTTCACCAGTAATAAATTTACCTCAGACTTAAATTTATGCGCAATAAATTGGAGCGGTTTTAAAGCGGTTTTACTTCTTACAATGCCAGATTTAAAAGCCACTAAAATGTTTTTAACAGGAATATACTTATAGTCTTCAGGAACTGTTAATATGGGCAAGTTTGTTTTCTTTACCAGACTTCCAACAGTTTTACCTAAGAAAATTTCTTCTTTAATTGAGTTGCTTTTTGCGCCGACAATAATTAAATCGATGCCTAAATCGTTATCAATAGCTTCTACACTATCAATAACAGAACCTTTTGCAGCAATTAATTTTACATCTACATTTTTCCTATCAACAGAACTCACGATTGCTCGCAAATATAAATTGGTTTCACGTGCAATAATTCCATCAATATTTATGATTGTTCCGGCTTTTGTTTGAGCACTGTAAGCTCTAAAAACTAAAATTTTTGCATTAATTTCTGAAGCAAAATCAATTGCATATTGTAAGTTGTTTTGTGCGCTTTCTGTAGATCCAATAGGGACTAAAATGTGTTGCATAATAGAATTTTTTTAGATTACAAAGTTACTCATTTTTCAGAAGGTAATCGCTTTTCAAGTTTTTTAGATATGTACCTTTGTCAAAATTATATTTTTAATGAAAACCAATATTAGTTTTAAGCATATTAATAAATTAGCTATACCTGCCTTAATAGCTGGTATAGCAGAACCTTTGTTATCTATAACAGATACAGCAATTATTGGTAATATTGATGAATATGCTACAGAAAGTTTAGCTGCGGTTGGAATTGTTGGTGCATTTATCTCTATGCTTGTTTGGGTTTTTGGGCAAATTAGAAGTGCAATTTCTTCTATAATCTCACAATACGTAGGTGCTAATAAATTGGATGAAATTAAAGATTTACCTGCACAGGCAATGGCAATTGTAGTTGCTGGAAGTTTATTAGTTTTGGTAATTTCTTATCCGTTTGCAAAACAAATTTTTCAATTTTACAATGCTTCAGGAGCCGTTTTAGATTTTTGTGTTACCTATTTTAAAATTAGAATTTTTGGATTTCCATTTTCACTTTTTGTATTTGCAGTTTTTGGAACTTTTAGAGGGTTACAGAATACGTATTATCCAATGATAATTGCTATTATTGGAGCATTGTTAAATGTTGTTTTAGATATTGTTTTTGTCTACGGTATTGAAGGTTTTATTCCTGCAATGAATATAGAAGGAGCCGCGTATGCAAGTGTAATTGCACAAGTTACGATGGCGGTAATTGCATTGATTCTTTTACTAAAGAAAACTTCTATTTCATTAAAATTAAGTTTGCCGTTTCATGAAAAAATTCCACATTTATTAGGTATGATTGGGAACCTTTTTATAAGAACAATTGCTTTAAATACAGCCTTATATTTTGCTACTGCTTATGCAACAGCTTATGGAAAGGAATATATTGCAGCCTATACAATCGGTTTAAATCTTTGGTTATTAGGGGCTTTTATGATCGACGGATATTCTAGTGCAGGAAATATTTTATCAGGTAAATTATTAGGTTCAAAAGATTATAAATTATTGCTGGAGTTAAGCAAAAAACTGACAAAATATGGTTTCTTTATTGGAATGATTATCGCTGTTTTTGGATTCATTTTTTATGACTTTATTGGTCAGATTTTCACAAAAGATCCTCTGGTTTTGGAGCAGTTTTATCAAGTTTTTTGGATTGTAATATTAACGCAACCGATAAGTGCTATCACTTTTATTTTTGACGGAATGTTTAAAGGGATGGGTGAAATGAAATATTTGAGAAATCTGTTAATTCTTTCTACTGGTTTTGTTTTTATACCCACACTTTTATTTTTTGATTGGTTAGACTTTAAATTAGTCGCCATTTGGCTTGCTTTTACATTTTGGATTTTGGCGAGAGGAATTCCACTTATTATTAAATTTAGAAGCAAGTTTTTACCCTTGGTAAAATCTTAATTCCTGTATTGTAATCACTTTTTAATTTACCTATCTTGTACATCGAAAATTCAACAGAGAATAAACGTAATAATTTTCTCGTAATTTTTGCGTTTGGAATGCTTTTTGGTACTTATAAAAAAACTAATTTTTTTGAAAATATTTAATACTATATCACTTAGAATACGCATCTTTTTATCTATGATTATACTGGTGCTATTAGCATCTGTATTAATTTTAGGAGTTACAGTGTATCAATATGACGAGCAAACAAAAGATTATAATATCCAGCGTTTTGAGCGAAAAGAAGCGACTACAAAGCAAACCATAGATTTAGAACTGACAAACAAAACAACGTATCCAATAAAAACAGAAAATTTACCTAAAATTTTTAAAGAGCGTATTTATGAAATATCTTCCATAAATAAATTGAATATTTCTATCTACGATTTAAAAGGGAAACTTTTAAAATCATCTATTGCAAATGCTTTCGAAAAGTTAGGATTAAAACTGCTTTCGGAAGAAATTATAACTGAATTAACAAAAAACTATAATCATAAAATATTAAAAACGAGAGAGAAAGATGGTACCGGTTATCAAACTTCTTATTCTTATATAAATGATTCTAAATTTAAACGAATAGGGATTTTAGAAATGCAATTTACTCAAGATAATTCTGAAATAGAAAAAGAGTTGAGAGAATTTATTTCGAGATTAGGTTTAGTATATCTATTAATGTTTTTAATAGCGATTGCTTTAGCTTATTTTTTATCCAGTTACATTACAAGATCTATACAAACTATTTCTGATAAAATGCAACATACACGTTTAAACGAACGTAATGAAAAAATTATTTTAAATGCAGCAAGTTCTGAAATTGGAATTTTAGTGGAAGCATATAATAATATGATTGATCAGCTCGAAGAGAGTGCCGCAAAACTTGCAAGAAGTGAGCGTGAACAAGCATGGAGAGAAATGGCAAAACAGGTAGCACATGAAATTAAAAATCCTTTAACTCCTATGCGTTTGACCGTTCAAAGTTTTGAGCGAAAATTCAATCCTGAGGACGAGAAAATTAAAGAAAAATTAGCAGAATATAGCGAGACTTTAATTCAACAGATAGACGTAATGAGCTCTATTGCTTCTGCTTTCTCAGATTTTGCAAAAATGCCAACTCAAAAAAGAGAAAGGATTGAAGTAATTAGTGTTGTTAAATTAGCAGTAGATATTTTTAACGAGGATTTTATCAACTATAATCCAAAAGAGAAAGAGTTGTTTGCTAATTTAGACAAGACGCAATTGATTAGGATTGTTACCAACTTGGTTAAGAATGCGATGCAGGCATCAAAGAATATAGAAAACCCAATAATTGATGTTACAGTTTCGTTAGATAAAGAGAACATAATAATTATAGTTTCTGATAATGGAAAAGGAATTTCTGAGGATGTTAAAGACTTAATTTTTGAACCAAAGTTTACCACAAAGTCTAGTGGAATGGGTCTTGGTTTACCAATGATTAAAAACATTATAGAAGCTTATGAAGGCTCAATTTCGTTTACATCAGAAGAAGGAGAAGGAACTGTTTTTACCATAACTTTACCGAAAGAATAAAAATAATTAGTTTTAAAATTATATACTATGAAATTCAATAATATTTTAGTTGAAAAAAACAATGCTTTAGGAAAAGTAACGATCAATAGACCAAAAAAACTAAACGCATTAAATAGTGAAACAATTTATGAGTTAAGTAAAGCTTTTGAAGTTTTAGAAGCCGATGAAGATGTTAAGATAATTATACTTACTGGAAGTGGAGAAAAAGCTTTTGTTGCAGGTGCAGATATTTCTGAATTCGCAAATTTCTCTGTTGATGAAGGAGGAGCTTTGGCAAGAAAAGGACAAGAAATGTTGTTCGATTATATAGAAAGTTTATCAAAACCAGTAATTGCTGCCGTAAATGGTTTTGCTTTGGGTGGGGGTTTAGAATTGGCAATGGCTTGTCACTTTAGAATTGCATCTGATAATGCGAAAATGGGTTTGCCAGAAGTTTCTTTAGGGGTAATTCCTGGTTATGGAGGTACGCAACGTTTGCCGCAATTAGTGGGCAAAGGAAAAGCAATGGAACTAATTATGACTGGTGGTATGATTTCTGCGGAAGATGCATTGAACTGTGGTTTGGTAAATCATGTAGCGACTCAAGAAGCATTATTGCCTTTAGCAGAAAAGATTGCTAGTAAGATTATGCGAAATTCATCTGTTGCAATTTCTGGAGCAATTAAAGCTGTAAATGCAAATTTTAAAGATGGTACAAATGGTTTTAACGTGGAAATTAATGAATTTGGCAATTGTTTTGGAACAGAAGACTTTAAAGAAGGGACAACTGCATTTTTAGAAAAAAGAAAGCCTAGTTTTCCAGGAGCTTAGAATTAGTAAAAAAAAACGAGCCAATTAAGGCTCGTTTTTTTTAAGTTTAGGTCAAAAATTTAATTACAAGAATACTAATCCTTAAATTTTAAAGTTGTGAAGGTAGCTTCTATTATTATTGTATATAACAACTTGATAGTCTCCTTTTGCTTCTTGATCTAATTTGTACACTCTGTTTAAAAGTACTTCACTTTTTACAGTTTCTGAGTAAATGATTTCATCATTATAGTATAATGAGATTTTTGAAGGTTTTTTGTCAAAAGCAATTTTAGAAATCATCAGAACATTTTCCTCATTTCTAATTACTGGTTTAAAAATTACATTTTTAGAGTTTTCATTAAAAATTACTTTATTGTTCTTGATTACTAAGGTTTTTACAATGATTTCAAAATCTTTATTTAATTCCATTGTGTATTTACCATCATTTAAAAAAGATAAATCAAAAACTTTATCCAGTAACCCTGCTCTAGATACAGTTTCAGAATGAAGAATTATACCATCATTATCTTTAATGGTAAGTAAATGGCCTTTTTTTACATCATTAAATACTACTTTAATTTTTTTAGCATTTAATACGTTGTTTACATCTTTACTGTTGGCGTAGTTTACTATTGCTCCTAGCATAAAAACTACTACTAATACTTTTGTTTTAATTGTTTTCATAAGCTTATTTTTTAATAATTAATTCTTTTTTTCACTATCTGTTATCAAAAATCCAATTGTTACTAATTGAACTAAATAAAGGATTGCGAAACATACAATTACTGTTGTAAATAAAATTCCTTCTTTGTTTAACATAATTTTCATTTTATAGTGCAAAGTTAGAAGAAGAACTATAATAAAAAAACAACATAATTGGTAAGTTTATGTTCTAAATTAACAAATTGACTTGTGTTAAGTATGTGTTAAGTTAATTTAGCACACAAAATTGATAATTTTATATAGGTAATCTCTTTTCTGTGTTGTATTTTTGTATCATGTTACAGAAAAAGCCAACATTTGAAAAAATTACACCTAATTTTGGTGCTTCTTTATTGGTGAAAAAACATGTAGAGTTTTTAAAAACAAATACACCCTTATGGCATTTTCACCCAGAAATAGAATTGGTATATGTTAATAAAGGAAAAGGGAAAAGACATATAGGTAATCATATAAGTTATTTTAATAATAGTCAATTAGTACTAATAGGGTCTAATTTGCCGCATATTGGTTATATAGATCGTTTAACAACGAATGGTTCTGAAACTTTGATACAGTTTTTGCCAGATTTCTTAGGAAAAGATTTTTTTAAAATTCCTGAAATGTCAGCGATTGCGGCACTTTTTAAACGTGCTAAAAAAGGAGTTCGTTTTAATTTTGAAGTTAAACAAAGAATTGGTGCTAAAATTGAAAGATTAGTAGATTTAGAAGGAGCAAATCGAATCGCTTCTTTTATTGAAATTTTAAATGATTTAGCGACTACAGAGGATTATACATTATTAAATGCAAATGGTTTTGCTTTCGAAACAATACCACAAGATAGTAATAAGATAGAAATCATTTATAAGCATATTAATGATAATTTTAAAGAACATATAAGTTTAGATGAGGTATCTGATCTTGTAAGTATGACCTTGCCTGCGTTTTGTAGGTATTTTAAAAAATCTACAGGAAAAACATTTACAAGATTAGTGAATGAATACAGAGTGGTGCATGCTACTAAGTTGTTGGCAGAGAGCAATATGAGTATCACGAATATAAGTTTTGAGTGTGGCTTTAATAACTTTTCACATTTTAACAAGCTATTTAAAGAGTTTACAGGTAGAAGCGCTTCTATTTATAGAAGTGAAATGAAAGATTTAATTCAATAAATTATGGAAATTATATTAGAAAACAAGATTGAAAAGGCATTAGAATATTACTCGTTTAAAAGTAAGCAAATGAAAGATTTTGTTAATTCAAGTAAAGATTTAACGGTAGAGCAGATTGTTGAGTTCGGGGAAGAATTGGCAGTTTTAGAATATAAAATTACAGCATTAGAAGTGGCAAAAGAAAACTAAAATTATAGTTTGCCATTCCATTCGTTATAAAACTGTTTTAGATATTCTTCCATAAATTGATGCCTTTCTGAAGCTATTCGTTGACCAGAAAGAGTATTCATTTTATCTTTTAGTAATAATAGTTTTTCGTAAAAATGATTAATAGTAGGTGCAGTTGAATGTTTATATTCTTCTTTACTCATTTTTAAATTGGGTGCAATTTCAGGATTGTAAAGTGCTCTGTTTTTAAATCCACCATAATTAAAACAACGCGCAATTCCTATAGCTCCAATTGCATCTAATCTGTCAGCATCTTGTACAACTTCTAATTCTTTTGATGTAAATTTCAGGCCTTTTTCATCAAAATAATTTTTAAAAGAAATGTATTTAATTATATTAATAACATGTGCAATGATGTCTTTATGAACTTCTTGTTTTTCAAGAAATTTAGAAGCTATTCTAGGCCCAACAGTTTCATCACCATTGTAAAATTTTGGGTCAGCAATATCGTGTAGTAATGCTCCTAAAGAAACTACAAAAAGATCTGTATTTTCCTCCTTAGAAATTAAAAGAGCATTTTTATAAACACGTTCTACGTGAAACCAATCATGGCCACCTTCAGCATTTTCTAATTCCTTTTTTACAAATTTAATTGTGTCTTCAATTACCTTTTCTTGATTCATATTACTTTCTTAAAGAGAGTTCTTTTTTTATTTTTTTTACTTCAAAAAGCATTACAAAAAACATTGGAGCGAAGAATAAAGGTAAAAAAGTTTGAAAAGAAATACCTTTTTCTATTGAAGAAAATATTGCGAAAACAATCATTAAAATTACAACGACCCCTTGAACAACAGCAATAGTTTTTTGCGACTTAAATTTTTTTTCTAACTCTTCTTTTGTATACGTAGATAATAAGGAGGTCATGTTTTGGATTTTTTATAAAAATAAAAAATCCATTCTAAATAGAATGGATTTTAAAGTTCTTTCTTTTGGAAAGGATTTATAATATAATTTTAACAAAACTCATCATAAGCTTGTGCTAAATTTTGGGCAATCATTTGTGCAGATCTACCTTCAATATGATGACGCTCTAGCATGTGCACTAAACTACCATCTTTAAACAGCGCTATGGCTGGAGAAGATGGAGGAAAAGGAATCATGTGTTCTCTTGCTTTCTGAGTAGATTCTTTTTCTACACCAGCGAAAACAGTGGTTAAGTTTGTTGGTGTTTTTTCAGCTCCAAGAGAAGCAATTGCTCCTGGTCTTGCGGTACCTGCAGCACAACCACAAACAGAATTTACCATTACTAAGGTTGTTCCTTTTGTTGCAATTGCAGCATCTACATCATCTGCTGAATACAAAGCTGAAAAACCGTTATTTGTTAGCTCTTCGCGCATCGGTTTTACTAATTCTTCTGGGTACATAGTTTTTTAAAATTTAGAATACAAAGATAAGGAATATAACACAATCAAAACAGTATATTTGAGGATCAAAAATTGACAAAAGATGAGTAATTTTTCTAAATGGCTAGGAGCCGGAATTGGATTTACATTTGGAGGACCTATTGGAGCTATTTTAGGTTTTGCTGCAGCAACGGTAGTTGATAAATTTACCAAAGAAGACTTTGTAAAAGAACAGCAAGACTATCAACAAGGTCATCAACAAGGTAGTCAACAAGCATATCAGCAGCGAAAAGCACAAACATTAAGCGGTGATTTTGAAATTAGTTTATTAATACTGGCCTCTGTAGTTATTAAAGCTGA
>CAXMOR010000004.1:0-45882 GCA_964195455.1 uncultured Acidimicrobiia bacterium
TATATATACCAAAGTAAATACACATTGAATTTTCATTGTTTTTTAGTTCTTTGGAAAATCGCTCCAAAATTGATTTTACGAGGGATTTCCTTTGGTGGTAAGTTTTTATTGTTTTTAAATAAAATTAAAGGATCAATACCATTGAAAGTTCAACTGAAAACAATGAAAATCATTGTAAAGAAAAGAATTGAATTTTTTAATATTATTCTAGGAGATAATTTTTAAGTTTTTAGTATCTTTTCTCACCCAATTTCTCCAATGACAAACAGTTGGTTATTTTGTCATTTTAGTATTATAAAAATGGATTAAAGTCAATGAATTTTAATCATTAGTTACATTTAAAATCTTGCATATTATGATTAAGTGGATTATAGTTTTGTTGGGGAAACGATGCATTGTGATTTTTGTGCTATCTCATATCAATAAATAAAGGAACAATATCAATTGTAAAACCTGACAATTCTGAAAGACTAGTTCTAAAAATGAATAAATCTAATTATCATATTATTGAAACAAATCTTAGTACTTACAGAAAAAGTTAGTGGAATTTTTATTTAGTCTTTAAATCTGAAAAGTTTCATAATATGTGTTATAGGAAAGGAAAATTGAAAAAAATAAAGGAATGAATAAAAACGATTTGGTAACACCGTATAACATGAATTGCTTGCAAATCGTGTACTTACGAAAATACAAAAGGACTTTATTGATTCGTATTTTATTTAGTAAATTAGTCGAATAAAACACGCAACGAACCCTATACAACAACATTCGTATTAAATTATGACTTGTCCTGAAATATGCCTGCACTAAACCACAAGTCTATGTATAAAAATGACAGCGTAACAAATACAAAAAAATAAGTTATGAAAGACAATACTGTAAAATGCCCGAATTGTAAAGAAGTTTTTAAAGTAGATGATTCTGTATATACAGACATTGTAAAACAAGTGCGTGACCAGCAATTTCAAGACGAATTAAACAGTCGTTTACAGGCTGCTGAAAAAGAAAAACAATCAGCAATAGCTATTACAGAATCAAGAATAAAAAGTTCATTTCAAGAATTACTGAATAAGAAAGATAAAGAGATTAGTGCATTAGAATTTAAAAGTAAAGCAGAGCTAGTTGAAGAAGTATCTAAAAAAGAAAAACAGCTTCAAGAACTGCAATCTAAAATTGACAGAGCCGAAACAGTAAAGAAATTAGAATTGCAGAATGCGGTAAGTGACCTCGAAAAGCAAAAGAACCAGCTTGTCAACGATGTAAAACTCAAAGAAGCTGAAAAAGAGAACCTCGAGAAATCTTTACGAGAAGATTTTAGAAGAGAGTTCGATTTCGTTTCAAAAGATTTAAAACTTAAAGACGAAGAAATAGAACGCTTAAAAGATTTTAAGCAAAAGTTATCTACCAAAATGATTGGGGAAACCCTAGAGCAACATTGCGAAACTGAGTTTAATAAATTAAGAGCCACTGCATTTCAAAATGCCTATTTTGAGAAAGACAACGATGCATCTGGAGGCACTAAGGGAGATTATATTTACAAAGAAGCAGATGTAAATGGTAATGAAATCATTTCTATTATGTTTGAAATGAAAAATGAAAACGACCAAACTGCTACAAAAAAGAAGAACGAAGATTTCTTTGCAAAATTAGATAAAGACCGAAAAGACAAAGGTTGTGAATATGCAGTGCTTGTTTCTTTGTTAGAAGTAGACAATGAGTTTTATAACACTGGTATTGTAGATGTTTCTTATAAATATCCAAAAATGTACGTAATTCGACCGCAATTTTTTATTCCCATAATTACCTTACTTAGAAATGCCGGAATGAAATCTTTGGAATACAAAGCAGAATTGAGTATCATGAAAAATCAAAATGTAGACATCACTAATTTTGAAGATAAGATAAATGATTTCAAAACGGGGTTTGCACGTAATTACGATCTAGCAAGCCGCCAGTTTAAAACCGCTATTGAAGAGATCGATAAAACGATAAATCATTTACAAAAAACAAAAGACGCCTTGCTATCTTCTGTAAATAATTTGCGTTTGGCAAACAATAAAGCAGATGATTTAACGATAAAAAAGCTAACGCACGGCAACCCCACGATGAAGGAAAAGTTTAATGAATTGTAGATTCCTTTGAATGAAGTTTTATTTTTCAGAATTAGAATTGAATACTGGTCGCCAGCGCTATCCGCTTAACGGAAAAAAGTTATTTGGTAATAATTTATAAAAAACATAGGCTATTTTTGTTAAATTCAAGTTTTGAGTATTTACAAAGTCCGCAAAATATAAAATTTTTCATTTATGAGAAAAATAAATACAAAACATTTATGTTTAACTAGGTAATAATCTTGTAATAAGTCACTTATAATTTACGCTCCGTTTCTGATACCTTCTTCCTTAGCAGTTGTCTAATTTTTATTTCTAGGAGTACATCGTATAAAATTTTCTTATTGAGAGATAAAGTTTTAGTGCGGATAATTATCTTATTTAAAAAAAAAACATTAGTTTAGATTTATGTTATCCCCCAATAATATGTGTATACTAAATTCAAAAAAACTTTTTTTTGTTTTTTTTGTTATTTCTTCAATTTCAGTTAATGCCCAATATTATACTGGACAAAAAGTTTTTGCTAACAAATTTCCAACAGAAATTTTAGACAATTCCCAAGATACCTATATTC
Organism: uncultured Acidimicrobiia bacterium; assembly: GCA_964195455.1. Taxonomy (GTDB): domain Bacteria; phylum Bacteroidota; class Bacteroidia; order Flavobacteriales; family Flavobacteriaceae; genus Polaribacter. The sequence goes on from CAXMOR010000004.1 coordinate 2,686, forward strand.
AAATAAATAATTCTTCTGGTGATATTATAGTTGCTATTGAACAACTTAACTCGAGCAGAGTTGTGCAGCACGCTTATATAAAATCAAACGACACCTATAAATTTAAGAGCATTCCGATTGGGACATACATTTGTAAATATATGTGGACCGATCGAAACGGAAATAGACATTTTAATAAAGATGATAAATCTATGCAATTTCAGGTAAATGAAGTGGGTGGTTATGTTATTACAATGGAAAAATCTGTTAGTGGTAATTTAACGCAATCAGGTATTTCTGAATCTGATTTTTTCAATTAAAAAACATAAATTCTAATTTAAATAAAAAACATGGAAGGTTTTAATCAATGTTCAAAAGGTCATTTTTATAAAGAAGATAAGGCTAGCTGTCCTTACTGTCCTGAAAATAATTCATCAGGGGATATAAAAACAGAGTTTTTATCTAAAACGGAAACAAGTTCTGAAAATGAATCCTTAAAAACGCAAGTTTTTGGAGGTCAAGGTTCCACAAAAACAACGAACTTAAAAGAAACATTAGATTCTTTTGACGCTACAAAAACAATGATTATTGGCGCCCAACAGGGAGCTTCAAGTGATGCTTCTAGCGCACAAGTCAGAAGACGATTGAGAGGTTGGCTAGTAAGCTTTGATATTGAAGATTTTGGTGTTGATTTCAAAATACTTGAAGGTAGAAATATGATGGGATCAAAATCTTCAAATGAGATTACGGTTCAGGACCCACAAGTTTCTTCTATTCACGCACTCATTTTATGCAGAAAAGACACCTTTTTACTTTCTGATGAAATGTCGTCAAACGGAACCACTATAAACGGCGAAGATTTATCTCCAAGAGATCCTTATCAGCTGACTGATGGAGATGAAGTTAAAATAGGTAATACAACTTTGCTTTTCAAAAAAGCTTTTAAATAACAACCACATTGAGAAACTCCGTTCTATATTTCTGCATAATATTTTTTAGTTTTTTAAGTCTTCAAGCTCAAATTAAAATAAATAGTGAAGTTGATTTAATAAACTACCCTTCTTTAAGTTTCGATATTTCTAACAGAAACCCAAAGGTTAAGACAGAAGCCAACTATAATTTCTTTAAAATCTCAGGTTCAAATGAAGTCCTAATAGACTCTATTTCGATGACTCAAGTGAAAGACACAATTAATTATTCAAAAAAAAATAAATGTGTTTTAATCTTAGTGGAGTCAATTAACAATGTTCAGAGAATAGAACAGGTTAATACATTTTTTAGAGCGCTAGAAAATTCTATATCAAAGTTTGTAAACCCTGGAGATCAAATTCAAATTGCCACCTTTCATTTAAGAAAAGATAATACACGAATAATTAATCTTTTACATGCTAATTTTACGGATGACATTAAAGTTCTCAAAGATGCTATTGGAAAATACGATGCTTCAAAGAATAGAGAGAAAAAGATCGTTTCTGAAATACCAGGCGCAATTTTGGAGGGGGTCGATTTATTAGTCGAAGTTCCAAAAGGTTACAGTAAATCTATTTTATTGCTATCTGAAGAACTTACTAACAAGTACTCAACTCAAAAAACATTTGTAAATGTTATAAAAATAGCCCAAGAAAAGGAAATTGTTATCAATACGATTAAGTATAATCGATCCGATTATCGTCAACATACAAATCCAATTTTAGCAGCTCAAACTTATGGAGAGTCTAAAGTACTTGAGCTGAGTCGAGGTAATTTGAGAAGAACCAATCTAAAAAAACAATTTCAAGCAGAGACTCTAATAAACTCGATATTAAATAACGTTGTTAGACGTTCTAAAGGGACGACTGCAAAAGCAACACTATTTCTTAAGAGTGTTTATATGGATGGTAGCGAACAACAAATTCTAGTAAAAGAACTTAATTCTCCTCATAGTAATGAATTTATTTACTATTCACCTGGGAATTGGTATTTCGGTCAGTTTCAAAAAAACCCATTATCGACAATTTCAATTAGTGTGTTACTAACAGCTTTAATGATGCTAGTTATTAAAAAAGTTAAGACCAAACAACAAGCTAATAGATTAAAATCATTGAACGAAGCGGAACAACAGAAGAAAAATAATTTAAAACAGCAAGCTGAAATTTTAAATCAGAAAAAAGAGATTGAATCTATAAAAAAACTTGAACAACAGCGAACAAATGATTTAAATGCCGCGCAATTACTAAAAGCTAAAAACAGTAAAGAAGCTAAATTAATTCAAGAAATGAAAGCTTTAGGGAATTTCCCAATTTTAAAATTTTCGGATTCCGAAAACAGTGATTCTTTTGAAATCATCAAACCTTCCATGAGTTTTGGTAGAGATAAAAAATCTAATGACATTCATATTTCAAATTTGAATATGTCTAGAACACACTTCTCTATTATATTCAAAGCATCGAATTATATGATTCTTGACAATGACAGTACTAATGGAATAATTATAAATGGATATAAACTTAAAAGTAACCCTCTAAAACACGGAGATATTATTGAAATTGGAGACGCTACATTTACATTCTACCTATAAAATTAACAGATGAAATTAAATCATTTTTCAAAAACAGTAGTTGGCCTAGTTCGCAAAGCCAATGAAGATTGTATTGGTAATATTACTACACCAAATAAATCCAATATGAACCTTCGTATTGTATGTGATGGAATGGGAGGCCATATTGGTGGTGCTAAAGCCTCAAATATTGCGGTCAACTCCATACGTGAGTATTTTTCAAATACTCCGAATCCAGTTCCTCAAGTGGCGCTAAACGAAGCTATTAGTTTTGCCAATTTGCAAATCTTTGGTTTTGCACAAGCGGAGCCAGAATTTAAAGGGATGGGCACAACCTGTACTGTATTATTGGAGAGTGAAGGATTGATTTACATTGCCCATGTCGGAGACAGTAGAATTTACATCCACACAGATAAAAAACTTTACAGAATAACGAAAGATCATTCTTATGTGCAAGGTTTAGTTGATAAAGGAGAAATTACTGATCAACAAATGGAAACGCACCCAAACAAAAACCAATTAACTCGCGCACTTGGAATTGCCGCAGAAGTTGAGGTCGAAGTCGCTTCAAAGCCCATTTTAGCCAAATCAGGAGATTCTTTTTTATTGTGTTCTGATGGTTTAAACGGCCTGATAAACGATCGAATGATCAACTCTGTTATTAGTACAAATACCTCACTTGAAACAAAATGTAATAACCTTATAACAATGGCTGAGGCCGCAGGAGGGCATGACAATATTTCTGTTGACTTGATTGAAGTCTTCGAAAGTGAACACATCAAGACACAGTTTGTAAATAAAAATAATGAAGATTTAATCGACACAAAAACACAACAAATTGTAATTGATCAGCTAAGTCAGAAAAAAAACGCTCTAAGCTATTTAAAAAATAAAGTAGTCATTTCTTCTGTTTTAATTGGAGCATTAGTTATTGTTTGCCTTGTGTTCATCCAGCCTAATCAACAGCCCCTGCAACCGCCAATAGAGAAAGAAATAGAAATTATAAAACCAATAAGTAAAATAGATACCATAATAGTTGTTGTTGAAGCTGGCTGGGGAAAGGATAGACTTAATGATAAATTTAATCATAAAGTTATAGAAAATGTAGGAAAAGAAAATTATTGTAAAGACTGTCTTTTGTTTTACAAGGAAGGGAGTAATGAGTCAATTTCAATTTGGAAATACAGAAAAGAGGTTAAAACTCTAGACGTAGGCGATTACTTAATGGTGACCGTTACCGACGGTAAAGTTGATATGCCCAAAATAAATAAGAAGAAAAAAAGAAAAGAAAAAGAACCTAACAATCAATTTTCTGAAGAAACTAAAAAAGAAAAAAAGAGGAAAGAGCGATTAGAGAAAGAACGCTTAGAGAAAAAAGAGGAATTAGAGGCAAAAAAAACCAAAACTGACAGCTCGAAGGTTGAGAAAGTTAAAAATGAAATATCAGTAAAAGTAGGAAGTAAAATTACAATTGATATAGGTGGTAATAGTGCAGAAGTAAATGAGAAGAAGAAAAAATCAAAAAAGGTAAATGAAACGAAAAGTGATACACTAAACAAACAATAAAAATTTATGTTTCCAGACTTAGGAGCAAAATATATACATGTAAAGGAAATTGGAACAGGGGGTACAGGCGTCGTCAACCTAGCCCTGGATACCCATACCGGTTTTCAGGTTGCTGTAAAATCTTTGTTTAAAAGTCATTTTGAAAACAATCCTGCGATGTTGAAACGTTTTAGGATTGAAGCAAATATTTATTTAATGCTATCCCATCCAAACATCGTAAAATTAAAGAATTTCATATTAAAAGACGGTGCACATTTGGTGATGGATTATATTGAAGGTAAGACTCTAGAGGAATACATTAGAACGGTTACAGGTCCTATTCCTTCAGAAGTTGCAATTGCAATTATTAAGGACATCGCCGCTGCTATTGGATATGCACACCAAAAACAAATACCAATTGCTGGATACAATGGAGTTTTACATTTAGACATTAAACCAAATAATATTCTCATAAGTGATTCTGGAAAAGTGATGGTTATTGATTATGGAATATCTCAGGGAACTAAAGAAGACCGAATGGACCAAATTGTAGGAAGCCTTATGTATATGGCTCCAGAACAACTGGAAATAGACTCTACTTTAGATCATCGAACAGATATTTATGCATTGGGCGTCTTATTACATCAAATGCTAACGGGAATTACTCCTTATTCGCTTAAAGACACTAAAGATGAAATTATTCGAAAAATTCAGAAAGAGCCATTAGAACGACTGATTGCTATTTATCCTCATGTGGATAACCGATTGCAAAAAATTATTGATACCGCTACATCTAAAAACCCAGACAAAAGATTTAAAAACTGTGACGAATTTATTAATAGCATAGAAGAGATAGATCATGCAGCAAATTAAAATAGGTAAAGCATCGACAAATGATATTGTCATTAAAGACACTTCTGTTTCAAGAGAACATCTCGAAATATTTATTGATGATGATAAAAATGTATTTATTACAGATTTAGGTTCAACCAATGGAACCTATGTCAATGGTATTCGAATTTATAAATCGGTAAAATTAGAAACTTTTGATATTCTTTTAGTTGGGAATTCTTTGATTGAGTGGCCTCGATTCCTAATCGTTGATGACAATCTTGATAAAATTTATGAAACCTTAAACAACCCACCCCCACGAGTTAATAATAGACTTGATTTAATCGTTAAAAAAAATAAATTAAAACCTGTTTATAAATTTTTACTAATTTTTATTTTGATACTATTTGTAGTGGTTTTGATTATGTCCTTTGTTGATAAAAATTATAATCAATTTAATAATAACAATGGGTTTGGAAATATATCTGAAAGTATTGACTCAGATACACAAATAAAGTCAAAACAACAAAAAAAACAGAGCACCACTGTAACTTATGACTTTTCATGTTTATCCAATAATGGAGATATTGGAAGTAATGATGCCATCTATAATTTTGGAGAGCTCACAAGAGATGTTCAAAGTACCTTTTTTGATGATATCAATATTTCGGTTGATGATGAACAAGACGCTGGTCTTAAGATATTAAAGACTTACAAAAAGAAATATCAATTTATTGAGGATGGTACAGAGTTTAAAAATTTAAATGCCATATTGAGAAATTTAGTAAGTCGTTTGGCTAAACCAAGAGGATTTAAATACAAAATACATTTTGTTGATGATTCAATGCTAAATGCTATGACTGCTGGAGGTCATATTTTTTTCTTTAAAGGAATGTATGATTTTTGTAATACAAACTCTGAAATAGCAGCAATAATTTCACATGAAATAGCTCATAATGAATTAGGGCATTTGACTATCGGTATGAAAAAACAAAAGGCAGCTAATAACTGGGGAATTTTAGGGGAAATTGTTTTAGGAATTGAAAATGCAATCACTCAAAGTTTTAATCAAAAGCAAGAAAGTGAAGCGGATTTATTTGGAATGGACTTAGTTTATCCTTCAAGTTTTAGAAACTGTGATGCTGTAACATTATGGAAGCGGATGAGTCAAAACGAAAATGAATTTGATGTCGTTGACAACTTCTTTCGATCCCACCCTTATTCTAAAAACAGATCAAAATGCATTATAAACCACTTAACTTCAAATTATAATAAAAACTGTAACTAACATGAAGTTATTTTTAAAATATTTTTTAATTACTATCATCTTATTGGGCATCACAGCCTGCACCTCAATTAAGGATCCTAAGCTAGTATCTATAGATAATGTGGTCATGGCGTCAAGTGATGATTCTTACACTGTTTTAATAGATCTTAAACTTTATAACCCAAATAGGTTTGCTTTACGTTCAAAGGATGTGAAACTGGAGCTGTTTATAGATAGTTTATTTATTGGGAAAATTATGTTAATGAATGAATTTTATATTAAAAAACGAGATACATTAAGCCTTAAAACTAAGCTTATTGTTGATTATAAGTTATTTAAGCAACCCGTCAATTTAAATGACACTTTGAATTTACGTGTAAAAGGGTCTGCTAAAGTTTCAATATTTTCAATCAATTATAAGTTTGATATTGAACATCAATTAAGGTTATCTGATTTAATGGAACCTCTTTTGAAAAATAATTTAAAAGAATCTGATGTTAAGTTTAGAGCTATAACGGTGAAAAATATTAGACTTTCAACTGTTGATATTGTGTCGACTTTAACCTTTAAAAATAATTTTAACTTTGACTATACCATTGAAAAGTTAAATATTGAAATTTTTGATTCAAACACATACACTAATTTGGTTGGTCAATCAAGTTTAGGAAACTCCATACAAGTGGTTCGAAAAAGTAAGATAGATATTGAATCTGCCATCTCATTAAGTACAGCAAAACTTGGGAAATCAATTTTGAAAAACCTGTTTAGAAGAAGATATTCTTTATTTATTAGAGCAAATGCAGTAATAGTTTTCAATCAGATTCAAGTACCAGTGACTATTTTAAAACAAGTAGATTATAACCCTATAACCCAAGAAGTTAATATAAAATAATGAGTTCAGGCTTAAAACTATATCTATATCAAAACAATGCATTATTTAAAAAAATAGCATTTTCTAACAACCAAAAGTATGTTGTAGTTATCGGCACAGGTGAACGGGCCTCGTTAAAATTAAACAATAAGTTAATCTCTAGCAATCATGCCCAACTTGTTTACGACACTGAAAACCAACTTCATTTACAGGATCTTAGCAGCACGAATGGGACCTTTTTAAATGGTGCAAAAATTTCACCTTCTAAAACCTATCTAGTAAATCCTAAAGACACCATTCAATTGGCGAGTGCAAATGGTGTATTAATTGTTGTTGAGGCTTTGAGTAATCACTCTCTGAAAGAAGATAAACTTAATATTTTAGATAAATTAAAAACCAAGTCTAAGGTTGTGATTGGAAGAGCTGATGATTGTGATGTCATTTTAAATAGTGGCTCTGTAAGCAGGGAGCATGCAGAAATCACCAAGCAATCTAATGGAACCTACTCTATAAAAGATTTAAACTCCACAAACGGTACCTTTGTAAACGGTAGTAAAATTAAGGGCTTACAAAGGATTATGCTTTCTGACAAAATATTTATTGGAAAGCTGCAATTATCTCTAGAAGGCGCTACAAAAGATTTATCTGAAGAACTCGCTATTTGCGTTAAGGGGATAGAAAAGGAGTTCATTAACAGTGGCAAGAAAATTAAAGTGTTAGGTAAAATGGATTTGGCCATTCCTTCCAAATCATTGTTAGCCATAATGGGGCCTTCAGGGTGTGGAAAAACAACCCTGATGAACACTCTTAATGGGGTCTCACCTGCCACAAATGGGAAAGTTTACTTATTTGGGCAAGAATTAATTTCAAATTATGAATACTTAAAAACCCAAATAGGCTATGTGCCTCAAGATGACACAATACATCGTCAATTAACTGTGAAGCAATCACTTTATTACACTGCAAAATTACGATTAAACAGTTTTACAGAAAATGATATTGATATTAAAATTGATAAAATTCTAGAACAACTAGGGGTGTTACACGTGAAAAATAATTTAATTTCAAAAATAAGTGGAGGCCAACGAAAACGTGTTTGTATTGCCTTAGAGTTATTGTCTGAACCATTAATTTTATTTCTTGATGAACCAACTTCACCTCTTGATCCACAAACTATTGAGGATTTTTTAAATATATTAAAAGATTTATCGAAGAGAGGTACTACAGTTGTTATGGTAACACACAAGCCTGAAGACCTCGAGTATATGGATGAAGTCATATTTCTAGCTAAAGGAGGGTTGCCTGCATATTTTGGAGATTCCAAAAGCTATAAAAGCTATTTCGGGGTTAAAACAGCGGTTTCTGTTTTCTCATTGCTATCTGACTCTTATTGGATAGAAAAATACAGGAATCCACGTCCTGTTAGTAAAGTGCTTGAAACTGCAAGCACTTTATCGAAGTCATTTAATAAGTCATTTTTTGAACAGTACATATGGCTCAGTAAGCGTTATTTTAAAATCAAAACCAACGACAAGGTTAATTCTTTTGTAATGCTTCTACAAGCGCCTATTATTGCTATTCTTATTTGTCTGATTTTTGATAACATCACCCCTGCCGTGCCATTTATCACTGCACTATCTGCTATTTGGTTTGGAACAAATAATGCTGCTAGAGAAATTGTAAGTGAGCTTTCCATTTTTAAAAGAGAGCGAATGTTTAATATGGATATCAGTCCCTACGTATTATCTAAAATATCTGTTTTGGCCTTCTTTTCTATTGTACAATCGGCAATTTTTATCGGGATATTATTTTTCCGCTATAGTTTAAATGAGGCTATATTAGAGTATAATGCCCCATTTTCTGCTTTTATATGGATGTCTTTTTTATCTATTGCAGCAACATTTCTTGGCCTTTTGCTATCAGCTACCCTGGATACAGCCGAAAAGGTAATGACCATTGTTCCGCTCGTGCTTATTCCTCAGATAATGCTAGCAGGCTTAGTCGCAAAAATAAATACTCCTTTTGTAGAGGTTATTAGCTATTTAACATTTACACGCTGGGGAACCGAAGGGTTTAATGCCATTCAAAAAGAAGTTATAATTTCAAATCTTAGTATTGGTTTAGAAATTGAGGAGACAGCTTCAAATGCCATAGAGCAATTAAAAGGTAAGTTTTATGTAGAGTACCCAAATTGGTTTGGTGATTTAGCAGGCACCTTAAAGCTTGATATTATTGCGGTTTTGCTATTAATGATAATCATAACCTATTTTATATTTAGACAACTTAAGAAAAAAGTTGAAGTACTTTAATTAAGAAAAATTATGAAAGGTTTAGAAAAATATGAAACAATAAAGGATCTTGGTGAAGGCGCTCAAGGTACCGTAATTCTTGCACGAGATACTGTACTGGGACGAAGGGTTGCAATCAAATCTTTACATCCATCATTAACAGCCGATACTGTGCATGTAAAACGTTTTGAGGAAGAGGCTAAAACTCTGGCAGGTCTTGAGCATCCATCTATTGTCACAGTCTATGAATACGTGGCAAACAATTTGGGATGTCATCTAATGATGGAATACTTTGAGGGCCATCCACTGGATGATTATATTAAAAACATTTCTGGACCCATTGTAGAAGATGTAGCAATTGATCTTTACATTAAGGTGTTGGAGGCAATGAATTATATTCATAAAAAGAAAATTATTCATAGAGATATTAAGCCTTCAAATATTATGATTAATGATGATTTTGAGATTCGATTATTGGATTTTGGGATTGCAAAAAACACCGAAAATGATCCGACATTAACAAAAATAGGTGCCTCGGCAGGGTATACACCAATGTATATGAGTCCAGAACATTGCAATGGAGATCCTATTACCATGTATTCAGATATCTATAGCCTTGGTGTTACACTTTGGCAAATGGTTACAGGAAAGGCTCCCTACGAAGGGTTTACGCAGGGCCAAATTTACTTAAAAGTCGCTACTGAACCACTGCCGTCAATTCAATCTATATATCCCAATGCGAGTCTTAAAATGAACGCTATTATTCAGAAGGCAACACACAAAAACCCCAAAGAACGTTTTAAAACCTGTACTGCTTTTAAAAAAGAATTAGTAGCACTGAAAAATCAAATTAAAAAGGTTTCTCAAGATATGGTTAGCATTCTAACTGTTAAAATAGCGAATGGCATTGAGGCTAATATTTCAGTAAATAATGAACGTTATTTTGGAGCCGAGTTCAGTACATCAATTGATGTGTCTAACGGCACCGCCATTACTGTGATGGTAGAAAAATCTGGATATAAAAAAATAGAGCAGCAGATTTTTCTCAAAAAAAATGAAGTACTTCATTTTAATCTAGAGAAACAGACGTTTTCGTTTCCTTTAATTATAACAGGAATACAAAACAATATAACTCCTTATTTAAAAAATGTTAAACCAAATTTAAGCATACTTTTAATTTGTTTGAAATTGTGCAGCCTGTGGGCTTTTGAGTCGGTACAATTAATACTTAAGAAAAATAATTCTGAGGCACTTGAATTAAAAACTATTGAAACCAAAAAAGCGATTGCTGTGTCTGTTGATTCTGTCAGGCCACACAAAAAAGAGTATGCAGTGTATTTAGGATTCTTAATGTTGTTTATAGTTACGCTATCTAGTTTAACTTCAAATAATGAATATAGAGCCGATGAAGAAGTGAAAAAAGAAGCGATAGAAACCGATAAGATTGATACTGATGTGATTTCTGTTGTTAATTTTGAAACTCCAGAAACAGAAATACCTGAATCACAAACCTCAGTAAAAATTCCCGTAGTTCTCTCTAAAACTACTGATTCAATAGTCAAAATTTCATTAAAATTTTCTGGTACTGCGAACATAGAAGATTATACGATATTAACAGATACACTAATAATAAAAGCCAATCAAAAATTAGGGTATATTGAACTGGATATTACAAATGATTCAACCAAAGAACCTAACGAAACAATCTTAATTGAATTAGAAAACCCTGTATATGCAGCACTAGGTGAAAAATGCAATTATAGCTACACGATACTTAATGATGACGCTAAGGGTGTTCAAAAAAAACTAATTAAAAAAACATTTCCAAAAAGAGGAAAAAAATATAAGTTAATTTGTAATGGCTATGATTTGTATCAATACCACCATAATGGAAGCGGCAAGCATTACAGAGGAGAGAGAGTAGAGCAAAATTCAAAAAAGTGCGGATATAAAGCACCGCAGCCAACTGCGCCAATAAATAATTACGGAACTATTATTGGTAAAGAGCCTCATGATCGCAGAACCAGCCCTAATAATGATGGTTATTTTATCACCATTCAAGATAATGGCAAGAGGAAATGTTTGTTAAAGGTTTGGAAAACAACTTCAACATTTATGGTCAATGAATATGAAATTATTGGAAAAATAGATAATATACACTATTCGAATTATAAATTTTATACTAACAAATCAAGACCAATAGACCATCACATAATCAATATTTTAAATAAAAAAAAGTCCTACTTAGGCACAAAAAAAGTTTGGAAAAAAAGACTTGATTTTCAAAAGGAAGGCTCTTCATCAGAAAATAAAATTATTTCTAATTAAAGACTAAAGGGAGGATTATAATTATGTTGAACATTATATTTAAATTTGGATTATTTCTTTGCTTACTATGTTTTTCAGCGAAAGGTATTTCTCAGGAATTCAGTGCTATAAATAATCATTTAGCTAATCTCCAAATTCAAAATTATAGCAGTATTGAACAACTTCATAATCAAATTATAAAACCGCGCTATAGCGAGGAACAAAAAGTATACGCTATTGCAAAGTTTATCACAAACACTATAGTATATGGTGAACGGGCTAGAAAGCCTTTAAATACTGTTAATTCAAGAGAAGGAGTGTGCCAAGACTATGCCGAATTATTTATGGTTCTCTGTGGGCTTTCTAATATTGAAAACAATTATGTAACTGGAGATGGTAAAACTAGTGCACAAGATATTGGGTTCTATAGCTCTAACCACGCTTGGAATATTGTTAAAGTTAAGGGCAACTATCAAATATATGATTTGACTTGGGCAGCAGGTGTCTATGATAGTGAGACAAAAATATTTAATAAAAGTTTCGATGTACAATATTTTAATGCAGATCCAGAGAGATTTATATCAAACCACTTTCCAGACAATTCAAAATGGCAATTATTAGATATTCCACTATCAAAAAACGACTATATAAACAGTCCTACTTTTAGTCCAGAATTTAAGAATTTATCTTTAAAAAATGGAATTGTAAGAAGTGATCATTTAGATATAACGTTTGAATCTGACACCGACTTTGACCGTTGCACTTTGTTTAAATGGAAACTTAATGAATATGGCTCAGCTAGCGGAGTAGATATTCCCTTAACCAAGAACGGCATTACATATAAATTAAAACTAGCTGAAAAAATCGCTGGGACTTACAGATATAACATAACGTTTTGGCCTTCAAAAAAAGAAGATACACAAACAGTAAATAACGACGGCTCTACCTCAACTTCTTACACTTCTATTTCTTCGACATCCTTAGAATTTAAACTCATAACGCCTCATTACAAAATACCAAAACCGAAATCACTTGATAAAAAGGAGCCGTGGGGCCTAATAGAGTCCTATCATTATATTTTCTATCAATTGGATGCTCATTTTTTTAATGAATTAAATCCATCTAACAAGACAAACTCTATTGAAAATTTTAAAAATGCACTTTCTCTTCATAATAGTCTAAAGAACTGGATTGGAGATTATAAGCGGTTTTATACCACTTTTAAAAATGGTGATGTGTCCTATAAAATTAACAATTTTATTGTTATTTTGAGTTATAAATCCGAAGGGTACGAGTTCAAAGAAATTAAGAGGAGCTTACTCAAAAAAGGTAGCTTTGGATATGCTGTAAAAGAACTACAAGAATATTTTGGCTTAGAAAAAACAGGATATTTTAATGATACCTTGGAACAAAAAATTAAATATTTTCAAACTCTAAAGAATTTAAAACCGGATGGTATAGTAGGTGCGGATACTTATAGGTATTTGAATTTATAACAGAATTTAATTGGGTATAAACCCTTCCCAAAATAGTTTGATTTAACCCCTTGTTCTTCGCAGCATTATTCTTAAAATAACTTTATTGTTGAATTTTAAATTCTAAACTAACTATAAAATAGTTCAAATTTAGTGTTTCATGAATGATATTTGGAACCAGGAACAGTTGAAACTCAAATGTAGCTTTATGTCTAAAATTAGGTTGAAGCTTAATTTTTTTGATTTTTATATAATATTCAACATAGTTGAATATCACTTTCTGTTCTCGCTCAATGCTTATTAAGACAAAATCAATTTTACTAAAAACATGGAATGGATATAGTTCCCGAAATCATTTGTCTTCATGGATGAAGTTATGATTCAATTTCCATTGTTCAGATTACATTTTTGATTCTTATTCAAATTATATTTAATGGTCTTGGTTAGTAAATAAAACACGAACAAGAAAGTCCGTTTGGTCTTTCGTAAGTATGCGATTTGATAGCAATTAATTTTATATGGTGTTAGGTGTAGTTTTTTTATTCAAATAGATCTTTTTTATCTAAATTTTTGATTGATGACTTTCTCACTGATAGATAATAAATCATATGTATAATCAAAAAGGCTGACCAAATTAAAGTTGTGATATAAATAATTATAATGTTTTCATATTTTGATTCAAAAGCAAATACAAACCATAATATTGAAATTAAATTATGAGCTAAAAATGTCGAAAGATGAAACCTAAATCCAATATCATAAATTGGTAAATATTCATATTCTTTCCTGCCAAAGTAATTTCCGTTAAACCACATTAGAATCCCATAAAAAACTGAGCATAGAATAACTGCCAAAGTCATTTTGTTAGTAATTGATGTACTTAATCCAATTCGGAATATTATTGTAAGTATAATTGTTGCTAAAGTGAATTTTAATAAGTTGGGTGTTATTAATGTTTTCATATTTATTATTTTAAAAGGTTATTTATTTCAGTTGAAAAGAACAGTTTGATATTCCTTTCGATAAATTTTTCAAGTAATTCAGTTCCTATTTCGGTCAAGAAGTAGTATTTTCTATCAGGTCCTTTATTTCCTTTTTTATTTTCAAATGAGACTACGTCAATATGTTCATATTTCCGTAAATTCCTATACAGACTTTGTTCTTCACAATTGATTGTGTTTTTGGATTTACTTTCAATAAATTCCTTAATTTCATCAACATATTTTTGTCCATCTTTTAGCGCAAGAAATATCCATAAAGTTAGTTGTCCTTTTTTGTAAGTTTCCTCCCAAGAAGAGAGTAAATCAGGTAGTATGTTTTTTGCCACAATCAAATAGTATTATACAAGTTGTATAATACAAATGTATAACTATTTTTTGAATTTCCAAATTTTATTCAGTTTTCAGAGGTTTGTGGGTAATTAAACCTTACTGGTTATATGGAGAACAAACCTTCTGCTTATGGGTCTTAATTTCTGGATAATAGGAACTTTTGTTCTCGTTTATAGTTTGTTTAAATTTAAACAAACTATAAACAAAAATACTTTGATTAATTCTTTAAAAAAACGCTTTGTGTTTTTTGGCAACTACTTCCGTATCTAATTTTAGATATTTAAGAAATGAGCGTTCGCTGCTATGATCAGAAAATTTTATAATCACAGAAGCATTAAGTCCCTTTAGAAATATATTGGGACAAAAAGAACGACGAGCTTTATGAAAACTTACCAATTCCTATTTTTTTGAAACGAGCTCACGAGTTCAGTATTTGCTTACTTTTTGTGGATATAAAGTTCGATTTTTCGCTGTTTACAACTGCAGGATTATTCCTGAGAATAATTTTTTAATTAAATTTAAGTAGCATTAAAAACTACAAATAAATATCGATAGTAGTGAAATTCAAAATGTATTAATCATTATTGTTTTGAAGACAAATCTATAATCTAAAACCAGAACCTATTGGAACTTGTCTACTTCATCAAAAAAATTTTGGAAAGATGAAATCTGGTATTATTTTAAAGGAAGTACTCTAATATCCTCACAAAAAATAAAACAATACTTTTACAAAAAAAAGAATTAATTTTTTTCATCTATAAAAACTTTCAGCAATTGTTCTTTTTAAAATGCACTAATTCTATTTTATAAAAAATGAAAAAATTAAGCCTATTATTAATTTTGTGTTTTAGTCTTCAATTATTGAGCGCTCAAAATTTTAGAAAACCATACAGAGAAGCTAAAAGAGCTTTAAAGAAAAAAGATTTTGTAACGGCTACTCTAAAATCTATAGAATCTCTGAATGCTAAAAATAATTTTAAAAAATCTAATGATATTTTTGAAAAAGCTTTGTCTCAAGTAAATAATTGGGGAAAAACATACATTCAGAAATTAGAAGCTAAAGCTATTCCGTATAAAGACTATCTTTCTGTTGCACCGATGAAAGAAGTATGTATCACTTATTCAAAATTATACACAATACAAAATAAATTATTTGAATTATCTGATAGATTGTCTTCTAAACAAAAAAAGTTTATCGCTTTACACAACTTTGATTATGAAAAAACCCGAAACAAGTCTGATAGCCTATTAAATGCTTATAATAATAATGCTGCTGACGAGTTTTTCAATAAAGGCTTACAAGCTTTTAAAAATGCTGCTAATAAATATGATTATAAAGAGACTTACAAAACCCTTTCTAGATCAATTAAGTATGTAAAAAACTATAAAGAGACAGAATTATATATGAACCGTTCTCTAAAACTTGGAACTCTAAATATTGGTTATTTTCCGATTAGAAATTTAACAAATACACCTTACGATAAAATAGCTACGATAAACATGGTAAATAGTACTATTAGTTTATTTGGTAAGTATCCTTTTGCTAATTACACCGATATCCGTAATAAAATAGAACTTCGAAATATGGGCGCACTTGGAGAAAAAGGAAAAGACCAACTAAAAAATATTGATGAGTTTGTGAAATTTAAATTTTTAAAATACTATGCCGGTCCTACCGTTGTTAGCAGCAAAGTATTCTATTCAAATAAAAAAGAAAAGAAGAAAAAAAATGGCACGGTTAAAACCTGGTATTGCCAAGGTTACATATATGAAGTAAGAGCAGTCGGCACTGTGGAAGTAGAGGTCGATTTTTTAGATAATAATGGGGATTTATTAGACAGTCGCCAAGTTTTAGTAAATGTAGAACATGACGACAAATTCTTTTTAGCAACGAAAGAATCTGATAGAAGAGCCTATCCTCTGCTAAAAAAATTCACAAGAACGATGCCTGAACCTTTTGATGTTACTAATGCTCTAACAAATAGATTCAATTACAAAATAAATGAAGTATTTAAAAGGTATGAGTAAAACTCAAAGGGCTTCATCCAAATTTTTTCATCCTTTTAAGGAATACCAAAGTAAGCTAATCCTTTTGATCTTGAACTTTTTAAATTAATAATCGATAAGAATATAGTACAGCAATCTCCCATATATGGCAATGGTATTGTTGGTTATGAGAAAATTATAGAACAAGTAAACACCTTCTATAATTACTTAAAAATATTCTTTGTGTTTTTTGGCAACTACTTTAGCATCTAATTATAGATAGGTAACAAACGAGCGTTGGTTGTTATGTCTAAAAAATTTCATAATCACGGAGGCGGGGAGTCTCTTCAGAAATTTATTAGTGCGAAAAGAAGGACGGGCTGAATGTGAACTTACCAATTCCTGTTTTTTTTAAAACCAGCTTATGTATTTTATATTTGCTTAATTTTTATGGACATATAGTTTCGTTTTTATTTGTTTTACATCAATAAATTTGGGGACTATGTTCTGAGTAAAAACAAATAAAATTTGAATCTTAATTTATATAATTATTTCTAATTATGTAAGATTCCAAATCAGTGCAAGGATAAAGTAAGCGATAAGGGTTCATCGATCAATTCAAAAAATTGCTAGAGATTATAATTAGGGATGCATCTTCACAGACATAAATACCTGACTATTTTATTTATGAAAAGTTAAATAAAATCATAAAATTTACTTGTGTGGAGTAATTTTAAGCCAACCACCTTAAATATATAAAAAGGAATGTTAACTTGCTCCTCAAATCCTTCTATTTGTATTTAAAAAAATATAGCAAAGAAATATCCTTAATACTCCTGCTTTTTGTATGTGTATTTTTTCTCATAGCGAACACGACAGCACCTAGGGATGTATTGGCAGTAACTAAAGCGCCTATATCATCGGAGTTAAAAGAGGAATCTCCCATTTTAATAGAACGCTATTCTGAAAAGGATACAAAAAATGTGCGCAACAAGTTAGATTTATTATTAAAACGTATTAACAAGAGGCATGATTTTAATGGAGCAATATTAGTAGCGAAGAATGAGAAAATCTTGTATAGTAACCAAATAGGAATTGCAGATTTTAAAAATAAAGTTCCCATAAATAAAGAATCGGTATTTCAATTAGCTTCTGTAAGTAAACAGTTCACTGCGGCAGCCATTATGCTTTTGAATGAACGGAATAAAGTTAAGCTTACTGACACGGTAAATAGTTATTTTCCAGATTTTCCTTTTAAGAATGTAACGATTAAAAATCTTTTAAATCATACTGCAGGATTGCCTAAATATTTTTGGGTAGCAGAGCATAAATGGCTAAAAAAGAAGGCGCCTACAAACAGTGAAATGATGGAGTTTTTGGAATCAAGTAGTGTGAAGCGGTATTTTAAACCAGGACGTAATTTTGATTATTCTAATACAGGCTATTTTGTGCTGGCTTCTATTGTTGAAAAAGTTTCAGGTACTTCTTTTAGCTCTTTTTTAAAAACTAATATTTTTGAACCGCTGCAAATGAAACATTCGTACGTGTACAGTTTTGAAAATGATAGTATTAAAGAAGATCAATTAGTTGGGTATCGACTGCATAGAGGATGGAGACATTTAAAAATACGCGGTACTGTAAATGATGCGATTGTTGGTGACAAAAATGTGTATACTACAGCAGAAGATTTGTTTAAATGGACGCATGGATTAAATACGGGAAGGCTTCTGACGAAAGAATCATTAGCGCTTATGTATTCAAAAGGAGAAACAGTTTATGGAAGAGAAGTGCCCTATGGCCTTGGTTTTAGAATTGATACGAAGCGAGAAAAAAGTATTTATCATTATGGTAAATGGAACGGTTTTAGTACAGGGCTTACAAAATATTTGGAAGATGATTTGGTCGTTATCGTTTTAGAACACACCAGTTATAACGCTATGAAATCACTTACTAGAAAAATAAAAAAAATTGTTACCGAAAATTTTCGCAGCTAATTTCTTAAGTTCACTTGTTCATTGATGCTCTTTTTCCTGCTTTTGAGCGCCTATATTTTCTTGTTTTAAAAAGAAATATATATTATTAGATGAAAAATGAATAATAAAGACCAAAAAAAAGTTCGAATCCAATTCAAGCGAATTAAACGAAGCAACAATCTTTTCGTAATCTCACCATTGGTAATTTTTGAGTGAATGGGAGCAAAGCTTAAAAAAGTAAAAACCCACAGAAATAGTACAATCGTAAATGTAGCTAGGGATGGGGAACTAAAATTTAGAAAAACATCTGTGGCGGCTAGTATTAGCTGAAAAAGCATTAAAGGAACCACAATGATTGCAATACCTAATGTGTATTTTTGATGCCATTTTATTAAATTTTTAGTTTTGTAATACGGAAAACTTGGATAAATAATAAGTTGCACCATCCAAATAAGGACAACTAATCCGGCATCAATTAAAAGAGAAATCTGTAATATAATTTGTGAATAGTCCAATATAAATTACTTTTTAATGAAAGCGTATTTTTGAAGAACCTCCAAGCTTGTGTATTGTAATGATTTTATATGAGTAGCTTCTAATCTAATAAAAGGTGCTTTTCCAGCTTTTTCAGCTTGTAACCATCTAGAGATGCATAAACACCATTGATCTCCAGCTTGTAATCCAGGGAAATTCCAGTATGGAATTGGCGTCATTAAATCATTTCCTTTGGATGCAGAATAGTTTAAAAAATCTTGAGTAACAACTGCGCAAACCGTATGCGTGCCAACATCATGCGAAATCGTTCTACAAAAACCATCTCTAAAATAACCCGTGGCAGGTTCGGTGCAACAACTTTCTAAGGGTTTATTAAGTACGTTTAATTCCAATTCAATCGGTTTAAAAATTAAGAGTATAAAGATACAAAAACTAACTTTCTTAAGCTCTTTTACTCCAAACGCACTCTTCATTGATTTCGAGATAGTTTAGGACTCTTCAGCAGTTAAGAAAGATTTAACGCAACCATATCTATTTTAAAGTTAATGTTAATTGATGCTCTAAAAATGTTTTCTTTAAATATTATTGCGTTTATTTAAATATAATCTAACATAAGTTGAATTTTAATGAATATAATTAACTTATTTTGAAAATTTCATAAAAATTTGTAAACTTTTTTAATAATATTTGTATATCCCGATATAATCTTTAGATTTGTTCTTTGAATCATTAGATAACAAAATGTTAAATAACAATTTTACCCGTTTCTATTTATACTTTTATTTTTACAATAAAATAAGAGACGCTGTATCATGTTGTTAAGAAACATTCACATAATATAAAGTCTCGAATTTAATTCGAGACTTTTTTTTTGATATAAATGAATAAAACAATTGCAATACAAGGAGCAGAAGGCTCAAATCACCATAAAGTTGCACGCGACTTTTACGGAACAGCAGTGCAATTAAAAGAATGCATGTCTTTTGATGTTTTAGTAGCTAGTTTATTAGCCGGTTCTGCAACGTATGGAGTAATGGCTTTAGAGAATACTATTGCAGGGTCTATTATACCTAATTATGCATTAATAGATAGTAATAATTTACATATTGTAGGTGAAGAGTATTTAAATATTCACCATCATTTAATGGCATTACCAGGCCAGCAGATAAAAGATATTAAAGAAGTTTGGTCTCATCCAATGGCATTATTACAATGCAAGGAGTTTTTTAAAAAACACCCTCATATTAAGTTAGTTGAAGATGTAGATACGGCAGAAGTTGCTAAAAGGATTGCAAAAGAAAATTTAGAAGGTATTGGAGCAATCGCGCCGAAAATTGCAGCTGAAATTTTTGAACTGGAGGTGCTTGAAGATGAAATTCAAACTATTAAAGACAATGCGACACGGTTTGTAATTGTGCAAACGCATGAACCAACTAATGGAACTGATCAAATTAATAAAGCATCATTAAAATTTCAATTACATCATAAAAGAGGAGGTTTAGCGGCAATTTTAAACGTTTTGAGTGATTGTAAAATGAATTTAACTAAAATACAGTCATTACCAGTGATAGAAATGCCTTGGAAATATTCATTTTTTGTAGATGTAACTTTTGATGAATACAAAGAATACCAAAAAGCAGTAAAAATTATTGAAATAATGGCGGAAGAATTCAAGATTTTAGGAACCTATAAAAATGGTAGAAAATGATTAAACCAGCCAAAAGATTAGAGACCGTGCAAGAATATTATTTCTCTAAAAAATTAAGAGAAGTTAGAGGTTTAGTTGCTGCAGGAAAACCAATTATCAATATGGGAATTGGGTCTCCAGATTTGCAACCACCAGCAGAAGTTTTAGAAGCAATACAAGGTAGTTTGAGTGATGCGAGTGCGCATAAATATCAATCTTATCAGGGTTTACCTGAATTGAGAAAAGCAATTTCTACTTTTTATAAAAACAAGTTTTCTGTAGCTTCGAATCCAGAAAATGAAGTGTTGCCTTTAATGGGAAGTAAAGAAGGAATCATGCATATTTCTATGGCTTTTTTAAATGAAGGTGATAAAGTGTTAATTCCGAATCCTGGGTATCCGACATATACTTCTGTTACGAAACTAGTAGGCGCTGAACCATTTTTTTATAATTTAAGTACTGAAAATAACTGGCAGCCAAATTTTGAGGAATTAGAAAGTCAAGATTTAACAGATGTAAAAATTATGTGGGTTAATTATCCGCATATGCCAACCGGAACAAATGCAACAATAGAAACCTTTGAAAAGTTAATTGCTTTTGGTAAAAAGCATCATATTTTAATTATAAATGACAATCCTTATAGTTTTATTTTAAACGATAAACCTGTGAGTATTTTGCAAGTTGAAGGCGCAAAAGACATTGCTTTAGAATTAAATTCTTTAAGCAAAACTTTTAATATGGCTGGCTGGAGAGTTGGTATGGTTTTAGGAAATGGGACTTTCATAAACGAGATTTTAAAAGTAAAAAGTAATATGGATTCTGGTATGTTTTACGGAATTCAAAAAGGAGCAATTGAAGCGCTGCAATTATCAGACGATTGGTTTATAGCTCAGAATAAAATATATGCAGAACGTAGAAATCTAATTTGGCAATTAGCAGATAAACTAGACGCTACTTATAATAAAAATTCAACAGGATTATTTGTTTGGGCAAAAATTCCAGAGGGTAAAAAATCTACAGCAGTTACAGATGCAATTTTATACGATAAAGATATTTTTATAACTCCAGGAACTATTTTTGGTAGCCAAGGAGAAGGGTATATACGTTTTTCACTGTGTGTAACCTCAGAAATTATTAAAGAAGCAATATCAAGAATATGAAAAATATATACATGATTGGTATTGGTTTAATTGGCGGTAGTTTTGCTATCGACATTAAAAAAAATAATCCAAATGCTGTTATTCACGGAATTAGTAGAAAAGATGAAACCTTAAACAAGGCTTTAGAATTGAATCTAATTGATAAAAAAGCAATTTTAGATGATATAAAGAATGCAGATTTAGTGATTGTTTCAATTCCAGTAGATGCAACAGTAAAATTATTGCCAACGATTTTAGATAAAATCTCTGAAACCGGTTTAGTAGTAGATGCAGGATCAACAAAAGAAGCAATTTGTAAATCTGTTGAACATCATCCAAAAAGAAGAAACTTTTTAGCATGTCACCCAATCGCAGGTACAGAAAAATCTGGACCAACAGCTGCCATTTCTGGCTTATACGTTGGAAAAACCAATATTATTTGTGAGGTAGAAAAAACAACATTCAAGCTTCAAGAAAAAGCATTGCAATTATTTACAGCCATTGGAATGCGTATTCGTTATATGGATCCTGTTTCTCATGATAAACATATTGCGTATGTTTCGCACTTGTCCCATATCAGTGCATTTATGTTAGGTAAAACGGTCATTAACAAAGAAAAAAATGAACGTGATATTTTTGATATGGCAGGCTCAGGATTTGCATCTACCGTGCGTTTGGCAAAAAGTTCTCCAGCAATGTGGACCCCCATTTTTAAACAGAATAAAGAAAACGTAATAGAAACACTAGAAGAATACATCAACAATTTGCAACAATTTAAGGAGTTGATGGAACAGGATAATTTCTCCGAAATTTTTAAAGAAATGGAGAATACAAATTATATAAAACAAATTTTAAACGGCATAAAATAAAAGCCAAAACAAATAGAAAGATGAAGAATACAAAAGAATTAAGAACATGGTTGGATGATATGAATTTAGCGCATCCACTAGTAATAGCAGGGCCTTGTAGTGCAGAAACCGAAGAACAGGTTTTAAAAATTGCACACGAATTAAAAGATTCTGATGTAAACTATTTTAGGGCAGGAATTTGGAAACCAAGAACAAGACCAGGAATGTTTGAAGGTGTTGGGGAAATTGGATTAAGATGGCTGAAAAAAGTAAAAGAAGAAACAGGAATGAAAACCTGCACAGAGGTTGCCAACGCAGCACATGTGAAGTTAGCAATCGAAAATGACGTAGACTTACTATGGATCGGTGCTCGTTCTACGGTATCTCCTTTTATTATGCAAGAAATTGCAGATGCTTTGGCAGGAACAGACAAAATTGTGTTGGTTAAAAACCCAGTAAATCCAGATTTAGCTTTATGGTTAGGTGGTATTGAAAGATTGTACACTGCAGGAATCAAAAATTTAGGTGCAATTCATAGAGGGTTTTCTACGTATGAAAAAACGAAGTATAGAAATATTCCAGAATGGCAAATAGCGATTGAATTCCAAAATAAATTTCCAGATTTACCTTTAATTTGTGATCCTTCTCATATTACCGGTAACAGAGAAATGATTTTTGATGTTTCTCAAACGGCGTTAGATTTAAATTTTGATGGTTTAATGGTGGAAACACATGTTGATCCAGAAAACGCTTGGAGTGATGCTGCACAGCAGGTAACGCCAACAAAGTTAAAGTCTATAATGGAAGATTTAAAAATCAGAAAAGAGACGAATACAGAAGCAGAATATAAAACTGTTTTAGATAATTTGCGTGCTCAGATCAATGTGGTTGATGGTCAATTGGTAGATTTATTAGGAAAACGTATGAAAGTTGCTGACCAGATTGGTAGCTTAAAAAAAGATAAAAACGTTGCCGTTTTGCAATCTAAACGTTGGAACGAGATCTTAGGAAACATGATTTTAGAGGGTGAAAGTAAAGGTTTAAGTGAAGAATTTGTTTTAAAAATGTTTAAAGCAATTCACCAAGAATCTATTAATCATCAAGAAAAAATTATTAACGGATAATTTTTGGGCGTTGTTTACTCTGAAGGGGTTCAGAATCAACTCTGGCTTTCGTTACGCGCTATTTTGTTTTTTTTAGAGAAATAAAAAGAGCTCAAACAAGTCACTCAATTCTTGACGAAAAAGGTAATCTTAAAAAAGAAGTGCCTTAAAATTATCAATAGAATATTCAAATCCTTCAGGTTTTTAAAACTTGAAGGATTTTTTTATGCTACCACAAAAAAAAATCGCACAAAATTGAAAATATCTGCAAATAATGTTTTCAATATTTGTTTGATGTTCTGCACCAGTATTACGCATAAAAAAAACCGCCAACTGGCGGTTTTTTTTATGCGTAATAATTTTTATTTTGTGTACGGAATTCTTCGAGAAACTTTTCTCATTAAAATATTAATTAAATCTTGGGCATCAGAACCAAGGCCTCCTTTTATTTTTTTAAGATAATTCACGATTAATTCATCATCTGTAGTGCTTGTGAAATCCATGTTCATAGTGGCACTATTTGTTGCAAACATTCCTCCCGTTAAAACGGCTAATCCAATAGCAGCTCCATTAGACATCGGCTTAGATGTTTCATAAGAACCAGTAATTATTACTTCTACACCCAATATTTCGCCTAATTCACTTGGTAAATATTCATCATACGAATGAATATCAATACCCTTTTTTTTCAATAAAGCATTCGTTCTTTTAGGGTTTTGCACTCCAACAAGTAAAGAGCCTCTTTTTTTTCTTGTTAAAAACCAGGAATACATGGCTCTTTGTATATCTATTGATTCATTTTTTCCCATTTCAATAATTTGTTCTGAGGTAAAGTCTTTTAACTGTTTTGGTCTAAGTTTTACTTGAACATCTAAAGGCAAAATAGCTATTGTTTTTGTGTTTTTAACATATGTTTTAGCATCAGGATGAACATATAATTTTGTTTGTGCGTTTGCTACATTGATACAAATCGTGAGGGTAAATAAAAGAATTAATTTTTTCATTATAATGTTTTAAGTTTAGCAGTAAATATAAGTAATAAAATTTACGGAGTAGAGAACTAGTTTTAAGGAATTTTTATATTTCCAATAATTCCAGATAGTTTAACTTAATAACTCCTTAAGTTTTTTCATGACGATTTCCTTATAAAATTGAAAATCACTCGAACGGACATTCTCCTTTTTATTTAAAATTCTGCATCTTTGTACCAATGATAGGAATCGTATACAAATCGACAGGAAGTTGGTATCAAGTAAAATCTGAAGATGGTGAATTTCATCAATGCAGAATCAAAGGAAAATTCAGAATTAAAGATATAAAAAGTACCAATCCAATTGCTGTTGGTGATAAGGTTGTTTTCGATCTAGAAAAAAAAGGAGACGAAGAAACGGGTGTTATTAAAAAGATTTTAGATAGAGATAATTTTATTGTTAGAAAATCTGTAAACCTTTCTAAACAAATACATATAATAGCTTCAAATATTGATCAAGTTTTTTTGTTGATTACGATTAACAATCCTCCTACATTTGCAGCTTTTATAGATCGATTTTTAGTTTCTACAAGAGCGTATAGAATAGATACTGTATTGATTTTTAATAAGATAGATTCTTATAAGCTTGAAGAGCGCGCAGAAATCTTATATCTTAAAGATATTTACGAAGCAATTGGTTATAGATGTGTAGAAGTTTCTGCAACAGAAAATATAAACATCGATAATATTAAAGAATTAATGACGGGTAAAACCTCTATGTTCGTTGGTCATTCGGGCGTTGGTAAATCTACTTTGGTAAATGCAATAGAGCCTTCTTTAAATTTAAAGACTAAAGAAATTTCAGATCAACATAAACAGGGAAAACACACCACGACATTTGCAGAAATGTTCGATTTAAGTTTTGATGCAAGAATTATTGACACTCCAGGTATTAAAGGTTTCGGAGTTGTAGATATTGATAAATATGAATTAGGAGATTATTTTCCTGAGTTCTTTGCCTTAAAACAAGATTGTAAATTTAATAATTGTATTCATACGAAAGAACCACATTGTGCGGTAAAAGATGCTTTGGAAGAAGACAAAATTTCTTGGTCTCGATATAAAAGTTACCTTCAAATTTTAAGTGGCGATGAAGAAAAAGAACATTTTAGAACAGATATTTGGAACGAAGAAGATAATGAGTAAAGTATGAAAATTGTTATTCAAAGAGTATCTAAAGCAAGTGTAACAATTCAGCAACATAAAGTTGCAGAGATACAAGAAGGATTACTTATCCTTTTAGGAATCGTAAATGAAGATACTCTGGAAGATATTAATTGGTTG
Organism: uncultured Acidimicrobiia bacterium; assembly: GCA_964195455.1. Lineage (GTDB taxonomy): Bacteria > Bacteroidota > Bacteroidia > Flavobacteriales > Flavobacteriaceae > Polaribacter. Next base: position 28,661 of record CAXMOR010000004.1, read on the forward strand.
GTTAGAAAAGTGTCGAACCTTCGTGTTTTTAATGATGAGAATTCTATCATGAATAAATCGCTAATTGATATTGATGGAAATGTAATTGTAGTGAGTCAATTTACATTACATGCATCTACGAAAAAAGGAAGCAGACCAAGTTATATGAAAGCGGCAAAATCAGATGTGGCAATTCCTTTATATCAGCAATTTGTGGTATCCTTAGAAAAAGAATTGAATAAGAAAGTTCAAACGGGAGAGTTTGGTGCAGATATGAAAGTTGAGCTGTTAAATGATGGACCAGTCACCATTGTCATTGATTCTAAAATAAAAGAATAATTTTCTAAAATTCCATTATTTTTAATTTTATAAAAAAAAAATACAATAATAGTTTCCAAGGAAAATAAATAACATATATTTGCCATGGAAAATAAAAATAAAATCAATTTAAAATCAATAAAAAAATGAAAAAAATAGTTTTATCATTAGTAGTAGTTGCATCACTTTTAGCAGCATGTAAAGGCGAGAAAAAAGAAAAAGTAGAAGTAAAGGAGGCTGTAAAAGTTGAAATAAGTATTGCAGCGTTAAATAATGTAGATACGGCAGTTTCTGTTTTAACATGGATCGGAAACAAACCTACGGGCTCTCATAACGGAACAGTAACTATAAAAAGCGGAGGCTTACTAGTTGAAGAAGGAACTTTAAAGGGTGGTGAGTTTGTAATAGATATGAACACAATTACAAATTTAGACATGGCTGGAAGCGATGGTGCAGGAAAAATAGAAGGTCATTTAAAAGCACCTGACTTTTTTGATATCGCTGTTTATCCTACTTCTAAATTTGTAATTACGAAAGTAGAAGAAGTAGATGGAAAATTAGCTGTGACTGGTAATTTACAAATTAAAGATGTTACAAAAAGTATTACAATTCCTGCAATGATTTCTACAGAAGGTGGAGTAACTACTTTTAAGAGCGATGTTTTTAATGTAGATAGAGCTGATTTTAATGTAAAATACGGTTCTAAAAGATGGATCGAAGGCTTAAAAGATAAATTTATAAACGATTTAATGGAAATATCTTTTGAAGTAAAAACGAAAGCATAATTCAGACTTTTATAAAATCATACCTAAATATTAAAAATATGAAATTTAATAAAACAGATAGACCAACTTGTGGATGTGGAAACACATTAGACCCAGATGGGTATTGCGACGGATCACATTCGAATAAATAACAGAATATTTTTTGAAGTCGAATAATTTAAAAACCCAAAACGAAAGTTTTGGGTTTTGTTTTATAAGCGTATCGCTGTGGTATTCTTTACTTGTTCAATAGCAAAAGTACTATGCGTGCTGCCTATATATTTAATTGCGGTTAGTTTTGTTACCATAAAACCTCTGTATTCATCCATGTCTTTTACATATATTTTTAATATATAATCGTAATCTCCACTTACATGAAAACACTCAGAAACTTCTTCTAATTTTAAAATCTCACGCTCAAAAGTGGTGACATACTCCTTAGAATGTTGAATTAATTTTATATGGCAAAAAACTAAAAATGATTTTTCAATTTTGTTTTTGTTAATGATTGCAACATATTTTTGAATTACATTTTCTTTTTCAAGCTTTTTAATTCTCTCATAAACAGCAGTTACAGACAAATCTAATTGTAAAGACAGTTGCTTTGTAGTTTGTTTGCTATCATTTTGAAGTAAGTTGATGAGTCTTTTATCTCTTTTATCTAATTTCATTCTGAAAATTTTTCTAAAAAATAAGATAAAACCATTTCTTTTTGGTTTTAAAAACTAAATATAGTTATAAAAATAGAAATTAAATCTATACAATTTTATTTTTATTGATTATTAGTCTATTTTGTTTTTCTTTTGTATCACAAAACAAAATAATTATGAAATTTAATCCAGCAGATAATATTCAAGATTTACAATACTTTGGTGAATTTGGAGGCGTAAACCCTTCCATTTCAGATTCATCAACGTATACTTTTATATCAGCAAAAACAATGCTGGATACTTTTGAAGGGAATACAGATGGTTGTTATCTGTATTCACGTCATTCTACACCAAGTAATTTATATTTAGGAGAAGCACTGGCAGCAATGGAAGGAACAGAAGCTGCAAATGTTTCAGCTTCAGGAATGGGCTCAATTACACCCGTTTTAATGCAATTATGTGGTGCTGGAGAGCATATTGTGTCTAGTAGAACAATTTACGGAGGAACGTATGCGTTTCTTAAGAATTTTATTTCAAGATTTAATGTAAAAACAACTTTTGTAGATATTACAAAATTAGATATTGTAGAAGCAGCGATCACAAAAAACACCAAAATTTTATATTGTGAATCTGTGAGTAATCCACTTTTAGAAGTTGCAGATATTCCTGGTTTATCCGCTTTAGCAAAAAAATACAATTTAAAATTAGTGGTAGATAATACTTTTTCTCCACTTTCTATTTCGCCTGCAAAATTAGGAGCAGATATAGTTGTGCATAGTTTAACCAAATTTATAAATGGTTCTTCAGATACTGTTGGAGGGGTTGTTTGTGGTACTCAAGAATTTATTAATGATTTACGGAATGTAAATGATGGCGGCAGCATGTTGTTGGGCTCCACAATGGATAGTTTAAGGGCTTCATCGGTATTAAAAAACATGAGAACGCTGCATATTAGAATGAAGCAACATAGTTATAATGCGGAATTTTTGGCTAGTAAATTTGAAGCAGATGGTTTGAAAACAGTATATCCTGGGTTAAAATCTCACCCTTCTCATGAGGTTTTTAAATCGATGATGAATACCGAATATGGTTTTGGTGGCATGTTAACGATCGATGCGGGTTCTTTAGAAAAAGCAAATGCATTAATGGAGCTAATGCAACACAAAAATATAGGGTATTTAGCCGTAAGTTTAGGTTTTTATAAGACCTTATTTTCTGCGCCTGGATCTTCTACATCATCAGAAATACCAGAAGATGAGCAAAAGGAAATGGGGCTTTCAGATGGATTAATCAGATTTTCAATAGGCTTAGATAATGATATCGAAAGAACCTACAAAATGATAAAAAACTGTATGCTTGAAGTTGGTGTTTTGTATGAACAGGCAACCACTTTATATCCCTTTTAAGCGTTCCATAAATTTTCTAAAATCCTCTTTGTTTGGCGTAGTCCCATCAAAGGGTAAAATATCCCATTTTTCATTTTCAAGAAATATCGTAAAATTAAAAACGGAAGTGCTAGCATCATCAGGATTTAGCATTGGATAACGTAAGTCTACATACTTATAAGTTCCGATGTTTTCTTTAGCAGATAGGTTGAAGTAATTGTTGCTAAACCATGTTAACGTTTTTAGATTGGCATTATTCATGTCAATTAAATCATGATGCTTTTCAATCGTCATAATTTTTTCTGAAATTGATTTTTTATCAAACAAAGAAAAAAAAGTGAAATGATAATTTTTGTCGGTTTCAGCAACCGCATACCATAAAATATTATTTAAAATAGTAGGTTGTGCAGAAAATCGTTTGAAGGCGATTCCTTCTTTTTCAAAAGATTCTTTAAATACAGCATCTATATAAAATTTATTGATGATTGTAAAAATCATATATGCAGAACTGATATATATGCCAACTTTAGTCCATTTTAATCTTTTAGTGTTTGTTCTCTTAAAAAATAGTACAATAATCATACATATTAAAAAAGGTAAAGTATATAAAGGATCAACAACAGAAATAGTATTAAAAGCAACTCTGTAATTAGAAAAAGGCGCAAATAATTGGGTTCCATAAGGTGTAAAACAATCTAAAATTGGATGTGTAATAATAGCCCAAAAGAACAAATAAATCCAATCTTTTTGGGTTGTTGTTCTCTTTCTTTTACTAGAGTTATAGAGTCTGTAAGTAAACCACCCAAAGATAAAAGCACCTAAAACTGCGAACAATATGGAGTGCATAAAACCTCTATGAAAAGCCATTGCTTGAATTTCATTATTGTACAATAAACGCCCGACAAAAACATCTAAATCTGGAATTGTGCCCGCAATTGCGCCAAATAAAAGCGCTTTGTTTCCTATCTTTTTTCCTAAAACAGCTTCTCCACAAGCAGCACCTAAAACAATCTGAGTTAATGAGTCCATGAGTGCAAAAATAAGCCAACCAATTTGATTTGCATAACATTATGTAAAATCGTAACATTACAAAACCAAAAAAAAAATAGAGAATGCAAGACAATAAAAACATATCAGAAATAAAAATTGAAGAGCAAAAAATTATTGGAAATAAAGAGTTGAGTATTTGGGAGGCTCTATTCCCTGTTTTGGCTTTAGTTACAATGTTGGCTTACAATGTTTTTGTTTTTGGGGATGATGCTTTAAGTGGAAGTAATCAGTTTGTTTTATTGTTAGGTGGAGCAGTTGCAGCATTTGTAGGTTTTAGAAATAAAATTTCTTACAAAGTTATGATTGAAGAAGTAGCAGAAAATATAAAATCTACTGTTGGTGCAATATTAATTCTTCTAATGGTTGGTGCTTTAGCAGGAACTTGGTTGATAAGTGGTGTAATTCCAGCAATGATTTATTATGGTTTACAAGTTTTAAATCCAACTATTTTTTTAGCTGCTTGTCTTATTATTTGCGCTGTAATTTCTATTGCAACTGGTAGCTCTTGGACAACTTCCGCAACAGTGGGTATTGCTCTAATCGGCATTGGAGAGGCGCTCGGTGTTTCTTTAGGAATGACTGCTGGGGCTGTTTTGTCTGGTGCTTATTTTGGAGATAAAATGTCGCCAATGTCAGATACTACAAATTTGGCACCAGCAATGGCAGGTACAGATTTATTTACACATATAAAATATATGGCACTAACGACTGTGCCAACTGTAATTATTACATTAATTATTTTTATAATTATTGGCCTTACTATAGACACAAACGGCGTAGCAGATGTAGGTGTTTTATTGACAGATATTAATAAAGCTTTTACTATTTCTCCTTGGTTGTTTTTAGTACCTGTAATTGTTATTGTTTTAATCATAAAGAAAACGCCACCATTAATTGCATTATTAGCAGGAACAATCTTAGGTGGAATTTTTGCTTTAATTTTTCAGCCAGATGTAGTTACACAAATTACAGGTGCTAAAGAATTAACCTTTACTTCTGGATATAAAGGAATAATGCAAGCGATCACTGTTAAAACTTCTGTAGCTACAGAAAATACAGCTTTAGCAGATTTATTTACTGCGGGTGGGATGTCTAAAATGTTAGGTACAATTTGGCTTATTTTATGTGCCATGGTTTTTGGGGGTATTATGGATGCAATTGGCGCATTAGCAAGAATTAGTGCTTTTATGTTAACGCTGTTTGATTCTATTTTCGGATTGTTTGCAAGTACAGTTTTTACTTGTATAGGATTAAACTTTACCGCTTCAGATCAATATTTGGCAATTGTTGTTCCTGGTAAAATGTATGCAAAAGCATATGCAGATAAAGGTTTAGCACCAGAAAACTTAAGTAGAACCTTAGAAGATTCTGGTACCGTAACTTCTGTGTTAATTCCATGGAATACTTGTGGAGCTTATCACTCTGGTGTTTTAGGTGTCTCTGTATTTGATTACGCTATTTATGCTGTTTTTAATTGGTTAAGTCCTTTTATGACATTGATTTTTGCCGCGTTCAAAATAAAAATTAAGCAGTTAGCAACAAAGTAAAATGACTGTTTTAGCGATTATTTTTGAAGCTCAAAAACTTGCAAAAATTATATTATAGTCGATTTTTTTTTGGGATTACTTTGACGAAATTCTAAAAAGGTATATAAAATATTTAATACTTTCTGAAAGGATAATTCAAGAAAGGACTGTTTGTAGAATTTTTTATGATGATAACAATTGACTTTTATATTTTAAATAAACCATAAGAACGATCAATAGCATTAGAATTATTACTTGTATTACCCAGTTTTGTAGGAAGAGGAATAAGTAATCAGTCAAGCTTTTGAAAAGCGAAATAATTCAATTGTGAACAAATGAAACTCTAAAATCGGTTTCTTCTTGTTAAGCTAAGTATTTTGAAATTATGGATAAAAAGAAAGTTCTATTGCGAGATGTTTTTCGCTTTTGATGCAAAAATATTTAAAAGCATAGAAATCAATAATAAAATCCATGAGCTTCCATGAAGTAAGACATCAAACCAATCTCCTACTTTCATTCCATTTTCTATGGAAAAAGCATTTTCGCCTAAAATCCATTGGATTTTACCCCAAATATGTGGCGGGTTAAAAGGAGCTAAACCTAAAGTTAAGCTTGCAATTAAGAAAATTTTCCAGTTTTGTTTCAGTACTTTCTTCACTAATTAAACATGTTTTTTCTTTATTCGTTAACTTGTAGTTGCCTAAATAAACCAATTCCAAACCAACCCAAAACGAATGGTAAAATCTCTGTAAGGATAATTTGGCGCAGAAAAATAATTCTTTTCAGTAAAACCAGAGGTAACATTGTCAACCTTAAGATACATGCGTGTTCTGCGCACTTGAGCATTTATAAAAACATCAAAAGTTGGAAAACCTATTTCCTCATCATTTTGTAAAGTAAATTCTGCTAATAAAGGATTATAGGCATTTGCTTTGTACTTGGTAAAATATTTAAAAGTAACACCAATATTGACCAACATAGGTTTTCCTTTAAACCAATAATCTGTATAGTAAAAAGTGTTTCTCGTTACAAACTCAGGAACTCTAAAAACAGAATTTCCACTAGTTACATTTTGATACATAAGCGTGTTGTCTAAAGCTAGCTTCCAATATTTAAACTCTCTATTTGCTTTTACTTTTAAATAGGTAATTTGATTTCCAAATTGCCGTGCAGTACTGTTTTCATCAAAATAAGTATAGTTGTCAATATTGGTAAAGTTTAGTGCAGCATTGATCCATTTAGAATTAAAAGTAAAACCCAAATCTCTAGTGTTTACATTACTAAAATCGTTTTGCCAATTGTAATCATCATAAGAACTTTGATGTAATAATGTGTTGAAATTTGAGGATTTAGAACTAATTAATAAACTTCCTTTTACGATAAAAAGACTATCTTTTTCATAAACAGCTTCTCCTTTTAAATAAGTGCCTGATAATCTTCCAGAACCTGGAGTAATTGAACCATCAGCAGTTAATTGAAAATTTTTAATTTTTGCATTCCAATCTGCTCCAATAGAAATTGCATTTCCTTCTAATTTTAATTTATTTACAGCACTATTACTGTTTAAAATGGTGTCATAACCATAAGAATAATTTGTATAATTTGCTTTCGCTTTAAATTTTCCTAAAACATATTTTGAGTTAAATTCTAGGTGCACTTCATTGCTTGTGATTTTACTTTCTGCATCCTTGATTTCTGCGTCAGTGGCATTTGCGTCACCAAAAATTGCTGTAGTTGAAGATGCCTGTGTAAAGCTGTAGCGCTTGCTTTCACTGGTAAAAATATGGCCAATTTTTAAATTGCTAAAATCTTTTTTTGTAATGGTATCTTTGTTCGATAGTAGTTTGTAACTCTGTTCTAAGTAAATTCGGTTGCTGTCAAATTGATTTTCTGAATCTGTTAAATTTACATCTAACCTTGCTCGGTCATCAAAGTCTGGATCTTCAGAAATAAAACTTTCTAAAGCAGATGCTGTTAAACCACCACTTTCTTCATTATAAAAATCTTGACTTGTTAAATGTCCCCTAATTTCATACTGATTTTCTTTGGTGCGATACTGAAAAGTTCCCCGAAAATTTCCATTACTTACCAAAGACTGCCTGTAAGCGCCTAAAGATCGTAAACCTTTATATGAAATGGAAACATTAAATCTTCTAGAAAAATTTAGCGTAAAAAGAGCATTTACGAACTGCCCTTGTTGCAAGCCAGTTCTATATGAAATTTCTGTAGTTGGCGTAGGAACTTCATAATATTTTATTTCATCAATATCTAAGTAGCTAAATTGTTTTGCAGTAAAACCGATATCTGGCAAATTCTTTAGACTGCTAAAATTATATCCTAAATTATTGAAAGTTTGACCTTGATTATGAAAAGGAAGTAACTCAAAGTTATCAGTTCTTAAATAGTTGAATTTGTATTCCTTTTTTAACGTTAAGGTAGTGTCAATGAACGAAGTATCTCTTTTGTGGGAAAATATTTTGTAATCTGTATATTTTGTTTTACCAGATAAAATTACCTTGGTAGAACCGTTATTTCTTAAGGTATCAATTTTACCATCTGCACCTACAAATGTATTTTCTCTCTTGGCACCTGCACCTAATTTTGTCTGACAGTATATACTATTAAGTACAAAGCCAAATAATAAAAAGGTTAATAAAATTGTTTTTTTCATTCCAAATTTCGACAAAGACAAATGTAAAATAATTAAACCAAAAGAATCGCTAATAAGTATGATGAAATCTGTTAATTTAAAAATTCTACTTCTGGTTTCTTTAAAACTTGTTAAGAATTGTAATTTCCATAGAGTTTTTGCTCAACTTGACTGGTTAATAGGAATGTAAAAGAAAAAGTTTTCTTTTCTTTGTAAGATGTTGAAATCAAATTTTAGTGATTTTTCTTTAGAGGCAGGCACAGATGAGGCAGGTAGAGGTTGTTTGTGTGGTCCTGTGGTGGCTGCAGCTGTAATTCTTCAGAAAGACTTTACACATCCTTTTTTAAATGATTCTAAGCAATTATCGAAAAAAAAGAGAGATGAATTAAGGCCATTTATTGAAGAAAATGCAATTGCTTTTGGAGTTTCATTTGTTTGGCAAGATGAAGTTGACAAAATTAATGTGTTACAAGCATCAATTATAGGTATGCACAGAGCTATAGAAGAACTTAAAATTATTCCAGAATTTATAATTATTGACGGAAATAAATTTAAGAATTATAAAGAAATACCTTATGAAACAATTGTAAAAGGAGATGCAAAATATTTGAGTATTGCAGCGGCTTCTGTTTTGGCAAAAACATATAGAGATGAATACATGTTGAAGATTCATCAAGAATTTCCGATGTATAATTGGAAGAACAATAAAGGGTATCCTACTAAAGAACATAGAAATGGAATTCGTGAATTTGGTATAACTCAGCACCACAGAAAAACATTTCGGTTATTACCAGAACAAATAAAGCTAGACTTATAAATTTTAAATCATATTTTTTATATTACTATCTCTTACTCTTTCAGGTGGCAGTTTCTTTTCATAAGTAACAATCAATAAAAATATTTTTCTATCTCAGTAATTTAAACAAGCCATACAAATTGTTGAAGCAGTGTATAAAATATTGTCAGGAATTTGTGGAGTTATAATTTCAGAAACAGATTAACTTATTTAGTATTTATTTAAAAACTTCAACTATTTTTACCTTCTCAATTTTATAAGATGATAAAAAAAACACGTGCAGAAATTACCAAATGCATTCTTCATAAAGTAGCAAATAAATTTAATAGCGGACACAATGTGTTTTCTGAAGATCTAATTCGCTTCGATCAAGAGAGTTACGATTTAATGAAGAATTTCTTATTAAAGCCCTTTGGTGGTTTAACGCAGAGTTATCGTTTTTCTCATCATGCAGATGTGCGTTTAAATGAATTGAATAATTATGCTTCAGAGGTGTTTAAAGAAGAAAGTTCATTTATAGAATATTCTAAAAACATCGTGAATCATTTATATGAACAATCTAATTCTGCACAAATAAAAACAGGGGATGTATTAATCGTTTTTATTGAAGGTATTGAGTATAAAGATGTGTTAACGGAAGCTGTTGGTGTTTTTAAAATTGAAAATAAAGTTGATTTTTTTCAAACCTATTTAGATGATAATAAGAGTTTCGATGTTGTGATTCAAAAAGGAATATCAACTAAAAGAATAGATAAAGGTTGCTTAATTTTAAATACTTCTGATACAGAAGGAACTGTCGTTCTTTCTGTAGATAATAATAACTATGATGCCCAATATTGGATTAAAAATTTCTTGAGTGTTAAATTGGCAGATGATTACAATGCGCATACTCAAAATTATCTAGAGCTCTGTAAAGAATTTTCTGAAGAAGTAATTAAGCCAGAATTAGGAATGAAAGAGCAAGGTAACTTTTTAGCAAATACAGTAGACTATTTTAAAGAAAATGAATCTGTAGATTATGCTACTTTTAAAGAAGAAGTTTTTGAAGAAGATAAACACAAGGAGCTATTTGATGATTATAAAAAGCACTTCGAAACTTTAAATGATGTTTTAATTAGAAATAATTTTGATGTTTCTGGAGTTGTATTAAAGAAAGAAAAAAGCAAACTTAAAACAGAAATAAAGTTAGATACAAATATTAGTATAAAATTAGATGTTGATGCGCCAGAGGCAGCCTCTGAATACTTAGAAAGAGGTTATGATGAGGAGAAGAAAATGAAATATTATAAAGTATATTTTAACGAAGAAAAGTAATTTATTCTGTAAGGTTTTAAAAACCTTATAGGTATTTCTTGTTTTCTAAACGATAAATTCATCAACTTCAAACAAGGTTTTAAAATGTTTTAAAATTTTTTCTTTTACTTCTTTTGTGTCTATTTTTCTACCCAATTCAGATTCCATAGATGCGACGGCTTTTCCTTTAATTCCACAAGGAATAATATGGTCAAAATAACCTAAATTGGTGTTTACATTTAAGGCAAAACCATGCATAGTTACCCATCTAGAAGAACGAATACCTAAAGCACAAATTTTACGCGCAAAAGGAGTTCCGACATCCAACCAAACGCCAGTTTCTCCTTTACTTCTAGTTCCTTTTAAACCATATTCTGCAATGGTTAAAATAATAGTTTCTTCTAACAAACGTAAGTATTTATGAATGTCAGTAAAAAAATTTTCTAAATCTAAAATAGGATAGCCAACAATTTGCCCTGGGCCATGATAGGTAATATCACCACCTCTATTAATTTTATAAAAAGTAGCTTCTTTTTCAGCTAATTGTTTTTCATTGAGTAGTAAGTTGCTGATATCTCCACTCTTACCTAATGTATACACATGAGGGTGCTCTACAAACAAAAAGTGATTATTAGTGGTTTCTTGTAGATTATTTCTTCTGTTCTTAATTTTAACATCAACAATTTCTTGCAATAATTCAGTTTGAAATTCCCAGGTTTCTTTATAATCCTTTACAAATAGGTCTTTTAGTAATATGTTTTTGCTCATAAGTTCCAATACAAAGGTAAATAATTCATTATATTTGGATACAATATTTTATCCTAAATAATTTTTTATGAAAATAAAATTACCACTATTTTTCCTTTTAATATTAGTATTTACAAAAGTCGATTCTTCTTACTCCCAAAAAACTTGGAATAAACAAGATAAGATGAATTCCTTATTAGAAAGTAAGGATCTTTATCAAAAGAAACATTTTCCATCTAATTATGAAATATTAAGTTTAGATATTGAGCTTTTTACAAATAGGTTACAAAGTAAATCTAAAGGAGAACAGCATATTATTGAACTACCAAATGCAGATGGAAGTTTGTCAAGATTTACATGTAAAGAAATATCAAATTTTGAAACTAAATTACAAGCTAAATTTCCCAACATTAAATCTTATTCAGCGCAAGGAATAGATGATCCAACTGCAATTGCAAAAATAAGTATGGGTTCAGATGGTTTTCACGCAGTTATTTTTTCTGGTAATCAAGAAACAGTTTATATAGATCCGTATTCAAGAGACGATAAGGACTATATCGTTTATAAAAGAAGCAGTTTAAGTAAGGCTGATGAAGATTTTAAATGTGAAGTAGAAACAACTGCAAAAAAGGAATTTTCTATTTCGGATTTTAATAAAAATGCCAATGATGGAAAATTAAGAACTTTTCGATTGGCATTAGTGTGCAGTGCAGAGTATGCACAATTTCATTTAGGAGCAGATCAGCAGAATATACCAGATACAGCAGCAGACGAAGTAAAAAAAGAAGCTGTTTTATCTGCAATGAATACATCAATGACAAGAATTAATGGAATCTTTGAAAAAGATTTGTCGATAAAGCTTGTTCTTGTAAATGACAACAATAAAATAATTTTTTTAGATGCGGTTACAGATGGTATTACAGAGGGTAATGCAAACAGTATGATTGCTGAAGTGCAGACTATTTGCGATAACAATATAGGAGATTTAAATTATGATATTGGTCATATTTTTTCAACTGGCGGCGCTGGTTTAGCTGGTTTAGGAGTCGTCTGTTTAACTGGTCAAAAAGCTAGAGGTGTTACAGGGATTGGTTCACCAGTTGGTGATCCGTATGATATTGATTACGTTGCGCATGAAATGGGCCATCAATTTGGTGCAACGCATACACAAAATAATGATTGTAACAGAACAGATTCTACAGCAGTAGAGCCAGGAAGTGGATCAACGATTATGGGGTATGCAGGTATTTGTTCACCGAATGTTTTAAGTATTGGGAGTGCGACTGGAAATAGTGATGATTATTTTCATACTGTTAGTATTGCTCAAATGTGGTCTGCAATTGAAACTTCTGCAAATTGTGCGTCACTTACCGAAACAAACAATGAAGCGCCTATTGCAGATGCAGGCTTAGATTATAGTATACCAAAATCTACTCCTTTTAAGTTAGAAGGAACTGCAACGGATGAAGATGGGATGTCTGGTTTAACGTATAATTGGGAGCAATTAGATAATGAAGCGGCTGCAATGCCTCCAGTAGATACAAATATATTAGGTCCTATGTTTAGATCATTGCCTTCTAAAATAGTACCTGTCCGGTTTATGCCAGATATAGCAACTGTTATGTTAGGGAGTACTTCAACAACTTGGGAAGTAGTGCCTTCTGTAGCCAGAGAACTAAATTTTTCATTTTTAGTAAGAGATAATCATTTAGGGGGAGGAAGTGCAGATAGAGATGATATGAAAGTTGAAGTTGTCGATGCAGAAGCTTTCTTAGTTACTTCACAAAGTGAAGAAGAAACCTTTATTTCGGGGCAAACAATCTCGGTTACTTGGAATAAAGGAACCACAGATGTTGCTCCAATAGATTGTCAAAACGTTAATATTAAATTATCTATTGATGGAGGTGTTACTTTTCCTATTTTCTTGAAAACAGATACACCTAATGACGGTTCAGAAGATATACTTGTGCCAGATAATGCAACAACTGATGCAAGAATAATGGTTGAAGCAGCAGATAATATTTTCTATAATGTAAACACGTCTAAGTTTAATATAGATTCATCAACACCAACCTTTTTAATCATTGACGAAACAGGAGCGCAATCAGTTTGTAATACAGATGATGAAAGTGCAATTTATATATTAGATTTCAATTTTATAAATGATTTTACAGAAACAGCTACTTTAAGTGCTACCGGAAATCCAGTAGGCTCTTCAGTAATATTTAATCCAGCTACAATTAATGCAGACGGGAATGTAATCGTAACGGTTTCTAATTTAAAGGATAAGGAAGCTGGGAATTATGAAATTACTATTGTTGGGGCATCTGCAACGGTTACACAAAGTGTAGATTTGGTTTTAAAATTACAAAGTTTAATATTTAATCCTTTAACTCTATCATCACCAGAAAATGGTGCTACAAATATTTCGATAATCGAAGTTGTAAGTTGGGTTGAAGATGAAAATGCAACATCTTATGATGTAGAAATAGCATCAGATAGTGGTTTTAATAATATTGTAAGTAGTGGCAATGTTAATGAAAACAATTATGCTGCCACAAATTTAAATGGAGAAGCACAATATTTTTGGAGGGTAAAACCTAAAAACGATTGTGGAGAGGGAAGTTTTTCTGATGTTTTTAGTTTTACAACAGAAACTCCATTATACTGTGTATCAACTTTTACAGATGAATTAGGAGGTGGAGAACATATTACGAATGTTACTTTTGGCGGTATTAATAATACTTCAGGTAATGATGTAACCGATGGTTATCAAGATTTTACATCAATAAATACAAATGTTCTTAGGGGGCAAGAAAAGCAAATAAGTGTAACTTTAGATACAGACGGATATCAAGACCACTGTTTTGCTTTTATAGATTGGAATCAAGATTTTACTTTTGATTCTGCCACAGAAAGGTATGATTTAGGCACCATAACGGCAGATATAGGTACGGCTACTTTTAATATTCCAGTTCCTGTAAGTGCAAAGTTTGGGAAAACAAGAATGAGAGTAATTATTGAGTATGATGACCCTACAAGTAATTATGGAGAAGGTGCTTGTGATGTAGATCATTTAACAGAATGGGGAGAAACTGAAGATTACTCAGTAACCGTTGTTGAGCCAGTATTAAATGATAATAATTATACTATAGAGGCGATAGCTGAAACTTTTTACAATGCAGAAGATGGAATTATTAATGTAAGTATGATTCAAAGTGAATTTACCTATTTAATAACTGTAATTGGGGATGTTTTGAATAATTCTGAGACAATTTCAAATACAAGTTATGCTATTGAGGATTTATCTCCAGGTGATTATGAAATTTGTATAACGGCTATAGAAGTAGATGTTACAAAATGTTACTCTGTTGTGATAAATAAAGCTGAAGCGATTATAAACTTTGATAATTATACAATACAAACCACTTCCGAATCTTGTGTTGATGAAAACGATGGAATTATCACTGTAGATATCAATCAAAGTGAATTTGACTACCAAGTAACAGTATCTGGACCCTCAACCAATATAAATGAGCCATTAACAGGCACAACTTACACACTTTCAGGTTTAGCTCCTGGAGATTATGAAGTTTGTTTTTTAATAGAAGAATTAAATTACACGCAGTGTTTTGAATTAAATATTGTGGCCTCTGAACAGATAGCATTAAAAGTAGCAAGCAAACAATCGAATACATATTCTTTTAATATTGATAGTGGAACTGCTCCTTATAAAGTATACCTTAATGAAGAGTTGTTAAGTGTTTCTGATACCAAAGAATTTGAATTAGAAATTTCCGGAAATGGAAAATTAGAAGTTAAAACAGCAAAAGATTGCGAAGGTTCCTATAAGACTAGTATTGGTGAAGTTTTACTAAAGCAAAACCCTATTTCAGATTCTATAGATTTATTATTACCTATTGGTATAAGTCAACCTAATGTTAATGCAATAATTTTTGATTTGAATGGAAAAATAATTTTTAGCCAGTATATAAAAAGAGAACAGAATACCTTGTCAATTCCTTTTAAAGACCATGCTTTAGGTATTTATATCTTAAAATTATCTATTGAAAATTCAAAACCTATTAAAATTATAAAACAATGAAAAATATATTAATAATTACAGTTTTAGTTATCTTCTCTTTTTTGAATATCCAATGTTCAAAGAAAAATAAAAACCAGGTACCGAGTGCCGTTAATTTAATGTACCCAACGCAGAATTTATTGTGTATAGATACTACGATTACCTTTGATTGGAGTGAAGCAACTGATCCTGAAAATGATGTATTGGAATATAATATTATCATTGCTACAGATAGGGATATGACAAATGTTATTGAAAACAAAATGACAACCTCTTCACAATTCACAGTTACCTTAGAAAAGAAAACTGCTTATTATTGGAAAGTTGATGCATTAGATATAGATAATAATCAAGGAACTGAGTCAGAAATATTTGCTTTTTATACCAAAGGAGAAGGAGTTTTAAATTATGCGCCCTTTACATCAGAATTAGTTTCTCCTGAAAATAATAGTCAAGTCAATGCAACTTCTGTAAGTTTAACATGGGAGGCTGCTGATACAAATGCAGGCGATACTTTAACCTATGAACTTTACTTTGGAGAGAACTCTTCTTTAACTTTAATAGACGACACGCTAATCGTAAAGTCACAGACAGTTTCAATAGAGTCAGGTAAAACCTATTCTTGGAGAGTAAATGTAAAAGATCAAGATGGAGCAAAGTCTATTGGACAAATATGGAGTTTTACAGTAAATTAGAAAACCGTATATAAAAATAAAAAAGCCTCAGCTATATCTATAGCTGAGGCTTTTTAAATTAATTATTTTTAGTTTATCCTAAAAAAGGATATTTAAAATCTGTAGGTGATACAAGTGTTTCTTTTATTAATCTAACAGATGTCCAACGTAATAAGTTTTGCGCAGAACCTGCTTTATCATTTGTACCAGAAGCTCTTGCGCCTCCAAATGGTTGCTGACCAACAACTGCTCCCGAAGGTTTGTCGTTAATGTAAAAGTTTCCTGCTGCATTTTCTAATGCTTTGGAAGCTTTTTCAACAATGTATCTATCTTTAGAAAAGATAGCTCCTGTTAATGCATATTCAGTAGTTTCATCAACTAATTTTAAGGAAGCTTCCCATTCAGCATCTTCATATACATAAACAGTCATTACAGGTCCAAATAATTCGGTACACATTGTTGCGTACTTTGGTGAAGTACTAACAATTACAGTTGGTTCTATAAAGTAACCAACAGATTTATCATGATTTCCACCGATAATAATTTCTGCATCTGTATCTGCTTTTGCAGCATCAATAAAGCTAGCAATCTTATCGAAAGAACCTTCATGTATAACTGCGTTTACAAAGTTTGAAGTATCTTCTGGAGATCCTATTTTTAACTCACTTGCTTGTGCAATTAAATGCTTTTTAACCTCTGGCCAAAGAGAAGCAGGAATGTAAGAACGTGAAGCTGCAGAACATTTTTGACCTTGATATTCAAAAGCTCCTCTTGTCATTGCCGTAGCAACCTGTAAAGGATTTGAAGAGTTGTGTACCCAGATAAAATCTTTTCCGCCTGTTTCTCCAACAATTCTTGGATATGTTTTATAAGTATGAATATTGTTTCCTATTTGTTTCCATAATTCCTTGAAAACATTTGTAGATCCTGTAAAGTGCAATCCAGAGAAATCTGGAGAAGCTAATACCGTATCAGTAATCATTACTGGATCTCCATAAACAACATTAATAACGCCGTCTGGTAAACCAGCTTCTTTAAATAAATCTACAATTACTTGTGCAGAATATGCTTGATGATCAGAAGGTTTCCAAACAACAACATTTCCCATTAAAGCTGGTGCTGCTACTAAATTTGCAGCAATTGATGTAAAGTTAAACGGTGTAATTGCATATATAAAACCTTCTAAAGGTCTGTACTCAACTCTGTTCCAAACGCCTGGTGAAGAAGTTGGCTGATCTTTAAAGATATCAGTCATATATTCTACATTAAAACGGAAGAAATCGATCATTTCACAAGCAGCATCAAT
>CAXMOR010000005.1:0-6149 GCA_964195455.1 uncultured Acidimicrobiia bacterium
CAACCGTCTCCGTATATGAAACGTAGCGTATTAATAAACGCTAACTTTTCGGATTATATTTGAGCCGTATTTTTTTATTTTATCTTATTTTCTCAAAAAACAAAATTAAAAAATTTGGCGGACTTCTCAAACACAAATGAACCTCACGGAAAACCTGTAATAGTTATGGTTTATATACATTGTTGGCAAATCGTTTTTTAATATTTTTGATAAAACTGTACGTTCATACATTTAACGACATAAAGGTGAATGTCTATTATGACATTCAAAATAAATATTTATCACACATTAAAATAAGGTTTTTTTATTTAAGAATAGTATGTCATTTTTTTGAAAAAACTTAAAGAATATATTAGTTTATTTTCATTTTACCTCTAGATCAAATTTAAATTCTTCACTACTAATTATAGTTACTTTTTGGCTTCTCTCGTAGAATTTTTTTTCTGTATCCCAGCCAGGTTTCGTGTATTTTTCTAGCTTCAGCTCACTCCAATGAGGTTGTGGGGGAGATGGTTTTGTAACACCGTATTTTTCTTTTAAAAATTTAGCAAAAGAATCTCTTGCCTGACTTTGCTCCCGTTGTCTTGTCATATAATCTTCAGAAAAATTACAATATCTAATTGTTGTCATATAAACTCCTTCGCCACCAGCATAAGCTTTATGGACTGTTATGTAACCTACCATTTTTTGAGCATTTACATTTGAAAGCCCTATGAATAGAGCAATAATTAATAGTGTTTTTTTCATAATCATTGTTTTGTGTTTGTTTAAAATTTATCTACAGAAGTTTTTTTATGATTCTCCATAAAAGGTTTTTTTTAAAAAAAAAACTCGACTGCTTATGCGGTTATTTAAACAGTTGCCTAAAAAAGGCGATAGCCCAAAAAGGCAACTGCTATATTTTGTTTCGCTCGTATTTACAGACATAAAAAATCTGACAAGGTTACTTGATGCGTTGGGTGCACGTCTTTTTGTCCTAAACCATTTTCATCGCCCATGGTAAACGAGCCACCTGTTACTTTTATGAGTTATGGTATGTTTTGCGGGGTTGTAAATAATGTGGTGAACCCTAAAGTTAAAGTTAGTATTGCTGTTTTTACACTATTTTTCATATTTGTATATTATATTTTTAATGCGTTTTTTACCCCCTTACACCTATTGCAGTTGCCTTTTTAGCTTTTTTAAGATTGTCTTTTTTAGTCTGTTTTAAGAGAAAATTTTCTACATTTTTTAGAAGACTCGTTTCACTTAAGGAGAATGGCTGGGTTTCTAATAGAATTTTATGACTAATGTAACGGTCTTTAACAAAAGATGTTTCTAGCTTTCTTTGCAAAATAGTTTGTACTTTTTCCTTGCTAGAAGCTTGAAAAGCTTTTATATATTTATTTGTTTTAGAAGGGCAATCATTACTTTTATATACATACTCGTATACAACTACATAATCTGTTTTGCTTACGTAGAACTCTTTTTTGTTTGTCGTACTATCTTCATCAGGATTCATGCTATTTTTATAGGTTTCAATTATTTTATTACGTTTTTTTGAATCTAGCTTTGATGGTAGCGCAAAATATCTGAAATCGGTATGTACTTTGCACCCAGCTGCGAGTTTGCTTTTCTTAATTAGCACGTAATAGGTTCCGTTTTGCGCGGATAAATAGCTAGAGAAAAACAAAGCAAACATAAAAAACAAAAAGGTCTGGTTTAATTTTAATAGTTTAACTATATCTTTTAGGTTCATAATATCATTTTTTTGAGTTATAAATATTGGTCACTAGGCATAGGTAAATATGTAATATACCTAAGCAACTAACCTTCGCGGAATAACACGCTTAACGTCTTTCTTTCAGATATTTAAAATTGTATATTTTTACATTTTTGTCATAGCGTTTTAATTCACCTCTGTAGTATTTTGTAACTTTTGCTCTATCAAAAACATCTGCATCAAAAACAGAACCTTCTCCACTAACCACACCTTTTAGGTTATAATTGGCCTCCATATAGTCATCCATTTGTAGCGCTAACCCTGATTCTGTAATTTTATAATGAGTGTCATCATTAATGGTTACTTTTAGAATGGGTGTTATCCATACCTTATCATAGACTTCATGATTAACACCTGTAGTGGCGTATGCATAATAGTAGTAGGTCTTAGTCCTTTTATTTTTTACAGTCTCCTTTGTTGTAAATGCCATCGTAATACAGGCGATGAAAAAGATTACTGATACTTTTTTAATTGTTTTCATGATTATTTGTTTTTTTAAATTAAAACTTTTCTCCAGAAGCTTTTCTTTCTTCTTTTCTTCTTGATTTGGCTAAATAGATTAGATGTTGGAATGCTTTTAAATACCTTTCCCTCATTTCTCTATCTGCAATAATGAGCTTAAACGAACTAATTTTTTTGTTTGTATTAAACTGCTCTAGGCTCTTAAAGTATTTACCATCAGTCCAAGTTTCTTTTCCATTCCAAAGTACTCTGTCTATTAATGTAACATTATTCCCTATGGTAAAAAGTGTTATGTTTCTGCCCGAAATACTGATATCTTCTAATTTAGATAACTCTATTTCATATTCAAAAAAACAACGAATGTTCATTCTTTTACTATAACTATTACCGGTCGATGTTTTCTTACCACTGAATGTCATGTAAACATTATCAGTGGTTAATTTTGTGTTTTCCTCATCTACATTACTAGAATATTGATTCTTCTTTAAATAACTTTTATGTTTTTTTATCCAATCAGTAGTTTCTGTCCAAGTAGTATTATTAGTGGAATCTTGGGCACTTAGATTTCCAAGCCCTATAAATAGGACGATAATTAATAGTGTCTTTTTCATGTTTATTTTATTCAATAATTTTTTATTTGCTTGATTTCTGAAATTAATTAATTTGAAGCCGGTTATTATCAAAAACGTAATTTTTTATAAAAAATAGAATTATACGTTTATTTACAATAATTATTATTGGTTTTTTTACTCCAAGTTTTAACAAACTTATAGCAGTTTACTTTTCTTTGGACTTCTCTACTTCGTTTCATTATCCAACTTTGTGCAGATTTTATACTAGAGAACGTTGGGCCTTGTTGCATTTGTATGTAGCGGAATTTTCCACCAGCAACAGGTTTATGATATTTATTCATAAAGTTAAGCGCTGGAGTACGCATATTATCCCAATCTAGATTGTCATCATCGCAATCAGAACTCATAATTAGTCCTTGAGCCCAAGTACATTGTCCTAATTTACCTTTATGAAAGTAAAAAGGTGTATAACCTTTGACTCTTGTATCCCCGTTATTGAGTTCTAAATCCCCGTTATTTTCAGAATAGCTAAAGCTCATTAATAAAAAAGATGTGATTAGTAATGATGCTACTAAGTAAATTGATTTTTTCATATTTTTTGTTTTCATGTTTACTGGTTTTTATTTTTAGTTTGATGACATTCCAGAATCAAAATTCGGATTTTTTATAAAACGATAGCCATAAATGTCACGAACTGCAAATTTATGAACACCAGTTACCTCATTAAAACCCATAATAATAAAATTGTGAGTCCATTTTGGTAACTAAATAGCTTTGAGTTTACTATTGGTAAGATGTTGTTTAATTATAAAATAGTTATCTCAACTTCGGGATACAATAATGATGCCTGCTGCTTGCATGTTATTTTTTAGAGATCTATTTATTAAAAATCATTTACTTTTAATGTGTTCAATATTTTTTTTAAAAGATCTAGAAACTTTAAGTGTCGTATTATCAAATAAAATAAGTTCTGATGCTTTTAATACCTTTACCTGTTTTAAATTTACAATGTAACTGCGGTGTATTTGAATAAATGAATCTGATGGCAAAATGTTTAAAGCCCATTTTAAAGTCTGTCGATCTATTTCGGGCGAAGTTTTAGTAGTCATAAAAAACTCTAAGTATGGGCCATCGGATGTAATGTATTGAATATTCTCTATTTTTAAAATCGCCTTACTTTTAAGTAAAATAGTAGGGTTTGATTTTGTATTTAATTTTCTTACAAGGTCATAAGACAATTCTTTTAGGGTCTCATTTCTTGAGGATAAAAGTGAATTTTCGTTTTCAAAGTGTACTTTTTGGTCATACATTTTAACAAATTGGTTAATTATAGCAACAGAAAGAATGACAACCTCTAGTCCTACACCCAGAAAAATAGGATTCAAAGGGAAAAAAGATTCTTCAATCATACCATATTCAATTCCAATATATGCTATAGTACCTAAAACAGGAAAACTAAAGGCAATAAAAAATATAATAGCATTTGTTCTTTTGGTTTTATAGGTTTTAAATGCAGCTATAAAAGCCAAAATAAAAACACAAAAAATCAATATGTACATTATATTTAAAAGCCAAACTGTATATGATTGATACAAGTCAGTAAAGCAAATCCAGAAAAGTATGCTTATGGTTAAAAGTATATTTATAATTTTAAAAGCTTTAACGATAATAGGTGTCTTTGTTGCAATATTTAAAAATTTATTTAAAAAGAGCGTGCTAGAAACAGTAATTAATACAATTAGAATAACACGCGAGTAATTATTAAAGTGGTGTGATTGGGGATATAAATACTGATACGAAAAGCCTAGTGTTGTAAATAAATATAAAATGATGAAGAAAGTGTAAGCTCCATAATAAAGAAATAAAGACCTACGTGTAATAATACCCGCAATTATGGCTATAAGGCTAATAAAACATAAAACACCAAAAAAGATTCCATAATATAGATTTTGTTTTATTTCAAAGTTTTCAAATGTGTTTTTATTCCAGAGGTATATTGGAAAACTAACAGAAGCATTTCTTTTGTCTATCATTAAATAATAACCTATGGCTTTGGGGTTATTATTTAAAGGAAATATAAAACGTCTGTTTATGTAATTACGATCACTAAAAGCCCGATTTCGGTCACCACCAAAGCCTATTTTAGTATACGTAGTATCTGCTTTTTCATAAAGTTCAACTTGGTCTATAAACGGATTGTTAAGTTCGAGTAGCAACTGTTTTTTAGGATGCTTTGTCCTAGGAATCTTAAAATATAGCCAATAAAATTTTTGTGAAAAACCTTGGCTTGCAACCTGCCGGCTTAAGGGGAGTGCTTCTTTTTTAATAAGACTATCTATTTGTCTTACCGTATAGGTGACGTCTGTTTCATAAATTTTGGTGTAAGAATTAAAATTTATTTTTTCTTTAAAAGGTAATTGATCAAGAAAATTACTCTTATTTTGTGCAACTGATAAAAAAGGTACTATTAGTAAGGCTGCAAAAATAATTATAAACGAAGCATTTATATTAAATGTTAAAATAGATAGTAGGTGCTGTTTTTTTTTCAAATCTTTTTTATTTATACATATACTTATTGTTTATATATTTCAGGAAAGTACAACTGCAATGTTATTAAATTATTGACTAAGATATTTTTAATGTATTTAAAATTTATCTTTCTTTTGGCATAATTCACTTCCGCGTAAAAATGCTTTTAGCAACCTTTCAAGTAAATCTTTATTTGTGTTGAGTAGCCAATAAGCATTAAGATAGCTCTCTGACCCTTGAGAATCATATTTACGATAAATACTTTTGTAATTTTCTTTTGAGAAAATCCATAACTCGAATAATTTTTTATCGTCTAGACTAAATTCGTTGTCACTAATAGAAATCTTGGAGCGTGTTTTTGATATATTTGATAAAGAAAATTCAATGTCTTCTTTAGTCGCTTCAAGACCATGAGATGACGAAAGATAACTTATTTTACAATCACAATCCTTAATAGATATAGAAACGTCTGAATACAAAGTCTTGTATTCACTCTCCCCATTTTTCCAATAAGAATCCTGCATTGTGAAATTTCGTTTAATGAAATATTCAACATCCTCCATTGTAGCATCAGATTGTGCATGTGAGACTTGAGTGCTACCTAATAGGATTAACAGTAATAGCATTATTTTGTTATTATTTTTCATATTTGTTTAGTTATATATTAGTTTTTAATGTTTGCCAACGTGTTTGTATATGGTTTGTTGCGTGGTTTAAGCAACTAATTTAATAAACTTAAGCTTACCTTTTAAAAATCCACAGATATTCCAAACAAGCCAGAACTAGCAATAAATTATATACGTTGTTGCCATTTCGTTTTTTTA
>CAXMOR010000006.1:0-47702 GCA_964195455.1 uncultured Acidimicrobiia bacterium
TGAGATTGATCTTTTTCAAAGGATACCCTTTCGAGCTGCTTGATGCTTTTTTTTCGCTCACCATTATCGATAGGTCAATACCCATTAAAGGCACACTTCATTCCATTTAAACCTGACCCCATCATTGCCATGATGATTGAAGAAGGGCCAACCAACGGCTTAACTTTAATGTTTGTATGAGGGGCCATTTCCACAACGATAGCGCCCGGATCTGCAACAGCCGGTACACCTGCCTCAGACAATAACCCGACATCGACACCTTCAAAACAAACATCTAAATAATGTTGCGATTCAATTTCATCTGTAAATCTATCCAAAATATATAGTTGAAGTGACGACTGTGATTTTCTTGGAGAGATTTTTTTTATAAACCTTCGTGCTGATTTTTCGTTTTCAACTATATAATAATTAACCTGTTCAATAGTTTTTTTTACAGACATTGGTAAAACCTCAAGCGGTTCGTTTTCTCCTAAGGTAGTAGGAATTAAATATAATGTTCCTGTATTTTTCATTCTACAATTTCTGTGCTATTATTGAGCAAGCTTCCTCTAAAAGTTTATACACTTTTTCAAAGCCTTGATCACCTCCTAAATAGGGGTCTGGAACATCTACATTTTCGTTTGGAAAGATTTCATTTAGAATCATTTTCACTTTTGCTTTGTCATTTTCATCTCTGGCCAATGCCAATACATCTCTTTTATTAGAATTGTCCATTACGTAAATAATATCGAATTCATCAAAATCTGAAACTCCAAACTGCCTGCACCGCTGGTACGAAATATCCAGGTTATTTTTTCTTGCAACTGCAATAGATCTACTATCAGGCGGACTACCAAGGTGATAACTACCCGTTCCTGCTGAATCAATAAAATATTTTTGAGAATCGACTTTTAATTTTAAAATACCTTCTGCCAAAGGTGAGCGACATATATTTCCAAGGCAAACCATTAAAACACTTACCATTTTTAAAAATTAAAATGACAACTTTTTGGTAATATCTTCAACGTATTTTCTGAATTGCTTGTCTGTTTCGGTAAGATTATCAACTGTTTTACAAGCGTGTAATACCGTAGCGTGATCTCTACTGCCAATTTGTGACCCTATACTGGCTAAAGAAGCCTTAGTCATTCGTTTGGCAAAAAACATTGCTAACTGACGAGCCTGTACAATATGACGTTTTCTTGTTTTAGATTGTAAAGTAGTAACATCCATTTCAAAGTATTTTGATACTACTTTTTGAATATAATCTATTGATACTTCTCGTTTCGTATTTTTAACAAACTTATCTACGATCTGCTTGGTTAAAGCCAATGTAAATTCTTTTCTATTAAAAGATGCTTGTGCAATCATAGAAATTAAAACTCCTTCTAACTCTCTAACGTTTGTTTTGATATTTTTAGCAATATACTCTACAATTTCTTCTGGCATTTCGACACCATCTCGGTACAATTTATTTTGTAGGATTGAAATTCTTGTTTCATAATCTGGAGCTTGTAGCTCTGCTGAT
Organism: uncultured Acidimicrobiia bacterium; assembly: GCA_964195455.1. GTDB lineage: Bacteria > Bacteroidota > Bacteroidia > Flavobacteriales > Flavobacteriaceae > Polaribacter. Next base: position 1,508 of record CAXMOR010000006.1, read on the forward strand.
AATCCCCATTTAAAACGAGATAATAAACGCTGTTCAATATCCTGCATATCTACAGGTGCTTTATCAGAAGTTAAGATTACCTGTTTTCCGTTTTGATGCAAATGGTTAAAAATATGAAAGAAGACATCTTGTGTTCCTACTTTACCAGATAAAAACTGAACATCGTCAATTAATAAAACATCAATCATTTGATAAAAATGAATAAAATCATTTCTTGTATTCGATTTCACAGAATCGATGAACTGTTGTGTAAATTTCTCTGAAGAAATGTATAAAACTGTTTTGTCTGGATACTTATCTTTGATATCAACACCAATTGCGTGTGCTAAATGTGTTTTTCCTAAACCTACCCCACCATAAATTAATAATGGATTAAAAGACGTTCCTCCAGGCTTATTGGCAACTGCCATTCCTGCTGAACGAGCTAATCTATTAGAATCTCCCTCAATAAAATTAGCAAAGCTGTAATTCGCGTTTAATTGAGATTCAATTTTCACTTTTTGTAAACCAGGAATTATAAAAGGGTTTCTTAATTCTCTTTTACTAGATTCCAAAGGCACAGTAACTCTTTGAGGTTTTAATGGATCTCTGTTTGAACTAGGTATTTTAACAATTTGCGGTCTATTGCTGCTATAATTATTTTCCATCTTAACATCGTAAATCAATTTGGCTTCATTACCTAATTGTCTTACTAATGCAACACGTAATAATTTAATGTAGTGCTCTTCTAACCATTCATAAAAAAATTTACTTGGCACCTGAATCGTTAATGCTTCTCCAGAAATTTTCACAGGTTTTATAGGCTCAAACCAAGTTTTATATGCTTGAGGCTTAATATTATCCTTTATAAAAGATAGACAGTCTGTCCAAACCGATTCTGCAGTGTAATTCATTTATGAAAATAATAAAATTCGAGGTTCTTAATTGGTAAAAAATACTAATGTTCTTTCTTGTTCTAAAGCCCTACAAAAGTGTGAATAAAATTCAGTATAAAAAAATCAATTTGCTATTGATTATTAACTATTTTTTATGTATCATTCTATAAAATTAAGAAAATCACCTATTGAGAAAATCATCAACAAAAACAAGAGTCCGTTATTCTGAAACTGACCAAATGGGAGTAGTTTATCATGGCAATTATGCGCAATTTTTTGAATTGGGTAGAACTGAATGGTTACGAGATTTAAGTATCACATACAAAGATATGGAGAGTAGAGGAATCATGCTTCCCGTAATTTCGTTAAAATGTAATTTTATTAAACCTGCACTTTATGACGATGTCTTAACCATTGAAACTTTTTTAAAGAAAAAACCAATGGTTAAAATTGAGTTCGATTATAGAATAACAAATCAAAATGATGAAATCGTTTGCACAGGAAATTCTGTTTTGGCTTTTCTAGATATGAAAACTAGCAAACCTAAAAGATGCCCTGATTATTTATTAGAGAGTTTAGGCTTTTAATTGATTTTATTCAACAACTATCTTTTTTATTATTTGATAATTATTAGCCCTTAATTCAATAAAATAAATGCCTTTACTCAATCTATTAATATTAATCTCTTTTACAAAACCTTTAGTATTATAGACTAACTTAAACATTGTAGAATAAATTCTAATATCAGAGATTTTAGAAGTATTAAAATTATTTTTTACAGATAATTTAATCATTTTTTTAGCTGGATTTGGATAAATGCTTATCAATGATTCTAGATTAATAAAATCTAAATCATTCAATGCTTCTTCATCCACATAGGGATCTGTGCCATTTGTATATTCTTCTAAATTATTTTTACCGTCGTTATCAGGGTCATCATTTGGACCAAATGCATAAGACAAAAGTTCTTTCAATTCCCATAAATCATCTAGTCCATCTGAATCTATATCGAATCCTGTTCCATAAAAACGGACATGTGAAGGATCTAAAGTTGGCATTGAAGCATTAACTTCTTTTAAATAATCTCTTAATTGAATCGTTAATTCTCTAGTATAATTTACTTGAATATCCGATAAATCTTTGCTTTCACCAATATCTGCAGATAAATCAAACAATTCAAAAGTACCGGTTTCATAATTTACCATCAACTTATTAGTCCCATCGATTAAGGCTGAACTTGGTTTCTTATTTTGATTATTATCATAATGTGGAGAATGAAAATAAATTGGTTTTTCTCTTGTAAAAGAATTTCCTGTTAATAAAGGTACAATACTTTGTCCATCAATATTTAAAGGTAATAAAGCCGTACTTCCAGATAACTCTGCAATTGTTGGAAATAAATCATACCCTACTATAGCCTCTGTATTTCTGCTATTTTGTAAAACATTTGGACCTTTTACAATAAACGGAACTCGAATTCCTCCTTCCCTTATAAATGATTTTCCGAATGATAAAGGTAAGTTATCAGTTAAATTTAGCTGCCCCCCATTATCTGACACAAAAATAATATAAGTAGTACTGTCTAAACCTAAATTAGTGATTTCTGTCAATAATAATTCAATCCCATCATCCGTATCTTCAGTCATTGCTGCATATTCAACATTAGTATGCCTAATTCCCAAAGGTCTTTGGGAAACATCATTATATAAATTTATAGTCGATTGCTTTGCCTCAACATCACTGTGCACTGCATAATGAGAAATTTGTAAAGCAAATGGCACACCATCTGTGACTGCATCCCTTATAAATTGAATAGATTTATTAGTTAATTCGAATATTTTCTTAGGATCTGCTTGCACAATACCTCCTTGATTTCCATCATTGTTACCTGTACTTCCATCAGAAAAATCAAACCCATTGCTCACAGGACTGGATGCTATACTATTGCCTTGATGCCATTTTCCATAATGAGCAGTTCGATAATTTAACCCCGAAGATTTTAGCCATTCTGCATAGGTAATTTCTTCACCATCTATCACAGTTTGAATTGTTGGTTCTATTAAAATTTTATTGGTTGCTATGGCATTATCTGTGTTTGTGAAATTATTTCTTGCAGGAGATTTTCCTATTAAAATACTTGCACGTGAGGGAGAACATTTTGGTGCTGGGGCATAGCCTTGTGAAAAAGTCATTCCTTTTAAAGCTAAAGACTCTAATGCAGCCGTAATATGAAAATCACTTTTAGACTCTTCAATTGAACCATCCATTTGAACAGAAGTACCCGTCCAACCTTGATCATCCAAAACCACAATTACAAAATTCGGCGGTGTTTGGGCAATAATAGAATTACCTATGGTTGCAAAAAAAATAATAACTAAATTTTTAAACTTAGAGGATCTAATTTTCGTTTTCTGAAAGTTCATAACTTATATTTATATATTACAATTTAGACCCAAGTTATCGTAAATAGTTTAAATAAAAGTCTCTTTTTAATTTATGAAGCTGAACAAATATAAAGATTTCAAAACAATCAAGAATTTCTCATTATTTAATACAGAATTTCTAGTTTTAATAAGGCTTATATCTACAAACGAATAACTTTCATTTATAAAACTTTGTATTTGACTATAACAAATCTGTCTTTTTAAAAAGTATTCCAGAACTGATTTCATTCCAATTTTTTAACATCAACCTTATACAGGTTATCAAAAATATCAAAAATTGTTTGTGCTTCTTTTTTTCTGGTGGAAATTATATATTCACAATTTAACTCTAATTTCTGACTAACAATTGTTAAATTTTTCTCCTTAACAATTCTCATTACTTTATTCATTACATCATATTGAAAATTTAATTGAAAGAAAATATCTATTGTCTTTTCTATAATTTCGGATGCTTCTAAAGTAATTTGTGCAGAAGTTTTATAAGCATTTATCAAACCACCAACACCTAATTTTGTTCCTCCAAAATAACGAACAGAAACGATTAAAATATTGGTCACATCAAAAGATTGAATTTGACCGTAGATTGGCATTCCTGCAGAATTATTGGGTTCACCATCATCATTAGCTCTAAATTTTTTCTGCTCTACTCCTATTTGATACGCATAACAAAAATGACGTGCAGAATGATGTTTTTTCTTTAAAGTTTCTAAACAAGCCTTAACGCCTTCTTCATTTAAAACAGGAAAAGCATACCCAAAAAATTTACTATTTCTATCCTTAAACAGTGTTTCTTGTGATTGTCTGTTAATCGTCCTATAAGCATCTTTCATCATAGAATTTTTCTAACTTGTTTTAATTTAATCTACTCTATTTTTAATATCAAGACACATGTCTTTCCTAAAAAACAGAAATCCAAAGTAAAACCACTATCGATTGCTGTCAGCCAATTAAAATAGTGTAAGTTTTGCCGGAGTGACCTCCTTAATTGCATACTAAATCACTAGTTAAGCCAAAGCTACCATTACAATTCCAACAATTGCTAAAGCAACTCCGATTTTATTTTTAAGACTAAACTGTTCTTTAAATAACAGAATTCCTACCAATGTCGAAACGATCACAATACCTACATTATTAATGGTAAATAAGGTTGAGCTTTCAAAACCTTTAGTTTGCAAGGCTTTAATTAAAAATACAATTGAATAATAGTTTGGAACTCCTAATACAATACCTGCAATAATATTTTTAACACCAAAAGGACCTCTTTTTTTAATAGATTTTATCATCAAAATAACCAATCCAAAGAAAGCTGCGATACCAAATAAACTTCCAGAAAAAATAGAAACTTCTTCTTTTGGTACATAAGTTACTTCAATATATTTTAAAGTTGTGTCTATAGCACCAGAACCTAAAAACAATAAAACAGGAAATAATAAACTGGCATTTTTATGCGTTGTTTTTCCGTCTTTCACAGATGCTAAATAAACAGCTATTAAAGCAATAATAATTCCAACTATTTTTAAAACTGTAACGGATTCATCATATAAGAAAACACCAAAAAAAATAGGAATAACAACAGACATTTTTCCTGCCACTGAAGCTACAGAAACCCCATTTTTCTGTGCAGTCATTGCCATTACAAAGAAAATAGAAACAAACAAACCGCCTAAAAATAGGGCTCCTAAAAACCAAGGTTGATTGGGTATTTCTAGAATAGAAATTTTTTTTTCTGCTAAAGCAAACCCCATCGTCAGGGCAACAATATAATTTACAAATATTGCTTTTAAAGTATCTACTTTATAAATGCCAAAATATTTAAAAATAACAAATATACCCGTTGAAAAAAGGATACTTAAAAGGAGATAAATCAATTAATTATATTTTTAGTGAACAATTCTGTAACGTCTTCTTCTCCAGGGATTAAATTCCAAACATGAACCCCCAATTTACTCGCTGAATCAGTGTTTTCTCTCAAATCGTCAACAAATAAAGTTTCTTCAGCAATTAAATTATTTTCGTTTAAAACAAATTCATAGATTTCCGAATCTGGTTTCCTGAAATTAATTTCATGTGATAAATAAAACTGCTCAAAAGATTTCTTAAACTCATTATAAAAAACTTCTCCTAAAGAATTTTGAACCCATTTTATGTGCAAATCATTTGTATTACTTAACAAGAACAATCTATATTTTTTACTTTCTGATAATTCTATTAAAAAATCTAACCGTCTTTTAGGAAAATCTAACAAAATAGCATTCCAAGCCAAAGCTAAATCAACTTTAGGTATGCCAAACTTCTTATAAAAAAACTCAATAAAAGAATCAGTAGTCATCAAACCTTTTTCATATTGATGATACACAGCAATCATTTCATCAGAAATTTTTGTGACCCCTAATTTTGCCATTTCTTTATATGTAGCGGCCTTGTCAAGATTAATGAAAATATCTCCAAAATCGAAGATGATATTTTTAATCATTAGTATATATTTTTAAGATGTCGTTTTTAATTTTTGTTTCTGACGTAAGTTTTGCTAAAAAAACAGGAGCTTTAACACCTTTCTCAAAAAAAGTTTCTCCTCTAAAAACTCTCGCTTCATCCCATGCATTAGCATCGATAAAAGTTTGTAAAGTCCTTGTTCCTCCTTCAATAATTACCGATTGAATTTGATGTTTTTGCAAAACACCACAGATTTGGTTTACTATATTTTTTGAAAAATTAATAACTTCAAAAAAGATGGCTTCACTTTCTTCGAAATAAAGATTCTCTTTAGCCTCAGTAATTACAATCGTTTTTACGCTTCCATCGAAAACATTCCTGTTTTTTGGAATTCGTAAATTGCGGTCCAATACAATTCTAACAGGATTATTTCCAAACCAACTTCTTACATTTAATTTAGGATTATCAGCCATAACAGTATTTGTACCGACTAAAATTGCATGCTCTTCAGTTCTAAATTTATGAACCAACTGCTGTGAAAACTTATTAGAAATCCAAATAGGCTTACTTTGAATTTGTTTTAAAGTATTTTTAATTTGACTTGAGCTATTCTTTTCAAGAGGTTCTAAATCAACTTGAGGGTAAATAAAACCGTCTTTAGTTTCTGCCCATTTTAAAATTATATAGGGTCTTTTTTTCTCTTGTACCGTAAAAAATCGTCTATGATGTGCTTTGCATTCATTCTCTAAAACACCTAAAATCACTTTAATTCCTGCTTTTTTTAACCGCTCAATACCTCTACCAGCAACTAAATCATTAGAATCTAAACAACCAATAACTACTCTTTTAAATTGATGCTTTACCAATAAATCTGCACAAGGAGGAGTTCTACCAAAATGAGCGCAAGGCTCTAGGGTTACATAAATAGTTGCTTCTTTTAAAAGCGCTTTATGTTCAACAGCGTTAACAGCATTTACTTCAGCATGACTTCCTCCATAAGTAGACGTAAAACCTTCTCCAATAATTTTATCTTCAAATACGATTACTGCTCCAACATTAGGATTTGGACGTGTGTTTCCATTCCCATTTTGGGCAATTTGTAAACATCGTTCTATGTAAAATTCGTGATTAATAATTCATTTTATTATAAGAGAACCTAAAATAAATTCAGTTAAAATTTTATTTTTATTTCTTGAGTTTTATCAACTAAAAACTCTTTTTCGAAGCCAAAAACAGCATACTTCAAGTTTCCTTTAAACCGAACGTTTACTTTATTTTTAATAATCGACGCAATTAATCCACCTAAAATGCCATTTTTATTATTTTCAAGAATACGGTTTGTAGGAATCATTACTTTTAAAGGAATTGAAAAGTCATTTCTTGCCGGAACTTTAAATTCATCAGAATAAACCTGTGCAACTTCTTCACCATTTACAATTACTTTTAATTCATCGGTAAATATTTTACCTCCAACATCATTAGGATTTTGAAAATATGCGTTTGCTTGTAAACGGATTGTATCTGATTTAAAGCTGATTAATTTCACATCATCTAACTTTATAAAAACAGGTGGCTTTTTAACAGAACAACTGTAAATTAATAAAACCAAACCTAAAAAATAGAATACTTTTTTCATCAAAAATCTTTAAAAAAATAGGTAACTTGCTCTTGCAAAAATACAGTAATAAATGACAAGTCAAAATTTTATCATTAGAGAAATTACACCCGCAGATAATGCCGAATTGGCAAGTGTTGTTAGAAGTGTGATTTTAGAAATGGGTGCCCCTAAAATTGGCACTGCTTATGAAGATGAGGCTACAGATAAAATGTTTGAAACCTATCAAAAAAAAAGAGCAATTTATTTTGTTGTAGAACACAACAATAAAGTTATTGGAGGCGCAGGTATTGCACAATTAAATAATTATATAGGTAATGTTTGTGAACTTCAAAAAATGTACTTTTTGCCCATAGTTCGTGGAAAAGGGGTTGGCACAAAATTAATCTCTGCTTGTCTAGAAAAAGCAAAAGAATTTGGTTTTGAAAGCTGCTATTTAGAAACCATGCCTTATATGACTGCTGCTCAGAAATTATATAAAAAAAATGGCTTTACTTCTTTAGACAAACCAGTTGGAAATACTGGTCATTATGCTTGTAATGTTTGGATGCTTAAGCAAATATAAATTTTAGAATCAACATATTATTAATGACTATAAAAAACTATAGAACCCAATTCTCTGCTGAACTTTCTTCTACATATCCAAAAACAGAAATAGATTCTTTTTTCTTTATTTTAATAAACGAATATTTTAATTTAAATAGAATTGATGTCACTTTAAATCCTGATTTTAAAATTAACAATGACCAGTTTTCCGTCTTAAACATTGCTTTAAATAGATTAAAAAATGAAGAACCAATTCAATATATAATCGGAAATACAGAGTTTTATGGTTTTCCTTTTTTAGTTAATGAAAACACATTAATTCCAAGACCAGAAACAGAAGAATTGGTTGAATGGATTTTGGATGAAATTGTGAAATTTAAAAGTGACATACCTCTGAATATTTTAGATATTGGAACAGGATCGGGCTGCATACCAATTTCTTTGGCTAAAAACTTGAGTAATGTTAAAGTTTCGGCTATTGATGTTTCATTAGAAGCTTTAAAAGTTGCAAATCAAAATGCTACCTTAAATGATGTAGCTATTGAGTTTATTGAATTAAATATTTTAGAAACTAAATCATTACCAGAAAATTTTGATATTATAATTTCTAATCCGCCTTATGTAAGAGAGTTAGAGAAAGCCGAAATACAAAATAATGTTTTACAAAATGAGCCACATTTAGCATTGTTTGTTTCTAATGAAAACCCCTTAATTTTTTATAATAAAATTGCTGATTTAGCACAACAGCATTTAACTAAAAATGGTTTACTTTTCTTTGAGATTAATCAATATTTAGGAAATGAAACTGAACAACTACTCGCAGAAAAAGGGTTTAAAAACATAGAGTTACGTAAAGATTTATTTGGTAATGAAAGAATGATAAAAGCAACAATTACGTAATCAATAGAATAACATAATTAGAGAATTTTAAAATATCATTCTTTTTCTTAGGTCTTTAAACAAATTAACTTGAATTTTGTATCTTTAGTAATTGCTATGAAGAATCTCACTTAATTAATTATTAGCAATTTTATCCATGCAAAATAAAAAAAAATCTCCCAATTTTTATCTTGGGCTTTTTCATTTTTTTAATTTTAGATTATATACAATTCAGCATAGCTGCTCTCAACGAATAAAACGACTTATAACAAGTGGGTTAAAATCATTTTTACTTTTTATTGTTATTTGTTTTACTTTTTCTCAAAAGATAATATCCCAGAATACAATAAAAAGTAATTCAATTATATCTTCTTTATCATATTTTAAAGAAAATAAAAATTATTTAGAGGAAGAAATTCTTTTAAAAGATTTTAAAACCATGCCTAAAACTTATAGCTTAGGTATAAATAATGGCTCCTATTGGATCAAATTAATTCTTAATAAAACAAAGTATTCTCAGAATTATGTAGCGTATATACCTACACACAACATCGATTTGGTTGAAGTGTATCAAATAAAGAAAAATAAATTAGAGTACCTAACATCTACTGGAAACAGTATTCTAGAAAACAAATTAAAAATTAATTTTAAATTTCCTGCTTTTAAAATCAACTCTAACAACGAATTAAACAACATATATTATCTAAAGGTAAGGTTTCCAAAAGAAGCGAATTTTCCATTAAAAATTATTCGAGAAAATAAATTTATAAATTATATATTAAATAAAAAAACTATTAATGCCTTATATTATGGTTCTTGTTTTATTTTTATTTTAATAAATATATTTTTCTTTATAAAGTTTAGAGAAATTAACTACTGGTATTATCTACTTTTTTTCACCTCTTTAATGGCTAATTTTTTATTATTTGATGGTTCATTTATAAATGTGTTTAGAGGTAATACTTTTTATTATAAACTAGAATTATTAGTTCATGTATCAAGTATAATATGGTTTTTATTATTTTCAATCAAATTTTTAAATCTTCATATTACAATACCAAACAAAACTAAATTATTTTTTATATTTCCTTTTGCAGTAATTTGTTTTTATACCTATTTTTTAATTACCAATAATTATATGTTCGTTGCAATTGCAGATATTATTGGAATATCAATTTTTCCAATTCTGTGGATTTATAGTATATATTTAATAAAAAAAACACCTTCTTCAAAATTCTTTGTTTTAGGGTATTCCTTAATAATTCCGTTTGCTGTATTTTTTATTATAGGTTATCCTTTTGGTTATTGGGAAGTTCATGGTGATATGGCTATTGTAAAAATAGCTAGTTGGTTAGATGTAATCGTTTTCACTTACGCAATAAGTTATAGAATGAAAAATAAAATTGACGATGGAGAATTAAATATTGAAGAACTAAAAAAATCTATTGAAACGGAAAAAGCTCTCATAGAAAAGAAAAAACTAGAATCAAATCCATATTTAATATTTTTAAAGGAGAATAATATATCTGAACAACCTCTTACTTCAAGAGAAGTAGATATTCTAAAATTTTTAAACGAAGGATATAATAATAAAGAAATAAGTGAAGAATTATTTATCTCACTTAATACAGTAAAACACCATGTTAAAAACATTTACAAGAAAGTAGATGTGAACACAAGGATTGATCTAAAAGAAAAATTAGCTTTACTACTTTAAAGCACTAAAGAGTATATCTAATTAAGGAAGGTCTGTTTCACTTTTTAATAAATCAGAGTACTCTTTTTTGGATTAGAATTAAATGAATATTTTTCTCTTCTCTGGCGCCGTTAATCGAATAAAATAAACAACTGAAGATTCATTTTATTTATTAAACTGTGCTTCTTTTTTTTGGGTTTGCTGTTTTTTTTCTCTTGTACAATACCTGAATCATAGCGACTCTTAAATCATAAAATACTAAGCACGTAATTCCGCATAGGAAATCATTAAGCTTGGCGAAGTAATAGTCATAAACGCATTTGGATAAGCCATTAACTTTATGATAAACAGAATTCTTGGCGTATCTACAAGGTTACTTTTAATCGGTACTAACGAACTGCCCATAGATTTAAAGTAATTAATGTGCCTGTGAAATATTAAATCAATAGAGACCATCATAGCGAACATTCGTTGTTATAGATTACCACTAGCTTAAATGGAAAGTTTAAACACTATTATAGCCACTTCGAAAGAATCTGCAGATATTGATAAGCCTAGCTTATTAAAAAACTTTTTTTTGTTATAAAACTGAACCTTATTCGATGCACCTCAACTTATACTAGAGAATTATAAGATGGAGAAATAAACAATAATGTTTTACAAAATGAACCGAATTTAGACTTACTTCTAGATGTTCATCATATTGTAATTCTTTATGACAAAAAGGCCGATGAAGCTTAAAATCATATTATTGAAGATTGAATGTTATTTTTTAGAATCAATCGCTATTTAGAAAATAAACCTATAAAAATACATTCAAAAAAAATAAATAATTAAGTATAAGTACTCCCGTATAAACTCTCAGGTATAAATACTTGTTTATAATTACCAAAACACAATATTTTTTATGTATTTTCGCAACGAAAAAGAATGAAAGCTATGAGACTACCTGCTAAAAAAACGCCAAGAATACATCCAACTCCTAGAATATACTTCACAAGTATTTAATATATTTTTTTAATTTTTTATTAAAGGATAACGCATCAGTTACTCCTATAAATTATATAAAAAACATATCCTATATTTATTATTTGCTGATGTCCTTCTTGATGAAATTAACCCTTGTTTTTACATTTCTTAGTTTTATTTTTATTCAAAAAAATAATGCCAAAGATATTTTTGAGATTTCAAAAAGTAAAGATTTACCCATAGAATATAGTCTCTTATATTATAAAGCTGACACAAATAAACTAGATTTAAATATCGTTTCTAAAGAATTTAAAAAAATGCCTAATAGTAATAATTTAGGCTTTTTAAATGGTATCTATTGGTTTCAATTGACCGTAAATAACAGGTCACAAAATAATAAAATAATAGCCTATCTACCCACCCATAACATTAATAAAATTGACGTTTACAAACTGATTAACCATAAGCTAGAGCGAATTTCATCTACGGGAAATAGTACCCTTCAAGATCAACTTCCTGTTGATTATAAATTCCCTGCATTTAAAATTAATACCGCAAACAACACAGTATTATATTTAAAAGTAGATTTTCCAAAAGAGGCAAATTTTCCTATTAAATTTATACTTGAGAAAAATTTTATTTCATTTATAATGAGTAAACAAGCTATCAACAGTTTGTATTATGGAACAGCAATAATAATAATTTTACTAAATCTTTTTTTCTTTTTTAAATTTAAAGATAAAGTCTATTTATACTATCTTCTCTTTCTTTTATCGTTGGTAACTAAATTTCTATTATTTGATGGTTCATTAATAAATTTATTTAGAAATAATTCTAATTATTACGATTTAGAATTATTTATTCATTTTTCTAGTAATATTTGGTTTTTACTTTTTTCAATAAAATTCTTAAACCTAAACGAAAGACATCCATTACTTACTAAATTATTTTACATTTTTCCGGCCATACTTATAACGTCATATATCTGTTATTCAATTTCTAATAATTTTATTTTCATAGCTATTGGAGACTCGATCGGAATCACACTCTTTCCTATATTGTGGGTGTTTAGTATTTATTATATAACAAAAATACCTCACGCAAAATTTTATACTTTAGGATACTTATTGATTGTTCCTTTTGCGTTCTTTTTTATAATTTGCTATCCTTTTGGTTTCTGGGAAGTGCATGGAAATATGGATATTATAAAAACTGCTAGCTGGCTAGATCTTATCGTTTTTTCTTATGCAATTAGTTACAGAATGAAAAATAAAATTGAAACTAGAGAATTGAATATTGAAGAATTAAGATTGTCGGTGGAAACAGAAAAATCATCGAATCGAGTAAAAGCTAATAAAATACTTATTGATCCTTATTTAATATTTTTACAGAGTAATAAAAACCTAAATAATCCGCTAACTGTAAGAGAATTAGAGGTTTTAAAACATCTAAATGAAGAATATTCAAATATTACAATTAGTAAAAAATTATTCATCTCTCCTCACACATTAAAATCTCATATAAGAAATATTTATGCCAAAACTAATGCTAAAAACAGAAAAGAGTTAAAAGAAAAAATATCAAGGTTAACCAATAAACTTCATAAATAAAATACTAAATAATTGATTTACAGTACAATAAAAAAAAGGATTAGAAAAATCATCCCATAATATTTAACTTATTTATAGTTTTTAACGTAATATTGAAATAGAATTATTCAGATTTTTATAAAAAGAATATATCATAGACATTACCTAATATTGAAAGAGAGAAATTACGTTTAGATGAATTGGGGGATTCACTAAATAAGATGGCAGGCGAAGAAAATTCTTAGCCTGTCTTTTTTTTTTATAAATGGAAATTTAAACGCTGTATTTAAGTACTTTTGCGTCATGATTAAAGAGATTCAACTTAGAGTAAATTTAATAGAGGAGCACAAAGAAAATATCCTTCTTTATAAAGCCTCAAAACAATTAACTATTGATAAAAGCGAAATTTCAGCAATAAAAGTTTTAAGAAAATCTATAGACGCTCGTAAAAAGGATATAATCTTTAATTATAAAGTTGCTGTTTATATAAATGAACAAATTCCAGAAAAACCTAATTATACCTTTGAATATAAAGATGTTTCTAAAGCAAAAGAAATTCATATTATTGGTTTTGGTCCTGCAGGAATGTATGCTGCTCTGCGTTGTATAGAATTAGGCTATAAACCAATTGTTTTAGAACGTGGCAAAAACGTACAAGATAGAAGACGCGACATAAAAGCAATAAATCAAGATCATATCGTAAATGAAGATTCTAATTATTGTTTTGGTGAAGGTGGTGCTGGAACTTACTCTGATGGTAAATTGTATACCAGAAGTTTAAAACGTGGAGATGTTAGGCGAATTTTTGAAAACCTTGTTTTTCATGGAGCCACTGAGCAAATTTTAATTGATGCACATCCGCATATTGGAACGAATAAGCTGCCGAAAATAATTCAAAATATCCGTGAGAATATTTTGAAATTTGGTGGTGAAATACATTTTGAAACCCGTGTTACAGATTTCACAATCACTAATAATAAACTAAAGGCAATAAAATTACAAAGCGGTCAAGAAATGCCAGTAAATTCTGTCATTTTAGCTACTGGCCATTCTGCAAGAGACATGTATGAACTGTTGCACAAAAAAGAAATTACCTTAAAAGCAAAATCATTTGCAATGGGCGTTCGTGTAGAGCATCCACAAGAAATTATAGATCAAATTCAATACCATTGTTCTGGCCAAAGAGATGAACTTTTACCTGCAGCAGCATATAGTATGGTGCATCAGGTAAATAACAGAGGTGTATACTCCTTCTGCATGTGTCCTGGTGGATTTATTGTACCTGCAGCAACCGCAAGTGGTGAGGTTGTTGTAAACGGAATGTCTCCCTCAAAAAGAAATAATAAATTTGCCAATTCTGGAATTGTTGTAGAACTCGATATTGATCGAGATTTTGCCAAATACGAAAAATTTGGTGCTTTAAAAGGATTAGAATTTCAGAAAGATTTAGAGAAAATTGCGTTTCATGCTGGAGGAAGAACACAGACTGCACCAGCTCAGCGACTGGTAGATTTTGTTGATGGAAAACTATCTCCAGAATTAAATGATTGTTCTTATCAACCAGGATTAAAATCTGCTCCTTTACATTCTTTATTACCAAAGATTATTGGAGGAAGGTTGCGCAAAGGCTTTACTGCTTTTGGCGAAAAAATGCATGGATATTACACAAATCAAGCTAACATAATTGGCGTAGAATCTAGAACTTCATCACCTATAAACATACCTAGAAAAGAAAATTTAGAACATCCAGAAATTGAAGGCTTATTTCCTTGTGGCGAAGGTGGTGGCTATGCAGGAGGAATTGTTTCTGCTGCTATGGATGGAGAACGTTGTGCGGAAGCAGCAATTGGATCATCATAAATTATTTTATAAAATTAAATCAATAAGTGTGACTATTTTTACTCTAGTTTAAGATACACCCATGAAAATTACAATTGGTCGAGTTGATAAAGCTGATTTCACAGAATTATCTTTAATGGAAATTGATGTAAAAATTGATTCTGGCGCATACACCTCTTCAATGCATTGTTCTAACATTAAAGAAATAACCTTAAACGGGGAACCTTTCTTAAAGTTTACACTATTAGATCCAGAACATTCTTTTTACAACAATAAAGAGTTCACTTTTAAAGATTATGCTTCTAAAATAGTAAAAAGTTCAAATGGTATTTCTGAGAAACGTTTTATGGTTCTTACAGAAATTATTCTCTTTGATAAAAAATTCCCTATTTATTTAACGTTAAGTGAGCGTAAAGACATGAAATTTCCTGTATTATTGGGAAGAAAATTTTTAAACAAAAAATTTGTGATAGATACTGCAAAAAAAAATCTATCTTTTAAATTAAAATAAAAAAAATGAGAATTGTAATTCTATCTAGAAACCCAAGATTATATTCTACCAAAAGGTTATTAGAAGCTGCTGAAAAAAGAGGTCATGAAGTGATGGTCGTAGATCATTTAAAATGTAATATTGAAATTGAAAAGAAATCTCCAAAAATATTTTACAAAGGTGAATATTTAGAGAATATAGATGCTATTATCCCTAGAATTGGTGCTTCTGTAACTTTTTATGGAACTGCTGTAATCCGTCAATTTGAGATGATGAAAGTGTTTTCGGCAGTTTCCTCTCAAGCATTAGTAAAATCTAGAGATAAATTAAGTAGTTTACAAATTTTAGCAAGAGCTGGAGTTGGTCTACCAAAAACAGTTTTCACGAATTATACGAAAGATGTAGAACATGTTGTAGAATCTGTTGGAGGGGCACCATTAATTTTAAAATTATTAGAAGGGACACAAGGTTTAGGGGTTGTATTGGCGGAAACTAAGAACGCAGCAACGTCTGTTTTGGAAGCTTTTAATGGATTGGGAGCTAGAGTAATTGCGCAAGAGTTTATTAAAGAAGCTGGAGGTGCAGATATTAGAGCTTTTGTGGTTGATGGAAAAGTAATTGGCGCTATGAAACGCCAAGGAAAAGAGGGAGAATTCCGCTCTAATTTACACAGGGGTGGAAATGCAACTATTATCGAATTAACCGACGAGGAAGAAAAAACAGCATTAAAAGCTACGAAAGCTTTAGGTTTAGGAATTGCTGGTGTAGATATGTTACAATCATCTAAAGGACCACTAGTTTTAGAAGTAAATTCTTCTCCAGGTTTAGAGGGAATTGAAGTAGCTACAGGAAAAAATATTGCAAAAGAAATTATTCGCTATTTAGAAATTCATGTCGAGTAAACCTTTTATTCTTTTAGGCAAAGAAATTCCAAAAGGAAAACGCACCATTTTAGATCTAGAAATCGCAAAATTACATACAGGAACTAGTGTTAAAGTGCCTGTTATTGTAGAGCGAGCAAAAAAAAGTGGTCCTGTAATTCTATTATTAGCAGGTTTACATGGTGATGAAACAAATGGTGTAGGCATTATTCGTGAAATTATGTCTCAAAAAATTAATAAACCAAAAAGTGGAACCATTATTTGTATTCCTGTGTTTAATATTTTTGGGTATTTAATTCAGACTAGAGAGTTTCCAGATGGTCGTGATTTAAACAGAATGTTTCCAGGAACTTTAAATGGTTCTTTGGCTAGCCAATTTGCTTATCAATTTACCCAAGAAATTGCTCCCTTTGTAGATTATGTCATTGATTTTCATACAGGAGGCGGTGAGCGTGATAATATTGCGCAAATCAGATGTAGTAAAAATGATGAAAAAGGATTCGAATTAGCAAAAATTTTTAATCCACCAATGATTATTTTCTCTAATAATATTACAAAATCTTTAAGAGATACTTTACACAAAATGGGTAAAACTATTTTATTGTTTGAAGGAGGAAAATCAAAGGAACTAAACCCTACTATTATTAATGAAGGTGTTAACGGAACTAAAAATATTTTAATTCACTTAGGTTTAATTGACGGTGAAATTAGCGTTCGAGAAAGCCCTGTTTTTGTAAACAGGGCAAAATGGTTAAGAGCATCTTATTCTGGAATGTTTAAAGTAATAATACAAAACGGAACTTTTGTAAAAAAGAAAGAACTTTTAGGCGTAATTCAAGATCCATTTGGTGAGTTTAATAAGAAAATTTATGCTCCTTTTGACGGTCATATTTTTTGCATCAACAAAACCCCAATTGTAAACAAAGGTGATGCTTTATTTCATTTGAGTTTAGAAGAAGAATTTTATTAATTGCTCTTTTTATTTTCTAATAACTTGATTAACTTTGATGTAAGATTAAAAAGTTACTCCTCCACTTTAAATTTAGCTCAATTTGAAAGATTGAGCGACAATAGTCATTTTTTAAAAGACACCGAATAATGTCAAAAAAAACAAAAACAGATACAGAACTACAAGGTCTTACACATTTAATTATGGATGCTACTATTGGGGCAACAGACTTGGTTGAAGATATGCATAAACAAATTGTTCACCCTCCTTTTTTACCTTCGACAATTATTCAAAAGATGATTACGAGTATCGCTAGTATCACTTATCAAAATATCAAATGGAGCACTGTAATTATAGGTAGCAGTTTACATAAAATACTAAAGCAATTAACCCCTGTTATTGGCAAAATAAAAGCTTCTGATAAAAAAGAAGTAATCCTTTCCGTTTTAAATGGTGTAATTGGTGATTATTTGGAAGAAAAAGAAAATCCCTTAAAAATTACAATGCAATTTCGCCATCAGTCAAAGGCGATACCACCTGATAATGAAAGCATAAGGGCTGCTTATCCAAATATTAACGGTAAAATTCTTTTAATGGTACATGGTTCATGTATGAGCGATCTTCAATGGACTCGCAAAAAGCATAACCACGGAAAAATAGTAGCAGAAGAATTACAGAAAACTCTTATTTACTTAAACTATAATAGCGGTATACATATTTCTAGTAATGGTAAAAATTTAAATGATTTATTAGAAGAGCTTGTAAAGAATTGGCCAGTACCTATTGAAGAACTAGTAATTATTGCGCACAGTATGGGTGGCTTAGTATCTAGAAGTGCACTATATTATGGCGAACAAAACCAAAAAAACTGGACAAAACACCTTAAAAAAATTGTTTTTTTAGGCACTCCTCATCATGGTTCATATGTGGAGAGAACAGGCAGCTATTTAGATCTTATTCTCGAATCTATACCTTATGCAAAACCTTTTGCTAGGTTAGGGAAAATCAGAAGTGCTGGAGTAACCGATTTGAGATATGGAAACTTAATTGATGAAGACTGGAAAAATGATGATCGATTTGACATGAAAAATGACAAAAGACAAAATATTCAGCTATCAGAGCAAATAGAGTTTTATAGTATAGCGGCAGTTATTGGAAATGAAACAGCCTCTTTATCCACTCAAATCTTAGGAGACACTTTAGTTGATGTAAAAAGTGCATTAGGACAGCATAAAAATCCTGCTAGAAATTTAAGTTTTAAAAAGGAAAATATTTGGATTTCTTTTGACAGCAATCACTTAGACCTACTAAATAACCTTAAAATATTGGATAAATTAAAAGTTTGGTTGATATAACAAAAAACCTTTAAAAAAGCAAAACCTAAAATAATTCAACTTTAGCCTCTAGTTCTGTCGTATTGCACTTTTAGCTAAAAACTACAAAAACCTTATTTAAAAATTCGCTAAAAAACCTACATTTGCAACATGCGATTAGATATTATTTCAGTAGCTCCCAAATTATTAGAAAGCCCTTTTAATCATTCTATTATTAAACGTGCTCAAGACAAAAGTTTGGCAGAAATTGTAATTCATGATTTACGAGAATATGGTTTAGGTAACTATAAGCAAATTGATGATACGCAATTTGGTGGAGGAGCAGGTATGGTAATGATGATTGAGCCAATTGCAAATTGCATTAAAAAGTTACAATCTGAGAGAAATTATGATGAAATAATTTATATGACTCCAGATGCACCAACCTTAAATCAGAAAACTGCAAACACCCTTTCTTTAAAAGAAAACATACTTATTTTAACAGGTCACTATAAAGGTGTAGATCAGAGAATTCGCGATAAATATATTACTAAAGAAATCTCTATTGGAGATTATGTTTTAACTGGTGGCGAATTAGCCGCTGCTGTTTTGGTTGATGCTATTGTACGTTTAATTCCTGGTGTTATTGGTGATGAACAATCTGCTTTAACAGATTCTTTTCAAGATAATTTGCTATCACCTCCAGTATATACGAGACCTTCAGAGTTTGAAGGAATGAACGTTCCTAAAGTATTATTGTCTGGTAATTTTCCAAAAATTGATGACTGGAGAAGTGAACAGGCCTATAAAAGAACTGAAGAAATAAGACCAGATTTACTTGAAGATGAATAAATTTTTATCATTTATAAAAAAAAACAAACCCCTTTCTTGGGTATTAGGTTTTCAGTTATTTCGATTGATTTTACTTCCATTTATGGGATTAATGCCCCAGGATGCATATTATTACCTATATGGTCAGAATCTATCTTTATCTTATTTTGACCACCCAGGAATGATTGGTTACATTTTAAGAATTTTTACAGAAATATTTGGTCAATCCATTTTCACAATCAAGTTTGCCGATTTTATTATTACAACTTTAACCATATTGAGTTTCTATAAATTAGCGTCTTATTTTCTATCAAAACAAAAACTACAAAGAGCTATAGTTTTATTAGCTTCGACCATTTTTGTATCCATTTTATCATTTAATTCAACTCCAGATGTGCCATTGTTATTGTTCTGGACATTGAGTTTAATCTGCTTGTTTAAAGCCATTTTCGAAGAAAAAAAGTGGTTCTGGATTTTAGGTGGGATTGCAATGGGTTTTGCTTTTAACAGTAAATACACTGCATTATTATTACAAATAGGACTCATTGCATTTCTTGTTTTCTCAAACAAATACAGGAAATTATTTTTATCTCCTTGGTTTTGGGCTTCTATAATAGTATCCGTTGCAGTAACATATCCTGTTTGGTTCTGGAATTACCAAAATGAGTTTGCATCTTTTGCATTTCAATCATCAGAAAGAACAAGTTCAATTTCTGAATTTAAATTCTCTTCAAAATATTTCTTTGGGGCAATTGGTCATCAAATGTTCCTATTATTACCCGCATTATTTTTAATTTTTATCACATTTACATATAAATATGTAAAAAGAGCCTTGGTAAAATTTAAAGTTCCGCAAGCTAAAACCTTGTTTTTATTAGCCTTTTTTATTCCGACTTTTGTAGGTTTCTTTAGTCTTACCCCTATTTATTGGGTAAAACTAAATTGGATGATGCCTTCTTATATCACAGGAATCATTTTAGCAGGAATGTTTATCAGTAAGAAATTATTAAAAACTCAAATTATCTTTTCAGTTGTATTTCATATACTCGTTAGCGCACAAATTATATTTTACCTAGTGCCCATTAAAAGTGATGACACTTGGGTTGGATGGAAAGAATTAGCGGCAGAGACCTTAAAGTTGCAGGAAAAACATCCAAATACATTTATTTTTTCCAATGATAATTATAAGACATCTGCTTGTTTAAACTTTTTTATGGATGGCAAGGTATATGCACAAAATATTATAGGTTTACCAGCGTTACATTTTGATTATTTAGGTGATGACTTATCATCCTTAAATAAGCAGAATGCGATTTTCATTGATTCAGATAAACGTTTTAAAGATAATCGATTAAAAGGAAGTCAAAATCCTATTTTAAATACATATTTTGATAAGGTGACAGAATTAGCACCTATTATTATTAAAATCAGCGATAAAGAAGTTCGCAAATTCTGGATTTTCTATTGTACTAATTATCAGTACAAAAAATAATTAAATTTAGTTTTATCAATAAAAAATAATTACTACTTTTGCAAACGCTAAATTAACCTCTGACGAAAAAATCGTGAACGTTTGTTTACTAAAATATAAATATTAGATATGGAAGCTTTAATAAAATTTGTTCAAGACGAGTTTGTAACAAAAAAAGAATTTGCTGATTTTGCAGCTGGTGATACAATTACTGTGTATTACGAAATTAAAGAGGGAGAAAAAGTAAGAACTCAGTTTTTTAGAGGAGTTGTTATCCAAAGAAGAGGCGCAGGTCTTTCAGAAACTTTTACAATCAGAAAAATGTCTGGTACTGTAGGTGTAGAAAGAATTTTCCCAGTAAATTTACCTTCTATTCAAAAAGTTGAAATTAACAAGAAAGGTAGAGTTCGTAGAGCTCGTATTTTCTACTTTAGAGGTCTTACTGGTAAAAAAGCTAGAATTACTGAAAAAAGAAGATAATTTCTTTTTCATTAGAATAAAAAAAAAGCTTTGTGAATATTCACAAAGCTTTTTTTTATGACCAAAAGTCAACAACCATATATTATAATGTGTTGATTCATATAGCTGAAAATTAATTATAAGTACATAAAGTAAGATTATTATAAAACCACTATTAAGAAGCAAATACCCTCTTTTAGGAATGTTTATTTTAAGAATTGACAGTGTCCGCTTAAGCAAGTTTTCATTTTAAAATAAGGAATCTTACTAAAGAGGAGAACCATAAAAACATTCTTGAAAAATTAAATTACAGCTTCTCTTTAACTACGAAAGAGATATTAGGAAGTAAATCTTATTTATATAGCAGTAATAAATAGCCGTTTAAAATACTTTTTCAAAAAACCACATCTTTATAAGCAATTGTAAGTTGTGACTTTTACTTCGATATCAATTCTATAAAATAAAGTTAATTTTATTATTAAAAACGAATCAAAAACTGTTAATTAATAGCAATTTAACAGTAAAAATCTCACCTATAATTCATAAATTTGCTCCGCTTCCAACGAAAAGGATTTCGTACTTAGCAAAGCATTGATATTTCTACAATAAAATAAAATACTTTTATGAGCAAAATAGCTAAAATTATATATACAAAAACAGACGAAGCTCCAGCATTAGCTACCCGTTCTTTTTTACCCATTGTAAAAGCTTTTACAAAATCATCTAATATAGAAATTGAAACAAAAGATATTTCGTTGGCTTCAAGAATTTTAGCTAATTTTTCAAACTATTTACCTGAACATCAAAAAGTAGAAGATGCTTTAACTGTTTTAGGGGAATTGGCGAATAAACCAGAAGCAAACATTATAAAATTACCAAATATTAGTGCTTCTGTGCCACAACTGAAAGCTGCTATAGTTGAATTACAAGCTTTGGGTTATGCTATACCAAATTATCCTGAAGAAATAAAAACAGATGAAGATAAAGTCGTTTCAGCATTATATAATAAAGTAAAAGGTTCTGCAGTAAATCCAGTTTTACGTGAAGGAAATTCAGATAGAAGAGCACCAAAAGCAATAAAGAATTATGCTCGAAAAAATCCACACTCTATGGGGGCTTGGTCTGCAGATTCTAAAACGCATGTTGCAACAATGACCGAAGGAGATTTTGCTCATAATGAAAAATCTATAACAACCAAAAATGCAACTTCAATAAGTATTCAACATATTGCAGAAGATGGAACTAAAACAGTTTTAAAAGATACATTAAACTTGCTACAAGGAGAAATTATTGATGCAACTGTGATGAGTAAAAAAGCATTAATTTCCTTTTTAAAAGAACAATATGAAGATGCTTTAGATAAAAATATATTGTTTTCATTGCATATGAAAGCAACCATGATGAAAGTTAGTGATCCTATTATTTTTGGACATGCAGTTCGTGTATATTTTGATGATTTATTTAAAAAACATGGAAAAACTTTTAAGAAAGTTGGTGTTGATGTAAATAATGGTTTAGGGAATCTTTTAGGAAAACTAAGTGAATTACCAAAAGATCAACGCGATGAAATTAGAAGTGATATAAGATTTGCTTTTGACCATGGTCCAGAATTAGCGATGGTTAATTCAGATAAAGGTATAACTAACTTGCATATTCCTTCAGATATAATTATTGATGCCTCTATGCCAGCAATGATTAGAACTTCTGGAAAAATGTGGAACACAAAGGGAGAATTGCAAGATACTAAAGCAATTATTCCAGATAGTTCTTATGCCGGAATCTATTCTGCTACCATTGATTTTTGTAAAAAAAATGGAGCTTTTGATCCTACAACAATGGGTACTGTGCCAAATGTTGGTTTAATGGCTCAAAAGGCTGAAGAATATGGTTCTCACGATAAAACTTTTGAAATTACTTCTGCAGGTAAAGTACAAGTTTTAGATGCAAACGGAACTATTTTAATAGAGCATACCGTTGAAGAAGGAGATATTTGGAGAATGTGCCAAACGAAAGATCTACCAATTCAAGATTGGGTCAAACTTGCCGTAACAAGAGCAAGAGCTTCAGATACACCTGCTGTTTTCTGGTTAGATCAAAACAGAGCACATGATGCAGAAATCATACAAAAAGTAACTATCTATCTAAAGGATCATAATACGTCTGGTTTAGATATTAGAATTTTATCACCAATAAAAGCAACAGAATTTACTTTAGAAAGAATCGTAAAAGGAGAAGATACAATTTCTGTTTCTGGTAATGTTTTACGTGATTACTTAACAGATTTATTTCCAATTTTAGAAGTTGGTACATCAGCAAAAATGCTATCTATTGTGCCGTTAATGAATGGTGGAGGACTATTTGAAACTGGTGCAGGTGGTTCTGCTCCAAAACACGTTCAACAATTTTTAGAAGAAAATCATTTACGATGGGATTCTTTAGGAGAATTTTTAGCATTAGCTGTTTCTTTAGAACATTTAGGTACAACCAACAACAACCCTAAAGCCCTGGTTTTAGCTGAAACTTTAGATGAAGCTACAGACAAATTTTTAGATAATGATAAATCTCCTTCAAGAAAAGTAGGTGAATTGGATAATAGAGGGTCACATTTCTATTTGGCCTTATATTGGGCAGAAGCTTTGGCTAGTCAAGATAAAAATGAATCGTTAAAAACAGAGTTTAAAACGATTGCAGAAACTTTGAGTAAAAATGAAGAGAAAATTATTTCAGAGCTAAATAATATTCAAAGAACATCTCTAAATATTGGTGGTTATTACAAACCAAATGAAGAGTTAGCGACAAAAGCGATGAGACCAAATAATCTTTTAAATAGCATTTTAGCTTAAAAATAACAAGATTTAATATTAAAAAAACTGATGATAAATTCATCAGTTTTTTTGTACCACAACTTTAAATTTAACATTATTTTATCATTAGATAGTTGTAATTTTGTTCAACAATTGAAATAATATATTAAACAAAAAAATGCTTAATCTGAAAACGCTTATATTTTTAATCTCCATCATAACACTATCCTCTTTTAGCCAAGAAAAGTTCACCATAAGTGGTACCGTTTACGATAATTCTAATAACGAAACTTTAATAGGAGTTTCCATATATTTTCCAGAATTAAACTTAGGAGCAACCACCAATGAGTATGGCTTTTATTCAATAACAATTCCAAAAGGAACCCACAAAATCCAGATAAGCTATTTGGGTTTTACGGCAATTAATACAAGTATTGACGTAGTAAAAAAATTAACTAAAAACTTCAATTTAAACGAAGAAACTGAAAGTTTAGATGAAATAATTATTGAAGCTGATATTGAAAAAATAAATATTAGATCGCCTCAAATGAGTATCAATAAATTAACATCTGCAACCATAAAACAAATTCCTGTTGTTTTGGGCGAAGCAGATATCATTAAGTCTTTACTTCTTTTGCCTGGCGTAACAAGCGCAGGTGAAGGTGCTTCGGGTTTTAATGTAAGAGGTGGCGCTGCAGATCAAAATTTAATTTTGTTAGATGAAGCTATTGTTTTCAATTCTTCACATCTATTTGGTTTTTTCTCAGTTTTTAATCCTGATGTAATTAAAGATGTAAAATTATATAAAGGCGGAATCCCTGCACGTTTTGGAGGTAGGTTGTCTTCGGTTTTAGATATTTATCAAAAAGAAGGAAACAGTAAAAACTTTAACTTAACTGGAGGAATTGGTCTGGTTTCCTCTAGGTTATTAGTTGAAGGACCTTTAAAGAAAGAAAAAAGTTCATTTGTAGTCGCAGGTAGAGCTTCTTATGCACATTTGTTTTTACCCCTTTTTGACAATGACAACAAAGCTTATTTCTATGATTTAAATGGTAAATTTAATTATCGAATAAATGATAGAAACAACGTATTCTTATCAACTTATTTCGGGAAAGATGTCTTTGGGATTAATGATAACTTTGTAACGAAGTATGGAAATTCAGTAGTTAATTTACGTTGGAATCATCTTTTTTCTGATAAGTTATTCTCGAACTTATCTTTAATCTATTCAGATTATTTTTATGGTATAATACTTGATTTTATAGGATTTGAATGGGATTCTGGGATTACAAACTTCAACTTAAAGTACGATTTTAAGCACTATGTCAATAATAAATTTAAGCTGAGTTATGGTGTTAACAATATTTATAACAAATTTAATCCAGGAGAAATTATACCAAATAGAGAAGATTCTGGAATTCAGCCAGGAAAATTAATAGATAAATACGCCAATGAATTCGCGGCTTATTTAGAAGCTGAACATAAAATAAATGATAAGCTAACCTTACAATACGGAGCTCGTTTCAGCAACTTTACACGTTTAGGACAAGATGAAATAAATGTCTACACTAACAACGAACCTGTTCTATATAATGAGCAATTTAAAAAATATGAATCTGCAGAGGCTATCGGCACAGAGTCTTATAAGAGAAGTGATCAATTAGCTACTTTTAGTAATTTTGAACCAAGAGTTTCCTTATCGTATGTAGTTAATGATAATGTATCATTTAAAATGAGTTATAACAGAATGGCACAATATTTACATTTACTTTCTAATACAGCCTCTCCTACTCCATTGGATGTTTGGGCGCCTAGTGGACGTTTTATAAAGCCTCAATTGTTAGATCAATTTGCTCTTGGATATTTTAAATCCATAAAAAATGGAGACTATTCTTTAGAAACAGAAGTTTTCTATAAAGATATTCAAAATAGAATCGATTATATAAATGGAGCGAACCTAGTTGCTAATAACGAAATTGAAACTGTTATTTTAAATGGTCAGGCAAGAGCTTATGGTTTAGAAATTTTATTTAAAAAAAATGAAGGAAAGTTTAAAGGTTGGTTTGCTTATACATTGTCTAGATCAGAGCAAAAAACTTTAGGTAGAACTGCGAACGAACCTGGTATTAATCAAGGTGAATGGTATAGTTCTCCTTTTGATAAAACTCATGACATTTCTGTAAATGCGAGTTACGAATTATCTAAAAAATGGACATTCAACGCCAACTTTTTACTTCAAACTGGGCAACCTACAAATTATCCTGTTGGCCAATATGAAGTTCAAGGTTTAAATGTTCCTATTTTTGATGATAACAGAAGAAATGCAGATAGGTTGCCAGCCTATCATAGGTTAGATGTTTCTGCAACTTTAACTCCAGAAAAGAACAAAAATAGAAAATGGCAAGGAGAATGGGTTTTTGGTATCTATAATTTGTATGGAAGACAAAATGCAGCTTCTATCAATTTTAGACAAAATAGAGAAACCTTTAGAAACGAAGCGGTTCAAACTTCAATATTTGGCTTAGTACCTTCTGTTACTTATAATTTTAAATTTTAATCTGATGATGAAAAAGTTATATATAATTCCTGTTTTATTCCTATTAATTTTTGTGAATTGTGAAAAAGTTGTAGACATTGATGTCCCTTCGATAGAACCAAAATTAATTATAGATGCTTCATTCGAGGTCTATTTTGATGAAAGTCCTATTCGAGCAAATACAATTGTAAAATTAAAATTATCAGCTGATTATTTTGAAGAGGTAATTCCTGTTGTTACTAATGCAACCGTTTTTCTTACAGAGGTATCAAACAATAATATTATTAATTTTGCTGATCAAGATGCAGATGGAAGTTATGAACCTATAGCTGCTTTTATTCCGGTTGATGGTGTTGAGTATGAATTAACAGTAATTCATAACAATGAAACTTATAAAGGAAGGGCTAGTAAAATAAAATCTACCCCATTAGCAAGCGCGGTTCAAGGTGATCAAACTTTATTTTCCGGAAAAGAAACCGAGGTAAGAATCGATTTTACAGACTCAGATTTAGAAGACAACTATTACTTATTCGACTTTACGAGTAATTTATTTGTTTCCATAGAAGATCGTTTTTTTAATGGTGTTGATTATAATTTTTCTTTCTTTTACAATGAAGAAGATATTGAATTACCAGCTACTGTAAATATAAAAATGTCTGGAGTATCTAAAGAATATTTTACTTTTTTTAGAGTTTTGGTCAATCAAAGTGGGCAAAATTCAGGAGGTCCTTTTCAAACTATTCCTTCTTCTTTATTAGGTAATATAATCAATACAACTAATGAGGATAATTTTCCATTAGGATATTTTCATATTTCAGAAACAGACACTTTTACGCTTAATTTGATCGAAAAAGATTAAATAACTTTTCTAAAAAGTAATCAACAATAACATAAAAAATGTATTTTTGATTGATGACTTTTACAAAAACCACAGAACAAGATTCTAAATACAATCATCTAGAAAGAATGACTGTATCTCAATTATTAACCAATATTAATAACGAAGACAAAACTGTTCCTTTCGCCGTAGAAAAAGCACTACCACAAATAGAAAAATTAACACAGCAAATTGTTAAAAAATTAGAAACTGGAGGAAGACTTTTTTATATTGGTGCCGGAACTTCTGGGAGATTAGGTATTTTAGATGCTTCTGAATGCCCACCAACTTTTGGTGTTCCTCATGAACTGGTTGTTGGTTTAATTGCAGGTGGCGATTATGCCATTAGAAAAGCTGTTGAATTTGCTGAAGATTCTACAAATCAAGGCTGGTTAGATTTACAAGAGCACTCTATTTCTCATAAAGATATTGTTATTGGTATTGCCGCCTCGGGAACAACACCTTATGTGATTTCAGCTTTAGAAAAATGCAACGAAAATAACATTATTACAGGTAGCATTTCTTGTAATGAAAATAGCCCTTTATCGAGCACTGCTCAATTTCCTGTTGAAGTAATTGTAGGTCCAGAATTTATAACAGGAAGCTCTAGAATGAAAGCAGGAACTGCACAAAAACTAGTTTTAAATATGCTTTCTACCGCAACCATGATTCTACTTGGAAAAATAAAAGGAAACAAAATGGTAGACATGCAACTATCTAATAATAAATTGGTAGATAGAGGTGAAAAAATGTTAGTTGCAGCATTAAACATCAATCAAACGACTGCGGGTACCTTATTAAAAAAATTTGGAAGTGTGAGAAATGCTATTCAAAATTATAAGCCATGAGTACAGACACAAATTTATTAGGTAAAGGATTAATAAGATTAGGAATTTTAATCTTTCTTTTTATTGCTTCCCCTATAATCTTAACAATGGGATTTAAGGCTTTTGATAAATTCTCAGAATCACCAAAAATTTATATTGCTTACCTATTAATTTCAGCAGGATTTGCAGCTATAATTTTCACCATTTACTTTGCATTTAAAACTTTTAAAATCATTAGTAATTCTCTTTTCAACAATAAATAGAACCGTAAAATAGAGAGAATCATATATATTTCAAAACTAGGAAAAGAGCTACTAAGGATGAACATAAATAAAATCGAAAATGCGATTATAGTTATACTATCTTTTCCTGATACTATTGTTAGGCACGCTTATTGGGAATCTTCTAGTAGAATTTTACCTAAAATTGGCATAGGTAACAAGCATGCCATTAAAGCAGGCCATTCTGCTCTATTATTGATAAAAAATAATGAACCTGAAATTAAATATTTTGATTTTGGCCGATATATAACTTCTTATGGAAATGGTAGAGTAAGGTCTTATGAAACAGATCCAGAAATTTATATTCCTTTAAAAGCAACCTTCAAAGATAATACCCTCATAAATCTAGATGATATCTTGTTGTGGTTAGAAAAACATCCTAAAAAAACACATGGAGAAGGAAGGTTAGTTGCAAGTGTTAATCATAAAATTAATTATAATAATGCCCTCACGTTTATTCATAATTTAATTGATAAAAAGGAATTTCCTTATGGTGCCTTTATTAAAAACGGTAGCAATTGTGCCAGGTTTGTAGCAGATACTATCATAAATTCTTGTACAAAAAGAAGCGTTCAATTGAAGTTAAAAAGTTCTCATTTCTTAACACCTAGCCCTATCGGAAATATTATAAAAGGAAAAACAATTAACGCAGTTTATAATGTAAAAAACCAAAAGATTAAAGAATATAAAAATAGGTCTATTTTAAAAGAACACAGTGCTACTTTTTTTAAAAAGCTTCATTATGAACTTAATTTAATTGGCACTGAATTACCCGATATAAAAACATTTAATTTAACAAACGGAACCTGGTTGCCTGGTATTGGTAGCGGAGCTTGGTTTAAGGTTGAAGAAAAAATAGACATATTAAAATATAGAATTTCTAGATATACAATACTTGGAGAAAAAGACTTTGAAGGTGTTTTTTTAGCTAATAACCCTTCTTTCAACTTAAGCCAAAATCATAAATTTGAACACCCAACCAACTGCAAGGACATGTATATAAAACAGAATCATCAAGAATTTATTTTTAAAAAAATAAAACTATAATTTTAAATTTCAGAATACTTCATCATTCTTATTTGGTGTAGTGGTGTTGAATCCAAAATCTACATCTGACTCTCAATTACTAATTGACACAAAATAAACCAACACCTACCTTAGCTTAAATTATCAAATATTATTTAGTGAATTTTCACAATTGGCTTCTATTAATGAGTGATTATTTCTTTTTAAGCCGCATAAACTTCAAACAAAAGCAATTTTAAAATGCTCATATCATCTTTTTTTTTAAAAAACTTTAAAACCATATATATCAAAGAACTAAACAACAAAATTATTCCTGAATAAACAGAATTTAAAATTTTGGCACGCTCTTTGAAAATTAACTTAACAAATGCGGAAGCTGAAAAGCATTTAGAGTAGGCAAAATCATTAAAATCATATATTATGAAAAAAACGGCACTTATATTATTTGGAATGTTGATCTTGGTTTCTACCATTGAAGCCAAAACGGAAAACGAAAAACCAAACAGAATTAGGGTAAATTATATTTATGACAATGCTGTAAATTTCATAGAACGTGGAATCGAGTTCTACATTTTTACAAATGGTGATTTTGATTTTAACACGCATCTTGAAAATTCTTATAATGATTATAATAGAAGAATAAATACAAGAGGTGTTCGTGTAAATAGAGATTATAGAGGCAGGATTACAAGAATTGGAAATACTTTTATCAATTATGATTATAGAGGAAATGTTACTAGAATAGGTAGTATTTCAATGAGATACAGCTTTGGAAAACTAACAAAGGTTGGAGATTTAAGAGTGCATTACGATCGATGGGGAAATCCTAATTTTTATGGAAATATAAGAGATTTTTATTATGATAATGGCATAAGGTTCAACATAAATTTTGGTGATGTTTGTAACTATAATGACAGTTATTTTTACAGAAATGACTTTAAAAGAAATTACAACCAATTTAGAGAAGACCAAAATTTTTATTACTATAAAGCTAGGCCTAATGCCAAAATAGGAAAAAGAAGTACAATTTTAAAAAGGAGAAAACCTACAACCGAGATTAATCCAAGAAAAAAGATAAAAAGAAACCTTAATAATTCTTATCGGAAACCTAATAAAAACAAAAAAGTTGAGGTTGTAAAAGATACTAAAAGAAGAACATCTTCTAAAATCAAAAGAGACAATAGAACACAAAGAGCAGATAAAAATAATAGCTCTATAAAGACCGATAAAAATTCTAGAAAGAGAATAATCAGCAAAAAGAAAAGAAGTTAAGAATATAAAAATCAAAAGCCCTATTTTAAAATAGGGCTTTTGATTTTTATATAGGTTAGTAAAAAAAGAATCTTCTATTCTTTAAATGTATAACTAAAGCCAAACATAATCATTGAAGTATCCATTTTATAAGCAACCTCACTTCCTGGGATCGCTCCATAAGGATTCTTTGGTCCAGCAAACATTGGATTTAATAATTTACCAGATGTTTTACCATCACTGGTTCCGTAATGATAAACACCATCAAAAGTAAACTGATCAGTAATAATATAACTCAACCCAAATTGGTACGCATTTTTAATAATAGCTGTTGCCGGAATATTATAAAAAGCAAACTCGCTATCAATCGGATTAGAACTATATGTATATCCTAAACGTAAAGGAAGTTTTTCAAAACCTTTATATTGCAGACCTGCAGAAATAATGGAGATATTTTTCCATCCAAAACCAGAAACAGACGCCGTATCTGTCCATCCAGTTTCAGCAAATCCGTCGGTATTTTCATAATCTACACTTCTATAATCTAATGCAAAATCAAAATCATTTTTAGAATACCCTAACCCAACTGAAAATATAGAAGGATAGTCCATATTAAACTTATTTGTGTCTTGGCTTTCATCCAAATACGTATTGTCAAATTCAAAGTCACTGAAATATTGAGGAGTCTTGTACGAAACACCAAGTTTTATTCCTTTTTCCGTATCATAAAACACTCCAAACTGAGCTCCAAAACCTGTAGCACTTGCTTTATTAGTTGTCGGATACCCTGCAGTGCTTGGATTTGCTGTTGGGTTTGGCGCTAACTCCAATGCTGCGTAATTAAAAGTTGGCTGCACACCAATAGAAAAATTATCAGACAATTCATAAGCCCAAGTAAACCCTATTTGTAAAAGCATATAATCAGACTCTATGTGTCCAAAGCCCCCAGTGCTCTGAGGCATGTTAATTGGGTTTGTTATGCTTTCTGGAAAAGTAACTCCAAATCCGCTAATACCGAATACAGAAACTCCAAAGGTATGATTGCTATCTTCATTCCCCCAAACCATTGCGAATGCCGGCATTGGAGAAACACCTCGATCATCATTTGTACTACCAGTAAAAATCACACCTGTTGGTTGCCCAAGATTATCGAATTCTGGTACTGTCGAATATAATTTTGGTGAAGAATAAAAGAGACCAATATCAAGCTTTAATATTCTATCATTAAATGTTGATATTGCTGCAGGATTCCATTGTAAAGCTCCAGAAATATCTAATGGTTGCGCAGTTGCTGCTCCACCCATAGACATGTTAATGGCACCGACACCTTGCATAACGTGCCCGGCCTGTCCGTAAACTAATGCTGATAGCATTAGAAACGCAAGTTTTAAAAAATTTTTATTCATAATATTTCGATTAAATGAGTACTCTCTATATTGTAAATGAAACAATTCGTTAAAAGTATCTATAACCTTTAATTTCAACTATGACAATTATCATAAAGAGAGCACTAATTCAATAAAAATGTAAGAATATTATCTAATTAACTTTCTATATTTAATTCGTTTTGGCATTAAATCTCCACCTAAACGTTTCTTTTTGTTTTCTTCATATTCAGAAAAACCACCTTCAAAGAAATATACTTCACTATTTCCTTCAAAAGCTAAAATATGTGTACAAACTCTATCTAAAAACCATCTATCGTGAGAAATAACAACTGCACAACCCGCAAAGTTTTCTAATCCTTCCTCTAAAGCTCTTAAAGTATTTACATCTAAATCGTTTGTTGGTTCATCTAGGAGTAAAACATTTCCTTCTTCTTTTAGTGTCATCGCTAAATGAAGTCTATTTCTTTCTCCTCCAGAAAGTGTATTTACCTTCTTGTTTTGCTCACTTCCAGAAAAATTAAAGCGACTTAAATATGCTCTAGAATTCACCTGCTTTCCTCCCATCATTACTAAATCTTGACCATCTGAAAAATTTTCCCAAATTGTTTTTTCTTGATCAATATTTGAATGTGCTTGGTCTACATAAGCAATTTTAGCAGTTTCACCTACATTAAAAGTTCCCTTATCGGGAACTTCTTCTCCCATTATCATTTTAAAAATCGTTGTTTTTCCTGCTCCGTTCGGACCAATAATTCCAACAATTCCTGCTTGTGGTAAATTAAATTCTAAATTATCATATAATAATTTGTCGCCATAAGCTTTAGATACACCTGATGCTTCAATAACATTTGTACCTAATCTTGGTCCGTTAGGAATGTAAATTTCTAGTTTTTCGTCGACCTGTTTTTGATCTTGACTCATTAATTTGTCATAATTTTTCAAACGAGCTTTTTGCTTTGTCTGACGACCTTTTGCTCCTTGACGAACCCAATCTAACTCACGTTCTAGTGTTTTTTGACGTTTAGAAGCAGTTTTACTTTCTTGCGCCATTCTCTGAGATTTTTGATCTAACCAAGAAGAGTAATTTCCTTTCCAGGGAATCCCTTCTCCTCTGTCTAACTCAAGAATCCAACCTGCAACATTATCTAGGAAATATCTATCATGCGTTACTGCAATTACAGTTCCTTTATATTGTGCTAAATGATGCTCTAACCAGTGTACCGATTCTGCATCCAAGTGGTTCGTTGGCTCATCTAACAATAAAATTTCTGGCTCTTGTAAAAGTAATCTACATAATGCAACACGCCTTTTTTCTCCTCCAGAAAGTACTCCAATTTTTTTGTCAGAATCTGGAGTCCTTAAGGCATCCATTGCTATTTCTAGCTTGGTATCTAATTCCCAAGCGTTGGCAGCCTCAATTTTATCTTGTAATTCTGCTTGTTGCGCCATTAGTTTATCCATCTTATCTGCATCAGAATAGACTTCTTCCAAACCAAACATATCGTTTATTTTATTGTACTCATCAAGAATTGCAACTGTTTCAGCAACTCCTTCTTTTACAATTTCTAAAACAGTTTTCTCTGGATCTAATTGAGGCTCTTGCTCTAAATATCCTACATTATAACCAGGAGAAAAAGTGACATCACCTTGAAAATTCTTTTCTACACCTGCTATAATTTTTAATAATGTTGATTTTCCAGATCCATTTAAACCTAAAATTCCAATTTTTGCTCCATAGAAGAAGCTTAAATAAATATCTTTTAAAACTTGTTTTCCTGTTGATTGATAAGTTTTAGACAACTTATTCATCGAAAAGATTACTTTCTTATCGTCGCTCATTTATATTTGTATTATAAAATTAAAAATTGCTACTGAAAATAGTAGACTTCTTTATACTCTTCCTTTCAATGCATTAAAAACCCAAGCAATTGCAAAGAAACCAACACCAACGGATGCAAATCCCCAACCTGCAACTTCATTATATCTAAAGGCTCCTAAAGCAATTAAACCTAATCCTACAAGTATCATTATAAGTGTTGCCCAAGCAAGTACCGTATTTTTATTCATTCCCATAATTCGTAATTAGTTAATTAGTCTGGCAAATATCGGTATTTATTTGGTACCGTCAAATTATAGATTTGGTAAAAAGCCTTTAAAATTAGTAGGTTGAAAAGTGTTATAGATTAAATACTTAATTTCTTGCAAGTTTGCGCAAAGCAACCCACTGTTTCATTTTTTCTCTTGAATCACAGGCTGGATAACCAACTACTGTTTTACCTGCTTCTACATCACTTATAACACCAGAACCAGCACCAACTTTAGCACCAGAATGTATTGTAACGTGGTCTTTTATAGAAGCACTTCCGCCAATAACAACTCCATCTCCCAGTGTTACCGACCCTGCTAAGCCACTATTTCCACACATTATACAGCATTTGCCTAATACAGAGTTATGACCTATTTGTACTAAATTATCAATCTTACATCCATCACCTAATACAGTAGAACTAAATTTGCCACGATCAATACATGAATTAGCACCTACTTCTACCGCATTTCCTATAATTACATTTCCAATATGCTTTATTTTCACTAAACCTCTACCATCATTACTTGGTCTATATCCAAAACCGTCTGCCCCAATACTAACGTTTGAGTGAAAAATACAATGACTTCCAATTTCACTGCGTTCTCTAATAACTGTTCCAGACCAAATAATTGTCTCATTTCCAATGGTCGTATCATCAAAAATCGAAACGTTCGGGTAGATGATTACATTATCTCCGATAGTCACATTTTTACCAACATAAGAATTTGCACCAATTTTACAATTTTTCCCCAATTTTACAGTTTTGTCTATAACTGCAGATGGATCAATATCCATTTCAAAATAAGGAGGTTCTGGCTCAAAAGCGTCCAATAGAATTGCCATTGCTAAATCAGCATTCTTTACTTTTATAAAAGCTTTTCCTTCTTCAGGTAAAATCTTTATTCCATCATAAACAATGGCTATACTTGCGTTTGACTTTTCCCATAAACGAGTATATTTAGGGTTCCCTATAAAAGTAATATTTCCTTTTACTGCATTTTCGATTTGCTCTGGAGCGAATATTAAGTCTTTACAATTTCCAATAAGTTCACCGTTAACAAGCGATGTTATTTCTTCGGGAGAGAATGATTTCATAAATATGATTTTCTAAGTATACTATTTTATATGAATACTATGTTTTTTTGTGATGAGAGTTTCCTATAGAAATAAAAAATATTATAATTTGGCAGCCAATCTTGCACCTTGATTAATCGCTCTTTTTGCGTCTAACTCTGATGCAAAATCTGCTCCACCAATCACATGTATTTTTTTACCTGCATCTAATAAAGGTTGATATAATTCTTTAAAAGGTGTTTGGCCTGCACAAATAACAATATTATCTACTTCTAAAATTTTAGCTTCTTCATTTTGTGTATAATGCAAACCTTTGTCGTCAATTTTAGTATAAGAAACATCTCCTATAAACTGAACTTTTTTCTTTTTTAGACTAGATCTATGAATCCAACCTGTAGTCTTTCCAAGGTTTCCCCCAAATTTACCTTTACTTCTTTTAAACATAAAAATTTCTCTTGGTGATGGCTCGAATTCTGGCTTTTCTCCTTCAATTCCTGCTCTAGCTTCTAGTTTTTTATCTATTCCCCATTCTTTTAACCAAGCATCAATATTTAGCGAGGTAGATTCTCCTTCATGCGTTAAATATTCTGAAACGTCAAAACCAATTCCTCCTGCCCCAATTACAGCTACTCTTTTTCCTACTGGTTTTTTAAACTTTAAAACATCGATGTAACTCAATACTTTATGATGATTAATTCCTTCAATTTTTAATTCTCTTGGCTTAATTCCTGTTGCAACTATAATTTCATCAAAATCAGAATCTTTTAAATCTTCTACAGAAACTCTGGTATTTAATTTTAAGCTTACATTATGGATTTCAATTTGCTTTTTGAAATAACGTAAAGTTTCATAAAACTCCTCTTTTCCTGGTATCTGTTTGGCAAGATTAAACTGACCACCAATTTCTTTTTCAGCATCAAATAAAGTAACAACATGACCTCTTTGTGCCGCGATTGTTGAGGCTGCTAACCCCGCCGGCCCCGAACCAATAACTGCTATTTTCTTTTGACTTTCTGTTGGATAATAATTCAGTTCAGTTTCATGACAAGCTCTAGGATTTACTAAACAACTTGCAACTTTTTGTTCAAAAACATGATCTAAACATGCTTGATTACATCCAATACACGTATTTATTTCGTCTACTCTTTCTTGCGCTGCTTTATTTACCCAATCTGAATCTGCTAAAAAAGGACGCGCCATAGAAATCATATCCGCATCTCCTTCTGACAATATTTTTTCTGCAGTTTCTGGCATATTTATTCTGTTAGAAGTTATCAAAGGAATTGATAATTCTTCTTTCATTTTTTTTGTAACCCAGGTAAATGCGCCTCTTGGAACTGAGGTTGCAATTGTAGGAATTCTAGCTTCATGCCAACCAATTCCTGTATTAATTATGGTAGCTCCAGCTTTTTCAATTTCTTTACCCAACTCAACAACTTCTTCCCAAGAACTTCCATTTTCTACTAGATCTAACATCGATAATCTGTAGATTATGATGAATTCTTTACCAACAGCTTCACGAGTTTGTTTGACCAATTCAATAGGTAAGCGCATTCTATTTTCATATTCTCCGCCATAATTATCAGTTCTCTTATTGGTTCTTTTTACAATAAATTGATTGATTAAATAGCCTTCTGAACCCATAATTTCGACACCATCATAACCTGCCATTTTAGATAATTCTGCACAGTTTACAAAATCTCTAATTGTTCTTTTGATTCCTGATTGTGTTAATTTAAATGGTTTAAATGGCGTTATTGGAGATTTTATTTTAGAAGGAGCTACATTAAAAGGATGATAACCATAACGTCCAGAATGTAAAATCTGCATACAAATTTTTCCTCCTTCTTTATGAACTGCATCCGTTATTTTTTGATGATGTTTTGCATGTTTTTTAGTTGACATTCTTGCAGCAAAAGGACCTGTCCAACCTTGTATATTTGGCGATATTCCTCCTGTAACGATCAATCCTACTCCTCCTTTTGCTCTTTCGGCATAATAAGTTGCAATTTTATCAATACCATTTTTTTCCTCTTCTAAACCAGTATGCATAGAACCCATTAAAATTCTATTTTTTATAGTTGTAAATCCTAAATCTAATGGTTCAAAAATGTGCTTATATTTCATAATCTTGTAATTAAATTTATTATGCATGCATAATAATTAGCAAGATATGTTTATTTTTTGAAAAGAAAAAGCCAAAGAAATTGATTCTTTGGCTTTAAACACTTGTAATTTAATACCTACCTCATAGGAACATCAATAACTAATAATTTGCTTGATTTATTTGCTTTTATATTAACTTTCTCTTTTTCAACAATTCCAATGGCATCTCTTTTTTCGAGGGTTTCATCCTCTATTAATACTTCTCCTTCAATTAAGAAAAAATAAGCTCCGTTTTTTAAATTGTATGCTACTTCAAAGCCTTTATCTAAATCAATCATCGAAATATATCCCTGTTGGTTAATTGGCAAAGAACCTACAACTTGTTTATCTTTTGGGGAAACTAAAACTTGGAATTTATTTTTTCTTTCTAAAGCTTCAAACATTTTTTGGTCGTAATAAGGCGTAATATTATCAACCTCGGGAATAATCCAAAGTTGTAAAAAATGAACATCATTTGTTTTACTATCATTAAATTCTGAATGCGTTAAACCAGTTCCTGCACTCATCACTTGTACTTCACCGACTTCTATAGAACGTTTGTTATCCATGCTATCTTTGTGAGAAAGTTCACCAGAGATAGGAATAGAAATGATTTCCATATTTCTATGAGGATGTTTACCAAAACCCATTTTAGGTTTTACAATATCATCATTTAAAACACGTAACATTCCAAAATTCATTCTATTTGAATCTTGATAACCTGCAAAACTAAATGTATGATATGATTTTAGCCAACCATGATTTGCAACTCCTCTTGTTGCTGCTTTGTGTATTACTTTTTTCATTTTAATTCTCTTTTTTTTCTTTTGCTTTAGGGATTGAGGCATTTCTAGAACCTCATTTACTTTTCAGAAAATAGCGACTATCGAGAACGCAACCCTTTTCGGGAAACTCCCAAATATTAATATAAATGTCCCATTTTACCCTGCTGATAGTCGCGCATTGCTTCCATAATTTCTGTTTGTGTATTCATCACATAAGGTCCATATTGAGTAATTTTTTCTCTAATTGGTTCTCCGGATAAAACCAGCAAAGTACTTTCTTTTTTTGCTTGAAATTGAATCGTATTTCCATCTTTATTGAAGGTAATCATTTGATTTTCTTCTTTCTTTAAAACTTCCAAACCATTCACTGAAATTTCACCTTCTAACAAATAAATTAATGACTGATGGTGTTCTGGAATTTCTATTTCCATCTTTCCTCCTTCTTTTGCTTTTACTGTAAAAACATTTACAGCTGTTTGGGTTTGTATTAAACCCGATTGATCATTTTGATTTCCCGCAATAACGTTTAACTGTACTTTTTTATCTTCAGAAAAAATCTTAGGAATTTGTTCATTTTCCAAATGTTGATAATTTGGTGTCATCATTTTATATTTTGCGGGCAAATTTAACCACAACTGAATTCCCTCTAAATCGCCTCCTCTTTTTACAAACTCTTTCGTTGGACCTTCTGCATGGATAATTCCACTACCGGCAGTCGTCCATTGCACTCCACCAGCTTTTACCACCATATCATTTCCTAAAGAATCTCTGTGTAATTGTTCACCTTTAAATAGCAAGGTAATCGGTTCAAAACCTCTGTGTGGGTGCGGACCCAAATCAAACGGATTTGAAAACTCACTAATTGCATAAGGGCCATAATGATGTAATAATAAAAATGGATCTACATTCTCAATTCCTTCTGTCGGCAATGGTTGTCGTAATTTTATTGGTCCCATATTTACCATCGGACTTGTAACTTTATGCTGTATTGTTTTATATTTCCTCATACATAATTAATATATTACGCTTGATATAATTCTGATAAAAAACCTTTATCAATCAAACTAAACCTATTAAAATATTTTCTATCTAATTTTATCTAATAAATTACTTAAAGTAATTGCTTCTTCGTCTGTTAAATTTTCTAAAAAAGACACCTTTCCATTATCATCAATAGTAGATAATAAATCCAAACCAGATGTCGTAATTTTTACAAAAACTACTCTTCGATCATGCTCACAACGTTCTCTTTCAATTAGGTTTTTATCACATAATTTATCCATTAAACGGGTTGCATTCGGAGCTCTCTCTACCATTCTGTCCTTAACAATTTGAACCTTAATTTTATCTTTCGCACCTCTCAAAATCCTTAAAATATTGTATTGTTGTGGCGAAATTCCATACGGTTTAAAAAACTCATTCTCTTTGCTATTTAACCAATTAACAGTATATTTTATATTGATAAATGCCTTTACTTTACTGTTTACAAACTTAGAGTTGATGTCTTTAGAAATGTCTCCCATAATTATGCTCTTAACCTTAAATCTTGCATTATTTTATTAAATTCTTCTGTTGTTGGTACTAAATAGATTACATCATCTACAAATAAAGTTGGAAATTTCACAACGCCATTATATAATTCCTTGCTGTGCTCCCTTGCTTCCGCATCTTTTGAAACATCTTTATATATATAAGGTACATCCGTTGAATTTAAGAAGTTCTTAAATGCGACTGTATAGGCATGTCCTTGTTTTCCGTATAAAACTATTTTCATATGTATTGATTTACAGAATTCTCAAATCTATTTACCTTATCTTCTAATAATGTTAACAAATCTTTATGTACGATTTTACCCTCTTTAAAATTATCGTAGAAACTTGGAAAAGAAAAAGAAATTAATTCTTTAGCCCCCATTCTAGAAAATGACTGAATTCCTGCTTCTAAAACTGAATGCCCCCCTCTTCCTCCCGGTGAAGTTGCCATTAATAATAATGGCTTATCTCTAAAAAAATTCTTTTCTATTCTAGTGCTCCAATCAAAAATATTCTTAAAAGCAGCTGCATAAGACCCATTGTGTTCCGCTAATGAAAGGATAAATCCGTCATAATTATCTAATAAAGAAGTAAACTTTTTTGCATCTTCTGGAAACCCAGTCTGTTCTTCATCACTACTATAAATTGGCAAAGTAAAATCTTTTAAATCTATCACATCAAAAGAAGTATTCTTTAAGTTTTCTGCAGCAAAAGTTGCTAATTTTTTATTGATAGATGTTGAGCTTGTACTTCCTGCAAACGCTAATACTTTTTTCATTTATATAATTTTCGATTCAATCTTTGTCTCTCCTTTTATCATTTTGGCCACCGGACATTTCCCAGCAATAACCAACAACCTTTTTCTCTGGCCTTCAGTAATTTCTTTTTCAAAAAAAATATCTTCAACCAACCATTTTTTAATTCCTTCAGAAGTTAACTCTTCTTTTTGAGAAACATTGACAGTTATTTTACCAATATCCCATCCTTTTCTTTCCGCATACATTCTTAAGGTTATTGAAACACAACCCCCTACCGCCGTTAACAAATATTCAACTGGTGTTGGACCATTATCATCACCACCTGAACCAACAGGCTCATCAATTACTAAAAAGTGATTTCTTGTTTTAACTTCCGCTAAATAGTTTTTATTTGTTAAAACTACTTCAGCTTTTATATCTCTAACCATTTTTAATTTTTTTATTCATAATATAAGAAGTAGTTAAAAGAATTATTGCCATTCCAGCTCCTAATTGCTCCCCATCTCCAATCATAAAATGTGCAAAAAAGGCTAAAACAAATGCAAAGAAAAAACCAGCATATGCCCATTCTTTTATCACTTTATTCGCAACAAACCAGAGAGCAACTATACCTAATATTTTTAAAATTGCATATGGATAAATAATATAAGTTGGATACCCAAAACTAGCAAACATTAATACTACTTCTTGATGATTGAAAAAATACATTCCCGCAGAAAAAAGCATTAATATAGTTAATAATCCTGTAGAAATATAGTAAATAATTTTAGTCGTTTTCATCTTGAATCTTTCGATGCTTTTTACAAATTTACAAAATATAATTTTATTTACCAAGGAAAATAAGTCCAAGGAAATATTTTACAAAAACAAATAATTTCGACTAAAATTATTTGTTTTTGTAGACGTTATTTTTTTACTACTTTTCCGTTGTTTATAAATGAACTTTATAGTATCTAATGATATATTGCCTTTTTTCTTGAAGCACTTCTGGGATACTGTTCATTTTATCAATAAAAATCACCTCAAATCAGTTTATATTCAACCTCATTTAACCAAGCATATATGATTATGATGCGGTATATTAATTTTCCAATGACAGAAACTAATTAAATCCTCTATAAATTGACTTCTTTCAATTTTTTTTAAGATTACTAGCTAGAGCCTCACAGGAAGTGCAGAGCTATTTAAAGTGTTTATTCTTAATATTTACTCAGAAAATCTGTCTGAATACCTTACCCAAACCTCTATTACAACTATTCATTAATTGGTTTAGTTCCAAATACTGCAAAAGTATAATTGTTCTTGCGTCCATAATTTCTTGTGTTTTAATCATTTGTAAAGCATTCAGAAATGAAGTTTCTAATACTTCAATTTCTTCATTCTCAATTTCAAGACCTCCTCCATTTTCTGTTTTATCTTCATCTTTATATTCACCTACAAAAAGATGTACTCTTTCTTTTACAATTCCTGGTGACAAAAAAACAGTGCTTACTTTTTTTACCTCTAATATTCTATAACCAACCTCCTCCTTAGTTTCACGAATTACACAGGTCTCTGGAGATTCATTTTCATCAATAGCGCCACCGACAACTTCAATAGAAAACCCTTTTGATACACCGGCCACAAAAACGGGCATTCTTAATTGTTTTGATAAAATTACTTTTTTTGTTTTAGTATTATATAGCAAAATTGCAACTCCATCACTTTTTCCATAAACTTCATGAGTTATGTTTGTTGTTTTTCCATTTTTAAACGTAAAATCAAAATTGATTTGCTCTAATGTTCCCCAAAAACTGGAAATCACCTGCGAAGTGACGTTACTAATTTTATCTTTAATCTCCATTTCTATAACTTATAACTACCTTTAAATAAACATATTAAACATTTCACTCCATTATCCTCTTTTTTCTTAAAACCTGTGTCTACAATGACGAAAACATGAACTAAATAATAAAAAACTTCTGGCCTTCAAATTTTAGAAAAAAATAATCCTTTTAAACAGAATTGAATCAATTCTTATAACATATTATTTTTTTTGTTTTCTTTTTTAAAATAAATTTAAGGATTATCAACTGAATTTTAAATCATGAATATCGTTATTTCTTTTTAATCTAAAAAAGATGACTCTAGATATATGTAGTCAATAAACCTTTTTTGTTACAGTTAATCTAAGTAATTCTTTTATTCTTTAAAATATTAACCAATTTCTAACTATTTTTGAAAAAAAATTTTTGTTTTAATTTATTAGTATGTTAAAAAATACTTTTTATTATTCTTTATTATTCTTAACAAGTTTATTAGCTTTTCAAAATATTAATGCACAACTAAGTAAAAAACATTTTATTCCTCCATTAACGTACGCAGAGTCTGGAAATGCAAATCCAGAAAACCAATATTTTTATATTTCTACACCCAGCGCACAAAATGTTAGTTTTACAATAAAACAAGTAGGTTCAAATGATGATATTACAGGATCAGTTTCAAGCACTGCACCTCAAGAAATATTTATAGGTATTGGTGATAGTCAACTTTTTGTCGATTCTAGAGTTACAAGTATTGTTCATAATAATAAAGGGTACATTATTGAAGCAAATGATGTTATATATGTTTCTATACGGATTTTAGCTGGTGGCGGAAACCAAGCTGGAGCTTTAGTGAGTAAAGGTTCATCCGCTTTAGGTACAACTTTTAGAGCAGGAATGTTTACGAATGAAAATCCGCAAACTAATTATCTAAACTTTATTTCTGTAATGGCTACAGAAAATAACACCTTGGTAACGTTTGATGATTTACCCACAGGAATACTAATAAAAAATTATACGGGAACTTTACCAATTTCAAATATCTCTTTAAACGAAGGAGAAAGTTATATTGTTGCAACAAATGCTGCTGACAATATTATTAATAGAGATGCATTAATTGGTACTTTAATTACTTCAGACAAACCCGTTGTTGTAAACATAGGCTCTGCAAATGGTAGTTTTCATAATGGTGGTGCAAGAGATTATGGAATAGATCAAATTGTAGGAACTGATAAAATTGGAAGTGAGTATATTTTTGTAAAAGGTGGCGGAAATGATGGCTGGGAAAATGTATTAATTGTTGGACATGAAGACGCTACAACCATTAGTATTAACGGTGGTGTCGTTTCTGCAACTATTAATAAAGGCGAATACCATTTAATCGAAGGAGCGCAGTACAACTCAAATGGAAATATGTATGTACAAACCTCCAATCCTGTTTTTGCATATCAAGGAATTGGAGCAAATAGTAGTGAAGCTAATCAAGGTTTATTTTTCGTCCCCCCTTTAAGTTGTGAAAATAGAGGGAAAGTAGACAACATTCCGAATATAGAAAATATTGGAAATATTGTTTTCTCAGGAGGAATCACCATTGTTACCAACAAAAATGCTACTGTAAATATTAATTCACAACCAATAGCAAACTTTGCAACCTCTGGACCTTTTGAAGTTAATGGAAAAGCGAATTACGTTACCTATAAGGTCACTAATTTAATAGGAGATATCTCTATAGACAGCAGTGATGAATTGTATTGTGCTTATTTTAATCAAAATGGCGCAGCATCTTCTGGTAGTTTTTATTCTGGATTTCCTTCGGCACCAGAAATTAATTTTGAAACTAAAGTGGTAGCTCTAGGAAATTGTATTCCAAATGTAACTTTACAAGCTGCTAACACAGAATTATTTGATAGTTTTAAATGGTATTATTTTAATGATAATACCTCAAATTGGGAAGAAAAAGGTTCTGATACCGATTACAAACCTTTAGAATCTGAACCTGGTAGATATAAATTAATAGCGATTATAAATTGTACAGGTACAACTTTTGAATCTATTGAAATACCCGTAAGTGTTTGTCCTGATAATTATGATGGCGATGCTGTTATAGATAATTTAGACATCGATATCGATAATGATGGCATCTTGAATTGTGATGAATCTCTTGGAAATGCTGCTATAAGTATGGCTGACATTAATAATCCAGAAATTATTTTTCAAGATGGATCAACAAATTCTACGATTATATCAAGCGCATTTGTTAATACAAATATTACAGGTACCAATACTTTTACAGGAGA
Organism: uncultured Acidimicrobiia bacterium; assembly: GCA_964195455.1. GTDB lineage: Bacteria > Bacteroidota > Bacteroidia > Flavobacteriales > Flavobacteriaceae > Polaribacter. The sequence goes on from CAXMOR010000006.1 coordinate 46,259, forward strand.
TAATAATGGAAACTTCACATCTATTTTAAACCAAGACATTAACAATAATTTAAAATATGAATTAAATTTAACTGAAAATATTAATTTAAAATTCAAACAAGCTTTAGGCACAACTCATACCAATACAAACGAAGAGTGGTTTATATTAAAGATTGGCCCTAATAATAAAAATATTACGCTCTTAGATCCTGATAATATATTACTGATTGACACTAACTTTGATGGTCTTTTTGAAACAGGCGTTACTAGAATAGATGCCTCAGAAATTTGGTTTAAGTACAATCCTTCTCCTTCGGGCGCTACTCCATTTAAATTGGTAGCAAATCAAGTTAACAAAATTAGTTTTGAACACAAATCCTCTGGTCTTGCATCTACTTCCACTTTTAATGGGAATATTTCATTTACTTGCTTTAGTTTAGATTCGGATAATGATGGCATTGAAAACATGTTTGATTTAGACTCAGACAATGATGGCATTCCTGATATTAGTGAAGCTTTTTCTCAACTTATAAGCATCTCCAGTTTAGATTCTAATTCAGATGGTTTAGATGATGTTTTTAATGATGCCTCTATAAATTTAGATATTGACAGCGATGGGATTTTAAATTATATTGATCTCGATTCTGATAACGATGGAATTTTTGACACCACAGAATCTGGACATGATTTAGATATGAATTTCGATGGAGTTATAGACAATGCAAATACTATTATTGGTATAAATGGATTAGTGGACCTTCTAGAAACTACTCCAGATTCAAAAATACTTTCAATCAATTACACAATAGCAAATACTGATGCAGATATTGAATTCAATTTTATTGAACTAGACTCAGATAATGATGGTTGTAATGATGTTATAGAAGCAGGCTTTACAGACATAAATAAGGATGGAATCATTGACGCAAATCCATTTATTGTAAATGAAAATGGAAAAGTAAATAATACCAGTGATGGATATACAAATCCTAATTTAGATTATGTTACAAGTGCACCAATTGAGTTAAATACGGCTTTTAACAATGTTATTTTCTGTGAAGATTTTACAGATATAATTACAATAGATTCAACTGCTGATAGTTTTCAGTGGGAAATTTCTACTGACAACTCAATATGGAATACAGTTACTGATAATTCAATTTACGAAGGAAGTTCAACAAATTCATTACAAATCACAAACCCTTCATTAACTTACAACAACCATAAGTTTAGAGTTGTTCTCAACAGAACAGGAAATGCTTGTTCTAAAAATTCAAATGAAATTATATTAACAGTAAACCCTTTACCTGTCTTAAAAAATAATCCAGAGTTAGAGCAATGTATTAGTGCAGATGACAACAATCCAACTGTAAATTTAACCACTGCTGAAGTAAACATTTCTGAAACTGCTAATGTTACTTTTGATTATTTTGAAAATGCTGCTGCAACTTCGAAAATCTTAGAT
>CAXMOR010000007.1:0-15405 GCA_964195455.1 uncultured Acidimicrobiia bacterium
GGTAAAGTTAATCTCTCTTAGTTAAATTGATGAAAAAGAGGATTTTATTTTGTTCGAAATTACTAGTTAGTTAGGTGTAAAATTTATTACAAATCTCAAAAATAGATGGAGTTTATTGATTTTTTTGAATTATAGAATACAGTAACTTGTTAACCAAACTTGTTGATTCCTGACAGTTGTATCATTGGAGATTTTCCTAAAAACTAATTAACCTAAGCCTCAAATTTTTATTTGAGGCTTTTTTTTTAAACGCACACAACTATTTTCTTTAAAACCGGTTATTTAGAATTGTTATAAATAATAATAATAAGTATAGATAACACCTTAATTATTTCTGTCATAAATGGCAAAAACCTTAAATTTGCATGATTTTTAAAGATAACTAACAATTCCAAATTACTATGTCAAAAGACATTCGTATTAAAAAAGGCTTAGATATTAAGCTTGTTGGCGGTGCAGAAGAAACAACTAAAGGGATTCCCTTAAGTGCTATTTATGCTATTAAGCCAGAAGATTTTCACGGAATTACACCCAAACTTGTTGCCAAAGAAGGAGTTAAGGTAAAAGCAGGAGACACACTTTTTTATTCAAAAAGTGACGAACGCATTTTATTTCCTAGTCCTGTTTCTGGTAAAGTAGTAGAGGTAACTCGTGGAGCAAGAAGAAAAGTGTTAGCAGTTAAAATTGCAGCTGATGTAAAACAAGAATATAAAAAATTTGAAACTAAAGATGCAGCAAAGATGTCTGTAGAAGAAGTTAAAAATTATTTATTTGCTGCGGGTTGTTGGCCATTTATAAAACAACGTCCTTATGATGTTGTTGCAAATCCAAATCAAGCACCGAAATCTATTTTTGTTTCGGCATACGCTAGTGCACCTTTAGCTGCAGATTTAGATTATACTTTAGCAGGTAAAGAAGCAGAGTTACAGATAGCAATTACAGCTGTTTCTAAACTTACCGATGGTAAGATTCATGTTTCCGTAGCTGCCAATTCTAATTCGCCTTTAGCTAATTTAAATGGAGTTGAACTGCATAAGGTTTCAGGACCTCACCCTTCAGGAAATGTAGGTACTCAAATTGCGAAAATTGACCCTATTAATAAAGGTGAAGTTATTTGGGTAATTACACCACAAGATTTAGTCATTATTGGGGAGTTACTTTTAACAGGTAAATTTAATGCAACTAGAACAATCGCTTTAACAGGTTCTAAATTTAGCAAACCACAATATGTAACTGCAATCGTAGGAGCGAGTATTACAGATGTAACTGCAAGTAATTTAGAAAATGATAATACAAGAATCATCAGTGGAAATGTGCTTTCGGGAAAGGAAGTAAAAGCAGATGATTTTTTAGGTTATTATGACAATCAAATTACGGCCATTCCAGAAGGAGATGATTATGAACTCTTTGGTTGGACGAAACCAGTTTTTAATAAAATTTCTGCTTCAAGAGCGTTGACCTTTTCTTGGTTAACCCCAAATAAAAAGTATGATTTAAATACAAACACAAACGGAGAACACAGAGCATTCGTAGTTACTGGTTCATATGAAAATGTATTTCCTTTAGACATTTATCCAATGCAATTATTAAAAGCATTTATGATAAAAGATTTAGATGAAATGGAAGCTTTAGGAGGTTACGAAGTAGCTCCAGAAGATTTTGCACTAACAGAATTTATTTGTGTATCTAAACAACCGCACCAGAAGATAATACGTGAAGGTTTAGATTTAATGAGAGAAGAATTAGGATAAGGTTATGAGCTTAAAACAAAACTTACATATTTTAAAAGAGAAATATAAAGGGACTAAAATGGCACCTGCATTTAATGCAATCCATACTTTTTTATATTTACCAAATGAAGTGACTCACGGAGGAACTCATATCAAAGCAGCAGATGATTTAAAGCGTACAATGAATATTGTAATTATGGCTTTAGTTCCTTGCTTGCTGTTTGGAATGTTTAATGCCGGTTATCAACATTATGCAGCAATAGATGGTTCTTTAAGAGCAAATGTATTAGCGAACTTTTTTACTTTTGACAATCTGTGGATTGGAATTATAAAAGTATTACCGTTAGTTATTGTTTCTTATGGAGTAGGGCTTTTAGTTGAATTTATTTTTGCAGTTATAAAAGGTCACGAAGTAGAAGAAGGATATCTAGTAACAGGAATGTTAGTTCCACTAATTGTTCCAATTGACACGCCCTTATGGATGTTAGCAGTTGCCGTGGTATTTGGTGTTGTAATTGGTAAAGAAGTTTTTGGTGGTACTGGAATGAACATCTTAAACCCTGCTTTAACGATTAGAGCATTTTTATTCTTTGCATACCCAACTTGGATGTCTGGGGATAAAGTTTGGGTATATGATGCCGTAAACAAAACAGGAACTGCAGATGCTATTTCTGGGGAAACTATGTTAGGTTATTATGCGAAAGCTGGTCAAGAAATGACTATTAAAGGTGCAAACGGTGCCGCAGACATTGTAACAACTTATGGTGACAGAGCAAATGAATTGTATTCTAATTGGGATAAATTTGCAGGTTTTATACCGGGTTCTGTTGGAGAAACTTCAACCTTGTTAATCTTAGTAGGAGCTGCCATTTTAATCTTTACAAAAATAGGAAGTTGGAGAATTATCGTTTCTACTTTCTTAGGAGCCGCAGCAATGGGAATTATATTTAATCAAATTGTAGCAGCAGATATTATTACAGAATCTAGTAAGTTTTACGGATTAATGAACACCGTTTGGTACGAACACTTAATGATTGGTGGCTTGGCTTTTGGGGCCGTATTTATGGCTACAGATCCAGTAACAGGTTCGCAAACAAATAAAGGTAAATGGATGTACGGTTTCTTAATTGGTTTTATATCTATTATGATTCGTGTATTTAATCCAGCTTATCCAGAAGGAGTATTCTTAGCAATTTTACTAATGAATGTATTCGCTCCAACAATAGACCACTACGTGGTTCAGGGAAACATAAAGAAAAGATTAAAACGTGCTAAAGTTAAAACTGCCTAAATTATGAGTAAGAGAACAGATAGTAATGGATATACAATGATTTTTGCCGTAATTATGGTGTTAGTCGTTGGTTCTTTGTTAGCTTTTTTAGCATCGTCTTTAAAGCCAAATATTGATGAGAATAAAAGAATAGAGAAACAGCAGAATATTCTGTATGCAATGGGCGTAAATGAAAATGAAGGAACCAGTGCAAACTTTGTTTCTACAAATGTCGCGGGTGATATGTTTCAGGAATACATCAAAAAACAGATAGTTATAGAAGGTAACAAAATCTCTGAAAGCCAAGACGCGTATTTAATTGATGTGAAAAAGCAACAAGCAAATGCAAAAGATGGTAAAGTTAGAAAGCTACCTTTATTTGTTGGTAAAAAAGATGGGAAAACATTTTATGTAGCGCCAATTAGAGGAAAAGGTTTATGGGATGCCATTTGGGGATATGTTGCTTTAGACGAAAACATGATTGTTCAAGGAGCATATTTCGATCATAAAGGAGAAACTCCTGGTTTAGGAGCAAACATAAAACAACGGTATTTTATGGATGATTTCATTGGAGAACATTTAATGTCTGATACTGGAGTTTTTAAGGGAATTACAGTGGCCAAAGGAAATAACGATCCAAAGAACGAAGATAAAACAGATTACGAAGTAGATGCAATTGCTGGTGCAACAATTACTGGTGACGGTGTTTCTGCCATGATTAAAAAAGATTTGGCAATGTATGTACCTTATTTTAAAACATTAAAAAAATAATTTATGGGACTTTTATCAAAAAAAGACGCAAAATTAATTACAGATCCATTAGCGGATAATAACCCAATAACAATTCAAGTATTAGGTATTTGTTCTGCATTGGCAATTACAGCAGAATTAAAAGCGTCTATTGTAATGGCAATTTCTGTAATGTTTGTATTAGGTTTAGGAAATGTTGTGATCTCTTTAATGAGAAATATTATACCGTCTAAAATTAGAATTATTGTGCAACTAATTGTTGTTGCAACATTGGTAATTATTGTGGACTTAGTGCTAAAGGCATTTGCGTACGAACTGAGTAAGACACTATCCGTTTTTGTCGGGTTAATTATTACAAACTGTATTATTATGGGACGTTTTGAAGCCTTTGCTTTAGGAAATGGACCTTGGAGGTCTTTCTTAGACGGCATTGGAAATGCTGTAGGATATGGCGTGATTTTAATAATAGTAGGTTTCTTTAGAGAACTTTTAGGAGCAGGAACTTTGTTAGGGTATCCTGTATTAGGAAATCCAATCCCAGGAGAATTATCAGGTTTATACGCATATGGATATGAAAATAACGGATTTATGTTATTATCACCAATGGCTTTAATTGTGGTTGGAATTCTTATCTGGATACAACGTAGTAGAAATACATCATTAATAGAAGAAAACTAAAATTAGTAAACAGTTAGCAGTCTAAATACATAATTACTGAACACTGAAAACTGAATACTGAATACTAAAAAATATGGAACATATAGAATTATTTTTCAAATCGATATTTATAGACAACATGGTCTTTGCCACTTTCTTAGGGATGTGTTCTTACCTTGCAGTCTCTAAAAAAGTAGCAACTGCTGTTGGTTTAGGAGCTGCAGTTATCTTTGTATTAGCGGTAACCGTGCCTTTAAACTGGCTGTTAGATCAATATATTTTACAAGAAGGGGCATTAAAATGGTTGGGTGCAGAATATGCAGAATACGATTTAAGTTTTTTATCATTTATCATGTTTATTGCAACGATTGCAACAATGGTGCAATTGGTAGAAATTATTGTTGAAAAATTTTCACCTTCATTATACAACTCATTAGGTATTTTCTTACCTTTAATTGCTGTAAACTGTGCCATTTTAGGTGGAAGTTTATTTATGCAATCTCGTGAAATTCCTACTTTAGGGTTATCATTAACCTACGGAGTCGGGTCTGGAATTGGATGGTTTTTAGCAATTTTAGCGATTGCTGCAATTCGTGAGAAAATCAGATATTCAAGTGTACCTCCTGCCTTAAGAGGTTTAGGTATTACATTTATTATTACAGGATTAATGGCAATTGGCTTTATGAGTTTTGGTGGAATGTTAACGGGGGGTGATGAAGAAACGAAAGAAGAACCAACTTTTGAAGCTAGTATAGAGAAAATAGAAGTAAAAAAAGAAGCTAAAGAAATTGTAGCTGAAAATACAAATATAAACTAGAAGAGAAATGATATTAGCAGCAGGTACAACAGGAACCATAATTGCAACAGTAGCAGCTTTTTTATTAGTAACATTGTTATTAGTAACATTGTTATTATTTGTTAAACAAAAATTATCTCCTTCAGGTCCAGTAACTATTACAATCAACGGAGAAAAGAAAATAATAGTGGGTTCTGGTAGCACACTTTTAACAACACTAGGAAGCGAAAAAATATTTTTACCATCGGCTTGTGGTGGTGGTGGATCTTGTGTACAATGTGAATGCCACGTTTTAGAGGGTGGAGGAGAAGCATTGCCTACAGAAACACCTCACTTTACAAAGAAAGAGTTAAAGTCAGGAATTCGTTTAGCGTGTCAGGTGAAAGTAAAACAAGACATGAACATTACAATTCCAGAAGAAGTTTTCGGAATTAAAAAATGGGATGCAACGGTTGTACGAAATTATAATGTGGCATCTTTTATTAAGGAATTTGTGGTAGAAATTCCTGCAGATATGGGTTACAAAGCTGGTGGATATATTCAAATTGAAATTCCATCTTGTGAAGTAAAGTTCGCTGATATGGATATTACAGCACATCCAGAAGAGCATGACACACCAGATAAATTTAAAGCAGAATGGGATAAGTTCAAACTAAGACCATTGGTAATGAAAAATACAGAAACTGTAGAAAGAGCATATTCTATGGCTTCATATCCTGCTGAGGGAAGAGAAATTATGTTAAATGTACGTATTGCTACACCTCCTTTCGATAGAGCAAAAGGTGGATGGATGGATGTAAATCCAGGTGTTGCATCTTCTTATATTTTTAGTTTAAAAAAAGGCGATAAATGTGTAATTTCTGGTCCTTACGGTGAATTTTTTATTAATGAGTCGGAAGCAGAAATGTTATATGTAGGGGGAGGAGCAGGAATGGCTCCAATGCGTTCTCACTTATATCATTTATTCAGAACCTTAAAAACAGGAAGAAAAGTAACGTATTGGTATGGAGGTCGCTCTAAAGCAGAATTATTTTATATTGAGCATTTCAGAGCTTTAGAAAAAGATTTTCCAAATTTTAAATTCTTTATTGCATTATCTGATCCTTTAGATGTTGACAATTGGAAAGTTAAAAAAGATATTAATGATGCTGAAGGAGATGGTTTCGTAGGATTTATACACAATTGTGTGATAGAGAACTACTTGAGCGATCATGAATCTCCAGAAGATATGGAATTATATTTTTGTGGACCACCATTAATGAACAATGCAGTTCAAAAGATGGGTGAAGATTTTGGTCTTGCAGATGAAAATATTCGTTTTGATGACTTTGGAGGATAAGTCTTACAAAAACATTTATTACAAAGAAAACCGATACAAAATTGTATCGGTTTTTTTGTGAATTTTTTATATTGTATTTTTGAGGGTAATTGAATTTTGAGAATGAAAAGCATCCAACTAATATTAAAAAACAAGAAGTACATTAAAATCAAATTAAAAAAAATTGCGACGAATCATTTAGAATTAAAAGCTAAAATTAATGGTATAAAAGGACGCTTTATTTTAGATACAGGTGCTTCAAATTCTTGTGTAGGTATAGACATGATTTCATACTTTAATCTAGATGCTCAAGAAAGTGAAACTAAAGCTGCAGGTGCGGGAGCCACTGATATGGAGACACAACAATCAGAAAATAATTCACTTAAAATTGGAGATTGGAAAACAAAGAAATGTCATTTAGTTTTATTTAACTTATCACATGTGAACAACGCTTTAACTCGACATAATGCTAATGAAGTTCATGGTATTATTGGTGCTGATATTTTAGAGAGCGGAAAAGCATTCATAGATTATAACCAAAAATTTTTGTACTTGAAAAAGCTAAAAAAATAAACCTGATAAGTGTATCTTTGTTATTATAAAAAAAGGAAAATATGAGTTTGCAAAAACAAGTAATGGATAAAATGAAAGAAGCAATGAAGGCAAAAGACACAATTGCTTTGCAGGCTTTAAGAGCAGTGAAATCAGCATTTCTGTTAGCAAAAACTGAAACTGGTGTTCAGGCTGAATTGACTGATGAGCAAGAAATAAAAATTATCCAGAAACAAGTGAAACAAAGAAAAGATAGTGCAGCTATTTTTATAAAACAAAATAGACAAGATTTAGCAGATCCGGAATTAGCTGAATTAGCAATTTTAGAACAGTTTTTGCCTGAAGCAATGTCTGACGAGGCTATTGAAAAAATAGTATTAGAAACGATCGAAAAATTGGGTGCAAGCGGTATGCAAGATATGGGTAAAGTGATGGGGATTGTTTCTGGAAAGTTAGCTGGGCAAGCAGATGGTAAAACAATTTCTACATTAGTAAAAAAGAATTTGATTTAATTAAAATTAATTCTTTCATTTGTAGGAATTAAAATAGGCTGCGTAGTTCAACTGGATAGAATATCAGATTTCGGCTCTGAGGGTTGGGGGTTCGAATCCCTTCGCGGTCACGAATAAATAGTACAATTAAGAAAAAACACGAAGCTTGCTTGAGTGTTTTTTTGTGCGCTGTATTTACCCGTATCTCTACTTTGTAAATAGTTCACTATATTCGAAAGTATTAACCAGTAACTTTCATGAAAGATCTATTAAAATTGGTCACTTTTTGTGTCATATTCTCAAGTTGTAATTATAATCAACAGTCAGAATTAGTTTTCCTCCAAAAAAATGCCTACCAAAACCCTGTTTGGGAAGAAATGTTACTTCAAGATACATATAAGTTTTCTGATGTAGTTTTGGCATTTAAGGCTTATGCTTCTACTCATGACCTTGATAAAGAAACAATAGAGCACTTTGAAAAATTAGAAAAACGGATTAAACCAAACTTAGATAGCAAAGGATATTATACATCTAAATTAGGACAATATAAAAACTTAATGGCGTACAGAGAAGCAACGCCTAGCGCTCAAAAAACAATAACAAACTACACAAATACAGCGACTTTTTTTAACTCTGACATACCAAATAGCACAAGTTATGGTTCATGGAAAAACCTAGGCCCTTTTGGAGATCCTGATGTTAATTGGGAGTTCACATACGGTTCTTTGTATGGTGCTACAGGAAACGGGGCAGTGCAGCATCTTGAAATGCACCCCACAAATCCTGCAATCATGTATGCTTCAACCCGAAATGGAGGGTTATGGAAAACCATAAATTATGGAAAAAATTGGACTCCAGAAACAGATTATTTTGCGACCAACAACACGTCTTGTCTAGAGATCTCTGCTGTAAATCCTTCAATATTCTATTTAGGTGCTGCAGAAGACCAAAAAATTTGGTATTCAATAAATAGTGGAGAAACTTGGGAAGACAGAAGTTCAGGTCTTACAGGGGAAGTCTACGATATTCGTTCAGATCCAACAGATGCTACAAGAGTTCTTGCAGCTACTTCAAAAGGGATTTATATCACTACTAATTCTGGTGAAAATTGGACACAAAAACTTAGCGGACGTTATACGGATATTGAATTAACAGATAATTGGGATTTAATGATTGTTTCTGACGACAATTCAAATGTTGCACCTGTTCTTCATTTTTCTAAAGACAAAGGAGATACCTTCATTGAAAAAAATATTATTACACATCTTACAGAAGTTGATCGATTTTATATAGGAATTCATAAACCAAGTTCTGGAGTAACTCAAATATTTGCCTACGGAATTATAGATGGAAATACACCTACTCGTTTTATTGGACTTTGGAAATCTGATTATGATGAAAATCCTGCCGACGGCACTTCGTATTTTAATTTCACAGAAGTAAAACACCCTACATATACATATCCAAATGGCGCAACTCCTTTAAAGTATTATGATAACGCTGACGGATTTATAGCAGAAACAGAAGATTATTATGGCAGTGTAAATCCGTATTCAAGCGCCACTTGGGTAGGTGAATTTTATGTGAGTTCTAATAACCCTGATTGGATGTTAACAATGAGAGAGAAATTTTGGGGTAGTGAAGACGGAGGAATTATGTGGGATTGGAAGCCAAGTTATGGAGGAAGTAATTGGGCAGATAATAGATATATTACCGCAAATGTAGCCAAAGACAGTCTTTTTTGGTGTAATGATGGAGGAATGTGGGCTATAAAGGAAAAAGACTTATTCCCTACACCCTCAGAAGTAACGGCTTCAGGGGTATCAAAACTTGCTTATATAAACACTAAAGTTGTTCCTAAAAACGGAGATATCTGTGTTTCTGAGGGGAGCCAAATGGATGTAAGCCAGATGAATAAGGGTGTGTTTATGACTGGCGGACAAGATATAGGTCAAATCTTCACAAGGAATGGAAGAGATTCACACGTAGCTTCAGCAGATGTATATCGAGGTAGAATTAAACCTACCGATGACGCTATCTTTATTACTGGACGACTTAATGTACAGCTTCCTGGAGAAACGGATACTTTTGCGGTATATAATCGTATAGAACCAGATCATGGGAATTCAAACAGATTGTATGGTTTTACCAATAAAAATATAACCAAGGATGAAAGTGACGTGCGATTAGTGCGCTCTCCTTCAGGAGAAGATGGTTGGCTGGTGAATGATTTTAGGGGTGAAAATAGAGCAAATTTAGGTGGACGTTCATGGACGCCTACTCATAATAATTGGGAAATTGTTTCAACGGCCTCCGCAGGCGGTATAAATGTTAGATCAGGAACTTTTGAGCAATCTAGAGCAAATCCAGAATGGGCGTTCTTAGGAGATGAAACAGGAAATAAACTTTTCTATACAGAAAATTTATCTTCAGCAACTCCTACATGGACAGAATTGTCGAATGCTCCGAAAGCTTCACTTTACAGAATTTCAACGCATCAGTATAATGAAAATATTATCGTTATTGCGACCAACATAGGCGTTTATATTTCTAAAAATAAAGGAGAAACATGGATTAAAAGAGCCAGTTTTCCTCAAACGAGTCCTAAATCAGTTTTAATAGATAAAAACACTTCGGAAGGAATCTATGTTCTAACTGGGGTAACAGTGTATTATATTGATGAAAACTTAACAGAATGGGTAGAATTTAATAAAGGTTTACCACTGCAAAATCTTACAGACATGCGTATTGCGTATTATCCAAACAACGATAACAGATTGTATGTTTCAAAATATGGAAGAGGCGTTTGGTCTTCTAGTTTACAATCTGTATTCAATAGTAATGGAGATAAACCGATTGCTGCATTTTCTATTCATGGAAATAGTACCAATGAAGTTTTTGTTGGAGAAAAAGTTACCCTGTTGGATCAATCTTCAAATGCGACAAGTTTAGAATGGACCATAAAAAATGGCGCAGACGTTATTGTTGTTTCTAATGAAAAAACTCCAGAAGTTACGCTGACAATTCCAGGGCATTACAAAGTTATCTTAGTTGCAACCAACACAAATGGATCCGATACTACAATCAAAGAATATTATATTCTTGTAAATGCTTTTGCTGTTACTGCAGATTGTGTGTTAACATCAACAGGAGTTATCGATTGGTATAGAGGTCTTCGTGAAATAAGAGTAAATGAAGATACATATATTGTTCCTTCTGATGGTTACAAGCCCAGAGAAAACTATATTGATTCAAACAAAACTTTTGAAATTTCCGTCGGAGAAGTAGCAACATTTTATGCAGTAGACAAATACAATCCTGGGTATAATTTTTATTATAAAGCGTGGATTGATTATAATAATGATGGAGATTTTGATGACGCAGGCGAGGAGATTGTAACTTCTGGCGGAACAGTAGAGAATTTTACGGCTAATTTTACGCCTCCAAATACAGCAACGTTAGGACAACATTTATTAATGAGAGTTAGCGGACGTGAATCTAGTTCTGCACCAACGCCGTGTGAAACTTCTGGAAATAGACAAACCGTAGATTTCTTAATCACTTTAAAACCATATGTAACCTTTACATCTTCACATAATTTGATTTCTGAAAATAGTGTTGCTTTACAAGCTGATTTTTCAGGAGCAATAAATGTAGTTGATGCTGGTTTTGTGTATTCAAGATTTGATGGAACTTTAACTACTGACAATTCGAGTATAGCAAAGTATACAACAGCATTAACAAATGCAGATAACTTCACGAAATCTGTTACCAATTTAGAATACAATGTAACCTATTACTATCGGCCATTTGTTCGTGATCAATACGGGATTTATTATGGAACGAAACAAAACGTTCAATTAGCATCTTTCAAAATTCCTTTAGCAGAAAGCCTTGTCGCTGTTAATTTAGGAAATGATCAATGGAAGTTAAAAGGACTCATTTATCCTGAGAATACTCTTTTTGATGAACTATCAATAGAATATGGTACAAACGATTTTAGCAATAATATCGCTTTTAATCCTGCGTGGTATTCTTCAACAACAAATTATAATATCGCTACGGATATTATCACAAGTATAGGAAACACCTATCAGTTTAGAGTAAAAATGGTTGCTAACGGCAAAACATATTATAGTCGCGTTAATTTATTTACAACAGGCTTAACACCTTGTTTTCCAATAGTTAATGATAACCAATGGTATAGAAGGATTAAAAATGTAACCTTTGATGGAAATGAAAATGATAGTTCAGGAAGCACAGGATATGAAGATTTTTCAAGTATAGTATATAATGTAGAAGCAGGTAATTCTTATGTAATATCGGTTACAGATTCTTATGCACCTGGATATAACTTACGTTATATAGTGTATGTAGATTATAATAATGATGGAGATTTTAATGATTATCATGAAGTTGCTGCTCAAGGAGCTCCGGGGGCCGAAACATTCACGAGTTCCATAACCATTCCAACAGTGGATGTTGTTGCTGATACTAATTTAAGAATGCGGGTTATAGCGTATCTCGGAAGTTTAGATTATTGTTCAATAACTATAGGACAGATTGAAGATTATACGTTAAATATTACGAATAATAGTTTATCCATTAACGAGAATGAACAAATTTCAATTAGCATCTACCCAAACCCTGTATTGGATATTTTAACGGTTTCTATTCCTGAATCAGGAAATAATAGTTATTTAGCAGAAGTGTTTAGTATTAATGGAAAGTTGGTACATAGTAGAAAAATACAGGATTCAATATCAGACTTTAAAATTGATGTAAATAATTTCACATCAGGCTTATATATTTTAAAAATATCCAATAACAAAGCAAGTACAATAATTAAATTTATAAAATCATAATATAAGCCTCACTTAAAAATAGAAAGTCTGCATAATATGCAGACTTTTTTGTTTTTGTAAGAAAATCAAATTTATTTAAGTTTTCAAGCAGAAACAAAACTAAAAATCTATGATTTTTGACTTTCTATTTAGACTACTTAGCTATTAGGAATCAGTGCAGCTAATCCCTTCTGGATTAGACTTTTTTTTTTGAGCTTATATCATTCAATCCATATAAAAAGTCCGAACTATAGAATGTCTGGTTCACAATTTATCCTCAAGAATAATTATTTATTTTTGGGGATATTTTTTCCGTTGTATCTACCCGTATTTTAATTTGTAAATAGTTCATTATCTTTGAATTATAAACCAATTTAACAATGCGCTATTTTACATTAGTTTTTTTATTTCTTGGTCTTTCAGGATTTAGCCAAACCATTTCCAAACAGGTGATTGGTCCAGCTGGAGTTACTTATGAAAACGGCACCAACAAACTGAGCTATACTGCAGGAGAATTGGTGGTGGGCGCTATGACCGATGAAGACGGGAGTATACAGTTAGGTAATGGCTATTATCCTTCTTTAGATTTATCAACTCTAAACACAGAATCACCTGAACTTCAATTACAAGTAAAGGTCTTTCCAAACCCTACCACAGAGACCATTTTTATCAGCCATCCTACAGAACAGTTCTTTGAGGTAAGGATTACAGATGTTAGTGGAAAACAAGTTATACAAACAGCGCATCAGAAACAGCAACCCCTAAGTTTACGAAACCTTACTTCAGGTACTTACTTGGTAACTGTTGCCACAAGAGATTCAAAACAAACCAATACGTATAAAATTATCAAACAATGAAAAAGTTTTACATTTTCCTATGCCTAGCCATAGCATCACTAGTACAACTTCAGGCCCAAGCTCCACAAGGTTTTAATTACCAGGCGACTGTAAGAAACAGCGCAGGAGATTTAGTTATCAATACCAATGTGTATTTTAAGTTTAATGTTATTCAGGCGTCACAAACAGCGGATCCTGTTTTTACAGAAACACACAATCAGCTTACAGATGATTTGGGTCAAGTCACTTTAATAATAGGGAAGGGTTCACCCAATACGGGTGTGTTTTCAGAAATCGATTGGTCATTGGGAAGTTACTTTTTAGGTATTGAGTTAAGCATAAACGGAGATAATGACTATGTGGATATGGGCACCACACAACTACTCAGCGTGCCTTATGCCTTATATGCAGCAAACAGCGGCAATGCTGCACCAACAACACCCGATTTAGAAGCTGTACTCGCTGAAAACAACTCAGCGAACAGCCAACAAATAAAAAATTTACAAGACCCCACAGATGCGCAGGACGCAGTAACAAAAAACTACACCTATTCAAGAGCAGAGGTTGATGAATTAATTGCTAATCTTCAAAGTCAGATAGACAATACCGAGACAACTTCAGTGACAGACATCGATGGTAATACCTATGACTACATAACTTACGGTACCCAGGTTTGGACCGTTGACAATGCCGCTATGGAAACTTATCGTGATGGAACACCGATCCCACATGTTCCAGGTGGTGAGTTTTTTACTCTTGGCACAGGTGCTTGGGCGTATTTCGATAACGACCCCACAAAAGGAAAGCTTTATAACTGGTTTGCGGTAATGGGCATCCACGACACAGACCCAAACACGCCTAACAAAGAATTTGCACCTGAGGGTTGGCACGTCTCCAGTGATGCCGAGTGGACAACTTTAGAAGAACATCTCATAGCTAATGGTTATAATTATGACCAAACTGCCACAGAAAACAAAATAGCCAAAGCGATGGCCTCTGAAGCAGGCTGGAATAGCTCTCTAGATGACCAAGATATAAATAATAATTGGGCAGGAGCACCAGGCAACAACCAAAGTCTAAATAATAGCAGTGGCTTTAACGCCTTCCCTGAGGGTGGTCGTGGCTTCAATGGTGCGTTTGACTCTGATGGTATCAATGCTACATTTTGGAGTTATACTGAGAACAGTTCAAGTTGGGGCCTGAGATACAATTACAATAGTCTATACCAAGACGACTCAACACCCACTCTCGGCTTTTCGGTTCGTTTTGTCAGGGATTAATTTTTCATGACCCTACTCTTAAAGGGGCTGCCAAGTGTAGCTCCGTCTTTTAAATCAGCCCCTAAAGGCGCTAGTTTTTTAGCTTTTACTATTCGTTTACGGATGTGTTTTAGGATTTAAATTTATAGCAATAAAAGTTTCTGAAACTCTTTAATCGTGTTCGAACTATCGAATGCTTGGATCACAATTTTTACAATGCTTAAAAATATTTAATTGTTTTTTTGCATTTTTATTGTTGGTCTCTCATTTGTGTATAATTAAATATGATTTAGGGTGCTTGTAGCCGTTCGAATATAGTCTTTAAAATATACTGAATATTGAATTGAAATATCCTTAAGAACTTATCCAAGAACTTGTTCCTATGCGGGGTGGTATTGATAAAATAAATACTTAAAAACCAACTTTACGAAATATAATTTCTATATCGTTTTAAAGGTCCTTTTCTGCAAGCAAGTTCACTTCTAAAGTTCAGATATTTATGAGAAAAAATAACTCTTTATGCGGTAAATGGTTGCCTTCATTTTTTTACAAATTTTTGTAAAATTTACCAGGTGTCATACCTGTTTTAGTTTTAAAAGCTCTGTAAAAAGATTGATGTGAATTAAAACCAGATTCTTCTGATAATGACAATATAGAACAACGCTTTAGATAATCTGTTTTTATCAAATCAATTGCGAAATCAATTCGTAAACTATTAATATATGTTTTCCAGTTTCCTTGGGTTTTATTTAAAATAGCTGAAATTATGGCTTTTTGGTCTAAACCCGTTCTCTCAGATACGATTCTTACCGCAAATTTTTTATTTAAAAATAATTGTTCACTAATCATTAGATCATCTACTTTTCTATACATGTCATCAATATTGTCTAATTTAGAAATAT
>CAXMOR010000008.1:0-4105 GCA_964195455.1 uncultured Acidimicrobiia bacterium
TACTTAAAACCTAACTCGTTAACCTTTGACTATAGCAACAGCACAATTATCTTAGAAAATCTTAAATTTCTGTAAAATGTTAGTTTATTTTGTTTTATTTTTAATTTTATTGATTTTTTTAAAGGTTAGATTAGGAAAAGTCAGGATATTGATGTAGTTTTGATTTATTAAATAATGGAGTTGAAAAAACATTAATACTTATGAAAAATAGAATATCAATATCAGTTTTAGAAGCAACCAAAAATAGAATATCAAAATCATTTGATTTGTTTGAAAAGTTGTACATTTCGTTTTCTGGTGGAAAAGATAGTACTGTTATGCTACATTTGGTTATGGAGGAAGCGATAAAGAGAAAAAGAAAAGTAGGGGTTTTAATTATAGACTTAGAAGCACAATATACTGATACTATTGACCACATTAATAGGTGTGTAAGGGTATACGAAAAACATATTGATTTGCATTGGTTTTGCGGGGAATTACTTTTAAGAAATGCTGTAAGTAATTTTGAACCTAAATGGTGTTGTTGGGAATCATCAAAAGAAAGTGAATGGGTAAGAGACAAACCACATTTATCAAGTGATTTAAGTCAATATGATTTTTATATCCCAAGAATGGAGTTTGAAGAAATGATGATACTTTTTGGGGAATGGTATTCTCAAGGAAAATCAACTGGTGCGTTTATTGGTATTCGTTCAGATGAAAGCCTACATAGATATAGAGCAATTATATCTGACAAAAAAGGAAGAATGAAAAATGGTTATAAATGGACTACTAAAGTATCTAAAGCATTATATAATTTATACCCTGTTTACGATTGGAAAACGGAAGATGTTTGGGTGTATTTAGGTAAAAACAAAGAATACTCATCTAATTTGATTTATTCAAAAATGAGTATGGCAGGAGTACCGTTATCCCAGCAGCGATTATGTCAACCATACGGAGACGACCAAAAGCAAGGTTTGTGGTTATACCAAATATTAGAACCTAATACATGGACTCTATTGATTAATAGAGTAAGTGGAGTGAATAGTGGTACTTTATACATAAAAGAAAGGGGAAATATTAATGGTAACCATAGCGTTACAAAACCAGATGGTTACACATGGGAAGGGTATACTAATTTTTTATTGTCTTCTATGCCTGAAAAAACTAGAGAAAATTATATAGGAAGGTTTAAGCGGTTTATTGTAGGTTGGAAAAAAAGAGGTTACGATAAGATACCAGACGAAGCACCACATGAATTAGAAGTTAAAGCTTGGGTTCCTTCATGGAAAAGAATGTGTAGAAGTCTCTTGAGAAATGATTATTATTGCAAAGGATTAGGTCAAACTCAACCAAAATCAGAATCATACAGTAAATTTAAGGCAATCCAGTTAAAAAACAGGTTAGTTAAAAAAATAGAATTAGGAATAAAGGAAAAAAAGAAAAACATTAATTTACTTGAATTAAAATAATTAAATAAAAGTTTTGTTTTTAAGTAAAAAAAAACTATCTTTGAACTATATTAAATTAAACAATTAAAAAAAAAACAATGAGTATAGAAGAAAATGTTGAAAATTTAATCAAAATGCTAGAATTTAAAACTTTTGACGAAAAAGTAAATAGCATTAATTATATACGCGAAAAAATACATGAAGTTAGTCCATTTAAGAATGAGCCTGTAGACTTTGTTATGTGGGTTAAAAATGATACAGTTAAAGCTAATGATTATAACCCTAACAAAGTTGCACCTCCTGAAATGCAATTGCTTGAAGTGTCAATAATGGAAGATGGATATACTCAACCTATTGTAACGTTTCATAAAGAGGGGGAATCAGAAGTTGTGGATGGGTTTCACCGTTCAAGGGTAGGAAGAGAATCATTAATAGTGAATGAAAGAATAAAGGGTTATTTGCCTATAGTGGGTATTAAGAAAGAAAAACAAGGAAAATCTGAGAGGATAGCTTCAACTATTAGACACAATAGAGCAAGGGGAAAACATCAAGTTTCAGCAATGAGCGAAATTGTGATTGAACTAAAAAATAGAAATTGGAAAAACACAAGAATTGCAAAAGAACTAGGAATGGATGAAGATGAGATATTAAGATTGTGTCAGGTAAGTGGACTTGAACACTTATTCAAAGATGATGATTTTACTAAAGCGTGGGTTTCAAATGATGAGAATTTAGATATATACACGTTAACAGATGATGTGACAGAAGAAGAAATGGATTTAGTTAGGATTCCTAACGAGAAAGATGGTAACAGAATATTCCATGTTTATGAAAAATGGGAAGCTATAAACTATGATTGGTTTGCTTTGAAACATAAGACAATGACTAAAGTGCAATGTGAGTGGAAATACAAAGAACTTATGACAAATTTAGATGAATTTGAAGATGTACTTATCAATGTTATTAATGAGTGGAAATATAGTTGTGAACATAATTTAACTAATAAATCTTTAAACAGGGTTGCATGGCTAGGTCAAGCGGCGATGGCTTACAAGTATAAGATTCCTAATATATATAGTAGTGGATGGCAATTACTATCTGAAGATGAACAAAATAATGCAGATTTAATAGCGTTTAATGTTTTAAATATTTGGTTAGAAAGATATGGATTAGATAAATTATCATTTGATTTTGCAATACAAAAAGGTAGACAGGTGGAACTTTATTAAAAAAAAAAACAACATGAGATACTTTTTTAATTAGGAAAAGTCAGAATATTGATGTAGCTTTGATTTATTAAAAAAATAAAAACGAAATTATGAATGAATTAATGATTATTATATTTGGATTAGCAGTAGTAAGAACACTAACTCCATTGATTAAGAAAGAAAATTTTAAAATATCTACTATTTTTGTAGCACTTATAACTTGCTGGGCATTTTACCACCTGTTATTTAATTGTGCTACAATTACTTTTAATGGCTTTTAATGGCTTTTAATAAATCTAATTATTAAACGATAAAAAACGAAATTATGATAGGTTTTATTAAATCTTTTTTTCCAAAAACACATAAGCACATTTATAACGAAATAGAAGGAACAAGGAGAAAATCAAAATTTTTCAAATTGAAATCATCCAACAAGTTTGTAGATTTGTGGGATGAAAAATGTGAGTGCGGTGAAGTTATTCACAAGACAAATATTGATTAATTGATTTTGGAGTAGCCTCTTTTAATTTTTGGAATTAACTTAGTATTACACGTAATGTTGAGTATATGGTTTTGTAAGCCATAGCAGAAATTTACAAATTGAAAACGAATATTAATTAGGCTTATAAACTATATACATTGTTAGCCACTTTTTAAAATTACCTTATGGAAAACCCAAAAATAACTGTAAATATTAAACATAGCGAAAGCAAAAACGCTTGGAATATAATAGGAACTAAGGCAGGTGCAAAATACAAGATAGCAAGAGTGCCTTATCTAAAAATAGATGATAGTGAAATACTAAACACAAGGAGTAAAGCCGAAGCGCTTAAACACGCTGAATGGATCAGGTTTTGCTTTAACAACTCTGACAATATACTAAATGCTCGTGGTAATTTTTAATTGTTGCTAACAACTGTATAACCGCAACTAAAAAAAATAAAAAAACAAATTATGGAACAAGAAATGAATTATTTAAGCGAAAAAATAGAAACGTTGAGCTGGAGGATTAACGAATTATTAGCAGATGGGTGTGAAGGGGAAGTTATTGATGGAATTATACATGAACATTCAATGTTGGAAAACATACTAAATGAAATAACAATAGCTGAGCTAACAGGTAGCATGGATGTTGTAAAAAAATAATAATAATGAATATAGCTATTTTAATATTAATGACATTTGCAATAATAAACCAATTTATTATTGTTGGGAATCAGCGCACAATAACAGATAACCACGGAACAATAGTAAAAATGATTAACAAAATTAATAAAAAAACAACATGAGATACTTTTTTTATTAGGAATTGCCAATAAAAATAATTAGCTTTACAATGTCAAAAGAAAAAGCGAAGCAAATAATAAAGGTTTTAAAAAAGTGGATTGAAAAAGGCGAAAACGGCAAACTAAAAAGATACACACTTTCCTCAAAATTGCAAACGGAGGAAAAAATAAAAGAATT
>CAXMOR010000009.1:0-4313 GCA_964195455.1 uncultured Acidimicrobiia bacterium
CTGGCGATATACATTCTTTTGGTGAAATAAGATCTAATGGTCTGTTAAGATCTGAAGGTGGTTTAGAAGCTAATGGCGGTATCGTTAATGGAGATATAGCGGCTTCTAGTTTTTTATTTGCTACATCAACGGGTACCACTACCTTAGGAGGTGGTGCTGTAGATGTTAGTGCTGTTGGTGCTACAACGACGATTAAAGGAGATTTGGTTGTAGATGGTACCGTAACAGTTCCTGCACTAGTTGCCGGAACCAATACTTTTCCTACAACACATGGATCTGCCAGTCAAGTATTAACCACAGATGGTGCTGGAACCTTAGCTTGGAGTACGCCTAGTGGTTCTTCTAGCTATTCTATTGGATTAAACGCCGATTTAGGAGGATATGTGATCTATGTTACGCCTGATGGTAAACACGGTTTAGTCGCTGAAACAGAAAATCAATCTACAAGTTCATCATGGTTTGATGCTGAAAATATTATCTCGAATCCAACTAATCACTCTACAGCCGGTAAAAATTTTACCGATTGGCGTTTTCCAACCAAATATGAGCTGAATGTAATGTATACGCATAGCGTCAATATTGGTAATTTTTCTGGTAACTATTGGAGTTCTACAGAGTTTAACGATAGCGGCACCTCGTATAAGCAGAATTTCAATGTTGGCAATGGTTCAGTGACCAACAATGATAATAAATACTACCAATGTAGTTTGCGTTCAGTTCGATCTTTTTAGTTATTTATCAATTTAATTAGTACCGCGTAAGCCACCAAGTTTAAAAAAAAATGTCAAAAACCAACATTTATTTAAAAGGATGTTGGCTTTTATATGCAGTACCTTGTGGCAGTTCTCTATAGAACAAGTTTAGAGAGTACAAGTATTGCCTTGCTATTTAATCAATCTGTTTTCATGATATCTTCGGCAACTATTTTTTGAAGATAAAAAAGCACCTTATCGGTATTTTTAATTTTTTATTCTATTAATCGCATATTCTGTTTTTTCTGCAAGCGGATTTAAATGTTCATCTGCTACCCAAGAGTTTTACTAGCTAGTTTAAAAATGAAAGACAAAACTTAAATTTCTTCACAAATGGAAGCATTAAAAAAACTATAGTCCAATTTTGACGAAAGAATAAAGCTTTTTAGCACAAAGTTTTAAAATTAGCATACCCTTAAGCATTAATTCATTTCAAGAATTGTAAGCAATAAAAAAAAAGTTGACATTTTTGAATTTTTAATTTAAACGGATGTATTTTATAATAATAATTACTGATTGAGTTTTTTTACGATAAATTTTAAATACTGGGTAAATTAAGGCATCCAATATTTTTTTGTTGATAACAAAATATACATTAAATTTGCCTTTATATTCCCTGATATTTTTACGTAAATCAATCTAAATTTCATCTTAGGTTGGTTTATAAGTAAAATTATATCAGGGTTTATGGCTTTATTAAAAAAAAGAATTTTTTCTGTATGTTTATTACTTGCTAGCCAATTAGTATGCTCGCAAAAAGCGATTTCAGCTACAGGCTTTGAGGTTACAGATAGTGTTGGCACTCTAATAGGTGTGTCATCTGCAGAAGATGCAATCAACGTAATTGCAGAAGATGTTACGATTTCTAATCGTTATACCTACTTCGATACTTTAACTATTGACCCTGTTGCTCCTATAACAGCTAGCAGCGCTTCTGCCTTAAACTCGACATCTAGCGAATTCTCTAGTCTAATTGTTAATGGTGAAATTAATGGTATCTTAAACTATAGCCGTTACACGGTATTAATTGACTCAGCGGTTAACCGAACCAACGATTTACTTTCAGCGCCAGTTGTATACCAAATTTTTGGAGCCTTTGCGACTACAAATACAAATTTAGCAGCTTCGAATACCTTAAGAGCTTTTGTACTTTATAATACAAATGCTGGAGCCTATGAAAATTATAATACAACTACAAACGCAACAACAACATTAGTAGCAGGTATAGGGTATAGAGCAACCACCACTGTCGGTAGTACATTAAAATTTATGGGAACCGCACGAACAGTTGCTGTAGATGTATTTATTTCAGCTGCTGTTGTAGGAAATGCATGAAATCTTATAGGGAACCCTTATCCTTCATACATTAATTCCGTAAGTTTTTTTAATGAGAATAAGGGCAGTTTAACAATGAAAGTGCATACCAAGCTATCTATGATTATAACGGCAATACCTCAGAAGGTTGGACAATCTGGAACTTGGCCACCATCGCAGATCCAGTAATTACAACGTTAATAGCGCCAGGGCAAGCCTTTTTTGTAAAGGTTAAAACCACAGGAGGCATTACTTTAACAGCAGAAACCAATAACTTTAGTTATATACAGATTTATACGACTATTCCTCCAAGAGAAATTATGATTAAAGGTACCTTAAACTTGGGTGCTAGAACGGTTTTATATGATGCAAATGGACGTTTAGTATTAAGCCATAAATTAAAAGAGATTAGTAGTACGCATCGTATAGATGTATGAAGACTTAGTGTTGGTTTGTGCCTTATCAAGGTATTTAATGACCATGAAGTGAAAACTAAAAAATTATTTATTCAAAAAAAATATGAAAGAAAACACACACAACGATCGTATCTCTCGCAAAGAAGCGGTGTCAAAAATTAGTAAATACGCAGCTTTAACGGCTTTGGGTACCTTTATAATGTTAAGCCCACAAAAAGCACAAGTCTTTTCGGGTATAGCAAATCCAGGTTTCGATGCTTTATCTCCCAGAAAACAGACAAAACGACCTTCTTTCCCGGGAAGAAGCGCTGGCAAAAATAAGTAAATACACAGCTTTAACAGTAGAGAGCAATAACTTTAATTATATACAGATTTATACGACCACTTCACCCTTGGAAACTATCTCTTCGGTCATAAGCGCTTCACTTGCAATGTGCGTGCAATTCGATCTTTTTTGTCATTTATCAATTTAATTAGTACCGCGAAAGCGGTCGATTTTAAAAATATAAAAACCAACATTTATTTAAAAGGATGTTGGCTTTTATATGCAGTACCTCATGGCAGTTCTCTAAAGAACAAGTTTAGAGAGTACAAGTATTGCCGTACTATTTAATCAATCTGTTTTCATGATATTTTCGACAACTATTTTTTGAAGATTAAAAAGCACCTCATCGGTATTTTTAATTTTTTATTCTATTAATCGCATATTCTGTTTTTTCTGCAAGCGGATGTAAATGTTGTTCTGCTACCCAAGAGTTTTACAAGCTACTTTCAAAGCAACAGAAAATTTAAATTTCTTCACAAATGGAAGCATTAAAAAAACTATAGTCCAATTTTGACGAAAGAATAAAACTTTTTAGCACAAATTTTTAAAATTAGCATACCCTTGTAAAAGCATTAATTTATTTCAAGAATTGTAAGCAATAAAAAAAAGTTGACATTTCTGAATTCTTGTTTTTTGTGATTTAAACAATGAAAATTTTATTCAACTTCGAACTTATTTATTGCATATATGATTTAATGAATTTTACATAAATAATTGGTCATATTCCTTTTTGTGAACAATAAGTTCTTAGCGGGTGGTAAAAACTACCTGTTTTTCTGCAATAAATGTTAAACGGGTAGTAAAAACTACCCGTTTTTATTTTGGGACGATTAAGGGTATAATTATTTTTGTTGTACAAACACTCCCCAACAACCTTTGCGCAAATCAACCTGAATTTATTTTCAGATTAGTTTATAACTAAATTTTTACCTAGGCCTTATGACGTTATTTAAAAAAAGTATTTTTTTAGTAAGTGTATTACTTGCTACCCAATTAGTATGCTCGCAAGAAGCGATTCCTGTTTCAGGAGGTGAAGCTTCGGGATCTTTGGGCTCAGGCAGCTACACTGTTGGCCAAGTATTTTACACAACCCACACAGCTGCTACTGGTTCTGTATCTCAAGGGGTGCAACACCCGTTTGAATTTCAGACACTGAGCAATGCAGCATTGACAACTGTAAACTTAACCGCAGTTAGCTATCCAAACCCCACGAAAGATTTTATCATACTTAAAATTACGGATAGTGCTTTGAATAATTTACAATACACACTTTTTGATGTAAACGGTAAATCTATTGCAAGCGGTTCGATTACCGAATCTAGTACACAAATACAGCTAAAACATTTATCAATAGGCGCTTATATTCTAAAAGTAAGCCAACAGAATCAATCTTTAAAAACCTTTAAAATTCTTAAACAACAATAATTATGAAAAGAAATTACACACTATTGCTATTTTTATTGGCTACTGTTAGCATTTTGGCACAAACGCCAGAAAAGATGAGTT
>CAXMOR010000010.1:0-54686 GCA_964195455.1 uncultured Acidimicrobiia bacterium
TTTTTTTAAAAATTTTAAACTCCCGCTATTTAGTGATTTGTTTACTCGGAAATCTAAAATTATTATATTGCTAATCTAACACTGTTAATATGTTAATAATGTAAAAACAACCGCTACATGATACATACATCTCAAAAAAAAACTACTTTTATTACATGAAACACTATAAAGAGTAGGTGTGAAGATCTTTTTCTTTGCTGAGTGAATTATCAATATACCATAGCAAAATGTTAATATAATACACTTGTAGGGGTGATGTTGTGGCAAAAAACTAAAAAGAAAAGTAAAAAATACTGTAAGTATAAATTAATACTATTAATAATAAGTTGTTATGCTTAATTTATTCTAAGAAAGAAAGGCTTATTAAGCTTTAAGCTATTTATTTATTTTTAATAAAGTTACAGCATCGTTATTGTTCGTTACCAAAATAATGTCTAGTTCATTATTGATATTTAGAGATGAAATAGAACGACTATCAAATGGAATATGAACTCCGCTATGTGAAGGTTGGGATGATTTAAAATTATTATTACCATCACCTAATAACAATAGGCCATGTCCCGCATCATATCTTACCGTTTCTACTTCTACTCCATAGTGATTACCAACAATTAATATATCTTTAAATCCATCATTATTAAAATCATCCACCAAAACACCTTTTATAGGACTCACTTGTGCTTCTATAGGCAAAGACTGACGTATTAATTTACCATCTTCATTGATTAAAATGATACTTTCGAAATTATTAATTTCATATACAACAGCATCAGCAACTTTATCTTCTGGAAGAATATCTATTAACTTAGAAGATGCAAAACTATGATAATCTTTAAATTTTTCTGATATAAAAGGCATTTGTTGCGTAGTACACTCTTTACCTCTCAAGGGAACATAGCTATCTTTATAGAACTTTGCCAGCACTACATCATTCGTACCGTTATTATCAAAATCATTAGCATACACTTTAAAAGGATGTTCTTTTGTCGCTTTAAACTTATTATTAAGACCCAAATTACCAATTATATAATCATCATCTCCGTCGTTATCTATATCATTGGCTGTAATCGACCACCATATACCTCTGCTATCATCTGCGATACCAAACTTTTTTGAGTTATCCTTAAAAGTTCCCTTTTCATTTTCTAAAACAATTATTTTCATCCATTCCCCAACAACTAATAAATCGTCATCTCCATCTTTATCAATATCCGAAAAAACAGCATCTGTTACCATACCTATATTCTCTAGATCTGGGGCAATACTGTTTTTTGCTTTTTTAAATTTCCCATTTTCATTTATCAACAAATAGCTTGTTGCTGGAAACGCATATTTACCAGCAATTACTCTTGTTCCAACGAATAAATCTAGATCACCGTCATTATCAATATCTGAAGATTTAACCGTTTGAGTACTTTCATAAATATTAGGTAACCCATTAGGATTCTTTTTGAAAATAC
This sequence comes from uncultured Acidimicrobiia bacterium, assembly GCA_964195455.1. GTDB lineage: Bacteria > Bacteroidota > Bacteroidia > Flavobacteriales > Flavobacteriaceae > Polaribacter. The sequence goes on from CAXMOR010000010.1 coordinate 1,461, forward strand.
CTAAACCATCGTTTCTATACAATCTATCTTTTAATAATTTATTTCCTGGCTTAAATTCACTACCACCACTAACAACATATAAATCTTGGTCTCCATCTCCATCTGCGTCAAAAAATAAGGCTTCTAAATCTTCTGAATCTTTGTCTTGTTGCCAAGGTTGGAATGGACTTTTTACAAACTTGCCTCCTTTTTTTTGTAGATACAGAACACCTTCTTGACCAGCAGCGCCTCCTAAAAATAAATCTTCTAAACCATCTCCATTTACATCTGCTACAGCAGAAAAAGGACCGTTGGTAGAGAGTTTATGCGGCAACAAAATTTCTTCAGCAAAATCATCGAATTCATTCTCTTTATGTTTATACTCTAGTCCAATATCTTGCGGATTTATATTTGTTAAAATTGGACTAAAGCTATCTGGCTCTTTTAACTTTTTTACAGCTTTAGAATACTTAGCAATGATGGTTTTATTTGCTTTAATATTTTTAAAGAAATTTCTTTTACCATCTGCCCAAATAACTTCAACTTTTTCTACTACTATGTCTTTCCCTAAACCAAAAAACAACCCTGGTTCTACTGATGAAAAGTACCCTCTTGTAACAGTATTTTCCACTACTTGTAATTTATTCTGATGATGAATAATCGCTTTAACTCCAAAACCGAATTTATTTTTAGAACTCCCTTCTAATTTAATTTTCAAAAAATTTCCAGTAGCCTTGTTTTTATATACAAATGCTTTGGAATCTATATTGTTCGTTACAATATCTAAATCTCCATCATTATCTAAGTCTCCATAAGCCATTCCATTTGAAAAACTTGGCGCATTAAACCCCCAATTTTCAGACATTTTCTCAAATTTAAGGTTTCCTTTATTTCTAAAAACATAGTTAGATAAAGGTTGAGATGGAGTGTTTTTACTTAGTGTAAATAATTGTTCTGCGGTCGTTTTTTTATCTAATTTTTTTAATGTATTTAGATAATCACTGTTCTCCACATCCTTTTTTATACCATTAGAGATTATAATGTCTTTATAGCCATCATTATCTACATCTACTAAAAGACTTGCCCAACTCCAATCTGTGAATGCAACTCCAGCAACATTTGCTACATCTGAAAAAGCCCCTACTCCTGAATTAATTTGTAGTGTATTTGTCATATATTGGTAATGAGCACCAGCATCGACCATGCTATTAAATAACTTAGTGTTCATAGATCTCATATTCGTTTTTGATCTATAATGATCCTCAGGGGTCATATCTGTTGTAAACAGATCGATAAAACCGTCATTATTAATATCTCCGGTGTCTGAACCCATACTTAAATTAGTAATATGTTTTAACTTATCATTAATTACATTAATGAAAGTTCCATCACCCTTATTATAATACATAAAATCTGGTTCTGCATAATCATTGGCTATGTATAAGTCAGTAAATCCATCATTATTAAAATCTGATGCACTAACACTTAAACCATAAGCAACATCTCTTGAAATTCCTGATTCATCTGAAATATCTATAAATTTGTTATTATCGTTTCTATAAATTCTATCTCTAAAAGACTCATAGTCTTTTTTTGTAATTTCGTTAACAAGTATTACTTTTTTATCTGCAAGTTGATTTACTTGATACATATCTAAATCACCATCATTATCCATATCAAAGAAAACAGCTTGTGTAGAAAAGCCGATATCTGCCAAACCATAAGATATAGCTGATTCTGTAAAAGTTAAATCTTGGTTATTAATAAAAAGCATATTCCTTCTTTTTTTAATATCCATAGAATTACCATTTCTACTAACATAAATATCTAAGTAACCATCTGCATTCACATCTGCCATAGTTACTCCCCAAGTCCAACCAGAATTTCTAGCTATTTTTGATGATTTAGAAATATCTTCAAATTTAAAATTCCCTTTATTATGGTATAATCTATCTCCAACTTGGTTACCACCAAAGAAAATATCTGGCAAACCATCATTATCTAGATCTCCAATTGCAACACCAGCACCAACATATATTTGGCCAAAAAAATAATGGTTCAAATATTTTGTTTCTTTTATCGAGTTATTAAAATCAATTCCTGTTTCTTGAGAAGAAAGTAAATCAAACCCACCTATTAATTCTTTAGGGTTTAAGTCTCTTTTTGAAGTATTACAAGAAGAAAATAAAATATTTAATAAAACAAAAACAATTATATTTAATTTAGATTTTTTCATGAAATATTGAAAATAAAATGTGTTTATAAAGTTAAAAATTAACCGAATAGAATTACCAAAAATATTATTTTTTGATTTAAAATCATAACTTTTATAGTTAAAAAAAGGGTTTCTAAAATTTAGAAACCCTTGCTTATCAATTTGATATATCTTTAATACTTTAATTTTTCATGCTTATCCCAAAGCCCCCAATAAGCTCCAACAACTCCTTCTGCTCCTACCTTCCATGATTCATCAAAAGAAGAGAAATAAAAGATGTCTATATCATCATTTGCAGACCAAGCTTGTGCATTAATAAAATACTTCATCGCATTTTCTCCAGAAGAATGTGCGCCTCGTAAACTTTCTCCTTTACTTGGCCAACCAGATTCTGTAATTATTACTTTTTTCCCATTTGCTGCATTTGCTGCTTGTGCATACATTTGTTGCATGTGGTTCAGAGAATGATCTATACTACAGCCTTCCCAATATGGGTAACAGTTGGCTAAAATAACATCAGAAGCTTCTACCAACTCTGGATGGTTAGAGAATTCATAATAGGCATCTACATATCCTACTGGTATGCCTGGCAATGCTTCTTTTACTCTTTTTATATACCCTAATAATTGCTCTAATGATAAATCATTTCTATATAAAACTTCGTTACCAACTGCCGCTATATCTACACATCCTTCTTTTGCCAATTGAATAAGACCATCTATCTCGGCCTCATTCATTTCTAAATCGGCACTTAACCATGCGCCCACCATATTTTTTAAACCGTGCTTATGAGCCATTCGTGGTATATGCTCATTACCTTCTACACAAGAAAAAGAACGCACCCATTTTGTGTAGGGTTTTATAATTTTTATTCTTCGTTCTACTTGTTCAATTGTAATAACATCTCCTGGTTTTTGCTGATCTTCATACATACTAAAGCATAGACCATGCATACCATTTTTCAAGGCATCATGCCAAAGTTTTTTTAAATCTTTTTCAGAAGAGTATTCGTTAAAATCTACTCCTTCGTGTGATTTAAAATTATTTTCTAATTTTATAAAATTTTCTTTACTATCTGCATAGTATTGTTCTTCTCTATATGACATCTTTCTTTTTTTTAATTTACAATTCTCCTCTACGTGCTACTAATTGTTTTTTAATTTCTTTGGCTCTAGCTTCGTTTAAACCATATTTCCACATGATCCATATTGCTAATGCAGCTGTAACTGAAGGAATTACAACATCTGCAATTCTTAAACTTGTCATGGTTTCCATTGTTTGCTGCGCTGCAGCTCCATCAAAACCAACCATTTTTAAAACGAGTCCTCCTAAAACTAAAGCTAAAGCTTGTCCTAATTTTACCATCCACCAATATATAGCTCCAAATGTTCCTTCTTTTCTTGGCATACCGTTTTCTAACTCATCTAAATCACAAACATCAGCAGTCATAGACATCATTAAAGTAAATAATCCTCCTAAACCAAAAGCCATAAATGGAATTGGCATAAATAATAACCAAACATTTTCTGGATCAAACGCCCACCATTTTAAAACATATCCGATAATAGATAAAGCCGTTGAATAAATAAAAGCTCTACGTTTACCCCATTTCTTTGCCATTAATGATACAATTGGAATTACACAAAAAGCAGTAATCATCGCTGTTATGGTAGAAAACCATGCTGGTAAAGAACCTGCATCTGCATAACTACCATTATACATATAAAAGACAATGATATAAAAACTAAATGCAGCTACCATCTGAAAACCGTTAAAGACTAAAAAAGTAGCTCCACAAAGTTTTACAAAAGGCTTATTTTTAGATACTTGAGCTATACCTCTAAAAAGATCCATTACATTAGAACCTAAAGTTTTAAAAGAGATTTTTTTTCTATTTTCCATATTAGCAGAATCAATTCCTTTACAGAAAAATGCCGGTAAAACCCCTAAAATAATACAAGCTGCACCCACAATTACAGAAAGTTTTCGCACTCCATTAGCCTGTACTGCTTCTAAAGTAGTTTTTGCAGCATCCGCATCACTTAACCCTAGTGACGCTATTCTACTTATTTCTTCAGCAGAAATTGGTAACATATCTGGATTACTTATAATTACCCAAAACCAAGGAACAATCATCCAAGCTATTTGACCTATCGTTTGAGAAAATGCCATTAAATTTGTACGCTCATTATAATCTGAGGTCATTTCATAACCTAAGCCTACTAATGGAGTAGCAAACATGGTATTCCCAATTAAAAAAACCATTGACATTATTAAGAAGTACCAAAAATTATAATTCTGTGTATTCTCTGGATCTAATTGCCATAAGAGCGCAAATAAAACACCACTTAAAATAGCACCAACAAAAATATAAGGTCTTCGTCTTCCCCATTTAGATTTTGTGTTATCGGTAATAAAACCCATAATTGGGTCTGTAATAGCGTCAAATATTCTTGGCAAACCTCCAAGTAAACCTGCTAAAAAAGGATCCATACCAAAAGCAGTTAATAAGAAGAACATAAAAACTCCTAATGAACCAGGCAGCAGGTTAAGTACTAAGTGACCTGAGCCGAAGGCTGCTTTCTGTCCAAATGGGACTTTACCTCTTACTGGTGTTGTAGATTTATTTGACATATTTTATTGATAGTATTAAGTTATTTTAATTTCTAATTAGGAATAACAATGGTCTGAATTGCTTGTCCTTTTATATTTATTTCAATACTCTTATCTTTTAGAGTTAAGTTTATTTTTTTATTTAGTTTACCTTCATTAAAAACAACAACCACAAACGTTCCGTCAGGATTTATTGCTGCTGTTACCATTAAATCTTTATCAGAATTTTCAAGTCCTATTACTATTGCTTCTGGTCTTATATATTTACTAAAATGTGATAGCGTATAATAAATTGGGGTGAAATATACTTCGTCTTTTTCTGGATCTACAATGACAGGTGCAACACACCAGTTCTTAAACCAGTTAGGACCTCCTTGTGTATCTAAAACCATATTCCAATCTATCCAACCATCAACATAATTATTTAAACAACCTATAATATCTCTCGCATATCTATTTACCGGAGAATACTTTGGGTGTAAATGTTTATCTTTTTCAGGGGCCCAATCCCAGCCCCAATCGGTAGCTTCTTTACTCCAGTACCAAGCATCATCTCTCCATTTTGGAATTTCTGAATCTACGCAAGCTTCTGACTGAATCAAATACTTATTTGGTGCCTTGTTATGAGCATATTGTAACTCTTTAGAAAAATAATCATAGGTGCTTGCATACCAATGTATTGCGGTTCCATCAAAATATTTAGAAGTTTCTTCGTTTTTAAACATCGAATCTACCCACTCATTTAAATGTTCTCTATTTTGGTCATACCCTAAAATTTTAGCTTTATGACCATCTGCTTTTAATTTTGGACCTAAATGATTTTGAACAAAATGGGTCATTTCATCAGGAGAAAAATGCATACTTTCCCAATTATTTCCATTTCCTAAAGGTTCATTTTCAACAGTAAAGCCCCATATATCAATACCTTCTGATTTATAGGCATCTATATATTTTGAGAAAAACAAAGCCCAAGTATCGTAATATTCTGGTAATAACTTACCTCCTACCCAATCCTTATTATCTTTCATCCAAGGAGATGCTGTCCAAGGTGAAGACAAGATTTTAAAGCCATCTTTAGATACCAACATCGCATCTTTAATCATCGGAATTATATCATCTTTATCTTCTTCTATCGAAAAATGTTTTAACTCTTTATCGTCAGCAACTGGTGCATAAGAATATTGACTGACAGAAAAATCGCAAGAATTCATATGTGTTCTTGTCAATGAGTATTTTGCTCCACTTTCCCCGAAATAAGCTTCAATAATAAGATCTCTATTTTCTTTACTTATCTTGTTTAATAGATAAGCAGAAGATTCTGTAAATGAACCTCCAAAACCTGTAATAGTTTGACGTTTTTGTTCTGGTAATAATTTTATTTGAATGGCATCTTCTTTATTTTCATTAGAAGAGAAATTATCTAGTTTGGTTAAATTATTTCCACTCGCAGAAGTTTCATAAACTTCTACTATTAATTTATCTTCACTCATATTACAGCTTAACATTATAAATGACAGTAATAAACATAAAAAATATTTTGTCTTTTTCATACGTAATTAATTATCTATGGTATTCTGTATCCGGCACTAAAACATCATTCATTAAAGCTTCTTCATCTCCTTGGTATGTTTTAATAATTGCGTTACCGTTTCTTTTTAAACCTTTAAAATCTCCTTTATCAACTAAATCCCAAATAGGATATTTAGCTTTACCTTTTAAAGTGAATAAACCAAAGTGATTTTCTGAACCTTTCGAATTATGTGCATCTTTCCACTGTTCATCAAAAGCTTCAAAATAGAAACAAGAAATACCCTCTTTATTGGTCCAATCTCGCAGTTGTTTATAATATAGCCCCTGTTTGTATTCATCCGTTGCTCTAGATCCATGTATGCCATAATGACCACTAGAAATAGTTGCCCAACCTGTTTCTCCAATATGAATTGTTTTTGTAGAGTCTATGCTTTTCACATAATCTGAAACTTCTTTATATTGGGTTTTTGCAAAATTTAAGGCACGTAGCATAGCTTGGTCTATTTTTTCTATGTCTGATAATCCCTTTTCGTGGCTTGGAACTTTCCAAAATTCCGGATTATAATGAGAATTATGATATGCATATGTGTGCATAGAAACATAATCTACAGCTTTAATAATATCTTCTAATTCTTTAACTCTATAGTCTGGATCACCACCGCCCCAAGAAGCAAAATCATCTGAACAGGTTACCCATAAATCTTTGGAAAGCTTTCCGTCTTTCTTTAAATTCTGTAGATGATTTACCCATTTTAAAATTACGTTAGGTCTAACAAAATAACTTGTTGCCCATCTAATCATAGCCTCATTACCAACGGCAATCACTTTAACAATATCTGGGTATTTGTTTGCCAAAGCGACCGCTCTTTCTATTTCACCTTCATTTTGGTCACTTTCTATTTCATGATTTGGTACTTTCCCTGTCCAAGCATTCAAACAATCTATCCAAACACCTAACATAACATACATTTCAAAACTTGAGTCTTCCTTTTTAAGTTGACTGATTGCTTCTAAAATATTTGATGCATGTGGTAATTTTGGTTGCACATTATAGGTCCTTAAAATACGGATACCCATAGCATGCATCAATTTTAAATCTTCTTTTAATTGTGGGATTGTGGGTTGTTTTTCTCTAGATTTTTCTCGATATCCTCCATAAGAAATGGCTAGATAATCTGGATTTCCTAAAATTTTGGCTGCTGTCATTTCTCTAATTGGTTCCTTTACTTCTTTTTTGTTCTCTGTTTTCGAACTACATCCAAAAGCAATATTTAATATTAAAAACGCTACTAAAACTTTTAAATTTGCTTTCATATTTTTTTTTGATGATTGTTCTTCTTTCTTTTCCTTATCTAATATTTTAAACCATATCCTAAAGGATATAATGATTGTATAGAATTGTCCCAAAAATTTGGACCATATTTACCTTTGTAATCTTCTTCTGATTTTGGCCAAGAATGAGGTAGTTTTCCAGAAAAATTAAAATCTCCAAAAAGTACTTCTGCAACTCCATCACCCTCTGAACCTAATAACCAAGCTGCAATAAACGCATCGGCATTTTCTATTTGGTCAGTAACAACCAAAGGTCTTCCTGAGACTAAGACCACAACCGTCTTTATCCCTTTTTCTGAATATGTATTTATGTATTTTTGATGCTCTTCTGTTAAGGTCAGTTTTCTTGTATTAGATTCATGACCGATATCACCGAAGAATTCCGCATATGGAGTTTCTCCAACAACAATAATAGCCATATCTGCATCAAAATGATCTTGAGTTGCTTCTTTATCGTATACAACAATACCTTTTGCATGTTTTTTAATCCCTTCTAGAATAGTTGTTGCGCCTTTATAGTTTTCTTTAGTTCCTTGCCAATTCACAGTCCATCCTCCAGATTGCAAACCACTGCTATTTGCATGCTCTCCAACCACTACAATTTTAGTTGTTTCTTTAGATATAGGCAAAACTTCGTCCTTATTTTTCAACAATACTAAAGATTCTCTAACCGCTTGTTTTGCCACATTTCGGTGTTCTTTAATCCCTATTTTAGTAATTAAAGATGCATCTGGAAATGGGTTTTCAAATAGACCTAATCTGAATTTTTGACGCAAAATTCTTTTTACTGCATCATCAATTCTAGACACCGCAATTACATCTGTTTCTACACCTATTTTTACTCCATTTTGAAAATCCTCTAAATCACCATCAACAGCCATAACCATGTCTATTCCTGCATTTACAATATCATTTTCCCCAAATCGTGAATATCCTTTCCAGTCAGATACTACAATACCATCAAACTTCATCTCACCTTTTAAAACATCTGTAATCAATGCTTTATGTGCATGCATGGAAACACCCGAAATCGTATTAAATGATGCCATAACTGCACCAATATTTTCTTTAACAGCCGTTTTATAAGGAGCTAGTAATCGTTCCTTAATTTCTTCTGAAGATAAAGAAGTATTGCCCCCCTCAACACCAAAATCTGTTGCTCCATCCCCAATAAAATGTTTGGCTGTTGCCATTACAGTTGTTGGGTCAGATAATTTTCCTTGATAGCCCTTAACAGAAGCTCTTGTAAGTTTTTCTGTAAGTTCTGTACTTTCTGAAAATGCTTCGTATACTCTTCCCCATTTTTCATTATAGGAAATTGCAACACAAGGTGAAAACACCCAGTTAAAACCTGTTGCTTGACTTTCTATAGCTGTAATTGATGCAATTTCTTGAACCAATTTCTCATTGCCTGTAGCTCCTAAACCAATGTTGTGCGGAAAAATAGTTGCCCCTTCAAAGGTATTTTGACCATGAACAGCATCTACGGCAAATAATAACGGAATACCTAGTCTTGTAGAAAGCGCTTTCTTTTGAAGTTTTACAAACCTATTTTGCCAACCTAATGCGGTTTTTCCAGGGTTTGGACCTTGAGTGTGAATAATTGAACCTATAAATTTTTCAGTAACATGCAAATCAGCAGCTTCTTCAAAGTGTCTTATTTGTGACATTTGTCCGATTTTCTCTTCTAAAGTCATCGACTTTAGAAGAGAATCTACTTTCTGTTCTATTATAGCTATGCTACTTACCTTCATTTGATTCTTACAGCTAATTCCTACTAACGAAAAACAACAAATCAGGCATATTACATTGAGGTTTTTCATCAACTCTACTTAATAATTGATACTTTTATATGGTTAATTTTATTTGATCTATCAAACATTTCTGTACTTGTACTTACATCTAAACTCAAACTATCAAAAATTACATTTGAGCTCTCGTTAAAAACAACTTCAACACTGTTTTTGTTTGATAAACTATAAATAATTGGCACTTGACAATACGTAAAACACAACTGCTTTTTATCAATATTTAATTGAAGTTTCTCATTGTTAATACTTATATATTCAAATACTTTTGGTTCGTCTAAAAACTCAGAAGTTTTTAATAAACTTGGTTTGAAAACAATTTTTCCTTTTTCAACAAAAACACCTAATTCACCAAATCTACTTAGTAAATCTTCTTTTACTTGACCCGTCATCCCTGGCTGCTGAGCACCCTTTGAAGCTGGAGTATGTGAATATGCATCCGTAGGAAACGCACCATATAATTCTGGTGATTTATGAACTCCAACTCCTGCATTTATTTCGTAATAATGATCAAACAATTTACCTATTACAGCTTCATTTTCACCTGCATCTACGGCTAATAAACAGTTTTCTTGCACTGCTAATAGCAGTTTAGAAACCATGTGCCAATAAATAGAGCCTAAACCTTCATAACCAAAGAAAGTTCCTGAACGTCCCGTAAAAGATTTATGATCGAAAATTTCCTCAAAAATTTCTAAAATAGCACTAGATTCTTTAGTGACTAAATCTTTATAGTTCTCTGACAAGTCCGCTAATGCTTCTTTTACACTATTTGCATTATTGAAATTTCCGTTAAAATGATAGTTTCCTAAAACGTCTTTTTCTATTAATTGTTTGTTTCCTTCTCTTACTAATTCTTTTAATAATTTAGAATTTTCAACTTTTTCTGATGGAATATTATTCTTATTCGTAAATCTTGGTAAGTCTTTATTTGGATATAAAATATAGCTGTACTGATCAGGTCTAAATAATGCTGAAGCTTTTAATCCATCTAGTAAATCTAAAGCTTGCGTTGGCGTTAAGTAACCAGAACTTAATACTGATACTTGACCTTCTAACATTTCCGATAGGTAAGAAATAGAAACTTCATCCGTATTTTCTATCGTCATTAAATTATATGCATGATACATATTATCGTGACGTTTATTTGCTCTAATACTATGCTCTAAATAGCTTTTTGTGATATCAAAGAAGTGTAATAATGCCGATTTAGTTATTACTGTTTTTTTAGTTGAAAACCCATTTTTATAAATAAATTCTCTGTATTCACTCGCAGGATTCCCTAATCCATCTAAAACAGTCTTTCTATCTTTATCTGATACCTTACCGCTTAAAATAGCTGTATTACTATCTAATGTCTTTAAAATATCACTAAATAAAACTGAAACTTCATCAGAAATTTGAATATCATTTACATCCGAATTATCAATAATTCCTTCAAAGAAATGAATGAATCTTCTAAGGTAATTTAATGTTACCATAGAAACTCCATTACCAACTAAAGCATTGTTAGCATCATTCCATTCTGGACGCTGTGTATTTAACCAAATTCCACCTTCAGGGATAAAGTTTGATACTTTTGCCAAAACCGTAACTAATAGTTTTTCAATAAGATTTACTTTGTAAACATTATTATTTTTATCAGTTAATAAAGAACCATCAGCACCAATTACTGATCTTCTTTCATCAATTTTAGCATTTAATTCATGATCAAAATCAATCGTATCTTTTGAATTCTTTAAAATATCTGAATACGATTTTATTTTATAAGGCACATTTGCATAAACAAAAATATCATCGTTAAACAATTCTGCTAATTTAGATGGATAATGCTTCTCTATAAATTCTAAAAACTTAAGTAAGTAAATTATTTGGTGATCTCCCCAATAACCAATGTAAGACCAAGGATCATTTTCTTCTATAACCTCCCAGTCAAAACCTCCTTTTGTAACTCTATAAGGGTTGTAACCTTCAAATGTAGTTGCATTCAAAAACTTATGTATCATACTTTCTATAAACTGAGGATATGAATACGCAAGCGCTTCCCAGTTTTGAAAAATATCTCTCCAATTTCCTTCGTAATCTAAAATTTTAGAACCGTCAATATCACTTTTTGTATTAATAGAAAACTTGTTCCAGGGTCTACTTGGATCTCCATGTCTCCTACTAAATTTTAATGGTAAATATTCTAAGCACAATCTTTTAAAATCTTTATCAGCGTCATTTTCTGCTAAATCTTTAATAAAACTTAGTGTAAACTTTTCTGGTAATTCAGATAATAATTCTTTTTTTGAAACAAATAATTGTTCGTTTGCTTTAGATAAATAGGTTATGAAATCCTCTTTTTCAATAGAATAATTATCATCAAAAATACCACCTCTCATAATATTAAAAAGTGTGTTTGAAAAATGCCTTGTATTAATTAACGGATCATTAGAAAGTTGTAATCCATCTGAAGCTGCTGCTAATTTGATTAGATTTTTCGTTCCTTCTTCTATGCTATTCTCTAAAAGTTCTTCAATATTAGCCTCATTTTTAATCAATTCTGAAATATAGGTAACATCAGAAACTGATTGATTTACATTGGCGACCTGCAACCACCTTTTTTCTTGGTTAGCGAATAAAGTAATATCAGCATTTAAAAAGTAGGCACCTTTTTCTGCTTTCATATCGACTTCTTGATCAAGCTTAACACTTCTTCTAAAGTTGTTTAATTGCAAAGAAGATAATAAGTGAGTAGGGTTTTCTAATCCTAAAGACCAAATTAAATTTGCTTTTAAAGCTTCACTTGGTTCTGCTTTATCAACAATAATAGCACTTAAAGCATAAATACCTACACCAGAATCTTCCTCCAATTCACATTTTTTATAAGCATCGACCAAGTTACTTCTGATTCCCTGTAAATCGGAACTTACCCCAAAAGGCAAAATATCTTGAAAACCGTCTAAAATAGAAATATCTAAATCTTGATCAGAATTATTTACCAATGTTGCTTTTCTAACAAAGCCGAATTGATCACTCGAATTCCACTGGTATTTGAATGTAAGACCTAAATCTTCATTAACTTCTTCAAAAATCACTTTGTTTCCAAATTCATTTTTGTAAACATTTCTTACAATTGAATAAATCCCTGCTTGTCTTTCTGAAAATGGTTCCCATAACAAAGTTTTACCATTTTTTTCTACTCTAAAAATAGATTTACAGCCTGTAGTTTCTGCTAATTCTGTTATTTTATCATCCGTATAATATGGAAAAATAGCGTATTCAGCATTTTTTCTACCAGCCGTTAAACCTCCATTACTTGAGATAAACATCCAATGATTTGAATCTGAAATAATACTCATAAAAAAAGGACGCATTTTATGACTATTAGATATCTTATAATAGGACTCATTCTCATAATTCACTAACTCTCCAGCAATTTTCGTATCACTTTTAGATGTTAACTTGTCTTTGTAAGAAGCAATTTTACTCATTTATTTTATCTTAATTATAATTTATATTTTATCTTATGAATAGTTTTTATGAAAATCTATTTTTCGTTTAATTGACTTATTATCACACAACGACACATTACTAATAATGTGTTTTTTTATTTTTATATAAAAACTATTTTTTATTAAAGAATTCCGTTTAAAAAATTAAAGCATATCTTAAATAAAAACTCAAAGCGAAAATATTTTTTAAAAATAGAATCACGGTATATTAAATTACCATAATTCTATTCGTTATTGATTTTACTGATATACTTTTACGTAATCTACTATCATTGTTTGTGGAAATTCAGTCTCAGCATTTGGAGAACCCACAAAAGAACCTCCAACGGCCGTATTTAAAATAAGGTGAAACTGGTTATCATTAAAAACCCATTTTGTTCCTTCTGGTAAATCACTCGGTGTAATTTGATTGTATAAAACATCATCTACATAATAATTGATGTAATTTGGCCCCCATTCAATTCCAAAAACATGAAACTCTGAATCAAATCTGCTATTTTCTAGAGTATAACTTTTTGTCACTCCTTCAGCGGCAGAATAGCCTGGTCCATGAATAGTACCATTCGTTATGGTTGGTTCTTGTCCAACATACTCCATGATATCAATTTCACCAATTTCTGGCCAAATTTCAGTACCCTCAGAATCATCACCTAACAGCCAAAAAGCTGGCCATAAGCCTTGACCCCAAGGTAACTTTATTCGAGCTTCAAAACGTCCATATTTGGTTTCAAACAATCCTTTTGTTAAAACTCTTCCTGATGTATACCCAGAACCCATGTAAGGTTCTTGTAAGGCTGTAATATGTAACATACCATCCTTTACTTCAACATTTTCTAAACGGTCTGTATAATATTGTAATTCACTATTACCCCAACCATTATCACCTGTACCTGTATTATAAGTCCACTTTGTGGCATCTAAAGCCCCATCTACTTCAAAATTATCTACAAAAACTAATTTTTTCAATGTGGTTACAGTTTGAGTTTCGTTATCTGAACAGCTATAAACAACAAATAATATTGCTATTATAAAATACTTTCCAAATGATCTAGTTTTATTTCTATTAATAAAATTCATATTTATATCTTTTTTATTAACTATTATTTATTAAAATATATATTATCTACATACATATCCGTTACGGTTGCATCTGAAACAAAAACAACTTGTGCTAGATTAGATTTACCCGTTAAACCAGAAAAACTAGAAAGAGGTATATTTATACTTACCCATTCTCCTGTTACTAAATTTGGTGAAGAGTATTTAATTTCTGCTGCAGAGTCATCCCCAGTACCAAAAGTATTATCTGGCCCAATGTCTTGTAATTTTATGGTTACATAATCTCCAGAATTTAATTCATTTACAACCTGTATATCTAAATGAAAATTAGTCATTTGAGAAATATCTATTGTAGGTTTCGTGAATTGAATACCCACAAAATTAAGTTCAGAATATTTTATAATATTGTCTCCACTAATTGTAATGTCATTTTGACCAAGCGTTGTTTGATAAGGTGCCCAATAACCATTATAGTATTCTACTGGCTCATTCGTATAGACATCGCTAAAAATCGAAATTACATTACCTGCATTTACCGTTGGTGGCGTTGCCTGCACAAATTGACCTAAAGAATTAATGACTAAAGAACCCGCTACTTCAACTCCATTGAGCGTTGCAGTAATTTCTGCTGAACCTTCTCCAACAATAGAAACTAAACCCGACCTTGTTATTGTTGCCACAGAAACATCTGTTGTAGAGAACTTGAAATAATGTCCTCCAGCAGCTACCGTATGATTAACTCCATTTGATAAATTATATGTTTGTGTAAGACCCGTTATTTGAATTATTCCTCCAGTAAAAGAAGTTTCAACCTTGTCTTCTCCATTAAACATTTTTGGTCTTGCTTGTGCAATAGTACCTAACTTTTCGTATTTTAATTCATCTACCCAAAAAGTATAGCCTACTTCACTACCGACAGGTCCTTCAGGTCCTTCTGCATACCAAAACATGCCTTGTTCTTGCGTTAATTTAGACGCGTCAGGAATAGGTATGATATATTTAACCCAATTTGTTGATAGTTGAAGACCTTCATTACTAACTTGAAACTTGTTTCCAAAGAAATCTTGACCAAAACCTATATCATTAATTACTGCCGCTTTAGATGACTTTGCATAAAAAGTTAAAGCGTCATAACCAGATAAATCTCTTCCTCCATTATCATCTCTAAATATTGCTCCTGCATATGCACCTCGGAGATCACCAACATTTGGGACATCAAAACGCATAGAGGAAGTTCCAGTATATTTAACTTCTGTATCCACAGAAAAAGCTTCTTGTTGAGAATCCGCATATGGATAGTATTCTAAACCACCACTGAAACCATCTATATACACTTCTGCGTTATCTGGAAACGTAGCTAAGACTGCATCCTCAGAAATTTCTCTTTCACAACTTATTGCTGTTATACATAACAATGTTAATAGGAAAAAGATTTTTGAATATTTATATTTTACTTTTTTCATAATTTATTTATTTTCCAATATTGATATGAATGTATGTTCTAATCTCCCACTCCGAGCCATTATCAAATCCAACAGGACTAATTATTGGTGCCGTTGCAAAAGCCGAAGATGTTTGATTTGGAGTATACCTTGGAGAGTATTGATCTAATGATCTCCAAGTTCCTCTTAGACCAACTTTAGTATCAGGCAAAATGAACCAATCTGGTTTCCCTACAGATGTAGAAAAATCTAACATAAACTGTGCAGGATATGTTAAATTAAAATCTCGGTGGTAATCAAAAGGACCCCAATCATTAAATTTAGCCATTGCAGTAACTTTCATTTTATTATAAACCATTCTAACATCACCTCCTGCTCTAGTAATTAATCTTGCATCACTTCCATTAGATTGTCCATTTCCATAATATAAGTTTGCTATGAAACCGAATTCTGGACTTATTTTAGAAACTATTCTTGAGTTTACTTCCCATAGATCTTCAGCTGGTGCAGAGTTTGGAAATGCAAATGAAGTACGATTTGCTAAGAAACCAATCCAGGCATCTTGTGTTGTTGGTAAATGACGATATACGAAACCAAGATTCATTGCAAACTTTGCGTCCTCTGCTCTATCGTTATCCCACTCATACATCCAAGTTCCTGGTGTTGGATCAAACGTTAATAAAAGTTCACCTGCCGTAGTTTCTCTATTCCCTCTCACTGCAAAAGGATCGTCTTGAATATTTCTTAATCTTCCCGGAGCTCCAATATCATTTGGCATTGCAGCTACTAATGGTTTTTGCCATAAAAAATTGGGTGCTATTTCAAATTTGCCCGTATTGTAAGCAAATCCTGTTAAGAAATTAGACTGATTTCCACTTCCAGTATCTTTTAATTTCCAACCTGTAAATGTTTTTGTTTGATCAAAACCACCATTCGCAACTAAGCCCATGACGGCACTTTGTGCATACCAATTAAAACCTCCTTTTTGAAAAGTAATTTTTGCTTTACCACCCCAATTATCTTTCGCTTTAATTCTATCAATAACTACAGATGAAAAACCGTTTTGGTACTTAACATCTTGATAAGTTCTTCCATTTAAAGGATATCCACCCCAAATTGCTCCTAATTGAAGTCCAAAATGCTCTCCTTTTCTTTCAATTGCAAAAGTTACTCTTCTTGTCTTTGGTATTGGAATAAAACCTGATGTTTGAGCATCTGTATTATTCGCTATATCTTCGTGATAAATACCTGTTATATTATAGTGACCGAAGTTTCTTCTATATTTTAATAAAACTGCTGGATTTGCTCCCCACCATAATTGTGGTCCAAATGCTGCTTTTAGTCCTTCTAACGCTCCTTTACCATCAACTTCAATTCCTAGAATTTCACCATTATAAATATCTAAATTCGGACCATAATTTGATTCTGGATATAAACCAAAAAAATCTCCTTCATCTCCCCAATGATAATGACCAGTTCTGTAAAAACCTCTCATCTCAAAATCTTCTGCATTCCATTCAAATGATGCATTATATACGCGTAATCTATTATTGTCTGTTAAAGTAACACCTCCATTAGGAGTAGAAACTGCTATTGGTCTTCCAACATTTTCATAAAAAATATCATCAATTGGGTTTCCTGCAATATTTCCTAAAATATTAAAGTTGACTTCTGCTCTCATATTTGCACTAGGTTGCCCCTGAACTCCAACATAATAAGATTGCATGTGATCAAAGCCTGTTTTATTAGGATATACTTGACCAGTAGGATCTTCTAAACTTTCTGTAGTCAATAAAGATCCTCCAGTATTAAAAGTAGTAAATTCAGCCCTTAAATTACTTAGTCTAATTTTCTCATTTCCTCCTAAAGCAGCCTTATCTCCTCTTGCTCTTAAAACAGCATCCATTAATTCGATGTCGTTAAAATGATTTGTTACCGATGCAGCTGTAGTTCCTAATGCATAGGGATTTATACTGTGAGCTTCTTTTAAAGCATAATATGCGGCTCTTGGATATAAGGTATATAATCCGGCAGAATTTGTTGGTCCCTTTGCACAGATACCGAACCATTCTTCATTCATATTATTACTACCATTCTTAATATCTAAATAATAACCTCCATTAGACCATGAAGCGTTATTATCATGAACTTCTAAGTTTTTAGTTTGTCCATATTTCCACCAACCATCACTAAATTGAAAAGTAAAACCTCCAATAGAGTTATTTGCTTTTCCTAATCCTGCAGCATTTTCATAAATTTCTTTCCAGTTTTCGACCATAAAGAATGCTTGCATTTTTTGATCTTCTTGATTTGTTAATGCATTAAAAGCGTCGGCACCAAATTCTGTAAACATAATTGGTTTATTCAACTCTTTACTTGCTCTTTCAAAGGCATCTCCAAAAGACTTGCCTCTATACATATTTGTCCCGTAAATATCTACATCTGGGCATTCTTCAGCAACAATTTCTGAAAATAAAAAATCTCCATTACAAATAGCAACCGGATGAGAAGAATCTAAACTTTTAATTAAAATAGCCGCATCATTCATCAATTTATACATCGGTCTACCTCTTTTTTCTCCTACTTCTCTTTTCTGCTCTTCTCCCTCAGGAAAATCTTCAGTCTCAGCCCCCGACCAAAAAAGACCATAATTATTTTCATTCCCTAATAAGAATAAAAGTAATCCTGGAGTTCCTTTGTAAGTATTAGCCATTTCCTTTGCATCAGATAGTAGCATCTTTTTTGTTTCTGCGTCCCTGTAATCTGTAACTGGTGTCCAAATACCATTAATCGTTAATCCGTAGCGACCAAAAGAATGATTCAACATTGTATAAATACCAAAATTATCATGGATATAAGAAATCCACTTTGGTTGAATACCTGTGTAAACACGAATCGTATTTACGCCCATGTTTTTTAGCAAGCCCATTTCAGCGTCTAAAGCACTTTTTATAACACTTTCGGGTTGTTTCCATAAACTGTAGGCATAATTTGTACCAATTGGAACATAATCCCAATTCATACCATTAATCATAAAATCTTCTCCATTAACCACTAACTTCATTCCTTGTTCATTGCTTAGAACAGAAACATTGTCTGTTTTTTGAGCAAAGACATTCAGTGTGATTAAGAAAAGCAAGCATCTTAAAAAAATGTTCTTCATAACTTTTTTTTTTAAACGATAATACTTTCCACCTCAAATGATTATTTGAAAAGCATAATCTATTAAATTTTTATTTTTTTTTTAAATGTACTGTTCTTTTATTGTATAACTCTATTCTAGACCTCAACAAGAAACATACATCATAAAAAACTGTAAAATAATTAGTAATACATAGATTAAAAACATGGTCAAAATTTACTACCACACTAAATAACCCATAATGTTGTGGTACTGTATTGTTTCTTTTAATACAAGTTTATACTATTTAAAAGAAATTTTTCTTAAAAAAATTTATATAATTAAAAATAAAAAGCCGGTATTACATAAATATAATACCGGCAATTATTTTAATTAATTCAAATACTATACTAAATATTATTGTCTTACAAGTTTATATGACCAGAAGCCACCACCTGCAATTTCAATATCTAACTCTAAAACATCACCGTCTAAAGCCGCGATATAAGTGATTGAATCCGGAGCATCTCCTGGAGCTGTTAATTCACCACCGTTAAAAGGTTTTGCCAAACCTAAATAAGCTCCTTTTCCTTCAATAGTCACTGATCCTGCACCGGCATCAAATGTGTAGGTTGCTGCTGTACTTCCATCGTGTGGAAATACTGGAGCTCCACAATCATCTGGATCAGCACCTTGCCATCCTTCTATCCAAGTAGCTGCACCTAAAACATTACTAAAAGTTCCGTCTGCATTAAATACATACTCGTCATCAAATAAACAATCTCTTCCAGTTATATCATCAGCAGAACTAGAAAACCAAGATACATCATTGAATGCTGGACCAACTCCAAACGCTCCAGATTCTGGAGCAAATTTCCATGTTCCTTCAATAGAAGGAGCTGCATCTCTAACTAACGTATAAGACCAAAAACCACCACCTGCAATCTCAATATCTAATTCTAAAGTATCACCGTCTAAAACAGCAAGATAAGTGATTGAATCTGGTGCATCTCCTGGAGCTGCTAACTCACCACCATTGAAAGGTTTTGCCAAACCTAAATAAGCACCCTTTCCATCAAGCATTAAGGTACCTGCAGCTTCATTATAAGTGTACGTTGCCACTGCAGTTCCGTCGTGTGGAAATACTGGAGCATCACAAGCATCTGGATCAGCACCTTGCCATCCTTCTATCCAAGTAGCTGCACCTAAAACATTACTAAAAGTTCCATCCGCATTAAATACATACTCATCATCAAATAAACAATCTCTTCCAGTTATATCATCAGCAGAACTAGAAAACCAAGACACATCATTGAACGCTGGACCAACTCCAAAAGCTCCAGATACCGGAGCAAATTTCCATGTTCCTTCTAATGGACTCGTTGAACCAGGACCTCCTGTTACAGGGGCTACTACAAATGTTACTATATGTTCTTTTGTGATTGAAACATCTGGTGTTCCTTCTAAAGAAGCAGTAACCGTGATCATATACGTTATTGTTTCTTCTGGATACTCATAAGTAACCATGGGAGCACTTGTTTGAAATACATCTGTATCTGAATCAGCTGTAGCTCCAAAATCAACAGTATATATAATATTTCCGTTTCCAAAAGCTGTAGTTGGTACTACTCCTGCTTTTGTTCCTTCTGCATTTAAAGTAGCTACTACGAAATCTAAACCTGTAATTTCAACTATATCCTCATCATTATTTTCACAAGATATAGTGATGCTTAATGATAATAATAGCAGCACTAAATAAGATACTCTTTTTAATAAATTCATTTTGTTTTGTTTTTTATTCAACTTTGTATATATTTTTTAATATCCTGGGTTCTGACCCCATTTTTCAACACCATTTGCCAACTGCAATTCCACTAAAGGAATTGGGAAAATTTCATGTTTATTTACTGTAAAACTTACAGTATTAAATTCTGCTGGTTTACTAGCATTAAACGCATCAAATGCTGCTTTCGCTTTGCCAGTTCTAACCAAATCGAAAAAACGATGACCTTCACCTGCTAATTCTTTACGTCTTTCTGTATAAATTGCGTCTAAAAGAGTACCCTCAGAAGATGTGTAATCTTGAGTGTTATTTCCATATGCTCTCGCTCTAACACGATTTAAATAAGATTCAGCATTTGAACCACCGCTTTGAGCTTCTGCTTCTGCAGCCATTAATAATACATCTGCTAAACGAATGGCTCTATAATTATTAGCGTGGTTTAATGGATCAGAACCAACTCTACTGTCTGCCTTACGTGGTAAATATTTACGATTAAAAAAACCTGTATCATCTCTACCTTGTGAATAGATATCCTGATCATCTCTTAAATCTAAGAAAGTAACATCTCTTCTACTATCACCTGCATCAAATAAATCATATAATTGTTGTGTTGGCAAATTGAATCCCCAACCTGATCTATATACTGTCCCGTCATATGGAGATCTTGGTCCATTATATTGAACGAAATATGATCCTTCACTACAAATAACACAACCCCATCCTGCAGCTTCAACTCCAGTATATTGAATTTCAAAAACAGCCTCTGAACCATTTTCTCCTACACTTTCAAATAGATCTAGATAATCACTTCCTTGCACTAAGCTATATGCTGCACTATTAGCAACGTTAGCAAGCATACTTGCAGCTGCTGAAAATTTAGAATTATCAAATGTACCATGATATAAATATACTTTACCTAATAATGCTTGAGCAGCACCTTTAGTAATTTTATATTTCTCGTTTTGAGATGCAGGTAAATCAGCAATCGCATCTTTTAAATCTTCTTCTACTAAACTGTAGATAGCTGCAATACTACCCACTCTATCTACATCAAACTCTTCACCAAATAAAATTCTTTTATCAACAATTCTATTCACCCCATTTCTTTCTTCAAAATTCAATGGAACATCTCCAAAAAACTTTGTCAATTCAAATGTAAAGTAAGCTCTTAAAAAATAAGCTTGTGCTATAATTTCAGCTCTACCTGCAAATTCTGTTTTGTCTTTAAACTCTAAAACATAATTAGCTCTATTGATTCCTGCATACATTAATTGCCATACTTCTCTTAACTGATTGTTATCAGAAGGCGTGTGAATCATTGAATTGATATTCTGCAATGTTGGTTGATCATAATTAAATGCATCTCCACCAGCAATAAAATCATCTGAAGCAACTACCCCTATTAAAACATTCTGAAATGTAGCCTGTAATAAATCATAGGCTCCTATTAAAGCACTCTCGTATTCTTCCTCAGAATTAAAATAATCTTCTGCCTCAACCCCTATAGGATCAACATCCACAAAATCATCACATGCTGAAAATGTTATTAGTATTATTAAAAAATACTTTACTATTTTTATATTCTTCATCTTTTATTAAAAATTTAAGTTAACACCTAACAAATAAGAGCTAGCAACTGGATAAAACCCTTTATCTACACCTGCTCCAATTGGAGACCCAGAGCTTGCTGAAGGATCATATCCTTTATAATCTGTAATCGTGAATAAATTATTTCCTGTAAGATATACTCTTACTTTATTGATACCCGAACCTTTTAAACTGTTTTCTTGAATCGTATAACCTACTTGTATATTTTGTAAACGTACAAAAGATGCATCTTCTACGAAGAAGTCAGAAAAATTATCTGTATTTATTGATGCTCCAGAAACTGCTCTTGGCACAGTGTTACTAGTACCAGTACCTTGCCATCTATCTAACATATAATCACCTCTATTTGCAAATAAATCTTTACGCTCATAATCTCTTACCATATCATTACCTATTGATGCAAATGCATTTGCACTAAAGTCTAAGTTTTTATATGAAAAGCCGATATTGAACCCCATTGTAACATCTGCAATTGGATCTCCTATGTAAGTTTTATCATCGTCACTTATAGTTCCATCTCCATTGGTATCTACAAATTTCAAATCTCCAGGACCTGCTCCTAAATGGTAGGTACCTTCTTCTGCATTTGCATCTAAAGCATCAATTTCTGCTTGTGTTTGATACAAACCATTTGTTTCAAAACCGTGAAAGTATCCGATTGGAAAACCAGCTTCCATTCTAGAAGTATTGATACCCAAACCAACTCCAAACTCTCCACCAACTTCAAAACCATTATCACTTGAAACAAAAAGCACTTCATTTTCAATCGTTGTAAAATTGAAACTCATATTAAATTTAAAATCATCTGAAAAACTATCATTATAATCAATCTTAAATTCAATTCCTTTATTTTCTACTGTTCCAGCATTTTTAACAGGTGTAGATGCACCTGGTGCAAATGGACCAATTAATCCTGAAACTTGTGGAGCAAGCAATAAATCTTCTGTTCTTTTAGAAAAAGCATCCATAGATACTTTAATTTTTCTATCTAAAAAGCTAGCGTCAAAACCGATGTTAGCAGATTTTTGTTTTTCCCATTTTATATTTGGATTACCAATTTTACCAATTGCAACTCCATATAATAAATCTTCTTGAGATACCTCATTGTTAGATGCGTATACTCCTTCTCCATTTAATAATGAAATAAATGCACCACCAGGAATTCTATCATTCCCAATAACACCATAACTAGCCCTTAGTTTTAAAGAATTAATCACTTTGCTATCTTGTAAGAAAGATTCATCTGAAACATTCCAACCAATAGATGCTGAAGGAAAGTAACCAAATTTATTATTTGGACCAAATTTAGTTGAACCATCTCTACGTAATACTGCAGATAATAAGTATTTACCTTTATAACTATATTGTAATCTCGTGAAAATAGAAGATAAACGACTGTCAAAAACACCCACTCCTCTTGCAATATCAAAATCTATAACTCTAGGAGCCATTAAATCTCCATCTTGGCTAGACCCATGAAATTGTTCTCCAACAGTTTTAAATATAGAAGTACCTAATAAAACGGTTAAATCATGCGCTTCGTTAAATGTATTTGTATAATTAATATAGTTATCCCAAGTGTAATCATCATATATATCTAAAAAATCTGTAGTATATTCTTGAGTTCTATTTGCAGATTTACCTGGACCATAATTAGCGATTGGACTAAAAGAATCATAAAGTACTGTTGCATGATTTATTTGAAACTTAGAGCTTGCTGTAAAGTTTTTTAAGAACGTATAATCTAAACCTACAGTAGCACTGTATTTATCTACTCTTGTCGTATTATTATTATTTGCAATTTGAGCTAATGGATTTATGATTTCAATTTGTGAAATATCATCCACAGTAGAAAAATTTCCATTTTCATCCAAGATCGCTAAATCTGGATTCACATTTACTGCACTATATAAAACAGATCCAATACCACCTTCTGGTAAATTATTCTTTTCTGAATTCGTAAATAATGCCGTTGTAGATAATTTTAAATTATCTAAAATATCATAATTAAAACCTATTCTTGCTGTAGATCTTGTAAAATTCGATTTACCTAAACCAACTATACCATCTTGATCTAAATGTGATAAACCAAAAGTATATGCTGCTTTTTTCGTACCACCACTTGCGCTAAAATTAATGCTTGAAATAATAGCGTCCTCAAATACTTCATCTTGCCAATCCGTTCCCTTATTTGGATATACAAAAAATCTTGTTTGGTCTCCCGCATCATTTACATAAATTGCAAAATCTTTTGCATTTAATAAATCGAGTTTTTTACTAGTAGATTGAATACCTGTATATGCATCTAATTGGAATTTTAATTTAGACTCTTTTCTACCCGTTTTAGTCGTAATCAATACTACTCCATTTGCTGCACGCACACCATAAATACCCGCTGTAGCATCTTTTAAAACATTGATACTTTTGATATCATTAGGATTTAAAACTGATAAGTCTGAAATAACATTACCATCTACTAAGATTAATGGGCTACTATCTCCATTTGTAGAAATACCCCTAATTCTAATATTAGATCCACTACCTGGGGAACCAGAAGCAGAAGTAATATTAACCCCAGCAATTTGCCCCTGTAACGCCTGTTCAACTCTAGTAGGGTTAAGTTTTTCAATAGCTTTAGAGTCAAGTACAGATACGGCACCTGTAACTTCCTTCTTCTTTTGAGTTCCATAACCAATCACTACAATTTCATCCAGAGATTCAGATGATTCTTCTAGAAAAACATTAATTTCAGAAGAATTAACAACTATTTCTTTAGGTTTCATCCCTAAATAATTAAATACTAATATTGATCCTACCTCTACATTCGAAATATTAAAGACACCATCAAAATCAGTTTCGGCACCAACAATCGTACCTTTAATAACAACACTAACTCCCGGTAAAGTCTCACCAGAATTTGCATCTTTTACAACACCTTTTACATTTAGTGTTTGGGCCGCAAGACCAAAACTGCAAAACATAAAAAGTAGTAACGTAATCATTTTTCTCATAAACTATGTTTAAATTAATAATATTGTAAATCTAACACTCCTTTTTTATTAAATTACCAATAATAACCTAAACAAAAAACATACAACACAATATATTATCAAAATAGCTATATATCACTAATGTTAGAGAAACGTCAAATTACCAAGAACCAAATTCAAACTAGACACATGTTGTGCTTATGTATGGGTATTATTAATGCTTGTTGTGTCTTTTTAGACCCCTAAAATGTAATTCGTCAAATTTTCATCATGTGGTAAACTCATTTTTTTACGAAGCCTGTAACGTTTTACCTCTACACTTCTAGGAGAAATATTTAACAGCGGTGCTATTTCTTTTGAAGATAGATTTAATCTAAGATAAGCACACAACCTTAAATCATTTGGAGTTAAATCTGGATGTTTGGACTTTATTTTCTTTAAGAATTTTTCATCAGCATTATTAAAAGCTTCTTGAAACATCTTCCAGTCATCTGTATTATTTAAGTTTTTATCAATAATGTTAATAACCCTTGCTAAATTTTTGGACCCTCCATCAATTAGTTCTGTTTTTATTGACCCTAAGAACTCGTTCTTCTTAATAATACTCATTGTTGATGTTGCTAACTCTCTGTTTTTACTCGCAATATCATTTCTTAATTTTTCATTATTTAACTTAATTATTTGCTGAGAACTTTCTAGTTCCTTTAATTCAGAATCCTTTCTTGCTTTTTCTAATAATTCTTCTCTCTGCTTTTTATAGTATCTCTTAGAAACAATATGTACCAAGTAAAACGCTAATAAAAATAATAATATGTAAAATGCTATTAATATATTTGATAAGTACCAAGGTCTATTTATTTTAAATTTAAAAACTGCTTCATTACTGCTTACCTTACCTCCAATAATAGCTCTTACTTTAAAGGTATAACTGCCAGAAGATATGTTTTCATACAAAACTGATTTAGAATTAGAAGGAACACTCCAATGCATGCTTTGACCAAGTAATTGATACTGATACTTCGTACTTGTAATTTTATTATAATCAGGTACGCTGTAAAAAAACTCAAAATTATTTTCTTCAGATGAAAAGGACGTATTTATAGATAGCTTTTTACTTACTTTGGGATTGTCTAAAATATAATTATTAACTTTATTTATAAATATATTAAAATCTTTAGGAATTTTTATTTTATTTAAATTTACGGCAACATAACCGCTATTAGTGCCGATAAGATGTTTTTCATTTTTTAAATGAATAATATTTTCATAGCCCTGCGTTGCTTTTGACATTGTAGCGGAAATCGGTATACTTTTAACTATTGGCTTATCGCTTAATTTTCCTGGTGTTAAATAATTAATATTATCTTCAGAAAAAGACCATAGCTTATTACTGGATTTATCATACGCTAATTGACCCGAAACGAAATTATCCTCGGAAATTAACTTACTGTAAATACTATCTCTCTTAAAAGTAGCCGCTTTTTTATCATATAGATAAACCCCTTTTTTACTTGAATATAATATTTTGTCACGGTAATCGATTAGAGATGAATGCAACCCTTTTGAAACCGAGTTGTCTTTCTTATGACTTATTACTTTTGTAAACTCTTTATCTAAGGTTAATTTAAAAACCCCTTTATATTCATGATTCACTAAAAATTTATAAGAATCATACCTAGCAAAATATTTGCTTGAATTATTAAATCCTTTAATTTTATTTCTTTCTATCCAAACATTATTCTTTTTTTCTAACACATATAATCCGTCATAACAGCCTTGAATTAATAGATTGTCATTTATTTTTTTCACAATCCAAGTACCCTGTTTATTAAAAATCAAATTAGATTTATTTTTATTTACTAAGAAAGTCCCAGAAGTATGACCGCAGAATAATATATCATCAATAATCGTTAAGCTCCAAGTTTGCCCTTGTGTATTATCTACGAGCTTAAAATCATCTTCTGAATTAATATCTCTATAAAACAATCCTTGATTTGTGCCTAAATACAGGAAATCATTGTAAACTATCGATGTATACACAGAACCAATAAACTCACTAGTTTTATTATAAATTTTAAAAGGAGAGTTATTATTTATACAATTAATTCCATTATCCAGACCTAACCATATATTATTATCAACATCCTCAAAAACAGAAAGTATTGTATTGTTACTTAACCCAAGACTTTGTGTGATTTGATAATTAACCTCACCATTATTGTATAACTGTATATAACCATCTGAAATCGTACCCAAAGCGAACTCATTATTTTTTAATAGTTTAGCATTGTAAACGGTTACATTTTTAAGTATACTTTCTGCAGGCGCTTTCCACTTTACAAGCTGATCTCCTTCTAGGAAGAAAAAACCCAACTTCTGAGTTAGGATTAATAGGTTTCCATTTTTTTTAAAAAATTCTACAACAATATTTTCTTTTAATATTTTATGATCTGAAATTAACTTAGGAATACCATTTTCTATTCTGTAAACACCCTTATTATTTTCTTGAAAATAGATAACATTATCTACTTTCGATAATTTATGAATCCTAAAATCTGAATTTATAATTTTTAATCTTTTTGTTTCTAAATTGTATAAATAAATTCTCTCTAAAGATTTAAAAATCATCCAGCCATCAAGTTCAAAAATTTCCCAGATTTGCTCGTCTTCTAACATTTGAATATTTTCCGCTTTTACAATGGAGGTATATTCTAAAAAACCGAAATCATTTTTTTTCCAATAACCAAAATCCATATAAAACCCAGTAAACACCTTATCTTCATAGCTTTTCACCGAACGCATAATGGTTTCATTTGGCGTAGGATATAACTGCCAAATTGCTCCATTAAATTCTAATAACCCTTTATTATTCGCTACATAAATAAATTTATTTTCAGATTGAGATATTGCCCAATTTTGATTTTCAGCTCTATAATCTTTCGCAGTATAAGTACTAATTGGGGGCATCTCTTGTGCAGTAATTGTAATAGAGACTACAAGAAAGAGAAAGGTGAAAATAATTCTATACATCTTAGAAAATATTATGTTTGGTTAGTAATTTACGCTAAATATAGTAAAATAGACTTAAAGCAGGCCTACTTCAGTCTATTTGTATAGGTGTAAAATAAAAGATAAATCATCACAACAATAATAATTCATAAAATTAAAGCTTTAAAACTCTTAAATTTAGTAACTTTAGTGAAATTTGAATTAAAATATGAATTTTTTAAAAAAAATGGGATTTGGTAACTTTTTAATGCTAGCATTATGTCTTCTTATTATCTTGGTAGCCGAATATCTCTTTTTATCAGGTGATAAATTGCATGGGATTTTTATTGGACTTTGGGCCCCAACGTTGTTAGGGGTAATGATCTACTTAAAACTGATAAACAATGAGCACAGATAATATTATTGTCTACTTTTCAATTTTTGTTTTTCTATGTGTAGTTATCTGGGCACTTATTATGATCAATGAATTTGATAAAGCGAGTAAAAACTAATTATAGAATAATTAATTTTTAGTTTTATCGAAAAAGAAAAAACTAGTTTACAGCAGCTCTTTTATTTTTATAATTGTTGTCTCTAATTCTTCTTTAGTTGTAAATTTTGAAAAAGAAAAACGAACAGAAGTTTTATTTAATTCATCACCTTTTAATATTTCTGATAAAACATGAGAACCTTTATTACTTCCGCTTTGGCAAGCGGAACCGCCAGAAACAGCAATTCCAGACATATCTAAACTAAATAACAACATACTGTTTGCTAAAGGAAAGCGAACATTTAAAATGGTGTAACTACTTTTCTCTAAACCAGAAGAATGTCCATTAAATTTAACGTTTGGTAACAAGCTTTGTAATGCAGAAATAAAATATTTTTTAATATTTTCTATATAATCTCTGTCATTTTTTAAATTAGAAACTGCAATTGCTAATGCTTTTTCCATTCCTAAAATTGAATGCACATTTTCTGTACTAGATCTTGCGCCTCTTTCTTGTTCACCACCATAAAACATTGGCAAAACTCCAAAACCTTTTCTAAAATAAGCAAAACCGACTCCTTTTGGCCCATGAAATTTATGTGCACTTGCAGCAATAAAATCTATGGGTGTACTCTGTAAATCTAAATTATAATGACCAATTGCTTGTACAGTATCAGAATGAAAAAGAGTATCATATTTTTTACACAAAACACTCACTTCATCAGCAGGTAAAATATTACCAATTTCATTATTAATGTACATTAAACTAACCAAAGTTTTATCATCTGAATTTGATAATAATTCCTCCAAATGAAATAAATCAATATTTCCAAATTTATTAACATTAACAAAATCTAACCTAACATTATGAGTTCTTTCAAGAAACTCACAGGTATGAAGAACAGCATGATGCTCTATTTTTGATGTAATTATTCTCTGAACACCTAAATTTAGAACTGCGTTATTTAGTATTAAATTATCTGCTTCCGTTCCACCAGCAGTAAAAATAATTTCACTTGCAGAAACATTAAAATGTTTAGCAATATTCTTTCTTGCAGTTTCTACTGCAGATTTTGCTTTTCTACCAAATTGATGGGTGGAAGAGGGGTTTCCAAAGTTTTCTTGCATAGAAACATGCATCAATTCTAGAACTTCAGAATCAATTTTTGTCGTTGCTGCATTGTCTAAATAAATAACTTTCATGAGGCAAAAATACAACTAATTAGGGTTCTGAAAAACATATACTTCTGTGGCTCCTAAACCATATTTTTTATAAGAAGCATCATAATATTTTACAGGATATTTATTAAGTAAAGAATGTAATTCGGATTTTAAAACTCCTTCTCCTACTCCATGAATAAAAACAATTTTCGGTATTCTTTTACTTATTGCAAATTCAATTTTTCTTTTCGCAGTATCTAGCTGCAGGTTTAACATGTCATAATTATCTAAACCTTTTACAGATTTTGTTAACTTACTTATATGTAAATCAACCTCTAAAACTATTTCGGTTTTTTCTTTTCTAAACAAAGTTTTTTTAGGTGGATTTGAAGCAATTTTCTCTTTTAAAAGTTCGTTATTTATATCTGAAAACTTCGATAATTCGTGCTGTTCTTGATCAATTCTAACCAATTCAGATTCAGAGAAATTAAAAATCATTCCATCAGAAGTTTCAACAGAAACTAAATCACCCTTAATATTGATAATTTTCCCTTTTAAAACATCATCTAAAACAGCCACTTTATTTCCAATTTCTAAACGCATTCTTAACCTTATTTTAATTGACAAAAATACTTTATTTACTTAACTTTGCACTAAAAATAACAATATGCTTAAGAATTCAACTATTTCTTTAGAAAATTTCTTTGAAAATGCTTTTAAAAAGAACGAACTGACTGAAGACAGAAAAGTACTTTTATCTAAAATTGCTGAAACAATTGCAAAAGAATATTCTAAAAACGAAGTTGTTAGTCTTAACTTTATTTGCACCCACAATTCAAGAAGAAGTCAATTAGGGCAAGTTTGGAGCTATTTTGCAGCAAATTATTTTAACCTAAATATTAATGCTTTTTCTGGGGGAACAGAAGTAACTGCATTTTACAGAAATACGGTAAAAACCTTGCAGAAGGTTGGTTTCGTATTTCAGTTAACAGATTTCTCTCATCAAAACCCTACTTATGAAATTTCTTTTAAAGATGCTAATAAAACTATTTTAGGATTTTCTAAACTGTACAGCGCCCCAATAAACACAGAGCCCTTTATGGCAATCACAACCTGTAATAATGCTGATAAAAACTGCCCATTTATACCCACTGCAAGTCACAGATTTCATTTACCTTTTGTAGATCCAAAACATTCTGATGGTTCTGATACGCAAGAAGAAACATATTTAGAAACTAGCAAACAAATTGCTGGAGAGGTTTATTTTATTTTTGCCACTGTAAAAAAACTACTTTCTTAAATTTCTAAGTCCTTATCATAAGGAATACTTTTTAAAATGTGATTTATGACATTAACACGTGCTTCTGTTTTTCTATTTGCACGTATAATTTTCCAAGGAGAAATTTCAGTATTTGTTTTTTCAAACATTGCGTTTTTATATTCTGTGTATTGATCCCATAAAGGTTGTGCTTTCTCATCTAACTTGGTCATCTTCCATTGTTTTAACGGGTCACTTTTGATATCTGCAAAACGTTTTGCCTGTTCTTTCTTAGAGATAGACATGTAAATTTTAACTAAATGAATTCCAGATTCTAAGATCATCCGTTCAAAATCATTTACTTGGTTCATAAAAACTTCATATTCTTTGGCTGTACAAAAACCGTTAACAGGCTCTACAACTGCTCTATTATACCAACTTCTATCAAAGAAAACCATTTCTCCTGCTTTTGGAAACTGCTCTACATAACGCTGAAAATACCATTGAGAGCGTTCATCCTCAGAAGGTTTCGGCAATGCTACAATACGCATATGACGCGGATTAATGCGTTCTGTAACCCTTCTTATAGCTCCTCCTTTTCCTGCAGCATCTCTGCCTTGAAAAACAACAATTACGCGTTCATCATTATTAATTGCCCAAGTTTGCATTCTAATTAACTCCGTTTGCAGTTTCTCAAGTTTTTTCTCATAGTCAATATATCTAAGCGCTCTTTCTATATTTAAAGGTTCTTTAGATAACAGAGCAATTAATCCTTTTTTAGAATTTAAACTTCTTACTTCTAATTCTGATAATTTTTTATTCATAAAAGCTTAATCTAATTCATTAATATTTGAACGATAATAACGCATTACAACGTTTGGATCTGGATTTACGACTGTACCAGCTCCCGATTTCCCGTCATAATCAAACTGTGATAAAACATGTCTAATTGCCTCTAATCTTGCAACTTTTTTATCATTCGTTTTAATAATCATCCAAGGGCTATAGGTAGTATGCGTTTTTGAAAACATTTCAGATTTATAATGTGTGTATTTATCCCACAATATTTGACCTTGTTTATCAACAGGACTAAATTTCCATCGTTTTAAAGGATTTTCTTTTCGACCTTCAAAACGTTTTTGCTGTTCCTCTTTAGTGATTGATAACCAAAACTTTATTATTACAACACCATCTTCATACATCATGTGCTCAAATTCTGGAACTTGAACTAAAAATTCTTTGTATTGATTTTCTAAACAGAACCCCATCACGGGCTCTACAACAGCTCTGTTATACCAACTTCTATCAAAAAAAACTATTTCACCAGGATTTGGTAATTCTTTAATATATCTTTGAAAATACCATTGCCCTTTTTCTATATCTGTAGGCTTATTTAATGCTACTAATCTACTTGAACGTGGATTTAAGTGCTCCATAAATCTACGAATATTACCACCTTTTCCTGCCGCATCTCTCCCTTCAAAAATAATAGCAACTCTTTTGTTATTCGCAGAAATATAGCGTTGTAATTTAACAAGTTCTATTTGTAACAAACGCAATTCATTGTTATAAGAAAGTGTCTTTTTTACTTTAGAATATGATATGTTTTTTTGTTTTAAAAGGTTTAAAAGATCTTGGGTGTTTTCTAAATTTTCAAAATCATCTGTAGTGATCGTTTCCTTTTTATCCATGTATTATATTTATCACATCGAAAATAGGCATTTTTTTGAAAAATCTATTATAATTTTATCAATTTAAATTAGTTCTATTATATTTGTTTTCTATGAGATTTGAATTTTTTCTTTGTTTATTTTTTTTGCCTTTTTTAATTTTTTCTCAAGAAAAATTTTCGAAAGAAGTAAGTTTTATAACTGACAATGATTTGTATGTTTCAACAGTAAAAGACAGATATTACACAAGCGGCATATTTTTAAGCTATCGATACCTCTCTAAAACAAAAAAAGAGAATCAAGAAAAAAAAATTTTAGAATGGCAAATTGGCCATGAAATGTTTACTCCATATAAATCTGTTGTGCAAGGCATTAAAGAGCATGATAGACCTTTTGCAAGTTATTTATATGGCAGTTTCGGCATCAACAGAATCTATAAAAATAATTCAATATTAAACACAACTATACAAATTGGTACGGTTGGGCCAGGTGCTTTTGGCAAGGAACTGCAAGATTTTATTCATGACATTTACGGTTTTAAAAAAGCAATTGGTTGGAAGTATCAAATAAAAAATGCTTTTGGAGTTAACTTTAATACTAATTTTAATCAATTTTTAGTCAAGGACATCTCGAATCATTATGATATATCGTGGATAAACTCCGTCAAATTAGGAACAGTTTACGCCAATATTTCTTCTGGTTTTTATGCAAGATTAGGTTTTAAGCCTTTAGCAAAAATCATTAACTCTATCGCTTTTGAAACGAACTTAAATAATAAACACACTAATTTCAATAGAACAGTAGAGTCTTTTTTATACATAAAACCTTTGGTCAGATATGCTCTTTATGATGCAACCATAGAAGGCAGTTTTTTAAATACCTCAAGTGAAGTTACGAAAGATTTAGTTCCTTTTGTTTTTCATTTAGAAGTCGGATTAAAATTTACGGCTAATAGGTTTCATTTTGGTTATGTTTTTCATTACAACACTAATAAATCTAAAATATTAAGAAGAAATAATGGGAATAACTATGGTACAATTGCCGTTCACTACTTACTCCATTAATCAATAAAGAAATCATCTTTAAAACTAATTAAATATAATTTTTCTTGTGCTCTTGTCATGGCCGTGTATAACCATCTAAAGTATTCTTTAGAAACGCCATCTGGTAAATAAGGTTGTTCTATAAAAACAGTTTTCCATTGCCCTCCTTGAGATTTATGACAAGTCATCGAATAAGAGAATTTAACTTGTAAAGCATTAAAATACTTGTTCTGTTTTATAGCTAAAAATTGTTTGAATTTCGATTTTTCATGTGCATAGTCCTCTTTTACCGTTTGATATAATTTATTAGATTCTTCATACGTTAAAGATGGGCTTTCGCTGGTTAAAGTGTCTAGTAGTAAAACAGTTTCAAAAGGTTGCATTTCTGGATAATCAATCATTCTTAACTCTACTTCCGCAAATTTAAAGCCATATAATTCTTTAATTGAAAAGATTTTTAAAATCTCACAGATATCACCATTAGCAATAAAACCTGCAGCAGAGGATTCTTTTAGCCAGAAATAATTATTTTTTACAATCATCACAAAATCCCCTGCAGAAATTTCGTTTTCTTGTCCACGAATTTTCATCCGTATTTGTTGGTTGTATTGATTTGCTCTTTTGTTTGAGCGCACGATAAATGCAGTATCTTCTACTCCATCTCTATCATACGCTGTAACTAAAGCATCTTCAATGTCATAACCATCTATCAACCTTATGATATCAGGAAAATCAATATCGAACTGAAATTTATTTCCCTCATTTTGCAATTGCAATCTTAATTGCGTTGCATTTGCTAGAATACCGGAATTTTCATGCTGACGCATCACTTCATCTAACTCAATCTCTGTGACAATTTTCTGATAATCATACGTTAAAATGTCTGCTTCTAAAGCTGGGCTAACATCTAATTTTACAGGCGGAAGTTGTGCTGTATCTCCTATAAAAATTAATTTACACTGATCCCCAGAATATACATATGAAATTAAATCATCCAACAAAGAGCTAGCTTCAAATAACTTTTGATTTTGTCTACCATCAGGAATCATAGAGGCTTCATCAACAATAAAAATTGTATTCCTATGTTTATTCGGCTGCAAAACAAAATCTACAGAACCGTTTGTTTGCTTTTTAGGAAAATATATTTTTTTATGAATCGTAAAAGCCGGTCTTTTTGAATACACTGCAATTACTTTAGCAGCGCGTCCTGTTGGCGCCAACAAAACTGCTCTTTTCCCTGCACTACCAAGTGCATTTACAAACGTACTTATTGTAGTCGTTTTACCTGTACCTGCATACCCCTTTAATAAAAATAAAGAATCTTTCTCCTCATTAAAGATAAAGAGACTAAGTAAATTTAATAGTTCCCTTTGTTTTTGTGTTGGCACAAAAGGAAATTTCCTTAAGAGTTCTGTATAAAAGTTCCCCGTTATTTTTAACATAAAAAAATTTAATTGTCAAAGATACATTTCTTTCTAAAGAAAAATTTTTATCATTAAAAAAAAATTGTAAGTTTGCCTTATACTATTAAAAAACATATTAAAAATGAGTTTATTACTAATGATTTTAGGAGCCGTGATAGCTTCTGTGCTTGTAGCTTTCGTTATAGTTAAATATTTACCTTTAAAACTAAGGTGGATTCCATCTATCTTATTATTGGTTTTAACAATATTTTTAGGTTTAAAAATTTACAACGGAATTATGGAGCCTATACAATTTAGCAAGGAAAAAGTTGTAAAATATGCAGAAGTTGTAGAAAGCTTAAAAATTATTAGAGATGCTGAAGTAAATTTTTATGAAGTTAACGGAAAATACACTATTCAGAAAGACAGCTTAATTAAGTTTATAGATTCGGATTCTATAGCATTAACAGAAACGAAAACTATTGTAGAAAAAGTTAATAAAGGTGGTGGTGTTATTATAGATGTAGAAAAAAGAATTACTGATACTATTGGTTTTGAACCAGTATTAAAGTATTTCAAGAACAGAAACTATAAAACTATGTTTAAAGTACCTGGTGTTGAAGGTGCTGAATTTGAATTAGAAGTTGGCGAAGTTGAAAAAGTACAAGGCTTAATTGTGCCTACTTTCAGAGCAAGAACTCCTAAGAAAGATATCTTAAAAGGTATGAATGAATCTTTGGTAAAACAAGAATTAGAGGTAATTGAATCTGACCAAATTAGAGGAGAATATGTTTCTGTAGGGTCTTTAGATGAAGTTACTACTGGTGGAAACTGGCCTCCTTCTTATGATAAAAAAGACAGTGCAAAAAAAGAATAATAAAATTTCTTTAAAGAAATCAAAAGATATAGATTTATCCATCCAATTTAGTTTGGATGGATTTTCTTTTTGTGTTTTAGATTCTAAAACTAAAGAAGATATTTATTTTACACAATATCAATTCAAAAGAACCTTAAATTCTCCTGAAGATTTATTGAAAAAAATTAAATCTATTTTTAAACAAGACACAAACTTACAATTGGTGTATTCTGCAGTTTCTGTAATACATCAAAACAATTTATCGACAATCGTACCATCCCAGTATTTTAATGAAAATTCTTTAACAAATCACCTTAATTTAAATATTAAAATTTTAAAAACTGACTTTATTACTTTTGATGATATCACTACTATTGATGCAAAAAATGTATATATTCCTTATGTAAACATTAACAATTATTTGTTTCAAAATTTTGGTGAATTTGAATACCAGCATCACACTTCTATTTTAATTGAAAAACTTTTAAAATTAGAAAGTTCTAATCAAAAAAAAATGTATGTAAATGTATCTAAAGGTTCTTTTGATATTATAGTATTAGAAAACAGAAAACTTCTTTTTTCAAATTCATTTTCATACAACACCAAAGAAGACTTTATCTATTATATTTTATTTACAGCAGAACAGCTTCAATTAAACACAGAAGAGTTTATACTTTATTTCATGGGAGAAATTAAGGAGGAGTCAGAAATTTACAAAATCGCATATACCTACATTAAAAACATCTTTTTCCTAGAAAGTAAAAATTCAATTTTTCAGGATTTAGAAGTTACTAATCACTCTAATTTCATATTATTAGGCTAATGAGAATTATATCAGGAAAACTAAAAGGAAGACGTTTAAGAGCACCTAAAAACCTACCTGTTCGTCCTACAACAGATATGGCTAAAGAAGCGTTATTTAACATCATTAATAACCTCTATTATTTTGATAGTATTACTGTAATGGATTTATTTTCTGGCACAGGAAACATTAGCTACGAATTTGCCTCTAGAGGAACTCAAAATATTTTTGCAATTGATGCAAATTATAATTGTATCAAATACATTTCTAATACAGCAAAAGAGCTAAACTTAGAAATAAACACTTTTAAAAGCGATGTTTATAAATTTATTGACAAAACTTCTACGCAAGCTGATATTATTTTTGCAGATCCTCCATATGACTTTGAAGTTGAAAAATTTTTAGAAATTGTTGATACTGTTTTTACAAAAAACCTTTTAAAAGAAGAAGGTCTATTAATTATAGAACATTCTAAACAAACAGACTTATCCACGCATGAAAAACATAGTTATGATAAACGCTATGGAGGAAATGTATTTAGCTTTTTCGAAAATTCTTCTGAAGAGGATAATTAAAGTAAAGAATTGATAATATCAGAAATTGAAATTCCTTCTGCTTCCGCTTTGTAATTTTTTACAATTCTATGCGATAAAATAGGAATTGCAACAGCCCGAACATCCTCTATATCTGGTGAATATTTTCCACGAACAGCTGCATGCGCTTTTGCTGCTAAAATTAAATTCTGAGACGCTCGAGGACCTGCTCCCCAATCTAAATATTTTTTCACTATCTCCGTTGCTTCCTTAGATTTTGGTCTTGTTTTGCCAACCAAGGTAACTGCATATTCAATTACGTTATCTGTAACAGGTATTTTTCTAATTAACTTTTGAATAGCGATG
Source organism: uncultured Acidimicrobiia bacterium (assembly GCA_964195455.1). Taxonomy (GTDB): domain Bacteria; phylum Bacteroidota; class Bacteroidia; order Flavobacteriales; family Flavobacteriaceae; genus Polaribacter. The sequence continues at coordinate 39,008 of CAXMOR010000010.1, forward strand.
ATGTCATCACTAGAATAAATAGCATTTACTTTTTGTTGAATATTACTCGTTGTACTTTTTACAACTTCAACTTCTTCCTTAAATGTTGGGTATTCTAGATTTATAGAAAACATAAACCTATCTAATTGTGCTTCTGGTAAAGGATATGTTCCTTCTTGCTCAATAGGGTTTTGAGTTGCCAAAACAAAAAATGGTAACTCTAATTTATAATGATTTCCAGCAACTGTAACAGAACGTTCTTGCATTGCTTCTAATAAAGCTGCTTGCGTTTTTGGTGGAGTTCTATTGATTTCATCAGCCAAAATAATATTTGAAAAAATCGGTCCTTTTATAAATTTAAACTGTCTATTCTGATCTAGGATTTCGCTACCTAGAATATCTGAAGGCATTAAATCTGGTGTAAACTGAATCCGTTTAAAATGTAATCCTAAAGCATTAGAAACGGTATTTACTAGTAACGTTTTCGCTAAACCTGGAACGCCTATTAACAGGGAATGCCCTCCACAAAAAATTGATAACAATGTAAATTCTACAGCGTTCTTTTGGCCAATAATTATTTTACCTATCTCAGATTTCAACAAATTGAATTGACCTACCAATTCTTTTACAGCGTTAACATCAGACATTATTTACTTATTTCTTTTTTCCAGTTTTTTTGAAAAGAACATTTACTATGAGTTTCAGACATTTTAATGTAGGTATCTTTTATTTTTCCTTTGGCCCATTTTGTAATGGTTTCTTCTTTCTTTTTTCTTAGCGCTAAATCCTGTATTTTAACATAATCTTCAACTAAGTCTGCAAGATGAGTATTTGTTCTATCTCTCATAATAATGAACTTAAACATCTTCTCTCCATTTCTATTTTGATCAAAAAATACATCAGAAAGTTCTCCTTTTTTCAATTCTGCAACTCTAGCATATAAAGCAGGATCCATTCTAGTTAAGTCAAATTTTGTTTCTCCTGAGTAAGGATTTACAATGACTCCTCCATTATTTTTAGTTTCTTTATCGTCAGAATATTTTTTAACAGCATCTAAAAAAGTAATAGTACCCTCTTTAATATCTTTTGCGATTTGCTCTGCTCTCTGTTGCGTATCTTTTAATCGGGTGTCTGGAATATCTGGCTGCATTAATATATGTGATGCAACTCTCAAGTTTCCTTTTACTTCATGTAATTGCATGAGATGATATCCAAAATCTGACTTAAAAGGCTTTGAAACTTGACCAACATCTAAGCTAAAGGCCATTTCTTTAAATTCTTTTATAAATTGTGAATCTTTCGTTATTTCATATCTTCCTTCATTATCAGCAACACCTGGATCATCAGAATTAATGATAGCTTTCATTTTAAAACTTGCCCCTTCTTCAATCTGTTTCTTTATCTCAGTTAGTTTGGTTACGATTCTATCATTCTCTTCATTCGTTGGTGCAGCATTTAAAACAATTTGCGCCAACTCAATCTCGGCCTGAAATTCAGGTAACTCTTCATTCTTTTTTAATCCATTATAATATAAACGAACTTCTTCTGGAGTTACATCAATTTTCTCTGTAATATTTTGTTGTTCTTTTTCTATTAAGACATTTTCTTTTTGAACGGTATATAATTCTTTTTTTAAATCATCTAAATCATTAAACCCATATGCTTCTATAACCTTCTCTACAGTACCATATTGTTTCGTAAAATATTCAACACTTCTATCTACTCTGCTAGAAATTTCTACTTCAGAAACCGTAACACTGTCAACAACGGCATGATGTGCTAATAATTTTTGTTGCATTAATTCTTCTAACATTTCGCAATCTGAAATGGTAATTTTACCCTCTGATCTTACATCTATCTCTTGTTTAAATTTGTCAATATCCGAGTCCAAAACAATGTTCTTACCAATCACTACTGCGACACCATCGATCTTTATTTTTTGTGCAAAAGTTGAAATACTTATCAGTCCAAAAAAAACTATCAAGACAGTTAATTTAGTATACTTTAAAATTGTTGTTTTTTGTTGCATCTTTTACTATTATTTTTTCAATATCTCTTATTAATTCAATTTTGCGTTTATGCAAAATCATTTGCTTTATGGTAGGTTTAATATAGCTTAAAGGAGCTGCATCATTTCTAGCTAAAACATCTTTTATTACGGCCAAATATAAACCTATTGAATCTTGTTTTTGAAGTAATTTTGTTTTTTTTAACAGATTTTCTTTAGAAAACGGGAGTTTTAACAAAACCTTATCTAATTGAGTCCAAATTGAATCGTTAAACTGATAGTATTTAAAGCTTAATTGTTGTTTTTCAAGCTCCTCTAAATCCTCAATATTCTCGGATTTAAAGAGTTTTAAAAATTCTTTCTTACTGATAACTTTATGATCAAAATGAAGATATTTTATTTTAACTAACTCTTCGTTCAGTCTAAAATTATCTTTACTTTTTGAGTAAAAATCTTCTATCTCAATATCATTAATAACGGTATCTAATTGCTGTTTAATCAGCATTTCTTTGTAATTATTAATTAACAAACTTTCTCTGTAATCATTTACAAGATGATCAATTTCATTAATATCTTCTAAAGAATTGTTGTTTTCGGCTTTACTAAGAAGTAATTTTTTTATTGCCCAATCATTAATAAAACTTTTAACTAATACAAGACTATCGTCTTTACTTATATTTTGAGGTAAAACGTTTTTTAAATCTTCTTTAAACAACTTTTCTGTATTAACAATAGCAATAATTTCAGATGATTTATCCTCTTTTTCTTGCACTATAAAATAGTTGCAAGAATTCAATAAAAAAATCATTAAAAGTGCATTTAGACTACGTTTCATCTATTTACTATTATAAGCTTTAATTAATTTTTTTAGTTGTCTGTTATCGACTTTAATTACGCTTTTTCTTCTTAAATCTGCAATCCAGTTTTTATCTAAAAAGTTTTGGTAATCATTCATCACCTCCCCTTTTATTTGGTCTAATCCTTTTGGTTGATAAGTACTCAAGTTTTTATCAAAAAAGTTTTTTAATCCTAAAGTATCTTTAGATGATTTTTCCCATATTTTTTGCTGCATAAGTTCAAACAACAACAATCCATCTCTATATTCTTGCAGAATATAAGCGAATTCTGGTTCTGTTTTCTCTAAGTTTTCTTTATAATATGCTAAAATCTCTTTGTCTTTAAACTCCTTAAAAACCTCAAAAACTCGTTTATTTCTTTTATTCTTTATAAAACTAAAAAATTCTTCTTGTGTTATATTTTTATCATTTATTGATAAAATTACGGCTTGCATTGAGTCTTTAGAAATTAGTTTAATATCTTTTAAATCAAAGATTTTCTTAGCTTCTTCATTTTCAGAGATTGAATATTTATTCTTCAATTTATTAATAACAGCATCTTTAGATAATTTAGCTCTATCACCAGATCTAACCTTACTTTTTAACGCTCTCTCTAATTCCTCAAAAGACGATACCGGATGTTTTTTCGTTAATTGTAAAATATGCCATCCAAAACGCGTCTTAAAAGGCTTAGAATATTCACCTTCTTTTTGCAAGCTGAAAGCAACTTCTTCAAATGGTTTCAGCATTCTTCCTATTCCAAACTTTTTTAGTTTACCTCCTTTAGATTTTGAACCAGTATCATCAGAATATTTCCCTGCTAAAGTTTTAAATTCTTCACCTCCCTGTAGTTTTTTATAAATATCATTAATTAATTGTTCCTGCTTAGCTCCTTTGTCATTTAACAAAATATGTGCTACTTCCACTTCTCCTTTTGAAGTTCTAAAAGCGTCAACTTTTAAAATATGATATCCATAACGTGTTCTAAAGGGATCAGAAACTTCACCTATTTTCGTATTATAAGCCGCATCTTCGAAAGAATACAACATTTTAAAAGCAGTGAAATACCCCAAGTTTCCGTTATTGCCTTTTCTTCTAGATTTAGCATCATCTCTTGCTGAAGGATCATCTGAAGTTTCTCTTGCTACTTTTTCGAAATCTTCTCCATTTAAAACTCTATTTCTAATTTCTAATATTTTCTGATATGCTAATAAAGTATCTTTAGGAGCAGGATTTTTTGGAGTTTTAACTAAAATATGTTTTGCTTTTACCTCGTTTTTTGTTCTAAAATAAGCATCTTTTACCAATTTATTTATAAATATAGTGTCTTGCATATAAGGTGCAGAAAGTTGATTCTTATACGTTTCAATCTCTTTTAGATACGTTGGTAAAGTATCTAACTTTTTATTGTATGCCTCTTTAACTTTTAACTTATAGTTTATGTATAAATCTAAGTTTTTTTCAACATCTTTTGCTTCTTTATTATCTATGGCATCTAAATTTTTTTCATATATTCTTTTAAAATCAGAAACTGTTATTTTTTCACCATCAATGGTTAATAAAACTTTGCTTTTCTTTTGTGAAAAAACAACACTTGAACAACTTAAAACTACTAATAATATTAACTTTTTCATAAATTTACAATGATATAATTCCTTTAATTTTTTCTGCTTTTTTGTAATATTCAATTACTTTATTGGCACTTTCAATCTTCAATACGATAGAAAGACTAATATATTTTCCTGTTTTAGATTTTTTTGTTTTTATAACTGCTCCCCTATTGTTAAACAAACCCTGTACTTCTTCTACTTGATTTTCATCTGAAGGAACAATAAATTTATACATATAATCAGCAGGAAACTTCGTCGTATCTTCTAATTGACCTTTTAATTTGGTGTAGAAAATATTTTTATCGCTCATAATTAAATTTATTTTATATTTATTTAAAAATAACCACTCACAAAACTACATTAAAAATTAGTTTTATAAAGCGAATGATTTATTTTTGTAAAAATTTGATTTATTAGTAAGAATCAAAATTAATAATTCTAACATAAAAAGCTTGCAAAAAAATCAGCAAAAAATTGTTTTAATTGGTGGCCCTGGAACAGGGAAATCTACTGTTTTAAATAAACTGAAAGAAAAAGATTTTTTCTGTTTTGATGAAATTTCTAGAGAAGTAATTTTAAAAGCACAAAAAAAAGGAATAGAACAACTCTTTTTAACCGACCCTCTTTTATTTAGCGAGATGTTACTTGAAGGAAGAGAAGAGCAATACTTGAATGCTGAAAAAAGAAAAGAAAATATCGTTTTCTTGGACCGAGGAATTCCTGATGTTCATGCCTATATGAATTATTATAAAACGACATATCCTGCTTTATTTTTAGAAAAAAGCAAGCAGTACAAATATGATTTAATTTTTCATTTTTCTCCTTGGAAAGAAATACATACTACTGATAATGAGCGATATGAAACTTTTGAAGAATCTATAAAAATTGATAAGTTTCTTACAGAAGCCTACTCAGAACTAAATTACAAAATTGTAAATGTTCCTTTTGGTACTGTTAATGAAAGAACAGATTTTATCCTTAATTCGCTTTCCTGCGATTTATGATTTCTCCCAAAGAAATATTAAAAGAATACTGGAGTTTCTCCTCTTTTAGGGAACCTCAAGAAGACATCATAAAAGCTGTTTTGCAGCAAAAAGATGTGATTACTTTATTACCAACTGGAGGGGGTAAATCTATTTGTTTTCAAGTTCCTGCGATGGTTAAAGAAGGTGTTTGTTTGGTTATCTCTCCTTTAATCGCTTTAATGCAAGATCAAGTAGAAAGTTTAAAAAAACGCAATATAAAAGCGACAACAATAAAGTCTGGCTCTTCACAAGATGAAATAGTAACACTTTTTGATAATATTAAATTTGGTAATATTAAATTTCTTTATATTTCTCCAGAAAGATTGCAATCAATTTTTATGCAACAAAAGATTAAAGAATTAAACATTTCTTTTGTTGCCATTGATGAAGCTCATTGTATTTCTGAATGGGGGCATGATTTTAGACCTTCCTATAGAAATATAAAGATTTTAAAGGAAATTATACCAGATGTAAACTTCATTGCACTTACAGCGACAGCAAATAAAAGAGTTTTGAAGGATATTTCTTCAAATTTAGAATTAAAAAATCCATCTATTTTCAGAAATTCATTTGCTAGAGATAATTTGGCATACCAAGTCTTTACCGTTGAAGATAAATTATCGCGATTAGCACAAATATTTACGAAAACAAAATTGCCAGCAATTATTTATGTGAACTCCAGAAAAAAGACAGTAGAACTTGCTAACTTTTTAAATGCAAAGAATTTTAAAAGCAGCTTTTATCATGGAGGATTATCTGCTAAAGAAAAACAAATTTCTTTTGATAATTGGATGACAGAAAGAACGTCGATCATGATTTCCACAAATGCATTTGGAATGGGAATTGACAAATCAAATGTAGGAATTGTGATTCATTTTGATGTGCCTTTTAGTATCGAAAATTACATTCAGGAATCTGGAAGAGCTGGCAGGAATAAAAAAAAATCTTTTGCTGTTTTATTAAAAAACGAAAATGATATTGCCATTTATAAAGAGTATGTAAAAAAAGGTTTACCAAGCATTTTAGAAATCAAAGAAGTTCATAGAAAATTGTATCAATATTTTAGAATTTCAAATGGAGAAATTAGTGAAACTCCTTATGGTTTTAATCTTTTAGAATTCTCTGAAATCTATAAATTTACACCTATAAAGGTAGATACCATTTTAAAAATACTATCTAATAACGGAGTCTTAGAACTAACAAATACTTACAATCAAAAATCTACTGTAATCTTCACCGAAAGCAGTAAAAATGTCATTTCGTATGCTATAAGGAATATCTATACAAAGAGCTTTATAGACACATTACTAAGAACTTATACCGGTTTATTTAAACAAGAAGTTAAAGTAGATGAATTCTTGCTTGCAAAGAAAAATAATATTACCTCTAAACAGGTAATCGCTAATTTAGAACGCTTAGAGCAAGAAGAGATACTCATTTACAACAAGGTAAAGACTGACACAGAAATTCGTTTTTTAGTACCAAGAGAAGACGATATAACGATTAACAGATTTTCAAGAGAAATCAGTCAATTTTTAAAACAAAAAGAAAAAAAATCAGAAGATTTTTTAGCCTATATTACAAATAATAAAGTCTGCAGAAGTATTCAAATTTTAGAGTATTTTGATGAAATATCAACGAAAAAATGTGGTATTTGTGATGTCTGTTTGTCAAAAAAAAGAAATATTACAAAAGATATTTCTTCTGAAATTTTATCAATTTTAAAGCAAAAAAATGATTTAACATCACAAGAAATAAATCAACATTTAAAAGCAAATGAAAAAGACATTTTAATACATTTGCGTCAACTTTTATCAGCTAATAAAGTACAAATTAATCATCAAAATAAATACCATCTAAAATAAAAATCATGAAAGATTTACGCATCGTTTTTATGGGAACTCCTGATTTTGCTGTTACCATTTTAAACCACTTAGTAGAAAACAATTATAATGTAGTTGGTGTTATAACTGCCGCAGACAAACAGGCTGGAAGAGGCAGGAAACTAAATGAATCTGCCGTAAAAAAATATGCTATATCTAAAGAACTGACAATTCTACAACCAAAAAACTTAAAAGACATAGCATTTCATCAAGAACTAGAAGAATTAAAAGCAGATTTGCAAATTGTTGTTGCTTTTAGAATGTTACCAGAAGCCGTCTGGAAAATGCCTAAACTTGGCACTTTTAACCTACATGCATCCTTATTACCATCCTATAGAGGTGCTGCTCCTATTCATTGGGCAATTATAAATGGAGAAACAAAAACTGGGGTTACTACATTTTTTATTGATGATAAGATCGATACTGGAGAAATCATTCTTCAAAAAGAAATTGCTATTAATACTGATGAAACTGTAGGGTCTTTGCATGATAAATTAATGTTTTTAGGAGCAGATTTAGTTATAAAAACTGTTGATTTAATTTCTCAAGGAAATATTACAACCAAGAAACAGCCAGTGCTAGAAGAAAAATCAGCGCCAAAACTTAATCCTGAAAATACAAAAATTGATTGGACTAATTCTTTAGAGACTATCTATAATAAGATAAGAGGATTAAATCCTTTCCCTGCTGCCTGGACGAGTATCAAAAATAATGATGAAGAAATAAGTGCAAAAATTTATGCTATTCGTAAAGAAGTGTATGAACATGAATATAAAATAGGAAAAATAATTGCTTCTAAGAAAGAGCTGAAAGTCGCTATTAAAAATGGTTTCATAATTATTGATGAAATTAAGCTTTCAGGCAAGAAAAAAATGGACGCAAAACACTTATTAAATGGTTATCGTTTTTCTGAAGATGCAGAAATGCTATAAACCCTTTATGAATAAGGTTTTTAGAGTTTTTTGATTTCACACACTACCTTTATTAACAATTTGCACCTATTTATCAACAAAACCCTAGTTTTTTTAGGGGCAAATTTGCGTAAAACCTTAATCCGTCTATATTTGTTAAGCTATTATTAGCAAAATGAAATAATATTCAATTAATTTAAAAATCTATTTATTATGAACAAGTCAGATTTAATCGACGCAATGGCTGCAGATGCAGGAATTTCTAAAGTAGCAGCTAAAGCAGCCTTAGAATCTTTTACAGGTAATGTAACTTCTGCTTTAAAAGGTGGTGACAAAGTTGCTTTAGTTGGTTTTGGAACTTTTTCAGTATCTAACAGAGCTGCAAGATCAGGAAGAAATCCTCAAACAGGAAAAACTATCCAAATTGCTGCTAAAAATGTAGCAAAATTCAAAGCTGGAGCTGGATTAAGTGATGCTGTAAACTAAGAGATTACCGTCGAAGTTATAAAAAGCTCTCTTTTTAAGAGAGTTTTTTTTATTCCTATATTTTTTTTATATTTACTTATGCCCCATTTAAAACCTATTAAAGGTAGATTATTAATTGCTGAACCTTCTATTTTAAATGATAGCTCTTTTAATAGAGCAATTATTTTAATTACAGAGCATACAGATAACAATTCTGTTGGCTTTATTTTAAACAGGCCTTTAGATTATACACTCCAAGATTTATTGCCAGAAATTGAAAGTGATTTTGTTATTTATCAAGGAGGCCCTGTAGAACAAGATAATTTATATTTTGTGCACCAAGTACCTGAATTAATACCTGAAAGCATTGAAGTAGATAATGGTATATTTTGGGGTGGTAATTTTGAATCCTTAAAAAAATTACTTAATACTGGATCTTTAAAGAAAACTGATATTCGTTTTTTTCTTGGTTATTCTGGCTGGGGAAAGAATCAGCTGGAAGATGAATTAAATTTAAACTCTTGGTTTATTTCAGAAAATGATATCAAAAACATTTTTTCTAAAAACGAGGAATCTCTTTGGAAAAATAAAATATTACAAAAAGGTGGCGACTATAAACTTTGGGCGAATGCGCCAAGTGACATCAATTTGAACTAAGAAGTAGTTACTTCTAAAATTTTTAAACTTTTACTTATTTTATTAGCAAAATCAGTTGTGAAATTTTTCTTTTTATAATTTGTTACTGCTTGTATACCTATAATCGCATTTGTAATGAAGACTTCATCTGCTTTTTGAATTTCGAATGGTGAAATATTTGTTTCTTCTAAAGTATACTCTTTATTTTTAGTAATAATTTCAATCACTTTATTTCTTACAATACCTTTTATACAACCTTCCGTTAATGCTGGGGTCTTTACAATATTTCCTTTTAAAACAAAAATATTAGCATTGGTAACTTCAACAACTCCTTTTTTCTCATTGATTAGCAAACAATTATCTAAATCATTCTCTTTGGCATAAATACTTGCTAGGGTATTTACCATTCTATTATTAGTCTTTATGGTTGACAATAACCCCGAATAACTATAAAAATCTTTAAAAACATCGACCGTATAGCTGTTTTTTGTTTGATATGTATTTGCCTTAACATCAATTAAATAATCTATTTCATTGGTTTTTGGTGTGTATAAACCACCATCTTTTCTATAGATATTTAATCGCACTCTAAAAGATGAAGCCCCCTCTTGCACCGCAACTGTATTTAGAATTTCTTTTTCTAAAAACTCTAAAGTAAATTGCATAGGAATTTTCATACGCAACATTCTCATAGAAGCCATTAATCTAAAATAATGATCTTCCCAAAAAATCACTCTTTTGTGACTAACTTTTATAGTTTCGAAAATTGCATCTCCATATTTAAAACCTCTATTCTCGGAAGATAATTTAACATTTTCTTCAAATAATAACTCCCCATTAAAATTAATCATCTCTCTGTTTTTAGATTTGCAAAATTAACACATTTTAGTAAAAATAGAGTACAAAAAAACTCAGCAATTTGCTGAGTTTTAAATTTCTATTAAACTTTAAATTTTTAGGCACCAATTGTATGCCTTAGTTCTTCTATTTGGTTTTCCCAAAGCTGTTTTGACTCTTCAACTTCATCTTCATCATCAGCAAAATCTGTAACAATTAATGAAACATCTTTCGTAAGTGCATCTACTTGAATTCTAATTTCAAAAAAAGTATCATCTCCTTCGCTTTCTATCCATTTCCAACGAATTCTTTCACCCGCTTTTTTTGTGATTAATTCCGCTAATTCTTCGGTACCTTCCCAAACAAAACTAAATACCTTCCCTCGAGAGTTTACTTTATCTGCAAACCATTCTTGTAGGTTAGATGGTGAAGAAATGTACTGATACAACATATTTGGGGACGCATGAATAGGGATTTCTAATTCAAATTGTACTTTTTCCATTTTTTATTTTGTTAGGCGGGCAATATAGGTATTAATTCTATGTAAAAAAAATTAAAAACACACGTTGCCAATCTATAAAAAGTAATTATATTTGCACTCGCAAAAACAATGGCGAGGTAGCTCAGTTGGTTAGAGCGCAGGATTCATAACCCTGAGGTCACGGGTTCAAATCCCGTTCTCGCTACAATTTTAAATCAGTATAAAAAAACAGTTTAGGTCTCTAAACTGTTTTTTTGTGCAATCAATTTATCAATACCTTGTCATTAACACAAATATTGAACACGATTTGAAAGTTTTACCCCAATTTTCAGCACCCAAAATTTATACAGCAAAAGGTGATTTATCTAAGCGTTGGTATGGCTATTTTTCTTTCAGAAATCCACAAAAAAGAAAACTCGAACGAATAGCAAATGTATACGGTAAAGTAAACCAAAACTAAAGAGTCTAGAATGAGTGTCTTGTCTTCTTATAGAAAGAACTTATTACTTTTATTAAAAGAAGGTTTTAATCCTTTTGTAGATAATACGGAATTGTATCAGCAGTTAAAAAGTAGTGTCTTACCTAAAGGGGACGACACAAACCATTTTAAAAATATTCAAAACAGCTTGCAATACATCATTTAAGCGTTAATCATACGTATAATTAACACCTAAGTAAATAAAATTATACATATAAACTGCTGCAGTTTGCGTACAAGCGGTATAACTGCGCATTATGTAACTTAGCTTTGGGAAGTTTAGTGTTTTATGAAAACAATAGTAAAGATTGCTTTTTATTGTTGTGTTTGAGTTTATGAAAATACAAGCTGTAAAATGCAAGTACCCATAGAATATTAAAACGCTAAACTTTTGGGTGCAGTCGATTTCATAAGTAGGGTTGTACTAGCAGTAAACTATATATTTTGTTGTATGTAGTTTTAGCATTGACTTATTAATTTTTCAATTATTGGAATATCTGCAGGAGCTATTTTTTTTATTAGAACTTTATCTAAAGAAACCCACTCGTATTGGCCATGATTAATAAGTTTAAAACTTGACTTCTAGGTAATACCTTTTCAAACAAAGAACTGAGATAAAAAAGAATCCTAAATTGATCTTCTTTAAAAGTTGAAGTTAGAAGTACATAGTTACAAGTATTAAGACATCGTTCTTTTTCTAACGAGCAATATTTCATCATCCGAGAAAGACATCCAACCAAAATCGTATACCCAAAAAAAGGTTTTATTCTTGCTATTAATATGCCAATGTGTATTGTACTTAAAATTAAATTTCTTTTTTTCTAGCAGTATTCTAGGTACTTTTTTTTGTAATAAATTTTTCCCTAAAACTTCTAACAATATTGATCGATTTCTGTGTAAAATGATATCGATATCTTTGACAGCAATCGCAGTTACTTTTCGTAAATTAATATGATAATAATTTTTACAGCGCTGAGAACAAAATTTCTTATCGCTTCGTCCTTTTACTAAGTTACTACATATTTTACATTTCATATACCTAACAAAGGTACGTTTTATATGTCTTTGCACACTATTCGTTATTAACGGTTAGTATACGACTATATTAAAATCAACTTTATAATGACATTATTATCTTTTATATTTGAGAGATTAATAGTACCACTATGCATAATATACCAATTATTTATCAGCCTTTAAAGAATGCAAAACGCATTAAAATTTATATCCCATATGAACTGAAGGAACTACGCACTGTTTTTAAGAAAATTAATACCACTTTTTGGCATCCCAATCAAAAATTATGGTCTATTATCTATACACAAGAAAACATGGTGCTGATAAAAAACCTTTTTGGTAAAAACTATAAAACCGTAAATGAGGTAACGCCCACTCCTATTGAAAAAAGACCGCTTAACCAATATGCAATCGAACAGCTTTTTAGATTGGAAAAAGCGTTGGTTTTAAAGAAGTATAGTGACTCGAGTGTGCGAACCTACAAGAATATGTTTAGCGTTTTTTTAACCAAATTTTCTAATAAAGATATTAGCCTCATAACCAAAGAAGAAATAGAAGGTTTTGTTTATGAATTAATTACAAAAAATAAAATTGGAGAAAGTTATCAAAATCAACTTATAAACGCTATTAAAGCCTATTATGAGCACGTTTTAAAACTACCTAGAGAATATTATGAAATACAACGCCCAAAAAAGGCGGTAAGCATACCGAATGTATTAAGTAAAGAAGAAGTTTTAAAAATCATACAGCATCCTAAAAACATTAAGCACAAAGCCATTTTATGGACTATCTATAGTGCTGGACTTCGAATTTCTGAGGTATTAAATTTGAGAATTATAGATGTTCATTCTAAAGAAGGATACTTGTTTGTGAAGGATAGTAAAGGAAAAAAAGATCGAAAAACTATTTTATCAAATCATTTAGTTCTGCTATTGCGTAACTATTTTAAAAAAGAAAAACCATCGTACTGGTTGTTTGAAGGACAAACAGGAGGAAAATACAGCACTGCAAGTGTACGCGCTATTTTTAGAAAGGCAGTAGCAGAAACTAATTCAAATCCCTGGTCAACCGTGCACACCTTGCGACATTCGTTTGCTACACATTGTATAGAAAACAATGTGAATCTAAGGTACTTACAGAATATGCTAGGACATAACTCTCCGAAAACCACAGAAATCTACACCAAAACGATTCATATTAACAATAAAAACATCGAAAGTCCTTTGGACGATATGCTGAAAAACGTTAATTTTAAACCATGAAACTATATGCCATATATCAACAATACGCATATACAATTGTTGTAAAACATTAAATAAAAATGAAGATAAAATTGAAAAAAAAACATTTGAATATCAACCTTATTTTAGGAATTGTTTGGTTTTTATTTGGGGTTATGGAATTAAGTTTTAGTGAAAATATAGGTTGGTTTGATTATGGTAGTTTAGTATTCGGAGTTTTGTATTTCATTTTATATTTCTATCAAAAAAAAAATCAATATTTGACAATTGAAAACGGAGTATTAAGGATAAATGGTTCATTCGGAAAAAAAATAAATCTGGCAGAAATTAAGCGGATTAAAAAGTTTGCAGGAGATTATATATTAAAGACAAGTAAAAAGGAATTGACTATTAATACGCAAATAATCGATACGAATTCACTCGCGAAATTAAATGCGGAATTGGAAAAATTAAATGTAGAATGGAATTAAAACGTTTTACAACAACGTATATAATTTATTGCTAGTTCAAGCTTACTTACGAAAGCCCTAGCGGACTTTCTTTGTCGGTAATTATTTACTAAATTAATTAATTAATACACGCAACAAACCATATACAAACACGTTGTGTGCAATAAGAAAATAAATAACAAAAAAGCTAATAATTTGGATTACATACTTACTAAAATCGTTAAAAAAATTGAAGAATTAGTTAATCAATACCCTTCCCATTTTATTGACGAATCATTAATCAAGCATAAAATTATTGAAGTTCTAGTATCAGAAATTAAATTTCCTTTTAATATAGAGAATATCCAAGCCGAAAAAACTTGCAAAGAGTCTAATGTTAACCGTTGTGATATTTTTTATAAGTATAAAAAAGAAAATGTTTTTCTTGAATTAAAACTGAACAGATTAGTTTTAAAGTTGAACTCAGGAAAGTTAACCGGTGGAAATGTATTTGGGGGAGATATCATAGCCATCTTAAAAGATTTTGAGGAAATGAGAGCAATTAATCATGGAAAAAAGTATTTATTCTTATTAATGCAAAATCAAGGAGTTATAATAGGTAATAGTTATAAACTAAGTCTTAATGAATATGCAGAAAAGAAACCAACCAGTGAATCAAAAAAGCTAATTAGCCTAATTGAAAATAAGGAAGAAAATGCTGAGGTTTTAATTGATAAAATTATTTATGGAAAAGTTAATCACAATCAATTACCATTTAGAATGCTCCTTTTCAAAATAAATTAAAGCACACAACAACGTGTATAATTAATTGCTTTGGTCGTTGCTTGTTTAGAAAATTCCTGCGGAATTTTCTCTGGTTCGTTTTCGTTTACTAGATTAATTGCTCAAACGCGCAACTAACCATACACAAAACCGTTGTGGTGCATTTAAGAGCCGAAATCAAAAAAACACACTCGGCATGAAAAATAAAAGATGAATTATTCAAAACATTGTAATTTATGTGAGAATGAAATCACAAATCTTGAAAATGGATTGACTTGTAAATTAACAAGTAAAAAACCTGAATTCAAGAATATTTGTCCAAAAATTAACTTGAATAACCAGTTTCAGGAAAAATTAGAAAGTATCAATCTTGAATTAGAGAGAATAAGACAAAAGAAAAAATCAGTTCATTTGAGTTTTTACTTTATTATAATAATTGGTTTTTTGTTAATAATTGGAGGAAATTTATTTGTTCGAGAAAACTTTCTTAGTGTTTATATTTTATACTATTCATATGGAATTATAAGTACAGGAGTTACATTTTTAGCAGTAGGGTATAATAAACTTAATAAATTCAGAACTGAATTATATAATTCAGAATATGAGAAAAATGAAATAGATGAATTCTATGAAAAATATGGAATTGTATATAAAACAGAGTTTAATTTTAAAGAAAAAATACACGGAATTCAGAAAGTTGTAGTGAAAATGGAATTTAAAAATTGGAGAAGAAAACGGACTACAACAACTTATAAAATTAATTGTTAACGAATAATATTTAGGAAATAAAAAAACGACACCACAACACCGTATATAATTTATTGCTAGTTCTAGCCTACTTACGAAAGTCCTCGCGGACTCTCTTGGTCGGTAATTATTAACTAAATTAGTTGCTTAAAATACGCAACAAACCATATACAACAACGTTATGGGTTATTTGAAACCCAAACCTAACAAAAACTATTACAAACAAATTAAAATGAAAATGAAAAAACAACTTGTATTTATTTTAACAGCAATAGTAAGTTTAAATTGTTATTCACAAGTTTCTTTTGAAAAAG
>CAXMOR010000011.1:0-11646 GCA_964195455.1 uncultured Acidimicrobiia bacterium
GTATATAATCGCAACCTGATCTTCAACTGTAAATGGATCTCCTTGATTTTGTTTTAAAATTTCAACATTGCGTTTCCCTTTCTCAATAACGTTCAAGGTAGCGGCATCTAAATCTGAACCAAATTTCGCAAAAGATTCCAACTCACGATATTGCGCCTGATCCAATTTCAATGTTCCAGCAACTTTTTTCATGGATTTAATCTGTGCATTACCTCCAACACGAGACACCGAAATCCCCACGTTAATTGCTGGACGAACACCAGAGTTAAATAAATCTCCATCTAAGAAAATTTGTCCATCTGTAATTGAAATTACATTTGTTGGAATATATGCTGATACATCTCCTGCTTGTGTTTCAATAATTGGCAATGCAGTTAAAGAACCTCCACCTTTTACAATTCCTTTTAAAGAATCTGGTAAATCATTCATTTCACTTGCAATCTTATCATCATTGATTACTTTTGCAGCACGTTCTAATAATCTTGAGTGTAAGTAAAATACATCACCAGGATACGCTTCACGTCCTGGAGGTCTTCTTAATAATAATGAAATCTCACGGTATGCTACTGCTTGTTTTGATAAATCATCAAAAACAATTAAAGCTGGCCTACCAGTATCTCTAAAGAATTCTCCAATTGCTGCTCCTGCAAATGGTGCATATACTTGCATTGCTGCAGGATCTGATGCATTTGCTGCTACGATTGTAGTATAAGACATTGCACCTTTTTCTTCTAACATGTTTGCAATTGCTGCAACAGTAGAAGCTTTTTGACCAATAGCTACGTATATACAATATACTGGCGCACCAGCATCGTAAAATTCTTTCTGATTTAAAATAGTATCGATAGCAACTGTAGATTTACCAGTTTGACGATCTCCAATGATTAACTCACGTTGACCTCTACCAACAGGAATCATTGCATCGATAGATTTAATACCAGTTTGTAACGGCTCTGTTACTGGCTCTCTAAAAATAACTCCTGGAGCTCTGCGCTCTAAAGGCATTTCATAAGTTTTACCAGAAATTGGTCCTTTACCATCAATTGGATTACCTAAAGTATCTACAACACGTCCTACAACGCCTTCACCTGCTTGTAAAGAGGCAATACGTTCTGTACGTTTAACATTAGAACCTTCTCTAATTGAAGTTGATGCTCCTAATAATACAACACCTACGTTATCTTCTTCTAAGTTTAATACGATACCTTCTAGTCCGTTATCGAATTCTACCAATTCACCATATTGAACGTTAGAAAGACCGTAAACACGAGCAATTCCATCTCCTACTTGTAAGACAGTTCCTACTTCGTTTAAAGTTGCTTTTGCTTCAAAATTTGTTAACTGTTGCTTTAAAATTGCTGATACTTCAGCTGGTTTAATACTTGCCATCTTGTATAATTTGATGTATTATTAAATTTTTGGAATGTAGTGACTATTGTCAAATTCCTTTTTCAATTCGTTTAAATAATTAGAGATACTTGCATCATACTGCATATCTCCTACACGCAAAATAAATCCTCCTAAAATAGCTGGGTTTATTTCATTTTCTAAATTCGCATTGTCACCTGTTAAAGCAACTATTTTTGCTAAAATTTTTGCTTCAATATCTTTTGTTAAAGGAACAGCCGTAGTAACTTTCGCAACCTGCATATGCTTGTCAAAAGCATAAATAATTGCATATTGTTTTGCAATAGAATGCAACATTGCTATTCTTTTGTTGTCTTGTAACAAATGAAATAAGCCAAGAGTAATATTGTTTACTTTTGACGAAAATAAAGCGTTTAACACTTTTATTTTGTCAGAAATCTTAACAATAGGACTTCTTAACATTACTTCAAATTCATCATTCTCAGCAATTGTAGCTGCTATAAATAACATGTCGTCATTTACTGCAGTTTCTTCTTTAGAATCTTTAGCAAGATTTAAGATTGCTTTTGCATACCGTATTGCTGCTCTTGCGTCTTTCATGCTATACCTAGTTTAAAGTAATATCTTTTAAGATTCCTTCAACTAGTTCTAGTTGATCTTTCTTAGAAGATAATTCTCTTTTAATTACTGATTCTGCAATACCAATAGACAACTCTGCAACATTCTTTTTCAATTCCGCTATTGCTGCTTGCTTTTCTTGAATAATTACTGCTTGTGCGTTTTCTATTAATTTTGTAGTTACTTCTTTAGCGTCTTCTTTTGCTTCGGCAATTATATTATTTCTAATATCTCTTGCGTCTTTCATCATTTCCTCTCTCTCTGCTCTTGCTTCTTTTACTAATCTTTCATTATCAGATTGTAAGTTTTGCATTTCTTTACGAGCATTTTCTGCTGCTGCTAAAGCATTTTCAATCCCTGATTCTCTTTCTTCTAAAGAACTTAAAATTGGTTTCCAAGCAAATTTTACCATTAATGCAATTAATGCTAACAATAAGATTGTTGACACTGCAAATAACCCCGGTGAAAAATCGTTTAATAAAGTTTCCATTCTATAAACTAATTAATTTTTTTATTTCTTTTTGTTTAATTTTAAAATAGGTTCTGCAACCAACCGTTGCAGAACGCTATCTTTGTTTTTGTTTGGATTATTTCCCTAAGAATAATGCACCAAATGCTAAACCTTCTAATAATGCAGCGATAATAATCATTGCTGTTTGAATTTTTCCAGTTGCTTCTGGTTGACGAGCAATACCTTCCATTGCTTTTCCACCAATTTGACCTAGACCAATTCCTGCTCCGATTACGATTAATCCTGCTCCAATTAAATTGTACATAATAAATGTATTTATATTAAATTAAACAAATTTGTATTAATGAGCTTCTGAATGATCTGCTACAGCCATACCAATAAATAATGCTGAAAGCATTGTAAAGATATATGCTTGTAAAAAAGCGACTAAAACCTCAATTAATGTTATAAAAAATGATAATACTAAAGACAATCCTGTTGCACCTACAACCCCTAAAGATTCTTTTAAAGTGAACATAATTGCAATTAAGCTCATTACCACAATATGACCTGCTGAAATGTTTGCAAACAAACGTACTAATAATGAAAACGGTTTAATTATTAAGGCTCCAGCTAATTCTATAATTGCTAAAACTGGACGAATTGCATAGGGAACTCCTGGCATCCAAATCATGTGCATCCAATAATCTTTGTTTCCACTAACCGTATAAATTACTAATGTAAAAATTGCTAAACAACCCGTTACTGCTAACTGACCTGTTACGTTAAAACCTAAAGGCGTTAAGCCCGCTAAATTTAAAAGCCAGATAAAGAAAAATACCGTTAACAAATAACCTGTAAATCTTCTATAATGTTTTTCACCAATATTTGGTCTTGCAATTTCATCTCTAACGTATAAAACCAAAGGCTCTAAGACTCTTGCAAAACCTGTTGGTATTTGTTTCGTCTTGTATTGTTTTGCCAATCTTGAAAACCAGAACAATAACAAGAAACCTATAAACAAAATACCTACAACACTTTTCGTGATGGAGAAATCTAATAATTTATGTGCGTTTGTTGCATGGTGCGTTTCATCAAAAGAAACGGTTGTTGCATCGGTATCTAATTCAAAAATTTTAGAATGAATCTTCGCAAATTTTAATCCATTTTTTTCTACGATTACATGTCCATCATCATTGTGGTGAAATTCTGAAGACATAAAAGTTACGAAACCTTCGCTTGTCCAAAGAATAATAGGCAAGGGAAAACCTACATGCTTTCTTTCACCTTCATCTGAAGTGTAAGACCATAAAGAAAAATCATGAGAGTCTTTAATGTGATGAAGAATATAAGCTTCTACTTCTTCTTTCGTATTTACACGCCCACCATCATTTTGGTTGTCGTGTTTTTTATCTGTGCCATAAGCAAATCCTGTAGCTGTAAAAAATGCTATCATTGCTATTGTAAGAAACCTGATTGTTTTTTCTGCAATCTTCATTGTTAAAATACGCTTTCTAAATTCCGGGCAAAAATACGTAATAAATCAAAACTACAAACCCTTTTTTAAAATATTTTTTTATTCAAAATTTTTGCTACAAAAATAGCCTCTGTTAATAAAAAAATAATTGTTGGGAAAAACAATGATAATCTTGTAATTTGGGTTAAGTTTTCTTTTGTAAATATAGACTTATAAAAGATTATATAGAAAAGTACAATTTTTAAAAGAAGTGTCCCTAAATAGATAAAACCTAGCTGTTCAAAAACTTTATCAACAGTTGAAAACAATTTAAAATTGACACAAATTAACAGTGAAAACCCTAGGTGAAAAAGGTATACTTTTTTTAACGAAAAAGGTAAAATAACAGTCTGTTTTTCTATCATATTTTCTTGTAAAAAAAGACCTATGAAGAATAAAGAAAAAAATACTAAAGAATATATGGCAATTGCTTTAATCATTAATTTTGTTGGCTTGTTTTATCAATGAATACATAGCTAAAAAGATCGCAAGCAATGTAACTATTTCTTCTAAAAATTTAGTTGCTAAAGTTTTATCTAACCATTGACCTAAGAGAAAACCTAAATAAATAGTAAGCCCCATTTGTAAGCCTGCTCCAGAAAGTTGAAGCGCTTTATTTATAGGCTTTTTTTTTTACTCTTTTTATTCTGAGTATTTTTCATCAGCTTTATTTTTTTTCTTTTGTGAAAGCTTTCATCACACACGTTGCGTTAAAAATTGCACCAGGTTCTACCGAAAGTTTACCCACTACTACATCACCAGAAATATTAGCAATTGCTTTAATTGTTAAGGTATTTGTTACGTTTAGCTGGCCAGATGTTGTTCCTTCTAAGTCCGCATTTAAAGCTATTATATTTCCTTTTACAATACCTGCAGCACCAATGATAACCTTTCCTTTAATGGTTAAATTACCCTCTAAAGTTCCGTCAATTCTAAAATCTCCATCTGATTTTATTTCTCCAACAATAGTGGTGTTTTTACCAATAACATTTCTTTCCATAAATTTTGGTTTCGTTTTTTAAAAGCGGTTATTTACTTTTCTAATTGCTCTAAAATTTCTTTGGCTTTTTTACCTTCTTCTGTACTTCCATAACTTACAGCAACAAAATCTAATGCAATTTCGTAGGCCTTTGGGTCCTGATACTTGCCAATTGCGTAGGCCTTTAAAAGCTCAAATTTTGGCACTAAAGCTGAACTTGGCACCGTCGCTAAAAACTGGTTAATTTTAGAAGTAACCTCCTCAAATTTGTTCGCTTTATATAAATAGTACATTTCTTTATATATTTTTTCTACCTCGTCAAGAGCAACTTCTTCTGTGATTTTTTTATTCGGGTTTAAAAGTACTTGTGCAAACTTCGTATCAGCAAATTTAGTAAGAATTACACTCTTATATTTTTCAGACATTTCTGCATCAGCTAAATTGCTATAAATTTGATATAAATGCCAGTTAATAGGTAAAATTAATGTTTCTTTTGGTTGTAAAGTGGCTAATCTTTCTAATCTTAATTTCGCTAAATTTTGATTTTTAAATTGCTCTTTATAAATCAATCCTAATTCATATAATGCCTGATTTCTGTCTATCTTTAAACTGTCTATTTTTTCTTTGTCAACAGGAATCGCACTCAAATAAGCCTCTAAATCATATTTTAAATTCACCTTCTTTATTTGTACAGTATCTTTTTCTACTTTCTCTCCAATTGCTACTTTTTCAGACCACCTCCAATCATCTTCTAATTTTCTACTTCCCCAAATTTTTTGAAATTCGGTTTTACCAAAACTTAAAGATTGACTATTATAAAAATACCATTTTCCTTTGTTATTAGATTGTAAACCAAGAGCTAAATCACCAAATGCAAGCTGATTTAATTTTAATTGAGCCGCTTCCTCATCTGCTTTCTTCAATTTTTCTATATAACTTTCAAAAAATATTTTTTGTTCGTCTTTAGATAGTGAAGCAATTCTTAGAATACTATCATTTGTACTAACAACCTCTTCGAACTTAATTAAGGATGCTAAATTTTTATACTT
Organism: uncultured Acidimicrobiia bacterium; assembly: GCA_964195455.1. GTDB lineage: Bacteria > Bacteroidota > Bacteroidia > Flavobacteriales > Flavobacteriaceae > Polaribacter. The sequence goes on from CAXMOR010000011.1 coordinate 5,982, forward strand.
TCTTTTAACGCGTCTAATTCTAATATCTGAACTGTCTTTAGAGACTTGCAAAACACTATCATAATAAGCGCTTGCAAATTGATATTCAGCATCTTTAAAATAGAGATTTCCTAATTTTTCATAGGTGAAGGTTTTTTGTTTATCACTTCCGTTTTTTGCTCTTAAAGAATTATTGTAATTATGAAAAGCCAAAAGAATACTATCATTATTCTGATGCAAAACTGCTGTTTGATAATACAACTCATCTAAATAAGGTCTATTGTCTCTGTTCTTAATCAACTTTTCTATTCTTTCTAATAAGGTTGTTGATATAGAGTCTTTAGAGAAATTTTTTGCCAGCTCTATATTTGCATGAATCTTGTATTTATAAGGTGCTTTTTTAAAATTGGCTAACTTTTCAAAGACATAAAAAGCAGAATCTTTTTTATTTTCATCACTATACATTTGTCCTAAAACGAATAGATTTCTGGCTCCTTGGTCTCTATTTTTTAAAGTTCTCGTTGCTAATTGCAAATGCTTTTTGGCTTTTTGCATGCTGTCGCTTTTTACATATGCCATTGCTAGAGCTGTGTGCGCTTGCTCTTTAATTTCATCAGGTAAGCTAGCCTCTAAAGAATCTCTAACGACTAGTAATAATTTCATTGCTTCTATGGCAGTTTCTTCATTATCATTTCTAGTGTTTGCTTTGGCTCTCCATATTTTAGTTTCTGCAATTAAATCTGCTTGCGGATAATTTGCAATTACATAATTAAAAGCTTCAATTGCAGGAATAAACCGTTGTGTATAGTAACGAGATTTCCCTAATAACAGATAAGCATCATCTATTTGTCTATTCCGTTCAATTCCGTTAATATTCATACCATGTGTCTGAATGGCTTTTACTGCTTTTTCCTCTGCTTTCTCAAAGGGAGTCAGCGCTTTGTTTTCTTTATCTTTATTTTCTTCTTTATTTATGCCAAAACCAAATCCTGGACCACTCTTGCCAAAAGAAGGTAAAACTATTTTATCTTCGTCAAACACTATCGGTTCTATAGGTAAACGCTGAAACCAATCGTCTTTATAGTTGTTATTGATGTCTTCAATCCCTTCCTTAAAGGCTTCTTTACCATTAAATAAAACATTGTATTTTGTAGTTATCGCATGAAAGTTTCTGCTGACAACAGTGTCTTTTTTTGTGCTACACGCAAATGCAGCAAAGAAAAGAACAAGTAAGGCGATTATTTTTTGGGTGTTTTTCACACAGGTAAATCTAAATTAAAAATTTATTTTATAACAACTAAAAACTCTTCTTTAAAACTAAAATCTTTAAAAAATAGTATAAATCCGTGTGTAAAAATAGTAATAAATTAAGAATAGCCTATTTAAACTGAAAAATAGGTTTCTAATTCTTTTAAAGTTTCTGCTGATGTTTGGATATCTTTTACCACATTCCCTTTGTCTAAAACGACAATTCGCTCACAAACCTCTGTTATATGTGTTAAATCATGGCTAGAAATTAAAACAGTAATTTCTTTATTTTCTGTCAATTTTTTGATGATAATTTTTAATCTGATTTGAGTTGTCGGATCTAAATTAGCAAAAGGCTCGTCTAATATTATCACTTTTGGGTCTCCCATCATGGAAGCTACAATTCCTACTTTTTTCTGATTTCCTTTACTTAAATCTCTTAAATATTTTTTTTTCGCAATAATTTCTTCATTGAAGAACTCGTTAAACTGAGCTAAAAAATCACTGACTTCAGTGTTATTCATTCCTCTTAAATCTCCAATAAAATCGAAATATTCTTCTGGGGTTAAATAACCAATTAAAAAAGATTCATCTATAAAAGAACCTGTAAATATTTTCCAATCTTCACTTTGGTTTACAACAATATTATTATTTGTTATAGCCCCGGTTGTAGGTCGAATTAAATCTAATAAAATATTGAATAATGTTGTTTTTCCTGCCCCATTATTACCCACTAAACCAAAACTTTGTCCTGTTGGGATTTCTACTGAAGAAACATTTAAAACTTCTGCTTTCCCGTATTTTTTTGAAACTGTATCTATTGTAATCATTGTGTCTTTTTTAGTTATGCTTCTTTTCCAAAAGCGTTAATCATAATATATTTATCTTTAATGTACTTTTTTTCGATGAAATCCATCGCATAATTTCTTAATAGTAGGCTAATTATTCCGATGGCTGCAACGACTATAAAACCCGAATTATACCCAACAAACTTATCGAAAACCCAAAACAATAACATTGGAAATAACATTAACGGAATAATAACAAGAAACTGTGTTGCGCTTGTACCTTGTGTATTTCCAAAGCCACCTTTTGTTAAATCTATTCTTTTTCTATTGAAAGAGCCCGCATATAATAAAAAGAGTGAATTAAAGCCAATATTAAAAATTGCACCTACCGTAATCATTAAAAAAATATCTGTTCCAAAATACAAATAAGGGAAGCTTAAAAAATATAAAATTGTGGTCATTGTAACCATTAAAAACCATTTAGATTCTAAAAACTTACGATACCTAAAACTTTGACTCATTAGCATTTTGTAGTGCGCGCTATCCCAGGCAGGTATAAATTGGCCGTAATTTAACGTAAATCCTCCAGTGATAAATAATGAGGCAAACATTAACATTGCTGGCATTTTTTGATAGGTTTCTTGTGTGAAGAAAAACAACCCATAAAAAAGGAATAAAAAAGAGAATAAAAAAACCGTCTTCGTTCTTTTATTTCTCCAGATTAAACGAATGTCATTTTTTATAAATGGGGCAACATCACCCAACTTATTTGCCCAAGATAAATCAACAGTATTTACCTCTTCAATCTTTGTTTGCACCGCTCCATCTATATATACTAGGTTGCGTAATTGTTTGAAATTAAGCTGATATAAAAGCACTATTACAAAAACTCCTACTAAAGAATAAATTGGATTTTGGTAGATAAAATCGAAAACTGAGCCTCCAGAACTAACAACATCAGCAATACCAAAATTTTGCAACCCAATTAAACTAATCAATATTGCACCAATAACAATCAATGCCCTATTATTTTTATTGATTAAAAAATTTAAGAAATTAGCTGACTGAATTATTAAAATCATAGTAAGTAGCCATCCTAAAACACCAGCTGTATTGTAACCTTCATTTATTAAAACGACTGAAAAAGGAGTGTAGAAAAATAATCCCAAAATATTAAATGCAGAAAAGGCAGATTTCCCTAAAACATAATGTACTAATTTACTTTTTTTTATCGGTAAAATTAGCAGTGGTTTAATATTCATTATGGGTAATGTTTGCATTAAATACCTTAAAATTAAATCTCCCAAAATTGCAAAAAGCAAATACGAATTCACCAATTGTAAAGGGTCTGATTCAGGATATTCTTTCTTTAAAATAAAATAACCTCCAATGCCTATTGCTAAAAAAGCAAGCATAAAATAAAGAATAAAAAAGCCCATTATAATCTTTAATGCAATTCCTTTTTGCCAATGAGAAGACCTAAAATATTGTTTCCATTCTAACTTTAAAAAGTGTGAAATCATACGTTTAGTAAATTGATTTGATTGATAAATAAGTAGTTTAAAATTTGATTTTGTTACAGCTTGTTTACAAGTTTATATTCTGGGTAGGTTTCTATTAGCAATTCTTCTGCTTTTTGTGGGATAATATAATTTGAAACATAAAATAGGATACAAAGCAGTGTTAAAACAATAGAGATTATTAAAACCCAATAAATATGTAAAGCACTAAAATTAAAGTTTGTTAAATGAATAATATTAAATAAGTTCACAAAAGTGAAACCTGTGTAACCATTTTTTGTATCGCCAATCATAGATTCTAAGAGAAAAATTTTATCTTTTTTAGCTTCTTTTTCTTTATGTTGTTTTCTTACTTTATAAATGATTCTCATTTCTAGAGTAATTAAAATTAACAATGTTGCTAAAAATATATACTCAGAATATTGTATTTGCAACAGTGTAAAAAAGATAAAAAATATACTTACCGTAATTATAATCTTAGGAATGGTAAACCACTCTCTTGCAAAACGTAAAATAATTTTCCAATACCGTTTATTCATTTGTTTTTGTTTGGCTTTAATAACATCCATAAAACCAAAAATACCAAATTTTTTGAATGACTTGTCTCTGGCTTCTTCAAAAGATAAGTTTGGTGTTTCTTTCCAAATACTTTCTATATCATTTGCTAAATGATCTACCAGCTCCGACTGCACGTCATAAAAATAAACATAATGTTTACGTGTAAATTTATAAAGTTCATCTATTTGATATGTTGTTAATTTCATCAATAAAAAATTTAACCAAGTTTATATTCTGGATAGTTTTCTTGCAATAATGCTTCTGCTTTTTGTGGGATAATAATTAAGCTGATATAGGAGAAAATAATTGCCATCGTTATTAAGCTCGAAAAGATGCATTTGCCCCATATAGAAGTTATACCATCAGAGAAATTAGATAGGTTAAGAAAGTTAGAAAAAAGAAGGATTGAATTTAAAGAACCTGTTCTAAAAATCATTTCTTCAAGCATATATTTCCTTTTTTTTTCTTTAAATCTTTTATTCGCTTTTCTTAATAGTTTTGAAGCTAAAAAGATCTCTATGATGGCTAATAAGATTAGGAAAACATCAATAACAATATTGTTAATTTTAAAACCCACCAAAGTGTAAAAGAACGTAAAAATTAAGAGTGTTAAAAATAGTTTGGGAATAGAAAACCACGCTTTCATCAACTTCCATAAAATCTTGGTATATCTTTTACTTAGTTGTTTTTGTTTGGCACTAACAACATCCATAAAACCAAAAATGCCAAATTTTTTGAAGGATGTTTCTCTTGCTTGTTCAAAAGTTAACTTTGGTTTTTCAATCCAAATATTTTCTATATCGTTTGCTAAATGATCTACCAATTCTGATTGAACATCATAGTGCTCTACATAATGTTGTCTGGTAAATTTGTAGAGTTCTTGTATGTGAGATTCGGTTAATTTCATTAATCAATTAATTTATTATAAATTATTTGAGCTGATTTAAATTCTTTATAAAGAAAGTTAATTCCTATTATTGAAAATGGAAGAATGACACCAAAAATTGCTGTAATATATGAACTGCTTAATTTTTCATATCCTAAAAAAACTTTAGGAAAAAACAAAAAGCAATTAAAAATTGATAATGGAAGTGATGCAAATATTATTGACCTATTCAATCTTACTGAATTAAATACTTTATACCTAAAAGAAAACCATGTAAAAGCAACTATAAAAACTAGTAAAGCCAGAGCCAGCGAACTTTTTATAACCATAATATTATTTCGAAATGTAAATAAATATATCAACAAAATTAATATTGCTGCAATAACTTTAATGTTTGATAATTTTTCTTGGTACTCTTTTATGATACCTTTGTTTGCGCCTTTAAAATAAATTTTAAGTCTTTGGCGAAATACACTTTCTAAACCTCCACCATTAAAATTCTCTTTCCAACCTAATTCAATAAAAGATTCTTGAACCATTTCTTTAAAATCATTTTCAGAACTTTCTTGTTGCAATTTATTCTCAATATTAGAAACCACATGGTCTAACATTTCTATTCTAATGTCCCAATATTTTATACCATCATTTTCTAAACGATGGTCTATGTATTTTATTTGTTCTTTTGT
>CAXMOR010000012.1:0-45151 GCA_964195455.1 uncultured Acidimicrobiia bacterium
CTGTTGTATTCTCTGGCGCAGCACTCAATACTGGAGCAGTGGTATCCTGAACAATAATCTCTTGGATTTTAAAAGAACTTCGCCCAGATACATCCGTAGCTGTCCAAGTTCTGATTAACATATAATCGTTATCAGATTTTCCCTCTGTTCTTACTTCTTGATACGTTACAACTGGCGTTCCATCACAATTATCAGTAGCAGTTAAAATAGCGGCTTCTGGCACTAAATCACATTCTACTGTTGTATTCTCTGGCGCAGCACTCAATACTGGAGCAGTGGTATCCTGAACAATAATCTCTTGGGTGCCAATTAAACTATGGTTGCCTGAAACATCCGTTGCATCCCAAGTTCTGGTTAACGTATAATCGTTATCAGATTTTCCCTCTGTTCTTACTTCTCCTAAATAATGAACTTCTACATTTCCTGAACAATTATCGGTGGTGGTAGGGTTTACTACTATTGGTATATCTGAACAACTTGCATCCACATCTGCAGGAACCCCTACTAATACTGGAAGCGTAGTGTCTTGCACCTTTACAGTTACTCCAACAATTGTTTTATTTCCATTGTTATCGGTTACCGTTACATTTACGGTGTTGTCTCCTAAATCGTTACAATTAAAATTAACTTTATTCTTAGTAAAAATAGACGCAATACCACAGGCATCAGCACTTGAGTCTCCTACATCTATTCTTGAGTAGTTGGTATCACTAGACGTTTTAGAATTCGAAGTTTTCCTTCTAAGATCTAGATCATCTTCGTCTATAGGTTCTGAGCTCACTAAGTCTTTAGGATCTACGAAAGCATTTCCATTAGCATCTAAAGAAATTATGGTGTTTACAGCATATGCGCTCGGTGCAGTAACATCTCTCACTGTAACAATTGCTGTTGCTGCAGCTGTTCTGTTCAAAGTACTTGTTGCGGTTAAAGTTACCGTTACTGGCGTACCCACATTTGCACAAGAAAAAGAAGTAATATCTAAAGCTAAGCCAGATAAACCTACTACAGAACTAGAACCTTTATCTATTTGTTCTGGTGTAATGATAGCATTTCCTTGGTTGTTTAAATTTATCGTTATATTTTTTGTAATTACCACAGGTACCGGATCAATTACTGTAACCAATACGGGTTCTAAAGTAGCATTACCACTTGCATCTGTTCCTATTAATTGAATGGTTACCGGACTGTTCATAGCATCTGTTGCGCCAAAAGTATCCTGACTTAACGTATATGTGATAGGCCCACAATTGTCTGAACCGCTTACAAATACATCTTCATAAGTAACCCCTACGGTACCACTTATGGTTAAAGTAACCGAAATGTCTTGCCCAACTACTGTTGGTGCAATATTATCTTCTACAGTAACATTGGCTGTTGTTGTTGAAATATTATCAGCGGCATCGGTAACTGTTAGATTGACTAATACTCCTTCTCCTAGGTAAGCATTTCCATCTGATATTTGTATACCAGTAATGATATTGTTGAATGAAGAAACCCACATGGTTTCTCCATCAAAAGCCATGTTATATACTTCTACTCCATTGGTGGAAATAGATTTTATATAGGTGCCATCCATGTCCAATTGGTGAATAAACTTATGGCTATTTGGGTTAGTTGACCAGTAATTAGCTCTACCCCCGATATAGATGTGTTCATTTGCGATGACCAATCCTCCTTCAATAGCTACGCTACCAGGTAAAGTAATTGATGTTACGAACACTCCTGTATTTTTATTTACTACATCAATCCGGTTTCCCATATAAGCCAATAAATAAGCAAAGTTCGCATCCGTACTAATTCCTGCAGGATGATTCCCATTGGCATTATTATAGGTCCATACTTTTTGCCCATTTTCATCTATACGAGTATAAGTTTTCGGATTGCTGGATGTCCAATTAGCCGTGTAATAATCTTTTTCACTATCGGTATCCATCCATAGTTGCATCATCTGGTTTTGACCAGAATCAAAAGTTCTCACGAACACATCATTTTCATCATATACATTCACCGTTGTACCTGACCATTGTGGATACCAGAATTCATTAGTGTTTGGGTTGTAGCCTCCACCATAAGAGTGGGTGTTCTGGCTTTCATTTCCTATAAAAGTAGGCGTTATTGGAACAGATGTTCGACCTAGATTACTACAATTAAAATTTGTTTTATCTAATTCATAAGTTAATATCCCATCAGAATCATCATACGAACCCTTATTTACTTGCGCTGCTGTGATTGTACCTTTTCCATCAGCATCTAGCTGCACTGTAATATCTTGTGCTATTGCTGTTGGTGGCGTTACATCTACTACCGTTACCGTTCTTGTTGCTGTAGTTTCATTTCCAATACCATCTGTTGCTGTATAAGTTAAGGTATATACTCCCGCAGTTGCGGTATCTACTGTTCCTTTTATAGCCAAAGTAGCCGAACAGTTATCTTCTGCAGTAGCTGTCTCTGTATAGGTATCGTTTTGATTAAGCGTAATTGTGGCTGCACCATTAAAGTTAACGGTTGGTTGGGTTGTATCCACTACTACTATAGTTGTTGCAGAAGAAACACTTGCACAACCATTAGCATTGGTTACTGTTACAAAATAGTTACCAGAAGTAACTACATTAATATTTTTGGTTGTTGCTCCAGTATTCCATAAAAAACTTGACCCTGCACTTGCAGATAGTGTAACTGAATCTGATGGACAAAAAGTTGTTGGCCCATTATTAGTAATTGTTGCCTCAGGAAGTGAATTCACTGTAAGCGTGTGAATTGCTGAAATAGCAGTTCCACAATCGTCAGTAATTTCTACGGTATAATTTCCACTTTCAGTTGCTTCATAGGTCTGTGCATTAGCACTGGCTATATTATTATCACCTTTTTTCCACTGGTAAGAATACCCAGTTCCTGCAGTAGCTGTTAAAGTTACGGATTCACCTTCACAAAATATTGAAGACCCACTAACTGCAATGCTAGCTGTTGAAAAGGTAATACCATATTTTACACTTAGGTACTCATTTATATCTTGAATTTCGCAATTACCTAAAACTCGATCATAAACCATCATTTCGGCTACATCGCCATTAAAGTAACCACCGTCACCATCATAACCCAATCTAAGGGTTGATACAGCAGCAGTAGCATCTGTCTTGTCTGTAAATGATCCTAATTTAGTTCCATTAAAGAAAAAAGAGGAACCATTAACAGGTCCGTTATTAACTCCATTGACAACATTTCCATCGTAAATGGCAGTAAAGAGATATATCTCATCTATTTTACCGCTTCCTTCTATTACCGTATTGGGAGGACTTTGACCTGGCCCTCTAGATGCAATACCATTCTCTGAGTTGCCAAAGCTAGTATAGACAAATCTATCCCATGCTCCATTATCATTACCCCAAAGCCCAGTATACCCCATTACTTTTTGACGGTACACTGTGATGATTGTAAGATCTTCCGTTGACCTTGCACGAATATCTATTGAAGGAAAGTTGTAGACGCTATTGCCCGCCAAACTGACTACCGGATTCGAATTAATAGCATCAGTAACATTGGAACGCACTCTTCCTTGTCCTAATATTTTAACCGCATCATTACCTCTTCCAGACTTATCTTTCCATGTATTCAGAGAGGAGTTATTACCAGGTTCATTATTGGTGTCTCCATCTGCATTACTATCAGAGGCATCTAACCAAGAAACTAGGCCCTTACCAATATTTCCAGGTCCGGTAGATAATACGGTTACCGTTCGTGTTACTTGAATAGCAGGATTACTAGAAGCATCGGTTGCATTGTAAGTTAATATGTAAACCCCTGGTGTGTTTGTGTTTACTGTTCCACTTTTATTTACGGTTGGTGTACCACAATTATCTTTAGCTGTCGCACCTAAATCTGTGTAGGTATCGTTTTGATTAAGCGTAATTGTTTCTGCTCCATTAAGGTTAACGGTTGGTGCTGTGGTATCAGTAACGACAACTGTTTGTGAAGTTTTAGTAACATTTCCAGAATTATCAGTCGCTGTCCAGTTAACTAAAGTTGTTCCAAAAGGATATGTACTTGAGGCATCTGAAGTATTCGTGTAATCATTAACAAGAGTTAATGATGAACTTAAGGCAGGTGACCCTTTTGTGAAGTTTGATGTACAAGATCCACTAAAATCAAAACCTTGTAAAGTACCGTTTAAACCAGTACTTGTGTTATCTATTAAACTAGTAATGGAAGAATTATTACCACAAGTTTCACCTTGGTCCATATTATAATATAATACCAATCCTGGTTCATTACCTGCTAATTGTACCGTATTTGTAGCTGCTAATTCTGCTTGAGTTCTAGCAACTGTCCATAATCTAATTTCATCAATATCTCCTTTAAAGTTATTTGTAAAGCTAGTATTGTCTACTCCTGTGTGAAAAACTCCTTTTTTATATAGACCTCCTATTGCATTCTGCCCTGAATGCTCATTTAATATTCCACCTGGTGTGGTTTTAGTTCCAATTAAATTACCATCTAAATAACCATTTAAACTTTGAGTTGGCCCATCAAAAACAAGCACAGCATTGTGCCATTGCCCACTTTGTATTGCGTCAGTTTCTACCCATACACCAATTGGATTCCATCCCTTATTTTTTGAATAAAGTCCCATATACAATTTACCGTCAAAAACATAAATATTTAATCCATTTAAGTGGGCTCCTTCTTCCCAAACTACTTGTTTTCTAGTTGATATGTTTTTATCATCAACTCTAAAATAAACTTCAGCAGTTCTTTGACTTTGATTATTTGTATTAATCGAACTTGTAGAGTTTATAAAAGCAATATCATTAATACCATCAAAATTCAACCCATTTCCTAAAGCTAATTCGCTACAGTTATCTGTTACATTTGGTGTAGGTATTGCTAGTACTGCAGAACAATCAGTAGTACTTGTACTTACGTAAATAGGTTCTAAAGCTGGTATTACCGGTCGGATTGTATCTCCTAAACCTGCAAATTTACTTCCTTCTAAACCGGTAATACTGTAGTTAAACGGATCGTTAGGAAAATCGTTATCAACCATAGTAAGTTGTGCTAATTTTCCTTGAGGTAAATTAAAAGTATATGGAGTAGAAATTCCATTTTGATAAGCAACATTTCCAATTAATGTTCCATCAGAATAAAAAACAGATAATTCACCATCACCAGTAATATTACCACAAGCTAAATGACTAATATTTAAAGTTACAGGTATTGAATCATCTGTAACAATACAATCTGTATTATTGTTATTGGGAGCACCTAATGTATTACTTACATTTGTAACTGGTGGTGTTGTACAAACAGGAGGAGGAGGAGGAATAAAACTTCCATTTCCTCCTACAGAAAAGGCCCAACAAACATTTGATGAATAAGGCTGAACGTTAAGTGATCCAGCAATATAAGGTGTATTTATTATAGCATAACTCTTTATATTTAAACCCCAAGAAGCTACAGCAAACGTTGCAGTTCCGGCAATTGGTGCAGAACCAAGATGTTCTGATTGTAGAGGATATTTTACACCATTAATGTTAATACCAGAATTACTTATACCACATGATCCTCTACCATGATATGTTTCAACATACCAGGTTAAAGAACCATTTTGATTTTGCTTTACACGAATTCTAGTTACGTGTGAATATGCAAGTTGGCCCATAAGTAGAAAACACATAGTTAACACAAAGCCTCTATATTTTTTTAATAATTTCATGTCTTAATTATTTTGGTTGATTGATTCCCATTTAAGTAACTTTTTGATCATTTGATATTGGGCTTTCATATCATAATAAAAATCTTTTTCCTGTCCAGTTAAATCATTAGCTGACGTCTCCTTAAAAAAGTTTTCAATTGCCTGCTTATAAGAAGTAACTTCAAATGGGTATTGATCTGCCCATTTCTGTATGTTCTCATTATTTTTAACCAAATCATAATTAAATTTCTCTCCTTTGAATACATTTTCCGAGTTATCTGATCTTTGAATCCATGAAAGATGAGGTGCTGATTCAGCTAAAACTATGTCAGCGGGTTCTATTGACGCTGATTGTGCAGAAAGTGTAATTGAAAAAAATAATACCATTGTAAATATGGCGTTGTTTAAAAAAGTTTGTTTCTTCATGATAATTAATTAATGTTGGTATATTTATTTTTAAACCGAAAACCTATGTTCAATTAAATAGTTTATACATCGGTTTTTCTATGTTTAAATAATCGTCAATAGCTTGTTATTCAATGCTTAAATAAGTTTGTTTTTTAAAACTTATTTTTAGCGTTGAATTGCTGCTGTTATAAATAAATTGCTGGGGAATAAGTGGCAAGATTAGGTCATTTAATAGTTAAGCACCTAATTAAGTGCGGGTAGTTTTTACTACCCAAAAACATAATATGCTTATTTATAGTATTTTAAATATCATTAAATACTGTTATTTTCTCCAATATCTTTCAACTCAAACTCTAAAATCGACACAAATAATAAGAATATGACACTTAAGAGCATTCTTAAAAATGAAAATGATAATAATTAAGTTGTATTATTTCATTATTCTGTATATTTAAATTAAAACTAAAATCAATATTTATAATATAATTAAGGTTTGCTTTTTCCTAATGATTTTTCATTTTGATTATGAAGTAAATAGCAGAAAAAAATCCTAAAAAATAAGGCATTCCAATGAGAAAAAAACTCTAGATATTATTTCCTGAATCTAAAAGACTCAAAAAGAAAAATGTTTATAAATTATAAAATCACGAAAATCATCTATTTACTTTTGATCAGAATATAAAATAAAGAGATTTACAAGTATCGCAATAACCTACATAAAAATTGCTGATGGGTAGAATTCTAAAAATTAAGTTTTGGGAGCGAGGTGAAGTTTTCTTCGACGGTAATTAAAACCGTGAAAAAATGATGATGTGCATGAAACACTCGGTACTTTGCGAATTGATTGCAGGTAATCTTTTCAGCTGAATCATACCATTTTCTAAGGAAACAGAATCAAAAACTATTCTTTATTGTGAAAAAAGAGAAAAAAAGATTCCTAAAAAGGAAAACATGATTTTCAATTAATCATTCTGTAATATTATTCAAACTTAAATTACCCGCTGCATTTACTACCCAAACGGCAATTTTATCTAACAAGCTATTAGAACTTGCTGCTCTATATTCTTTCAAACTTATTAGACTTGTAATGTCATTCTCTTCTGGACACAAAAAAAAATAGAAAAAGCAATAAATACCAGCAACTGTTTTAGCTGCATTCATTCATTTACATTTTAAAAGTCATAATTGGTAATGCCGAATGATTTGAAATATCTTCAGAGATACTTCCCGAAAAAACGTGCGACAATCCTTTTCTTCCATGCGTAATTAGTGCGATTAAGTCCGCACCTGCTGCATTTGCAAAATTTAAAATACCCTCTTCTATGGTTCTGGCACACACAAAATGAACCTGTTCGAGTCTATCTGTATTACCCTCTGCTTCCAGTAAAAAATGATTTGCCAAAGCATCCATTTGTGGTGTTGTTTTAAAATTTTCGTTCGGTGTATTTACAAATAAAAGATGTTTTTTAGCCCCCAAAAAGTCTAACGATTCTAACATTTTATTAAAGGCAGGTATGGTTTCTTTTGAAAAATCTGTGGCAAAAACGATCTCAGAAAAATCTACATCATTTAATTCATTTTTAAGTATTAAAACAGGAATCTCTGCATACCGAATTACTTTTTCGGTATTTGAACCCGTAAAAAATTCTTTTAACCCACTGGCTCCATGAGAACCCATAATTATTAAATCGGCCTTAATTTCTTTCGCAATCAAATTTACTTCACTAAAAACTTTATAATGCTTAATAATGGAAACTACTTTTACCTCTTTTAAAAAGTCTTTTTGCAAAAATTTTTCAATTTTTTTTTCTGCTAATTTTAAAAAGAAAACTCCTTTTTCTTTGCTAAATTCTGAGCTTTGCACTAAGCTCCCATCCTTAATATCTAACATATGTAAAGCATAAATCTCTACCGCTATTTTTTTTGATAAAAGGACTGCCGCTTTTAAAGCATATACCGAATGAGCTGAGAAATCTATAGGTACAATTATCTTTTTCATTTAAAAAATTTTAAGGTTGCATCACAAATTTAAATAGAAAAAATCTCTTGTTTTAAGATATTTATCATGTTTAGAAAGGGTTATTGTTTGTATAGCTTTCTAATTAATTGCTCTGCGGGCTTATTTTGAGGGGTAAATCTGTTATTATTTTTACCTCCAACTTGTTCATGTCTATGAAACCATTTCCAAATAAAACCACCGGCAAACCAATCTTCTTTCCAAAACTGATTGTGTATGGCCTGTAAACCATTTACTTGTGCTTGTAAATTCACATTGCCCTTAATACGATTTGATTCCCACGGTTTTATCGCATTAAAATCGACACTTCTATAACCAAATTCTGTAAACAAAATGGGTTTGTTATATTGTTTTTGAATTTTAATAATTTCTTCTTTATGAGGTATCCATCCAGTTTCTAATTCTTGCACCGTTGGTGATTTTTCGGCACTCAACGGAAAATAAGCATCTACGCCAATAAAATCGATCTCTCCCCAAAAAGGAACACTTTTAAACTCATCCCAATTGGCGGCATACGTTAATTTCCCCTTATATATTTTTCTAATGTCTTGTATTAGTTTTTGCCAATACTCAGGCCTTTCTCTTACAAATTTTTCTAATTCCGTTCCAATACAAAGAATATCTGCATTAATTTCTTGTGCTGCTTTTGCATAGGTTAAAATAAATGCTGAATACGATTTCTCTAAAATAATCCATTTTTCTTCAGACTCCATAGCGATATTACCCGTAAATTCTCCACGCCAAACCCAAATCTGAGGCTTTACCATAACGTTTACAGCCTTCTTTTGAAACTCTTTTGCGTATTGCAATAAGCCGCTTTTGGTTTCACCAAACCATTGGCTATTGGTATTATGTGTTATTTTGGGCGAAGACAATTCTTTTATAAAACCAAAAGGCATTAAGGCAACATAATTACTTTGTGCCTTTAAAACTGAATTAGTGTGCGTTGCATCAATTCGATCTCTTGAGGCAACAAAACTTACTCCATTCACTTTTTGGGTTTGACTTTTACAGGGTGTTTGTGCCAAGAGGAGGAGTAAAGAAAAAAGTGCTGTTATTTTCATAAATCTCTCTAAAATAGTTCTTTTTACTAAAATAACCCTCTTAAACCGATATTAAAACTTTGGCCTAAACTGGCATCAGTGCCACGCACAAAGTTGGTATGTAAAATCACTAACCCTATTAAATGCTTTCATTTTCTGCGTATGTCATTTTATTTATAATAAATCTAAATTACAACTCCTCTTTAAGTTCTTAACTTAGTCTTCGACTTAAAAGCAAGAATCAATCAATTATGGAACATATTGTTATTATTGGTAATGGCATTTCTGGAGTAACTGCAGCAAGACATATTAGAAAAAATTCTAATAAAAAAGTTACGCTCGTTTCTGCTGAAACCAAATACTTTTTTTCGAGAACTGCACTTATGTATGTGTATATGGGGCACATGAAATTTGAACACACGCAACCCTATGAAAACTGGTTTTGGGAGAAAAACAACATCTCCTTAAAAGATGGTTTTGTGAACCACATAAACACAGCTGAGAAAACCTTAGAATTTAAAGATGCCTCGAAACTTTCTTACGACAGCTTAATTCTTGCAACGGGTTCTAAACCTAATAAATTTGGTTGGCCAGGACAAAATTCAGAGGGGGTTATGGGCATGTATCATAAACAAGACTTAGAAAATTTAGAAAAACACGCGCCAAATAATGAAGTCTGTAAAAGAGCCGTAATTGTTGGTGGTGGTTTAATCGGTATTGAATTGGCAGAAATGTTAAGAAGCAGAAAAATTCCGGTTACCTTTTTAGTGCGTGAAGCTAGTTTTTGGAATGGAGTTTTACCAGCACAAGAATCAGAAATGATTAACAATCATATTAAAGAACATCACATAGACTTGCGCCTAAGTACTAATTTAAAAGAAATAAAAGCAGATGCAAGCGGCAAAGTAAAATCGGTAATCCTTGAAGAAACTGGCGAAGAAATTTTCTGTGACGTTGTAGGATTAACCGCCGGCGTGACTCCAAATATTGATTTCATAAAGGATTCTGGAATCCTATTAGGTCGTGGTGTAAAAGTGAATCGTTATTTAGAGACCAACATTGCAAATGTGTATGCAATTGGTGACTGTGCAGAACAGCATGAAGCGATTGGACAAAGAAGAAATATTGAAGCTGTTTGGTATACCGGAAGAATGATGGGCGAAACGCTTGCACAAACTATTTGTGGCAATAAAACTGAATACAAACCGGGACATTGGTTTAATTCTGCCAAATTTTTAGACATTGAATACCAAACATATGGTTGGGTTTTTAGCGAACGGAGTACAAAAGAAGATGAAGCTTATTTTCAATGGAAACATACAAAAGAGAACAAATGCATTACCATTTCTTATGATAAAAATTCTCGTCAATTTTTAGGCATCAACACCTTTGGCATTAGAATGCGTCATGAAATTTTTGATACCTGGCTCACCGAAAAGCGATCGATAGAATTTGTTTTAGAATATTTAGCGGATGCCAATTTCGATCCTGAATTTTACAAATTACATGAAGCGGAAATTGTAGCAAAATTTAATAAAGAGCATACCACAAACATTCAACTAAAAAAGAAAAGTTGGAAACGCATTTTTAACAAAGCCTAATTAACACGTTTTATAACACCATCAAACGAATACAAGCACATGAAATTAATTAAAAATATAGGATTGGTTGTCTTCTTAATGGGATTAGCTGTTTTTACCGCTTTACCCCTTTTAGGAACCTTCAACTTAAACGAAGTAGATTTCAAAAGAATAGTTACCAATCAAAATATTAAAAGTGAGATTTTTATAAACGACATACAATCAAATATCGTTGGAAAAGAATTTACAGGCATGCAGGCCCTGTCGCCTAAAATAGCCAACGCTATAGATAATGCGAATAAAACGCATACAAAAAACAGAGAATGGAGTAAAAAAATCTACACCAAGTCTAGTGACATGGCAGCCTTTATTGGTAAAAAATCTGCCAATGGCTATATTGCCAATAATAAAGGGTTCATGTGGTTACTCACCTTTGGCTTAGGTATTATTGGAGCGTTGATGTTCATCGTACCAAATGTTGTTTTACTAGGCAAAAAAGGGATCAAAAATGATGGTATTTATCACGCAAGCGCTACCAATCAAGGCTGGATAGGTTGGATGGTTTTCATCTTTTTAGTATCTTTTTATATAGTTCTTTATTTTGCTTCAGAATATGCAACGAATTGGACACTTTTAGTCGATCCAATTAGTGAAGCCTTAAGCGGAAATCCTGCAGGTCATTGGTTTGTTTATGGTTTTATGTATTGTACAGTTATGACGGTTATGGCCGTAAGAATGTATATAAAATACCGTCATAACATCTATCAAGTCTTTAGAACTACGTCCGTTTTATTCTTTCAAATTGTATTTGCATTTATTATACCAGAAATTATGGTAAGACTACAAATGCCCTACTATGACTTTAAGAATGCATTTCCGTTAGACTACGATTTCTTCTTTCAATGGAATCTAGATTCATTAATAGAAACCGGTGGTATCGGGATTTTCATTCTCGTTTGGGGTATTGTTTTAACTTTAGTTATTGTGCCGATAATGGTCTATTTCTTTGGTAAACGCTGGTACTGCTCTTGGGTTTGTGGTTGTGGAGGTCTCGCAGAAACGCTTGGTGATCCTTACAGACAACATTCAGACAAATCATTATTCGCTTGGAAAATTGAGCGGTATTTAATTCATGCGGTATTACTCTTTGTTTTAGTGATGACCGCGATGACTTTATATAGCTTTTTTAGTGACACACGAACCGTTTTAGGCATCAAAACCTCTAGTGTACAAAGTATGTATAGCTTAGTTATTGGTTCTGTTTTTGCAGGGGTTATTGGTACTGGCTTTTACCCTATTTTTGGAAACCGTGTTTGGTGTCGTTTTGGCTGTCCTTTAGCTGCCTATTTAGGTTTTGTGCAACGTTTTAAATCAAGGTTTAGAATTACGACTAATGGCGGTCAATGTATTTCTTGCGGAAACTGCTCTACCTATTGTGAGCAAGGAATTGATGTAAGAGCATATGCACAAAAAGGCGAGAATATTGTACGTTCTAGTTGTGTGGGTTGTGGCGTTTGTTCTGCTGTTTGCCCAAGAGGTGTTTTAAAATTAGAAAATGGCCCTGAGGATGGAAGAATTAATCCTACCGAAATTTTACTTGGAAATGATGTAGATCTAATGGAACTGGTAAATAAAAAGTAATATTTTAGAAAAAATTCTTCTTTTTCTTTTTATTATTGCCAAGTTTTCCGCCTTACTCTCAAAAAAAATAGCGTTTTGGAAATTCTATAACAAGAGTGGGTACTATTTTCAATACAATAAAAGTAAATTGATAAAGGCATCCAGATATACAAAAGGAAAAAAATAAAAGAATGAACAGACTTTTCATACCATACAGATGAAAACAGTCTTAATGATTTAAGATAAAATGAAGCCTATCATTAAAGTAATTATACCAGCGTACAATGAGCAAGACTCTATTGCAAATGTTATCAACGATATTCCTAAAATAGTTACTGAAGTAATTGTGGTCAGTAATAATTCTACAGACCATACAGAAATCAACGCAAAAAATGCTGGTGCAACCGTACTAAAAGAACCCCGTAGAGGTTACGGCTACGCATGTTTAAAAGGGATGGATTACATCAGTAAACAAGTAAAAAAACCAGAAATCCTTGTTTTCTTAGATGGAGATTATTCTGATTACCCAGAACAATTAACAGAAATAATTGCTCCAATTATCAATGAGCAACTCGATTTTGTAATTGGTTCTCGCGTAAAAATATTGCGTGAAAGTGGATCGATGACACCACAACAAGTTTTCGGTAATTGGTTAGCAACCTTTTTAATGAAGTTATTTTTTAATGCAAAATTTACAGATTTAGGTCCCTTTAGAGCCATAAAATATGAGAAATTGTTAACTTTAAAAATGCAAGACAAAACTTATGGCTGGACCGTTGAAATGCAATTAAAAGTACTAAAACAAAAGTTAACCTATATAGAAATACCCGTAAAATACAGAAACAGAATTGGTGTTTCAAAAGTTTCAGGTACGATAAAAGGTTCTATATTTGCAGGAATGAAGATTTTAGGTTGGATTTTTAAATATAGTTTTAAATAATGGTTTTAGAGTACATCATCATAGCTATTTACACGATTTGCTTGTTGCTTATTTTCATGTATGCTATAGCACAATTAAACCTGCTATTTAATTACCTAAAATTCAAAAATAAAAAAGACAACGCTCCTAAATTTGATTTCTCTAATCCTGATGAAATTCCTTATGTAACCATACAATTGCCTGTTTATAATGAACTATATGTAATGAAGCGTTTGTTAAAAAACATCGCAAAATTAGAATATCCAAGAGAGAAATTAGAGATACAGGTTTTAGATGATTCTACAGATGAATCTGTAGCAATGACTGCAAAACAGATCAAAAAAATTCAACGAAAAGGAATTGACATACAACACATTAGAAGAACCAATAGAAAAGGTTTTAAAGCTGGTGCTTTAAAAGAAGGTTTAAAAACTGCAAAAGGTGAATTTATTGCCATTTTTGATGCCGATTTTCTGCCCCAAAAAGAATGGTTATACGAAACAGTTCCTTATTTTAAAAATTCAGAAATCGGTGTTGTGCAAACACGTTGGGGTCATATCAATAGAAATTATTCTACGCTTACAAAAATTCAAGCGTTTGCTTTAGACGCACATTTTACATTAGAGCAAGTAGGTCGAAATAGCAGAGGTCATTTTATAAACTTTAATGGAACCGCCGGAGTTTGGCGTAAAGAATGTATTTATGACGCAGGTAATTGGGAAGGCGACACCTTAACAGAAGATTTAGACTTAAGCTATAGAGCACAGTTAAAAAAATGGAAATTTAAATATCTTGAAAATGTAGTTACACCAGCAGAACTGCCAATAATTATTAGTGCAGCAAGATCACAACAGTTTAGATGGAATAAAGGTGGCGCAGAAAATTTTCAGAAAATGATGCGACGTGTAATAATGAGTAAAAATATTCCTTTCAGAACTAAAATACACAGTTTATTGCACTTATTAAACAGCTCTATGTTTACCTGTATTTTTTTAGTTGCCGTGCTAAGCATTCCTATGTTATACATCAAAAATGAATATGCCCATTTACGCAATTACTTTTATGTAATGAGTTTCTTTGTGCTTAGTTCTTTAATATTTTTTGTTTGTTATTGGCAGATGTATAAAAATATTTATGGCGCCGGGTTTAAGAATTTCTTTAAGTACATAGGAGCCTTTTTTACTTTTTTCTCAATAGCCATGGGCTTTTCTTTACACAATACTATTGCAGTTCTTGAAGGACATTTGGGTAAAAAAAGTGAATTTGTGCGAACACCAAAATTTAATATTAAGAACATAAAAGATGGTTGGAAGACCAACAAATATATTAAGAAAAAACCATCTGTTCATGTTATTTTAGAGGGCTTGTTAGCAATCTATTTTATTTTTGGTATGTATAGTGCTTTCGTTGTAGGTGATCAAGGAGGAGATTTTGGATTATTCCCTTTTCATTTTATGCTTTTTATAGGCTTCTCCTATGTCTTTTTTAAATCAATTTTTTCTAAAGCATAATGTCTTTTTTTACAAAAAACAAAGATGTACTGCTACTTTCGATAAGCGCCATTCTGTTTTTTTTATGTGCCTATTTTTTAGAAAGAACTGAGTTCTATCAACTTCTTTTTTTATGGTTTTCTCTCTTTGGATGTTTTTATTTAGTGATGAAAAACAACAGCATATCGTTCTCTAATTTAGTTGGAGTTTCTGTTCTTTTTAGATTGATATTTCTATTTGCAACACCAAATTTATCACAAGACTTTTACCGATTTATTTGGGATGGAAGAATGCTTCTTGAAGGCTTAAACCCCTACTTATATTTACCTCAAAACTTTATACAACAAGGGCTGAATCCAGTTGCAGAAACTTCAGAACTATACAATGGAATGGGTGCAATGAATGGAAGTCATTACACAAATTACCCACCATTAAATCAGTTGTGTTTTTTAATTGCTGCGTTGTTTTCTAGTAAAAGTATTTTTGGGTCTATTGTAGTTTTAAGATTGATTATTATACTTGCTGATATAGGCGTTTTATATTTTGGAAAAAAGCTTTTAGAAAAACTTCAACTTCCTGTAAAAAACATTTTTTGGTATATTTTAAATCCATTTATCATTATAGAAATGACTGGGAATTTACATTTTGAACCTGTAATGCTGTTCTTTCTTATTTGGGGGTTGTACAAATTATTTCAAAAACAATGGATTTTTGCTGCAATTTTAATTGCTTGTGCTGTTTCTGTAAAATTAATTCCTTTGTTGTTTTTACCCTTGTTTTATCAATGGTTTGTAAAACAAAACATACTTATGCATACAGTGGAACCATCGCATACTAGTAAGAAAAAAGCTATACCTGCCTACTCAGGCATGATTCGGTTATTCAGTTTCTACACCGTTATTCTTGCCACAACGATCATTTTATTTTCACCTTTTTATGCTTCAAAATTAATTACAAACTACACAAATTCCATAGGTTTATGGTTTCGTGATTTTGAATTTAATGCCAGTTTTTATTACTTGTTTAGAGAAATTGGATACCTTTTAACAGGTTGGAATGAGATTGCAATTATTGGTAAAATTACCCCGATATTGACGATCGTCTTTTTAATAATTCTTGCTTTTTTAAAAAAAAACAAAACAATGACGTCCTTAATAACAGCATGTTTATTTGGCTTGTGTTTTTATTATTTTACAGCAACCACGGTACATCCTTGGTATTTAGCAACACCCATAATTTTATCGGTTTTTACAAAATATAAATTTCCAATTGTTTGGAGCTTGGCGGTGGTGTTAAGCTACCAGGCTTATTCAAATGTTCCTTGGAAAGAAAATTTATGGATTGTGCTTCTTGAATATTTGATTGTATTTTCCTTTTTAATTTATGAAATAAAAAGATTCAGGATAAAAAAAATGATAATTTAATAATTTATTAAAAAAAGAGTCCTTATATTTTATATATTAGTGCCAAATTTTTGTTTATATGAAAAAGCTTACGATTAAAGATATTGCAAAAGAATTTAATGTTTCTATTTCTACTGTTTCTAAAGCACTGAATGACAGCTATGAAATTAGTGCAGCTACCAAAGAAAAGATTCAAATATATGCAAAATCGAAGAACTACAAGCCTAACTTTAATGCGTTAAGTTTAAAAAATAGAAGCACCAAAACTATCGGAATTATCATTCCTACGATGTTAAAATATTTCTTTGCACAAGTATTTAAAGGAATAGAAAAAACTGCTTTAGAAAGAGGATATAAGGTGATTGCTTGTATTTCTAATGAATCGTACACCAAGGAAGTTGAAATTATAGAAATGCTTTCTAATGGAAGTATCGATGGTTTTATTCTTTCGATGTCTGAAGAGACTGAACTTAAACAAGAATTTAATCATTTTAAAGAAACCATAGAAAACGGCACACCAATTGTAATGTTTGATCGTGTTGCAAAATCAATAAATTGTGATAAAATTATTACTGATGATTTTAATGGTGCTTTAAATACTGTTGAATATTTGCACAAGACTGGTCACAAAAATATTGCTTTTGTCTCTACTTTAAGCAATTTACATATTGGTGAACAACGCTTTTTGGGTTATAAAAAAGGATTAGAGAATGTAGGTTTACCTTTTAATGAGAATCTTGTTGTCAATATTTTAAATGAAGACTATAAAGAGTATGAATCCATTTTGATTCCGCTCTTTAAAAAAAATAAAATTGATAGTGTAATAGCAACTGGCGAATCTCCAGCAATTGCTGCAATGAAAGCTGGCTTAAAAAGCGGTCTTGAAATACCTAAAGATTTGTCTGTAATTGCATTCTCAAACGGAATTTTAGCAAGACACTCAAGTCCGAAAATGACCACTATTAGTCAACATGGAGAGCAGATGGGTGAAGCTGCTGCTCAAATTTTAATTGATAAATTAGAAAAAAAACATACAGAAACGGTTACTAAAGTAATTACAACTGATTTAGTTATTAGAGATTCCACTAAATAATAATGATTGATTTTTCTAAAGTAAAATTAGTAGTTTCTGATATGGATGGAACTTTACTAAACTCTCAAGGGCAAGTTAGTAAGCAATTTTTCAATCTTTTTAAAGAACTTAAAAAAAGAAACATAACTTTTTGCGCAGCAAGCGGAAGACAACACAATAGTATTGTTGATAAGCTTTCTACCATAAAAGATGATATTTATATCATTGCAGAAAATGGAGGAGTTGCCAAAAAAGGGGAACAAGTATTACTTTCAAATTATTTAAACCCGGAAAAAGCACTAAAATTAATTCCTATTTTAAGAAAAATCAAAGGAGCAAACATGGTGCTTTGCTGCAATAATGCTGCCTTTATAGAAAGTACAGATGCACTTTTTATTGAGCTCTTCCAAGAATATTATCACAGTTTTAAAGTTGTAGATGATTTATTGGAAATTCCGAAAACAAATCCTGTATTTAAAATTGCAGTCTACCATTTTGATTCTTCCGAAGAATTTATTTATCCCGAAATCAAGCATTTAAAAGAGGAGGTTTTACTCAAAGTTTCTGGTAAGAATTGGTTAGATATTTCTGATGAAAAAGCCAATAAAGGAAATGCTTTAAGAGAACTTCAAAAACTATTAAATATTACCAAAGCAGCCACGATGGTTTTTGGGGATTATCATAATGACCTTGAAATGCTGCAAGAAGCACATTTTAGTTTTGCAATGAAAAATGCACATGCTGACATTAAAGAACTCGCAAACTTTTCAACAGAAAGTAATGATGCCTTCGGTGTTGAACGTATTTTAGAAAAGGTACTTAAGGGAACCCCTTAATCTTCGTAAGAAACTGTACTTTGCCTTTCTCTATTTACGTGTAATTTAGTTACATCTGGTCGAGAATAATGCCCCACACAATCAAAGTTTTGTCTCTCTTCTAACACCCTATTAAAATCTAATGTTTCTATAATCAAACCTTCTTTATTAATAACAGGTGCTACTAACCACTCTCCATCAGGAGAAGCAATACAAGAACCTCCATTTGCTAAAATAGCTGGAGCGTCTTTTATAATTTTATCGTAATGAGGAACATCGGATGGAAAGTCAGATTTTGCCATTAAGCAAGAAACAGAAATCACAAAAGAACGAGATTCTCTTGCAATAAAGCGGGTAATATCTTTGGTATTATGATCACTTCCTGGCCAAACAGCAATGTGCAAATTTTCTCCTAAACCATATAGCGCAGTTCTTGGTAAAGGCATCCAATTTTCCCAACAATTTAAACCACCCACGGTAAATTCCTTTAGAGGATGAACTTGTAAGCCGTTTCCATCTCCAGGCGCCCAAGTTAAACGTTCGTCATAAGTAGGTTGAAGCTTGCGATGTACAGACTTTATCTTTCCCTCTTGGTTGATGTATACTAAAGAAGCATAAATACTATGGCCACCCCTATTTTGTGCACGCTCTATAATTCCTAAATAAATAGCAATATTATGTTCTTTTGCCAATTTACAGATGGAATCTAACTCACCTTTTTCGATCGTTACAGAATTACGAACATAATGAGCGTGAATTTCTTTCTGAGTTTTAGAATTCCATTCTGCACCGTTCGTTAAGCCAATCCAAAAAGGATAACCTGGCAACAGCGCTTCACCAAAAACAATCAATTCACAATTTTCTTTTGCTGCATTTACAATTGATCTTTCAATTTTTTCAATTGTTTTTTCTTTATTCAACCAAACAGGAGAGATTTGCGCTAAAGCTACTTTTAGTAAATTGTTTTTCATAATTAATCTTTTAGTATAATTGAATTTGGAGGTGTGTAACTATATCTCTATTGAAACTACCAAACCTTCATTACTTCTTACATTAAAAACAGTTTCATCTTCAAAAATTAAATACTGTCCTTTTATCCCAACCAATTTGCCTTTATAAGTTGGAGTTTTAATCAAGTTTAAACTTTTTGGTTTTTCTGGATACTTTTTTACCGGAAAATTTAAATGGGTTTCAGTATTATTTTCAATAAAATATTCTTTTGCTTCCTCAGGAATAAATTCTTTTAGTTTCTCTCTCCATTCAATCAGGTTTACATCCTCAATGTCATTCTTTAGCATTTTACGCCAATTTGTTTTATCAGCAACATACTCTTTTAAAGCAACTTCTGTGATACCTGCTAAATACCTGTTAGGCACCTCCACAATTTCTATAGCTTCATGTGCGCCTTGATCTATCCATCTTGTAGGCACTTGCTGTTTTCTTGTAACACCCACTTTTACATTACTAGAATTTGCCAAATACACAATATGTGGTTTTAATTGCACCGCTTTTTCATAAGCTAAATCTCTATCTTCAATATCTAAATGGGCTTTACTTAATTCTGGTTTCATAATCCAATCGGCAGCATTTGGAATTTCAAAAAAACAAGATTTACAAAAACCTTGTCTATAAACTTTTTTTTCTAAATGACAGCTCAAGCATTCATAAGTAACAAAACTAATTGTAATCTCTTTGTTTAGAAGCTGATTCACATTTAAAAAATCAGATTTCATATCTAAATAATACTGAATTTCAGATAAATTTTCAGTTTTCATTTTTTTTAGTACTCCTTGATATTTCATCTCCAAATTTTAGTGTTTTAACTATTGATTATGTATTTTTAGTTTTACAAAATCGAACTAGACAAACTTACTAAATTCTATGGCGTTTCAGTTTATCAATTCAATAATTTCTTGGTTTTTAAAAAAGAGAGTGCACCAAATAGAACTATTTTTAAAATATCCGATGGATGTGCAAGAAGAGCTTTTATTGAGATTAGTTGCTGCTGCAAAAAGAACGGAGCTTGGTAAAGATTATCATTTTTCATCCATCAAAAATTATGAAGATTTCGTAAACAAAGTGCCTATCCAAAAATATGAAAGTATAGAACCCTTAATCGAACGCTGTAGAAAAGGTGAACAAAATTTATTTTGGCCCACTCCAATAAAATGGTTTGCAAAATCTAGCGGAACTACAAATGCGAAAAGTAAATTTATTCCTGTAAGCGATGAAGCTCTCGAATATTGCCACTTAAAAGCAGGTAAAGACATGTTGTGTTTATACATAAATAACAATGAAGAAACACAGTTGTTTACTGGTAAAGGGTTAAAATTAGGAGGAAGTTCTGAAATATACAAAGACAACAATTCGCACTTTGGAGACTTGTCTGCAATTATCACAGAAAACTTGCCTTTTTGGGCAGATTACAGTTCTGCTCCAAGTCAAGAAGTTGCTTTAATGGCAGAATGGGAAACCAAAATGGAAGCTATTATTGACGAAACAATCTATGAAGACATTACTAGTTTAGTAGGCGTACCAAGTTGGATGTTAGTACTTTTAAATAGGGTATTAGAAAGAACAGGAAAAAATAATATTTTAGAAGTTTGGCCAAATTTAGAAGTTTATTTTCATGGAGGTGTAAACTTTAACCCGTATCGAGAACAGTATAAAAAATTAATTCCTAAAAAGGATTTTCAATATTATGAAATATACAACGCCTCTGAAGGTTTTTTTGCCATCCAAGATAGAAATGGTTCAAAAGAATTACTGCTGATGTTAGATTATGGTATTTTCTATGAATTTATTCCGATGACCACTTATAAAGGAGAAGATTCTACCACAATTCCTTTATCAAAAGTAAAAAAAGATATTGATTATGCTTTAATTATAACCACAAATAGTGGTTTGTGGCGTTATTTAATCGGAGACACCATACGATTTACCTCCTTAGATCCTTATCGAATTAAAATTACTGGAAGAACAAGACACTATATCAATGTTTTTGGTGAAGAAGTAAATATTGAAAATGCTGAAGATGCTTTAAAGTTAGCTTGTGAAAAAACAAACGCAACGATCAATGATTATACAGTGGGACCTATTTTTATGAAAAACAAAAAAAACGGGGGTCATGAATGGATCATTGAGTTTAGCAAATCGCCAGAAAACATGCACTATTTTACAGAGTTGTTAGACAATGCATTAAAGTCTATAAATTCTGATTATGAGGCAAAACGTTATAATTCTCTAACCCTTGCAATGCCAAAAATTCATGTGGCTAGAAAAGGCTTATTTTATGATTGGTTAAAACGTAAAGGTAAATTGGGTGGGCAACATAAAATACCAAGATTGTCAAACTCCAGGGCATTTGTTGAAGAATTATTGGAGTTATAAAACTAAATCTTACGTTCTACAACATAGTCAATCATTGCAACCAAAGAATCTTTATAAGGGGATGTAGGAAAGTTTTCTAAGATTGTTAATGCCTTATTTCTATAATCGAGCATTTTACTTGTAGTGTACTCTATGCCTCCATTTTCTTTTACAAAGGCAATTACTTCTTTAACACGTTTTTTATCTTTATTGTGTTTCTTTATTGAATTGATAATCCAATTTTTATGTTTTTTTGAACATGTATTTAATGTATGAATTAACGGCAACGTCATTTTTTGTTCCTTAATATCTATTCCTGTAGGTTTTCCTATTTTATCATCTGTATAATCAAATAAATCATCTTTAATTTGAAAAGCGATTCCTATATATTCTCCAAATTTTCGCATTTGCTGAATCGTCTCCTGATTAGCGCCAACTGAAGCTGCTCCAACTCCACAGCAAGCAGCTATTAAAGTGGCTGTTTTCTGACGAATAATATTGAAATAAATATCTTCTGTAATGTCTAATTTTCTTGCTTTTTCTATTTGAAGTAATTCGCCTTCACTCATTTCACGCACTGCAATCGAAATTAATTTCAACAAATCAAAATCTTCATTATCTATGGATAAAAGCAATCCTTTTGAAAGTAAAAAATCGCCCACTAAAACTGCAATTTTATTTTTCCATAAAGCGTTTATGGAGAAAAAACCACGTCTTCTATTGCTATCGTCTACAACATCATCATGAACCAAGGTTGCTGTATGAATCAATTCTATTACAGAAGCCCCTCTAAAAGTCCGTTCATCAAAACCACCATCAGAAACCATTTTTGCGACTAAAAAAACAAACATTGGACGCATTTGTTTTCCTTTTCTACGAACAATATAATAAGTAATTCTGTTTAAAAGTGGGACTTTTGAAATCATAGAATCTTTGAATTTCTCCTCAAAGAGTTCCATTTCATTTTTAATAGGTAGTTGTATAAATGCTAATGCTTTCATAAAAAAAATTAAAAATACTTTTACTTACTAAATAATATAACGAAAACCATATACAAAAACTAAAGGAGTAAGGCTTAACTGTAAACTCGTCTTTTTAGATATCTTATAATCTAAACTGAGTCCGCCAACTGGATTAATCTCTCCTGTCCATAAAAAAGTTTTTCTGAAAGGTATACCATCTACATTTTGCATTTTACCATGATACCCGTGCATCACTCCCAATCCATAAATTACAGAAAAATTTTTAGTTATTTCTTGTTTTCTTTTATATAAAGCGGCTATTGTAAAGTCTCCAAATGAATTTTTAAAGACAGCTAATTCATAGCTTTTGTAATTATAACTAGTATACCAAACACCAAAAACCTCTAAATCTTTTGTATGGATACCTACAGGCAGAAAAGTAATTGATGATTCTAATTCTTTACCTTTCAGTATTTCCCATAAAGACTGGGGTTTCTTCTGCGCTTCTAAATTTAAAAAAACTAAAAATAGTAAACTAAAAATAATCAACTTTTTCATCAAACACTTTTTTTTTACGCTTTATTAGCCAATTGCCCACAAGCAGCATCAATATCCTTACCTCTACTTCTTCTTACATTTACAGTAATATCATGCATTTCTAAATTAGAAATATAATTATTTATGGCTGATGAACTTGCTTGCTGAAACTCACCATCATCGATCGGATTGTATTCTATTAAATTAATTTTACACGGCACAGCTTTACAAAATTCAACTAACGCTTTTATATCTTCTTTTCTATCATTAATTCCCTGCCAAACAATATACTCATAGGTAATTGCCCGGTTTGTTTTTTCATACCAATATTCGAGAGATTCGCGTAAATCTTTTAACGGAAAAGTAGCATTAAATGGCATTATTGACGTTCTAACTTCGTCAATAGCAGAATGTAAAGAAACTGCTAAATTAAACTTCACTTCTTCATCTGCCATCATTTTTATCATTTTTGGCACTCCAGAGGTAGAAACTGTTATTCTTTTTGATGACATTCCTAAACCTTCAGGAGATGTAATCATTTCTATTGATTTAATAACATTCTTATAGTTCATCAATGGTTCTCCCATTCCCATAAAAACAATATTTGTTAATTTATGATTAAAATATAATCTACTTTGCTTGTCTATAACGACAACTTGATCGTAAATTTCATCAGGGTTTAAATTACGCATTCTTTTTAAACGTGATGTTGCACAGAACTTGCAATCTAAACTACAACCAACTTGACTAGAAACACAAGCTGTTGTTCTTTTATCTGTAGGTATTAAAACAGATTCAACAATTAAACCATCATGCAATTTTATACCATTTTTAATAGTACCATCATTACTCTTTTGCATAGAATCAACCTTTATATGATTGATGACAAAGTTTAACTCTAACATTTCTCTAGTTTCTTTAGAAATATTAGTCATGTCTTCAAAAGTATGCAAAGACTTGCTCCAAAGCCATTCATAAACTTGATTTCCACGAAAAGCTTTATCGCCATTTTCTACAAAAAAATCCCGTAATTGTTCTTTGGTTAGAGCCCTTATGTCTTTCTTTTTTAGTTCCATATCGTACAAAAATACAAAACCTCACAAGAAACTTGCGAGGTTTTAAGTTTTCAATAAAAAAATTGAATTATATTATTAACATCGCGTCTCCGTATGTAGAGAATTTATATTTCTCTTTAATTGCTACTTTATATGCTTCCATTAAAAAATCATACCCAGCAAAAGCAGCTGCTTGCATCATTAAGGTAGATTTAGGTGCATGAAAATTTGTGATCATACTATTTGCAATACTAAACTCAAACGGAGGAAAAATAAACTTATTTGTCCAGCCTTCAAAAGCATTTAACTCCTGTTTAGACGAAACTGAAGATTCTACCGTTCTCATTACCGTTGTACCCACTGCACAAATTCTTCTTTTTTCCTTTTTTGCTTGATTAATTTTATCTGCAGTAGCAGTAGAAATCACAATCTGTTCAGAATCCATTTTATGCTTAGATAAATCTTCTACTTCTACAGGACTAAAAGTTCCTAATCCAACATGCAAAGTCATTTCAGCAAAATCAACTCCTTTAATTTCTAGACGTTTTAGTAAGTGCTTAGAAAAATGTAAACCTGCTGATGGAGCTGCAACTGCACCTTCGTGTTTTGCATATATCGTTTGGTAACGTTCTTCATCAGAAGCTTCTACCTCTCTGTTGATTGCTTTTGGCAAAGGAGTTTCACCTAGTTCCAATAATTTTTCTCTAAAAGCTTCGTAACTCCCGTCATATAAAAAACGTAAAGTTCTTCCCCTAGAAGTTGTATTGTCTATAACTTCTGCCACCAAACTATCATCTTCTCCAAAAAATAATTTGTTTCCAATTCTAATTTTTCTTGCAGGATCTACTAAAACATCCCATAACCTATTCTCAGCATTTAGTTCTCTTAGTAAGAAAACTTCAATTCTAGCCCCTGTTTTTTCTTTGTTTCCGAACATTCTCGCAGGAAAAACCTTGGTGTTGTTTAACATCATAACATCACCTTCTTCAAAGTAATTTATAACATCTTTAAACGTTTTATGTTCTATAGTTTGCTCTTTTCTATTTAAAACCATTAAACGAGATTCATCTCTATGTTCCGCAGGGTAAATTGCTAACAATTCTTCTGGCAATTCAAATTCAAAGTGTGATAATTTCATATGTTTATTTTGCTGTAAAAGGGGCAAATATACAACATCGAAATAGGCGTTGTCAAGTGTTTGACTGTTTATCTTTAAAGTTCGTTAATTACAATACCTATTTGCTGCATGTCTTTCCAAAATTTTTGGTATGACTTTGTTACTACTTCAGCATTTAATATGTTAATTGGAACTAAGAGTGCTAAAGGCGCAAAAGCCATTGCCATTCGATGATCGCTATAGGTTTTAATGGCAATATTCTCTTTAATTTCTGATGATTTTTCTAAATGTAAACTTGTGGTTGTCACAGAAATTAAAGCCCCTAATTTTGACAATTCATCATGTAAAGCTTCTAACCTATCTGTTTCCTTAATTTTTAAGGTGTGTAAACCTGTTAAATTACACGCAATACTTTCAGCAAAACAAGTAACTGCAATTGTTTGCGCAATATCTGGAGCATTTTTTAAATCAATTTCTAAGGTTCTCTTATTGCTTTCTCTCGTCTTTTTTAAAATGATACTATGTTCACCAAAAACAGTTTCTACGCCAAAATGTTGGTAGATTTCTGCCAAACAAGAATCTCCTTGTAAACTTTCTTTTTTATAGGCTGATAAAGTAATTTCTGAACCAATGTTTGATAAGGCGACTATGGAATAAAAATAGCTTGCAGAGGACCAATCTGACTCGACAACAACAGTTTGTTTTTCGATCTCTTTCTTCGGAAAAACCTTAACAAAATTACCTTCAAATTTATTTTCAATTCCAAGTTGTGTTAACAAGCTTAGAGTCATTTTTATATAAGGAACAGAGGTGATTTCACCAATTAATTCAACTTCTAAACCGTTTTCTAATTTTGAAGCGATTAATAATAATGAAGAAATATACTGACTACTTACATTTCCATTTATTTGAACTTTATCTTTTGTGATTTTCGCTCCTTTAATTCTTATTGGTGGGTATCCACCTTTCTCTTCATAAGAAATTTCTGCCCCTAAATCATTTAATGAATTTACTAAAATTTCAATTGGTCTGTTCTGCATTCTTTCAGAACCTGTTAAAACCGTTTTTCTGCCATCATTAACTGCAAAATAAGATGTTAAAAAACGCATAGCAGTTCCTGCATGGCCAATATCTACAATTTCATCTTTGGTAGAAAGTGCGTGTTGCATGTGCACAGAGTCATCAGAATCTGATAAATTTTTAATTAAAATTTCTGGAAATAACTTTTGAAGAATCAAGAGTCTATTAGATTCACTTTTAGAACCAGAAATGGTAATTTTCTCTTTTATTTTTTTATCCTTTAAATGATTTAACAGTACATCCATTCCAAAAAATGATTTTAATTCTTATTTTTAACGTTCAAAATTACAACTACTATCATGAAAAAATTCTATTTTCTAGTAATTTGCTTGTTTTTGTCAGCGAATGTCAAAGTTACTGCACAAAAAAAATCTACCAAAGTTTCTGACGAATATTTTAGCGCTGTAAAATGGCGAAATATTGGTCCTTTTAGAGGAGGCAGAAGTGCAGCTGTAACTGGAGTTTCTGGAAAAGCAAATCTTTTTTATATGGGCGCTACCGGAGGTGGTGTCTGGAAAACTACTGACGCAGGGAACACTTGGCAAAACATTTCTGACGGATTTTTTGGAGGCTCTGTGGGTTCTGTTGCAATTTCTGAATCTGATAATAATGTAATGTATGTGGGAATGGGAGAAAAAACTGTTCGTGGAAATGTTTCTTCTGGAGATGGAATTTGGAAATCTGAAAATGCTGGTAAAACTTGGAAGCATGTAGGTTTAAAAACCTCAAGACATATTCCAAGAATGCGTATTCATCCAAAAAATGCAGATATTGTTTTTGCAGCTGTTTTAGGCGATTTATACAAACCCACGGAAGAAAGAGGAGTTTATAAATCCATAGACGGCGGAAAAAATTGGAAGCGCGTTTTGTTTTCTGATGAAAATTCGGGTGCAATTGATTTAATAATTGACCCAAATAATCCCAGAATTTTATATGCAACAACATGGGATGTTAGAAGAACACCTTACAGTTTATCTTCTGGAGGAAAAGGTTCTGCCATCTATAAAAGCACGGATGGCGGTGACACTTGGAACAATATTTCTGAATATAAAGGTTTACCAAAAGGAATTTGGGGAATTAGTGCCGTTACGGTTTCTCCTTTAAACTCCGATATTGTTTGGGTATTAATTGAAAATGAAAAAGGAGGTGTCTATAAATCTGTAGATGCTGGTAAAACATGGAAATTGATTAATTCTGAACGTAAATTACGTCAAAGAGCTTGGTATTACACGCGTATTTATGCAGATACACAAGATGAAGATATTTTATACATCTTAAATGTACGTTATCATAAATCTACGGATGGCGGGAAAACTTACAAAACGTATAATGCGCCTCATGGAGATCATCATGATTTATGGATGGCTCCAGAAGATAATCAAAGAATGATTATAGGTGATGATGGCGGTGCACAAATTTCTTTTGATGCTGGTAAAAACTGGAGTACCTATATGAATCAGCCTACTTCACAATTTTATAGAGTTACCACAGACAATCATTTTCCTTATCGAATTTTGGCGGCACAACAAGACAATTCTACGGTACGAATTTCGCATAGAACTTCAGGGAGTTTTATTACCGAATCTGATTGGGAATCTACCGCGGGTGGGGAAAGCGCACATATCGCTGTAGATCCTTTAAACAATGATATTGTTTATGGAGGAAGTTATGGGGGTTTATTGACCCGAAAAAATCATAAAACTAATGAAACCCGCGCTGTAAATGTTTGGCCCGATGATCCTATGGGTCATGGAGCAGAAGATTTTAAATATCGTTTTCAATGGAACTTTCCCATTTTCTTTTCGCCAAATAATAAAAAGAAATTATATGCAGCTTCTAATCATTTGCATGTAACAGAAAACGAAGGGCAATCTTGGAAAATAATCAGTCCAGACTTGACTAGAAATGATCCAAAAACTTTAGGTCCTTCTGGAGGTCCAATCACAAAAGACAATACTGGCGTTGAATATTATGGAACCATTTTCGCAGCAACAGAATCTCCTTTTGAGCCCGGTTTAATTTGGACAGGCTCTGACGATGGTTTGGTTCATATTTCTAAAAATAATGGTGAAACTTGGGACAATGTAACTCCTAAAAAAATACCAGAATGGATGATGATTAACTGCATTGAAGTGGATCCGTTTACAAAAGGCGGCGCTTATTTGGTCGGTACAAAATATAAATCTGGAGATTACAAGCCTTACATCTACAAAACAGAAAATTATGGAAAATCTTGGAAATTAATTGTCGCAGGAATTTCTGATGAAGATTTCACAAGAGCTCTAAGAGCAGATCCGAAAAGGAAAGGTTTGTTATATGCAGGAACAGAAAGAGGCATGTATATTTCTTTTGATGATGGTGAAAACTGGCAATCTTTCAAACAAAATTTACCTATTGTTCCTATCACAGATTTGGTCATTAAAGACGATAATTTAATCGCCGCAACGCAAGGGCGTTCTCTTTGGATTATTGACGATTTAACGCCTTTACATCAGCTCAATTCAGCAACTTTAAAGAAGGAGATCGTTTTATACAAACCT
Organism: uncultured Acidimicrobiia bacterium; assembly: GCA_964195455.1. Taxonomy (GTDB): domain Bacteria; phylum Bacteroidota; class Bacteroidia; order Flavobacteriales; family Flavobacteriaceae; genus Polaribacter. The sequence continues at coordinate 28,717 of CAXMOR010000012.1, forward strand.
AAAGGTGCTTATAATTTATCTGGCGGAAATGGCCGAACTTCTAGAACGGCAGGAACAAATCATGCAGGTGGCGTTGCTATAAATTATTTCATCAAAAAAGAAAACGAAAAAGACACTATTTCACTATCTTTTTATGATGCAAACGATAATTTGATTAAAAAATATACTACGAAACCAGACAAAGAAAAAAAGGAAGATAAATTAAAAGTAGCCGATGGAAACAACCTTTTTAATTGGAACATGATGTATCCCGGGGCTGAAAAAGTAAAAGAGATGATTCTTTGGTGGGCTTCTTTAAATGGACCAATGGCTTTACCTGGAAATTATAAGGTTGAATTGACTGTAAATAATAAAAAAATGAATCAGAGCTTTTCTATTTTAAGGAATCCAACTTCTGAAGCGACAAAAAGTGACATGAAAACTCAGTTTGATTTTATAAACGAGATCAACACAAAAATGACAGAGATTCATAAAGCTTTAAAAAATGTACAAAAAGTGAGAGGTCAAGTTGCTATTTTAAAGAAGTCTATTAAAAATAAAGAACTGCACAAAGCTTTATTGGAATACGCAGATTCTTTGGTGAAAAACATGACAAAAATTGAAGAAACTTTGTATCAAACAAAATCTAAAAGTGGTCAGGATCCTTTAAATTTTCCTATTAGATTAAATAATAAATTAGCGCATTTAAATTCGTTGACAAGAATTGGAAACTATGCTCCTACGAGACAAGCATTCGATTTTAAAAATACTATTGTGAAGGATATAGACCTTGAATTGACAAAACTGTATTCGTTATTCGATGTTGGAATAAAAGAACTCAATCAAAAAGTAAAAGAAAGTAACATCAATTTAATTCAATTGGATTAATTCCAATAAAAAGTATAAACATAAAAGCGACTTTAAAGTCGCTTTTATTGTTTTATTTCATGTTCTTATTGGTAATATATAAACCATAAAAAACGGTAATAAATACTTTTATTCCCCAAAAATTCTTCCATTTACCTCCACTAAAATTAGTTTCAGAAACGGCTGCAAAATCACCAGCAAAAATTTCTCTCCAACTATTCATAAATAATGAAAATAAAGTAACTATGATAAAAAAGGGAACGACAACTCTAAAAAAGTTGGACCAGAAAACTGGATTTTTAATTTTCGCTATAAAACTCATTATTTTAATTTTTTATTATTGTGATGACGATCGTGATCACGTTTTGTTTTAATATCTAATTTCTTTTCAAAAGCATCTTGCAAATCTATGCCTGTCTGATTTGCTAAACACAAAACGACAAACATAACATCTGCTAATTCTTCTCCTAAATCTTTATTTTTATCAGATTCTTTTTCACTTTGCTCTCCATAACGCCTTGCAATAATTCTAGCAACTTCACCAACCTCTTCTGTTAGTTGTGCCATGTTTGTAAGCTCGTTAAAATAACGAACTCCGTGATTCTTAATCCAATCATCTACTTGTTGTTGTGCGTTTTGAATATTCATCGTTTTAGCTTAAAAAATTGAAAAATTAATTATTCAAAGATATATTATTAAGCCTAAGCTTAAAAACTCATAGATACACCAAAATCTCTTGGAGTAACTTGTAAATTCCAAGATACTTTTTTCTCTTTTTTGATGTCAATATATTTTTTATCGTATTTGGTATCTAAAAATCTGTCTATTGCTTCTACAATAAAAATACTAATAGCTGTAGAAAAAGCTACATCAGAAATCCAATGAAAACGATCGATAATTCTGCTTAGTCCTGGTATGGAGCCTACAGTATACAATCCTGCTTTTATCCACGGATTATTAAATTGTTTAGCTATTGCGTAAGCATTTGTAAAACCCAGCATTGTGTGACCTGAAGGAAAAGAATCGTAATTAAAAACGCGGTCTATGTGAAAAGGATCAAACACATCTTTACCAACATTCGCTTTAGGCCTTGCTCTACCAATTATTCTTTTACTAATTTGTTGCAATAATCCTGCTGCTGAAGCTGAGGAAATCAACAAAACTCCTGTTCTTCTTAATTTTGGATCTTTAATAACTAGTCCTGTTAGATAAACAGCACCCGTTAGCATATAATTGTTATTAGGGCTTCCTATATCATTGCCATAATCTACCAACCAACGTGGCACATCTCCTCTCCAACCATTTACCCAATTATCCATATTATCATCTATAGAATATAATGCTGTAGTTCCTGCTGCGACATAACCGAAATTTGCAAATTGGTTCTTTTGCCAATGCAAAGGCCTGCTATATGCGTGCCCCATTCCTCCAGCCATATTCCCTAAATCATAAGTAAATTTTTGCCAAAAATTTCTATCCGAATCTAATTTCAAATTGATATTTTGACTTTGACAAAAAGTTGCTGAGTTGAAAACAATCAATAAGAGAAAGTGGAGTATTTTCTTCATATTACTTTTTAAATTTAAAGGTAATAAAGTTATTTAAAAATAAGCGATATAAAACTCATGAGAATATCAGAAATTATTTTTTAACCCAAAAATTCACAAACCTTGTTATAAAAACCTTTCGGACTTTCTGCATGCAGCCAATGACCCGCATTTGCAATTTGTACGATTTTTGAGTTCGGAAAATGAGCCTCTATAATTGGTTTTTCGTTTTCAGTAATATAGTCTGATTTTTCACCTTTTAAAAATAACGTATTCTTTTCAAAAACAGTAAAAGAAGGCAAAGCTTCGCCAATTTCTGGATTGTTTTCTGTTAAGGATTGTAAATTAAACCTATACTCCAATTGCCCTTTTTCTTTCCAGTACAAGTTTTTCATTAGAAACTGACGAACACCAAAGTCTGGAATTAATGCTGCTAATTTTTCATCAACCAAACTTCTAGAGTTTTGCACAGAAAAATCTACCGAATTTAAACCTGCTAAAATGGCATTATGATGCGGTTTATACATTCTTGGAGAAATATCTACAATTACCAACTTATTTAATAATTCTGGATACATTACTGCAAACAACATCGCCGTTTTACCACCCATAGAATGACCAATTAAATTGACTTTTTCTAATTGATGATAGGCTATATAATTATATAAATCTTCCACTAAAATTTGATAATTGAATTCATCTGCATGAAAGCTTCTTCCGTGGTTTCTTTGATCTATTAAATGAACTTGATACGCTTCAGAAAATTGATTCCCTAAAGATTTCCAATTATCACTCATTCCAAAATAACCGTGTAAAATTAGCAAAGGCTTTCCTTCTCCTTTTATAGTTGAGTGAAGTATTGGGTTTTTAGACATTTAAAAAAGTAGGTTTTTAGATTTTTTGATCGCTTAAAAAAGATTATTTCGAAATAATGGCTTGGAGCTTTTTTACTTTACGCTCTGCAGCCTATGCAAATACATGCTCACCACATTTTCTAAACCTAAATACAAGCTTTCGGTAATAAGTGCATGTCCAATAGAAACTTCAGCCAAATTAGGAATGTTCTCTTTAAAAAATTGGATGTTTTCCAGACTCAAATCATGTCCGGCATTAATACCTAACCCTAATTTATGTGCTAAAACTGCAGCTTCTGTATATGGTTTTACAGCCTCTTTATTTCCTAAATCGAATTGGCTTGCAAATTCTTCTGTATATAATTCTATTCTATCTGCACCCGTTTTTGCCGCAGCTTCTATCAACCTCACATCAGTATCAATAAAAATAGAAGTTCTAATTCCATTTTTTTTAAATTCAGCAATCACTTCTTGTAAGAAAGATTGATGCGTAATTGTGTCCCAACCAGCATTAGAAGTAACTGCATTTATTGCATCTGGCACTAAAGTAACCTGCGTTGGTTTTACCTCTAAAACCAAATCCATAAAAGATTTAATAGGGTTTCCTTCAATATTATATTCTGTGGTAACAATCTTTTTTAAATCTCTTGCATCTTGATACCGAATATGGCGTTCATCTGGTCTTGGGTGAATGGTAATTCCTTCTGCACCAAAAGCCTCAATATCGGCAGCAACGTTTAATAAATTAGGCACATTACCACCTCTAGAATTGCGTAAAGTTGCAATTTTATTAATATTTACGCTTAACTTTGTCATTGTATAAAATTAGGCTGCAAATATAACTCATTAAATCATTTTATCCTATATTCGTAAAGAATGAACATCAATGATTACTTATTAAAAGACATTAAGGCACTCGGCTTACAAGACAGTGTAAATAGTGCGCAAAAATTATTTAAAAACTTTCCAATAACACATTTTCCTTTAGTAGAAAATGGTGAATTATTAGGTTCTTTTGCAGAAGATGACATGCACACTATTGAAAACAAAGAAGCCATTTTAGGAAGTTATACCCATTTAGCTAATTATTTTTTTTCTGATGAAAACGCAACTGTCTTAGAATTGTTAAAGATTTTTGCTGATAATGACACCAACATAATTCCTGTATTAAATACTGATAAAAATTACATAGGCTATTATGATTTACATGATGTTTTAGATGCTTTTTCTATGAGTCCTTTTATGCTTGAAGAAAGTGAAACTGTAATTATAGAAAAATTAGAAAATGACTCTTCGATGAGTGAAGTAACACAAATTGTAGAAGCAAATGGAGGCAAATTATTAGGAATTTATATTTCTGAAAAACACGATAGTTTTTTGCAGGTTACCTTAAAAATAATTTCAGATGATATGAATGAAATTATGCAAAACTTTAGAAGATATGATTATAAAATCATCTCTTCACATCAAAATGACAAGTATTTAGAGGATTTAAAATATAGATTAGACTATTTACAAAAATACCTAGATTTATAGCCATCAAAGATATTTATGTTTTTTTTCTAAGATAATGAATTAAAAAAATGAAGAAAGTAGCAATTTACGGTCAGTCTTATTCAATTTCTGCAGAAAAAGAAATTGAAGTTTTATTGAGTGTCCTCCAAGAAAATAATATTACATGTTTTATAGAGAAACAATTTTATGATTTATTAAGAGAAGGAAATATTTTAGAAAAAAAATATACAACCTTTTCTCATTTTTCTGATTTAAACAGTTCTTTTGACACTTTATTTACGTTAGGTGGAGATGGTACAATCTTAAGAGCAGTTAACTATATTAGAAATTTAGGAATTCCTATTTTAGGTATTAATACTGGTAGATTAGGTTTCTTAGCAACTATCAACAAAAAAAATATAAAAAAAAGTATAGAACTTATTTTAAAAGGTGAGTTTACAATTCAAGAACGAACGTTACTTTCTATAAAAACATTGCCCAAATTAGAAGAATTTTCTGAACTAAACTTTGCTTTAAATGAAATTACCATTGCTAGAAAAAATACTACTTCAATGATTGGTGTTAAAACTAGTTTGAATAAAGAATATTTAACCAATTATTGGGCTGATGGTTTAATAATTGCGACACCGACAGGTTCTACAGGTTATTCTTTAAGCTGCAATGGCCCAGTAATCTCACCAGATTCTAAAAGCCTTGTGATTACCCCTATTGCACCCCATAATTTAAACGCAAGATCTATGGTGATTTCTGACGAAACTAATATACAACTAACCATAGATTCTAGAGAAAAAGACTTTTTAATTTCTTTAGATTCTAGAATTTCTTCTGTCCCTAAAAACACTGAAGTTTTCATACAAAAAGCGGCATTTACTATTAAAAGCATCATTCCAAATGATCAATCTTTTTTACAAACTTTACGAAGTAAATTACTGTGGGGAGAAGACACTAGAAACGAAACCAACCTTTAACATTTTTTTTACAATAATTAATTAAAACAGTAGTTATTCAAAAAAGACTAAATATTAACTTTATAAAGCAAATTGAAAAACCTATATTTGCTGGCTATTTTTTAGGATGAAAACAAGTATACTCTTAATCATTTTTATTAACATTGCTAGCGTTTCCTTTGGACAAATGTACGAAGCGGGCATCTATATTGGAGGCTCTAATTATGTTGGAGATATCGGAAGAACTAATTACATATATCCCAATAAAATTGCGGGCGCTGCTTTTTTAAAGTATAATTTAAATCCCAGAATGGCAGTAAGAGCAACATACAGTTATTTGCCTATTAAAGGAAATGATAGAGACGCAGACACAGATTTTAGAAGAGATAGAGGGTCATATTTTTCTAATACAATAAACGAATTGGCAATAGGTTTAGAATATAATTTTTATGAGTACGAGATATCATCTACTGATAAATCTTGGACTCCTTATATTCTGCTGGAGTTAGCTGCTTTCAACTATCAGTATATTGTTACAGAATCGTCACCAAGTGTATATGTTTATGATAATAAGAACTCATTTTCTATTCCTTTTGGTGTCGGGTTTAAATCAAAATTAACAGGTCCTTTCGCCTTTTCCTTAGAAGCAAAATTTAGATATACTTTTGAGGATGATTTAGATTATAATACTGATACCGTTGCCCAACTTGACTTTGGAGGCACAGGTAATGATTGGTATATGTTTACGGGTTTTTCTTTAATTTACACCTTTGGAAGACCAGCGTGCTACACAAACGGACTATAATATATGGATAAAAAACTACGCATAGATTTACAGAGAGTTCCAAAACACGTTGCTATTATTATGGATGGTAATGGTCGATGGGCCAAAGGTAAAGGTATGAATAGAGTTTTTGGTCATAGAAATGCATTAACTGCTGTAAGGCAAACACTTGAAGCGGCAGGAGAACTCAAAGTAAGATACATAACTTTATATGCTTTTTCTACAGAAAACTGGAAAAGACCTACATTTGAAATAGATGCTTTAATGAGTCTCTTAATTAGCTCATTAAAAAAAGAACTACCTACATTTCAAGACAACAAGATAAAAGTAAATGCCATTGGAAACATAGAAAGTCTTCCTAAAAATGCACAAAAAACATTATTAGATGTAATTCAAAAAACAAAATCGAATAATGAAATGACGCTTACTTTTGCTTTAAGCTATGGTTCTAGAGAGGAAATTGTTAATGTAATCAAAAACATATCTAAAAAAGTTGTTAATAAAGAGCTTGATTTAGAAAAAATTGATGAAAATACTATAAATAACCATTTATATACGTTTAATTTGCCCAACGTTGATTTATTGATAAGAACTAGTGGAGAACAACGCATTAGTAATTTCTTATTATGGCAAATTGCGTATGCCGAATTATATTTTACAGATATTCTTTGGCCCGATTTTAGACAAGAACATTTTTATGATGCAATCATAGATTATCAGAATAGAGAGAGACGATTTGGAAAAACAAGCGAACAACTTACAGAATAGAATTTCTATGAAATTACTTTCTACAACCTTAGTGCTTTTTGCACTTTTTTTTAATTTTAGTGCAATAGCGCAAATAAAAAAAGACACTGTTATAACTAATAAAAATATCTCTTTTGAAAAAGGAAAAGAATATATTTTGGGAGGCATTACCGTAACCGGTCTAAAAAAGTTTAGCGAAGAAACTGTAAAAGTTTTTACAGGTTTAAGAAATGGTCAAACCATAAAACTACCTGGAGACAAACTTACAAGTGCTATTAAAAAATTATATGAAAGCAAGCAGTTTAGTAATGTAGATGTTTACTTAGCAAAACTAGACGACAATACTGCTTATCTTCAGTTTGACGTGCATGAATTACCGCAATTAAATCATGTAAAAATTAGTGGTATTAAAAAGTCGAAAGCAAAAGAGCTTATTAAAGATGCAGAATTAAAAACTGGAGCAATGCTTACAGATAATTTAATTGTAACCACAAAAAACTATATCACTAAAAAATATACAGATAAAGGATATCTAAAAACAAAAGTAAACCTAGATGTAAAAAAAGACACTTCAGACCTTAATACCGTCAATATGAATGTCTTTGTAGATAAAGGTGCTAGAATAAAAATTAAAAAAATTATTTTTATTGGAAATAAAAAATTGTCAGACAAGAAGCTAAAAAAATCGATGGCTAACACCAAAATTAAGTTTGTTGGTCGTTTTTGGAAAGCATCAAAATATATAGAGGAAGATTATCAAGAAGATTTAGAAAATATTTTAGACAAATACAGTAGATTAGGTTTTAGAGATGCTCGTATTTTAAGCGAAAAAATCACTTGGAATGATGACAATACAATTAATTTAAACATAAGTTTAGAGGAAGGAAAACAATATAGATTTGCTGATATTTTATTTGTAGGAAATAAAGAATATACAGATGATCAATTAAGAGCTGTGCTAAGAATTGAAAAAGGAGCTATTTACAATGGTGCTGTGCTTAAAGAGCGGGTAAAAGGTGATGGAACTCCAACGTCTGAAGACTTATCTACATTGTATCAAGATAATGGTTTTTTATTCTCTCAGGTCAACGCTATTGAAACAAGGGTAAAAAACGATTCTATTACCGTTGAGATTAGAATCAGAGAAGATGAAAAAGCCCGTATTAGAAAAGTTACGGTAACTGGAAATGACAAAACAAATGACCATGTAATTTTTAGAGAATTACGTGTAAAACCAGGAGATTTATTTAGCCGAAGTGCGATCATTAGATCTATTAGAGAAATAGGTCAATTAGGTTTCTTTGATCAAAATGTGACGCCAGATGTAGTCCCTAATTATCAAAATAAAACTGCTGATATCGATTTTTCTGTTGAAGAAAAAGGAGGTAGTCAAATTGAATTACAAGGTGGTTACGGTGGTGGTTCATTTATAGGTACCTTAGGTTTATCTTTCAATAATTTCTCTATCAGAAATATATTCAATAAAAAAGCATACAAGCCTTTACCAATGGGAGATGGTCAAAAACTATCTTTACGTTTACAAACGAGTAGAACATTTAATACCTATAGTTTTTCATTTACTGAGCCTTGGTTAGGTGGTAAAAAACCACAATCATTATCCTTTTCTATTTATTCCTCAAATCAGTATCAATTTAACTTTCAGACAGGTAATGTAGACAAAGATCAAAGTTTAGGTATTATTGGTGCCTCTTTAGGTTTAGGTCAGCGTTTAAAATGGCCAGATGATTTCTTTCAACTATCTCAAACTATCTCTTATCAAAGTTTTAATTTAAATAACTATGGATTTAGAGTTGGTAGTAGTATTTTAAATAATGGTACTTTAAATAATTTATCTTACAATGCTGTTTTCAGCAGAAATTCTGCAGGACCAAGTTTAATATTCCCAACTTATGGATCAGAATTTTCTGTTGCATTAAAAGCAACATTGCCTTATTCATTGTTTAGTGATAAGGATTACGCCAATTTAGATACTCAAGACAAGTACAAATGGTTAGAATACTACAAAATAACAGTAAAAGGTAAATGGTATACCTCATTTACAGATAAATTAGTGTTAATGACTAACGCCGAAATGGGTTATTTAGGGTTTTATAATTCAGAATTAGGGCAAAATCCATTTGAAAGATATTTCGTTGGAGGAGATGGAATTGCACAATTTCAGTTAGATGGTAGAGAAACAGTAGGTTTAAGAGGATATGAAAACAATAGATTGTCATCGATTGAAGGAGGAACAATTTTCAATAAATTTCAAATGGAATTAAGGTATTCTATCACAGATGCCCCTTCTGCTTCTATATATGTATTAGGTTTTTTAGAAGCGGGTAACTCTTATGACAATTTTGAAACATATAATCCGTTTGAATTAAAACGTTCAGCAGGATTAGGTGTAAGAATTTTTATGCCGGCCTTTGGTTTATTGGGGATAGACTTTGCACATGGTTTTGATCCTTTACCTAACCTAACAGAAAAATCTGGTTGGCAAACACATTTTATTATTGGAAGACAATTCTAGAGAAACTGCACATTTGTAATGTCAACAGTTTTTTTTGGCACGGTTTTTTCTAAACACATTATACAAATGAAAAAAATATTTTTAGTACTCGTTCTTTTATTTACTGCTACAAATTTTTGGTCGCAAAGAAATCAGATTATTGCATATATGGATATGGAGTATATTCTAGAAAATGTTCCAGAATATATACAAGCGCAAAACACTCTAGATGCTAAAATTGTAAAATGGAGAACAAAACTAGACAAGCAATCTCGCTATATCGAAGTTTTAAAATCTGATTTAGCGAATGAAAAAGCAATTTTAACCAAAGATTTAATCGAAGAAAAAGAAGAAGAAATTGCTTTAAAAAACGTTGAATTAAGAAGGTTAGAATCTTTATATTTCGGACCTAAAGGAGATATGTTTTTGGTGAGAAAACAATTGGTGAAACCTATTCAGGATCAAGTTTACAATGCCATACAAGGTATTGCGAAAAGAAAGAAATACGATTTTGTATTTGAAAAATCTAGTGATTTGATCATGTTATATTCAAATAAAAAATACGATATTAGCGATCTTATTTTATCTACTATAGACAGAACAAGATTAGCAGATAAAAAAAAGAACCAAAAAAGTAAAAAAGCAAACGCACCAAGAAAGGAATTATCAGAAGACCAAAAAAAAGTAATTGCTAGAAAAACCGCTGACAAAGAATTAAAATTAGAAGCAGTTAAAAATAAGAAAGTACTAGCAATTGCTAAAAAGGTAGCGGATAAAGAAGCTAAGAAAAAAGCAATTGCCGAAAAAAGAGCTGCTCTTATTAAAAAAAGAGAAGAACAAAGAAGAATTCTGAGAGAAAAAAAAGAAGCATTAAGAAAGAAAAAAGAGCAAGAAAAAAATAATCAAAACAAGAATAATAATTAAATCAAAACAAGAATGAAAAATTTAAAAACGATACTATTAATTGCTGTATTTACCTTAGGAGTCGCTGGTGTTACAAATGCACAAAAGATGGGTCATATTGACTTTGAAAAGCTAGTAGCTGAAATGCCACAAACAAAAAAGCTAAAATTAGATATTGAAAAGTTGAGCAAAACTTACCAAGATGAGATTGAAGGAATGGCTAAGAAATTAGACAGCAAAATGAAAAAGTATACTGCAGAACAAAATGCACAGACTAAAGAAATAAACGAATCTAGAGCTCAAGAAGTTCAACAAGGAAGAGCAAGATATGAGCAATTAAGACAAACTGCTTATCAAGAAATGCAGAAAAAACAAGGAGAAGGCTTAAACCCAATTATAGAAGAAGCTCAAAAAGCTGTTGAAGAAGTTGCTGCTTCTCAAGGTATTTTATATGTTTTAGACGCTTCTATGGGTAAGGGGTTATTAGTTAAGAAAGGTGAAGATCTTTTTGCAGCTGTTAAAACCAAATTAGGTTTCTAAGAACAAACTTTTAAATAATATTTTAAAACCTACTTTTTTAAGTAGGTTTTTTTATTTTTACAGAGATATGAAATTAACTAGTTTACCAATTGGTATTTTTGATTCGGGCGTTGGTGGCACTTCTATTTGGAAAGAAATTAAGACCCTCTTACCTCATGAAAACATAATTTATCTTTCTGATAGTAAAAATGCCCCTTATGGAGAAAAGAGTAAACAAGAAATTATTGATTTATCTATAAAAAACACAGAACTCTTACTACAAGAAAACTGTAAATTAATTGTAGTCGCCTGCAACACCGCCACCACAAATACCATAAAAATATTAAGGAAAATGTATTCCATTCCTTTTATTGGTATTGAACCTGCCATAAAACCTGCAGCTTTAAGCACTAAAACGAATAATATTGGAATACTCGCGACCAAAGGAACCTTAAACAGTGAGCTATTTGAAAAAACAGCAAACGCTATTACTAAAGAAATAACTACCAAAGAAACCATTGGAAAAGGCCTAGTTGAATTGATTGAAAACGGAAAAATCAATTCTTCAGAAATGAAAAAATTACTTTCTTCTTATATAGAACCAATGATACAAGACCGCATAGATTGTTTGGTTTTGGGGTGCACACACTACCCCTATTTAATACCTCAAATTAGAGAAATAACTGGAGATAAAATTCAAATTATAGATTCTGGAGAAGCAGTTGCAAAACAAACTAAAACGATATTAGAAAAACATCAACTTTTAAATAGTAGTACAAAAAAAGGAACACATCAATTTTACATCAATAAAAATAAAAAAGTATTAGAAATGCTTATTTCTAATAATAATAATAATGAAGTTATTGTAATTACTGAAACGGATTTTTAAAACCCACCAAAAGAACCGTTAATATTAGGACAAGCAGCAGCTCTTGGCTCTCTGGTCCATAAATTTATACCCACAGAAACTTGATGAAATCCAGATGTCGATAAAACGGTCTCATTCATTTGATTCGTATACGTATAAGAAAACATTAAATTTTCGTAGTTTACACCAATAATTGGGGATATAAATTGGGCATTTTCAATAGCATTAGCATCAAAACTTCTTCTATACGATAGTGCCGCCCAAACTTGAGACTTAGAAATATTTTTGTATGCTTTTATATTAAAATCTGCAATTCGTTCTCCTGTTCCTTCTCTAAACTGAACCATTATAGAGGGCTCAAATTGCACAAAAAAATCTTGACCAAAATAGTATCCAGCAGAAAAAATATAATTTCTTAAATCTAACGGTTCTTGAACATTTAAATTATTTTTAGCCGTTAACAATAAATTCTTCACTGTAAAATAAGAAGAAAATCCTCCTAAATGATACGCAACACTAAAATCTGCATTATAATAACTTGTACTTTCTACAACGGCAGCAATTGCTCTATCTCCTATAAAAGTTCTTTGATCTGATTGATTTTGAACCACTGTAAAAGCCAAGCCAAAAGAAAGTTGATTGAAAACAGCACCATTACTCAATGGTAAGTGATAAGCATAAGAACCCTGTATTCCTTTTTGAGAATGAAAACCGTTTTTATCATTAAATAAAACAAATCCATAACCTGCATTAGAATATTCACTTATTTTAGTATGAAAACTCAAGGTTTGTAAAGCGGGTGCATTTGGCACCCCTGCCCATTGCTGTCTTGCAGTAAACCTTAATTTACTAGAATTACCAATACCTGCTGCTGATGAATGCAATAAATACACATTATCTGATAGGTAATCTTGGTATATAGGCAATGTTTCTTGGCTATAACCTTTTAATAAAAAAAAGAATAAATAAAATGAAAAATATAGCAACCTCATTAAAAGTCAGATTAATTTAATTTTTCAAATATATTCATTTTATAACAATAAATACTTTTTAACTCAAAGTTTTAACTCTAGAATAGAACCCGAAAAGCATTAATTTAATATAACAATCGCAATCAATAAAATGAAAAATTTTTGACATTTTTGAGTTCTTAACTTTTGTGATTTAAATGGATAGTTTGTTCTGTTTAAAGAATGAAAATCTTACTGAAATTCGAACTATTTTATTAAACACCTCATTAAATGAATTTTACCTAAATAATTGATCATATTCCTTTTTTCCTACAATAAGTGCTAAACGGGTAGTAAAAACTACCCGCTTTTCCTAGAATAATTCTTGAATGGGTGGCATAAACTACCCCTTTTTATTTCTAATATTATTAAGGTTGTCATTATTTTTGCATAACAAACTATCCCCTAATTCTTTACGTAGAGCTAACTGAATTTATTTTCAGTTTAACTTATAAATAAATCAACGTAAATGATACAAAAATCATTTTTTGCAAGTGTCTTATTTTTAATTTTAATAAGTCACTATTCACACAGTCAATATAAAACAAGTGATTATTTAGTAAGAGCTAGTATCGGAGCTTCAGGATCCTCAGAAAATATAACGGTAAACAATAATGCTTATGCAGTGCAGCAAAGCATTGGGCAAGCTAGTGTTATCGGTACATTTTATGACAAACATTACACCGTACGGCAAGGTTTTATACAGCCCAATGTATTGGCCAAAATTATAGACTTCGACATTCCTTTAAGTTTAGAGGCTACTGTTTATCCAAATCCTGTTGAGCAAAGTGTCACAATATCTTTTTCAGAGCGAATAACAAGCAAAGTTGAATTAGCTGTTTTTGATCTATTAGGTCGAGTAGTTTTTTCAAAAAGATATGCGGCTACTGACAAGCTAATGGTGGAGCTGAACTGGCTTCCAGCGGCGCATTATATTTTAAAGGCAACAGGTAACAACAAACAATTTATAAAAAAAATAATTAAAAAGTAAGGGGCAATCAAAGACTACTTTATTTTTTTTACTTAGAAAAGAAACCATAAAAGAAACACATCCAGATAAAATGAAAAAAATCACTTTAGTATTGCTACTAATAGCAACAACAAGCATTTCCACGGCACAACAACTGTATGTAGAAGCCGGGAAAACTATGTCCTCATTTGACTATAAGAATTCACAAGGCTTAAGCTTAGACAACCTACAAGCTTCCACTCATAGTTTTATGACTGTAGGGTATAGAAATCAATTCATTACGAAAAAATTGAATTTATCATTCGGTGCAAGTTATGCAGGTTACGGAGCTATCGGAAGTGATTTTAACACAGGCAATTATATGCAGTGGAATCTTAATTATTTAGAGTTTAATATCGGATTAGATTATGAATTATTTAAAATAAGAAAAGGGAAACTCTATTTAAAAGGAACTGCTTCGGTGGGATATTTATTGCAAGGTTCTCAAACAATAAATAGTATGGTTATTGATTTAAAGAACAAAGATGATTTTGACAAAAACTTGTATGATTTTAGAGGTGGTTTTGGTTTTTCACACCCAATTTCAGACACGCTTTCATTTTATATTCAATACATGCGAGGAAAAAGCATCACTCTTAAAGAAGGAACATCAAATACCCAAGATCAGGAGGAATTAAGAATTGTAAGCGATGCTATAAGTTTTGGTTTACTCATTGATATTTCCAAAAAAAATTAACCATAAAAGGAATAAAACTTCCTTACATGCTGGCAATGTGAAACTATTAAAGAGAACAAAATTAGCATATAAACACGTTGCCATTCGTTGCAAGACACATTCAAAATCGAAAAATATGGAGAAAATAAAAAATATTACAAAAGGATTGGGACTTTCAATGTTATTCATATTATTAGGAATTTACATATTGAATACAACAGATTCTATTTTAGGAACTATAGTTGGAACAGCAAATATTTGTTTTTTTGGAATCTTTATACCTTGGACAGTTTGCAGAATGCATAAAAAATCTCGCGCAAATGTTGAATAAAAATCGGACTTATTTTCTGGAATTATTTAGGCTAGACTTATGGCTAGATTTCACTATGCTAACTGATGAAATTTCAAAAGATGGAAGTTAATATTCAACGCATTATTTTTTAGAATATCTATAAAATTTATGACTCGTTGCAATCAAAAAAAACAAGTGGAAAGAGAAAATAAAACTGAATAAAAACAACAAAACAAAACAAGCAATTATGAGAAAATTACTACTCTTAATACTATTATTAGTAAGCACATTTCACGGTTTTTCACAAACCGAAGGAATTAGTTACCAAGCGGTAATTTTAAATCCACAGGCACAAGAAATACCTGGAGTGAATGTACAGGGAAATATTCTAGCAAACACTCCTATTTCGATACAATTTACTGTTGTAAATGCATCAGGAACTGAAGAATACCAAGAACAGCATAGCTTAACTACAGACAGGTATGGTATGGTGAATCTTTTAATAGGAACAGGAACCGCTAAAGAGGATACTGTTTTTACAAACATTTTGTGGGATGGTACGAAAAAGATATTAAAAGTTGAGATTGACTTTTCAGCAGGAATTAATTTTAGCCCTTTAAGTGAGCAAAATTTGACGTATTTGCCGCACCCACCTACAGCAGAAGTAACTGCTGAAATAGCAGAAATCACAAATAATATTATAGAAGAAGAAATAAGAGCTATGGTTGCAGAAGAGGTGAATGCTGCAGCAATCACAGACGAAGAAGCAAGAGCAATAGAAGCTGAAGAAGCTAATAATAAGGCAATTACAGATGAAGAAACTAGAGCTAAGGATGCTGAACAAGTAAATGCCACAGCAATCTCAGACGAAGAAACTAGAGCCAAAGATGCGGAACAAGTAAATGCCACAGCAATTAGAATCGAAGAAGCAAGAGCCAAGGATGCGGAACAAACAAATGCTGCAGCAATCTCAGACGAAGAAACTAGAGCCAAAGATGCTGAACAAGCAAATACTGCCGCAATAAGTAACGAAGAAACTAGAGCCAAAAATGCTGAACAAGTAAATGCCACAGCAATCAGAATCGAAGAAGCAAGAGCCAAAGATGCGGAACAAGCAAATGCTACAGCAATCACAGACGAAGAAACTAGAGCCAAAGATGCGGAACAAGCAAATGCTACAGCAATAAGTAACGAAGAAACTAGAGCCAAAGATGCGGAACAAGCAAATACTGCCGCAATAAGTAACGAAGAAACTAGAGCCAAAAATGCGGAACAAGCAAATGCTACTGCAATAAGTAACGAAGAAGCGAGAGCCAAAGATGCTGAACAAACAAATGCCACAGCAATCACAGACGAAGAAGAAAGAGCTAAGAATGCTGAACAGGCAAATGTCGCAGCAATCTCAG
>CAXMOR010000013.1:0-33016 GCA_964195455.1 uncultured Acidimicrobiia bacterium
ATTTTTAGTAATTGTGTATTGCTCTAAAAATGTATTATTCTGTCTCTGCGTATATATAGTATTATCGTCTGTAATTGAAATATTTGGCACTTCCTTAGAATTTTCACTGATTAATTCGATGTCAAATTTACCATTGTTAAAAAACAAATCAGAACCATAGTCGCTTTTCGTTGTAAAATTATCATTCGAAAAGGATAAGTATAACTCATTTGTATTATTGCTTGTATTTTTAACTTTGCCAATATTTACGCCATCTTCTGTATTTATATCAAATGAATAGGCCCCAGCACCATCTCTTTTTAATTTATATCCTGTATATAATTCTTTACTTTGTTCTCCCTGCACTAACATGTCATCTGACGAGCAGGATAAAAAGATTAAAGAGGATATAACTGTCATAGCTAAAATTTTCATTTTATTCATTTTATTTTATTTATTTATTTTATTTAAAATCTTCCAAGAGTTTACACAATATTATTTTTAACTGCATACATGGCTAAACCTACTGAATTCTTTACTTTTAATTTTCTTAATAAATTCTTTCTATGTGTTTCGACTGTGCTAATTCCTAAACTCAATTTATCTGCAATTTCTGGTGAACTAAGTTGTTCTGTTATTAATTTCAGAACATCTAACTCTCTATCTGTTAAAGTTTCGGTCAAGAACTTATTTGGTGCAGCACCCGCAGGGACTTGCTGTCCTGCAAAAGATTTTAAAAGAATTTTTTGAATATCACTACTAAAATATTGCTCTCCTCCTGCAACTGCTTTTATAGCCTCCAATATATGTTCTCCTGCACTTTTTTTACTAATATAGCCACTACAACCAAGACTTAACATTTCTTGAACAATCTTTATATCATCATAACTAGAAAGTATAATAACTTTTTGCCTTATTCCGTTCTTATTAAAATATTTTAAAACCTCGAACCCATCTAAAAGAGGCATTGTAATATCTAAAATTAAAACGTCTGCACTATTTCCTTTCTTACTGAACCAATCTATTACTTCTTTCCCAGTTAAAGAATACCCTCTAATTTCAATATCTTCATCAGTATTAATTATCGCTATAATACCTTCAATTAATATCTGGTGATCATCGGCTAAATGAACATATATCTTTTTACTCATCTTGTACAAAATTAAATTATATTCAAGGTACTCACAATACCCATTTATGATGAAATTTACGACTCCCTATTTATAGGGAGAAACATCCCTATTTAAGGTGATCTAAAAATATTACATCCTTATATTTCAGTTACTTGCAAATAAATAATAATTACGATTATTTGTTACTCAGAATAAAAATAGAAACATCTAATTCTCTTTAAAAATAAAAAACCGAGAAATATTTCTCGGTTTTTTTTCGCACTAATATACTATTTGTTAGTTTTATCGCAATCTATCTGCAGATTTCACGAGATCTTCATCCTTTTTAATAGCTTTATTTGCCAAAACAATAAGCAAAACAACTAAAATCGGTAAGAACATTCCAATACCTTTCACAGAGACACCTGCCTCTCCAGATAACGTTAGAGATAAATAAATCAAAAAAACTAATAAAAAAAGATTAATCAAAATTATAATTCGTCCTATTACAAATTGCAACTTTCTATCCTTATATAAGAATATAGTTACTATTGATAAAATTGAAGACATAATGAACATGAGAGGTATTACTTTTAAAGTAGATAACTCTTCCGAGAACAAATCTAATACAAAAATTTGTTCTTTTACACTATTCCATAAATTAAATAAAAAAATTAACCCTCCAGAAACTACCGAAGCTAGAAATAAATATATTGTTTGCACTCTCTGTATCATACCTTGTTATAAGATCGTAAAAATAGGGCTTCTTTTTTAAAAAGAAAACCTCAAAGTTAAAAAAAAAGTATATATTTGTGAAATAAATACCACTTAAAAGATATTGTATAGTACTATATATAGTATCTAAAATTATAAATATCTTATATTTTAAAATTCAAAATAACTTAATAAATACATAAATGTTCGAAATTTCTGAACTAAAAGCAAAAACTCTTGCTGACTTGCAGGTAATTGCTAAATCTATTGGCCTTGCAAAAATTAGTCAATTAAAAAAATTGGACTTAGTGTATCAAATCTTAGATACTCAAGCCGCAAACCCAGCAAAGAGTACTGATTCTGAAAACTCTGAAAAGCTAAAGACTGAAAAACCTAAAAGAAAACGAGTTTCTAAAACATCTACACCACCCAAACCAGCGACTATTTCTGGAAGTGAAGTAATAATTGTAGAAAATCCGAACCAACAAAAAATACCTTTACAAAAACCCATTGTAAGAAAAGCGGAGGACAAAGAAGTCGAAGTAACATCAGAAATTAAACCTGAAGTTAGTAAAGCTATTCTTGTTAAAAAAGTTGAAAAACCAGAACAAAAAACGGTAAACAACCCAAATAAGCCTCAACCTAATAGGTCACAGCCAAATAAACCACAAGCTAATAAGCCTCTGCCGAAAAATAATCAACAGAAAAACAAAAATCAGAATCAAAATCAGAATAGAGACAAAAGCAACGCTATTCGCAGTAATGGAAACCATTCTGGAAACCGTTACAGAGATCCAGATTTTGAATTTGATGGAATTATTGAAAGTGAAGGTGTACTAGAAATGATGCCTGATGGTTACGGATTTTTACGTTCTTCCGATTATAACTATTTATCATCTCCGGATGACATTTATGTATCTCAATCTCAAATTAAATTATTTGGCTTAAAAACTGGAGATACGGTTAGAGGAAATGTAAGACCTCCCAAAGAAGGTGAAAAGTATTTCCCTTTGATAAGAGTATCAAAAATAAACGGATTAAACCCAAATATTGTTAGAGATAGAGTTTCATTTGAACACTTAACGCCTTTATTTCCTGAAGAAAAATTCAATTTAGCAGAAAAGGGAAGTTCTTTATCAACAAGAATCATTGACTTATTTTCTCCATTAGGAAAAGGTCAACGTGGAATGATCGTAGCGCAACCTAAAACTGGTAAAACCATGTTGTTAAAGGATATTGCGAAGGCAATTGCACAAAATCATCCAGAAGTTTATCAAATTGTATTACTTATTGATGAGCGTCCAGAAGAAGTTACAGACATGCAAAGAAGTGTTCGTGGAGAAGTTGTTGCTTCTACTTTTGATGAGCCCGCAGACAAACATGTACGTGTTGCTAATATTGTTTTAGAAAAAGCAAAACGTTTGGTTGAATGTGGTCATGATGTAGTTATTCTCTTAGATTCTATTACACGTTTGGCAAGAGCTTATAATACCGTTGCACCAGCGTCTGGGAAAATACTTTCTGGTGGTATAGATGCCAATGCATTGCACAAACCAAAACGTTTCTTTGGAGCTGCTAGAAACATTGAAAATGGTGGTTCATTAACTATTATTGCAACTGCTCTTACAGAAACTGGTTCTAAAATGGATGAAGTTATCTTTGAAGAGTTTAAAGGAACTGGGAACATGGAACTTCAATTAGATCGAAATATTTCTAATAGACGTATTTACCCTGCTATTGATTTAATTAAATCTTCTACGAGACGAGATGATTTATTATTAGATGCAAAAACCGTGCAGCGTATGTGGGTTTTACGTAAATATCTTGCAGATATGAATCCAATAGAAGCCATGGAGTTTATCAATGAAAGAATCAAGTTTTCTAAAAATAACGATGAATTTCTAATATCTATGAATGGTTAAAGCTCACATTTGGATTTTTAGTACATAAATTAAAAAACCTTTTTGAGAAATCAG
Source organism: uncultured Acidimicrobiia bacterium (assembly GCA_964195455.1). Taxonomy (GTDB): domain Bacteria; phylum Bacteroidota; class Bacteroidia; order Flavobacteriales; family Flavobacteriaceae; genus Polaribacter. The sequence continues at coordinate 3,782 of CAXMOR010000013.1, forward strand.
AAAGGTTTTTTAATTGCAACTATTTTGGGGGTTACGCTGGTTTCATTTTCGCTGCCATAAAAGACTCAAATAGATCGTTAACTTCACTTTTAAAGAACTTGGTTCTATTATACTAACATATCCCAACAAGTATAACTAAAAATTATTTTACACTAATATTCGCGTAATAAAAAAACCGTTCAAAATTCATTTGAACGGTTTTTTTATTTATCGTAATTGTGATCACTAATTTCTAGTTTGCACTATACATATTAGCTCTGTAATCTTCAACGTTAGAGGCCTTCTTAATAGCTTCATACATTTTAAATGTTAATCTTTTTCTAGATTCAGCAATTCTTTTTCTACTACTGTCATAGTTTGGTAATGCCGTAGGTAATTCTCTATTAGTTACTGCAAAAGCAAACACACCTCTATTACCTTCAATAGAGTTAAGTACTTTATTCAGTGCTGCATTATACATTGCTCCAACAATTTTTGGTTCAACACCAACACCTGAAAGCGTGGGGCTTTTTAAAGTTATTCCATTTGCATTTTTAACGGTTGTCTCATTAGCAGTAGCAATATCACTTAAAGAAGCTCCTTGTAATTTAGCACTAATTAATGCAGCTTTCTTTTCATTTACTAAAATAGGTCTAACTCTATTTGTTGCTTTTGAAGCCGACATTAGTCCCTTTTCTGCTGCCGCTGTAACAAAGGCAACAACATGACTTCCTTCTAGATCAAAACGTTTAAAATCATTAACCTTAGTCTCTTTACCAAAAGCCCAACTTACAATTTGTCTTTGATTCCCTAAACCTGCTACATTTTCATCCAACGACTTTAACCCGACAGCTGGTTTTGGTTTATAATTTTTTCCTAACGCTACTTCAAAATACATTTTCTCCTTAGAAACTGCTAAAGCAAATTCTTCAGCATTTCTAAATGCAACATTTTCAGTTGCTTCAGAAGGAATAATTTTACTACTAAAAGTAGCTAATTTTAATACCTTTTGTTTATTTTTTTGATTATCGATTCTTATAATATGAAAACCAAATGGACTTTTAACAACATCTATATTTCCTTTTTTTCCTTGAAAACAAAAGTCTCTAAAAGCTGGTGTCATTCTTGCGTAATTAAACCAATCTAAATCTCCTTCTTTTGCGCCAGAACCTTTATCAGATGAAAAAGTTTTTGCTAAGCTTCCAAATTTCCTTTTACTCCTTTTCACAACAATTAAAAGACTATCTGCTAATTTCTTAGCTTCATCTTCTGTTCTTGTAACATCTGCGGCTACTCTCTGAGACCCAATGAACGGAATTAAAATATGACTAGCTCTCACTGAATCCGGCATTTGAGTAACTTCAGTAATTTTCGAAATCTTAAAGAACTCCTTATCTTTATAAGGTCCAACAACATCACCTTTGTTACCCGCATAAATTCTATCTGCCACTTCTTGATTCAATAAATTCTTAAATTGAATATTTGAATTTAAGTTTGTGTCTGATCCATTTTCAGATAAAAACAATGCTTCATTATTAGATTTTTTAAAATCTTCAATTAAAGTTTCAAGATTTTTCTCGATTACTTTTTCATCTGCATCTGTGGCAACAATATCAAACTGAACATAAGAAAGATCTCTAGATGCCTCGACTTTAAAATCATCTTTATGATTTTCTATATATGCTTCCACTTCAGATTTTTTAATCTTTACTAAACTATCTGCAATGCTTGTGTATGGTACATAAACAAATTGTGCATTTAACTTCGTATTGTTTATTAAATATTCAGCTTCCCCTTCTTTTAAAGAAGCCCCTAAACCTGCAGTTACTAAATTGTTATAAGTTGTGGTTTCAGAATTATCTCTAATTTGACTCATGTAATTAGACCATTGAGACCATAATTGCGTTTTATTCTCTTTTTCAGTAGCTAAAAATTGCTTGAATTTATTTTCATCAAATAAACCAGCTTCATTTTGATACTCCGGATTACTTTGGACGAAAGAAGCATTTACTATTTCACTCCAAACATCTGCTTCCCCTATGGTAATTCCTGCTTCAGTTAATTGATTTTTGTAGATTTTTTTTCTAACAATATTATCCCAAACAGTTTTAGATGCTTGCATTTCTGAGACTTCATTTCCTGCTTTTTGTTTATAGCTTTCTAATTCTTGTGCAAACTCTTGTCTAGAGATAGATTCTCCATTAATCTCTCCTATTTCATTAACTTTATTAGAGTTGAAAAAATCACCAAGTGTAGATGGATCTAGAACAAAAGCAAAAAGTGCTAGTCCGATAATGATAATTAAGAACATTGAACGTTCTCTAATTTTTGATAAAACTGCCATACGTCATTTATTTATTTTCAGTTCGCGAATATACGGTTTTTGGTTTATAAATTGCAACCCATTTAGCACTTATTAGTAGGTTGTTAAGTACGATATATTAGTCTAGAACTCTAAATATGAGTTTTAATCTTCTGGGCTAATAATTTTTAATGAGATTTCATCAATTTTTGCGCCACTCATTTTTAAAATTTTAAATTCTAAATTATCGATTTGGATGAGCTCTTTTTCCTCTGGAATATTTTCTGTATGTTCGATAATAAAGCCTCCTAAAGTTTCATAAGCTTCAGATTTTAAAATATTCAGATTATACTCTTCATTTAAATAATCTACTTCTAATCTTGCAGAAAAATTAAAATTTAAATCGTTTAGTTTTTCCTCTAAAAACTCTTGTGAATCGTGCTCATCTTCTATTTCACCAAATAATTCTTCTACAATATCTTCAACGGTTATCATCCCAGAAGTTCCACCATACTCGTCTATTACGACCGCCACACTCTTACGCTTTTTCATTAAAGTGTTTAAGATGTCATTTATCATCATAGATTCTGGCACAAGCTCTAAAGGCAGTAAAATTGATTTTATAGTTTTTGGATTCTTAAACAACTCAAAAGCATTTACGTAGCCAACGACATCATCTAAAGAAGATTTGTAAACCAAAATTTTTGACAGACCTGTTTTAATAAATGCATTCTTTAAATTCGCTACAGTTTCATGAATCTCTACGGATATGATCTCTGTTCTAGGAACCATAACTTCTCTAGCTTTTACATTTTGAAACTCTAAAGCGTTCTGAAAAATCTGAATTTCAGAATCCAGATCATAATCTACATTCCCCGTTTCTAATTGCTCGTTTATATAATTCCCTAACTCTTCTTTACTAAACTCTGTTTGCTCTTCATGTGCATTTGTTTTTAAAAAAACCCGCAAGAAAAAATCTGAAATTACAGTAATAAATTCTGAAAAGAAATGAAATAAATAATAAAAAACATAAGCCGGAATTGCGAATACCTTCAGGACTTCATTTGCATAAATTCGAAAAATTGCTTTCGGTAAAAACTCTGCAGTAACCAAAATTACAATCGTAGAAATAATGGTTTGTATTAGTAAAATAGAAAATTCATTAAAACTATCTAGAGGTAGCAGCCTGATTAAGAATTCACCCATGTAGTAACTATAAATTACCAAAGAAATATTATTACCTACTAACATTGTAGTAATAAACTTTGATGACTTTTGAGTTATTATGGTAAGAATTTTAGGTATAAAACCATCTCTTTTTTTCTCTAATTCTATATGCATTTTATTCGCAGAAATAAATGCAATTTCCATCCCTGAAAAAAAGGCGGATAATAAAATTGATACAATTATAATAATGAGTTCAATTTCCATTAAGAACTAAAATTCTACTTGTTTTGGTTGTTTCTATGCTCTACTTTTTTTCTAAAGTGTCTTTTAAACAAAAACACTAAGGTAATAAAAATTGAAGCTACAATTAAGAGTATTGCTTTGCTTATATCTGAATTTATTTTTAAAATACCTTCAACTAGGCAAATTAAAGCAATTAATAAATATCCGTATTGAAAAAATTTCCAAATCTTATTCATAAATTATTCTTCTGATGTTTCTAATTTTCCTGTAGTTTCTTTTGATAGGTGTTTTGATAAATCATCTTTAGATTCAAAACCAATCCCAAAAATTGTATCACTTTCTTTTGTTAGTTTAAATGCTTTTTCAGAAACAAAATACTTTGTTTTTTCATCCCAAAATAATTGTTCGGTTTCTAATCTAGAACTGTCTGTATGATTTACAACCACGACACTTCCTGTAATTTCTGATATAGATGTCTTAGAGTAAGATATTGCATAATCACCTGTAATAGTTACAGAATCGATTCCATTTTTCTCAAAATTTACGATTTTAATTCCATCAGGAAACTCACTATAAGGATGCTCTTTTCTATTACTAAAATCTAACATTAACGGTGTAATTAATTTTGAAGTAATTCTACCCGAATCTTTGTAAACATGAAAAGCATCTTTTGAAGTACCTACTGGTAAATTTTTATCTGCTAAAAAATCTCTTACTTTTTGTGTATTGTTAGCACATGAAAAAAGCATTGCCATTCCATAAAGAAGAGCAATGCTTTTTAAGACTATTTTTATTTTATTCCTCACAAAATTATTAATTAGGAACTCTTACAGTTTCACCGATCCAACATTTGATTGTATAGCTACTTCCTGGTGCAACACCTGCGGTAAAAACCACTTTTTTACTTGGTAAATTTGCTCTGTAAGAAGCGATATATTTTCTTGCTACAGAAGAAATACTAGGGTCTACAGAAGACGCTCTTTGCGCCTGCCTTAGAGCTGCTGCATACACCATTCTTTTTTCAAACTCATTGCTACCGCAATTATTAACGCTAGATTGGTATAGTCTTGCAATTAACAAATATGCTTTACCAAAATTAGGATTAAACCTTAATGCTTCTCTTGCCAAACTTCTTGCTTTTGATAGTTGTCCTTTCCCTTTTGCCTCTTGTGCAAATTTCAATTTATACTTTGCTTTTTTTGCAGGATCCGTTTCTAAGTTAAAAGCTTTTTCTCTCATTGAGGCTGCCCCACTAGCATCTCCATTTTTCTCTAAAATACCTGCATAAAAAGAATACGAATCTGGCGAAGGTGCAGATTCTGCATATGCTTTAGCTAATGTCTCATACATTGGTTCTTCTTGACAACCTTTGTTAAACATTCTAGATACTGCTCTTCTCAACCAAGTTGTATTTGTTTTATTCGTTTCAAAGTCTCTTTTGTACAAAGGCACTAATCGCTCACAAGTTGCAATTTCAGATATAATTGCATCTAAGCCACCTTCTACCCTACCTAATGCTTTAGAATTAATTGTATAAGCCCTTAACCTACTCTTCTCTTTTTTATCTAAAACTTTTGTAGAATCTTTTGTTAAAACACTAATTTTTTTAGCATAATCATCTAACTTTTCACCTACAGATTCAACTACATCGTCATACGTATCAAATACTCTTTGAGGATTAGCATTTTTATATTTATCTGTAATTCCTTGAAAATACTTGTAAATATTTTTAACACTCATATCTCGTGGAGAGATTTTATAAGCAATCTCCAAAATATTGAAAATTTCTTCAACAGAAGCTAAATTATTTTTAGCTAAATAAGTCGCATAATCACTATGGACTTTTGCTGGGTTTTTTGTAGGAAAATATTGTAATCTCTGTTCATAAACCTTTTTAGCCAAAGCAGGATCTTTTTTAATATCCTCTGCTATCTCTGAACCATACTTGTAAATATTTACAGATAAATCCTTGCAATTATCCATTAAATAAATCCAATTAGTATAGGCGTCATCATACTTTTTAGATTTAAAATCTCCTTTAAAAAGATTATACTTAATCGTACATTCTCTTTTTGCATCATCCTGTGCATTTGTCTTTACATTTACTAAAAATAATGTAACTGCTAATAAAAACGTGATTTTCTTCATTTTTGTTGTTATTTATTAATCAATCTTTCTCTTTTGAAACCAGTTAGTATCTGTTAACGATAAACTTAGTCTAAAATTAAAATAATTTTCTTGTATTAAATTATTATTGGTAGTTCCTCTTTTACCAAACTCAAATCCCATATTTACTGTAGACAGACGTTTTAATGGTAAACCTAGACCAAAAGATATGCCAAAGTCGTCAATTGGCGTGAAATTCGTGTTCGTTCCTGACCCATCAACTAACAATCCTGTTTTTTCAAAACGTACCCCAGCTCTGTAGGTAACTCTATCCCAGTAACTCGAAATAGAATTCTTTTTTGGCAGATAAAATCCTCCTAAAGAAAATCTATTTGAAACACCATATTTATAGGCCCCACTTGTTATTATTTGCAAACCTGTAGTCGTTATCGCGTCTTGATTTTCATATTCTAAACCTGCATACCATTTATCATGCTTCCCAAAACCGATACCTATTGTAGATTTTAAGGGCAAATTAAACTTACCACTGATAATTGAACTTGATACTGTATCTCTTACATTTTCAAAACCAGAAGCCCCGAAAGTTAATGAATACAAGTAATCATTACCAGTAACTTTTAAATCATTTCCGAATTTAACAGTAGCTCCTGCATTTAAAATTAATTTATTTTTTAATTCTTTCTGATACTGAGCTCCTAATTTTATAGAACCGCCTTTCATTACAGTTACTTCATCATACTTAGTTGCTAAAGAAACTTTATCTCTTTGATTCGCAATACTATTGTTAACGTTACCAAAACTATAATCAACTTCAATACCCAATGATAAACCTTTATAAACCTTTATACCAAAACTACCATAAAATTTATTAACACCTCCATTACCCTCAAACAAAGATGTTTCAGAAATATCTCCATTACTATACGGAAGAGAGTTTGATAAAGAGTACCCTACAGAAGATACTGGTTGCAAGCCTATAGAGAAACCTGCTTTATCTCCGATAGGAAAAGCCAAAGCGACATAAGACAGACTTGTTGAATTAACATTCTGTTTTGTTGTACCACTTTTAATAGATAAATCAGTATTCAACAAACCGAAAACATATGTTGTATACCTTAGATCTGAATAAGCAGCCGGATTCGTGAAATTTAAATATTTATAATGGTTAAATGCAACACCTATACCCCCCATAGAACTTTGTTCTACCGTTGTATTAGTAAACTCTTCTCCAATACCAAAATAAGAATAAGGAGATGAATTTGTTCTTTGTGCTAAAAAAGTTAAAGAAGTTAACAGTATTAGAGCTGCTACTAGAATCTTTTTAATCATTTGTCTTTGTTAAAAATCAATATTTCATTTAATCCTTCTAGGAGAAAATTTTGATTCGCAAATATGCTACTTTTTAATTGCTTTGCCAAGAAATTTGTATCTCCTCCTGTTAAAACAACTGTTAAATCTGAATATTTACTTTTATATTGCCCAATAACCCCTTCTAATTCATTAATAACACCATTAACCACGCCAGAATGAATACTTTCATTTGTGTTGTTTCCGATAAAGTTTTTCGGCCCCTTTTTTTCTAAAATAGGCAATTTAACAGTAAATTTATGTAATGCCTGATACCTCATTTCAATTCCTGGTGAAATTGCTCCTCCTAAATATTCAGATTGCTCGTTCACAAAATCAAAAGTTATACACGTTCCAGCATCAATAATCAATATATTCTTTTCTGAATATTTATTTACGGCAGCAGCAACTAATCCAATTCGATCTACCCCTAAAGTTTCAGGAGTTTCATATAAATTAGTAAAAGGAACATTTGTTGATGAAGATAAAACCAACAAATTCAAAATATTTTGAAGTTTTTGAAGCTCCTTTTCTGAAATAAAACTAACATTAGACAAAATTCCAGCAGTAATTCTGTATTTTTTTAATATTTTTTTTGTTTCTGATAAAAAATTATTTACATCAATAAAAAGTACTTCAACAAGCGTATCTTTCTCAAAAACAGCAAGTTTTACTCTTGTATTACCAGTATCAACAATTAGATTCATCCTAAATTATATTATAAATTCAAAAATACAATAGATTTTTTTAAAATTTCCTTAGTACATGTCAAAAAACATTTTATATTTGCATCCGCTAAGGCAATGGTACCTTAGCTCAGTTGGTAGAGCAAAGGACTGAAAATCCTTGTGTCCCTGGTTCGATTCCTGGAGGTACCACAAAATTATCCCGTAACTCATTTATAAACAATGATTTACGGGTTTTTTGGTTTTTAGAGTTGCTCCAAAGGTTCCTCGGGAGGTATAAAAAGATAACTTTAAACTGATTATATTACACCCTTAAAGTTAAGTTATTAATGACTTAAGTAAAGTATGAAACAACGAATTAAACATTGTGCCTTTTGTAAAGTAGATTTCCCTACGATGTATCGCATACAATATAAAAACCCAAAAGAATGGGTGTTTGTATGTAACGAAATAATATAAATTATTTATTTAATAACAAGTTTAATAAAATTAGTGGTTGGATGTTTTATTTATCTATCCCAATCGGATTATTTCTAATGTTAACCGATAGAATACAGGATATTCTTGTTATCAAGGTGTTTTCATTTTTTTCATATGAATGGTTTGATAAAGAAGGACTGGGATTTGGTTGGATAGAAAATGGTTTTGGAGATGAGATTTTTACTTTTCTAATTATTTTTTCAGAGATAGCAAACTCATTTAGTAAAGAGAAAATAGAAGATGAATTGATATCAAAAATCAGAATTAAAAGTTTAACCCTATCTATTTTCATTAGTTATGGTTTAATAATTATATCCACCTTTTTGGTATATCATATAACATATATGTATGTGTTGGTATTCAACTTATTTTTAATTATTTCCCTATTTAATCTAATTTTTAAATACAGATTATTCAAACACTATAATTCTTGAATTATGAAAAACGATATTAGAATGTATAGAGGAAAGTTTAATTTAACACAGGATGATTTATCTAAAAAATTAGAAGTTTCAAGACAAACAATTAACTCAATAGAGAACAATAAGTACTTTCCATCCTTAGAGTTAGGGTTGAAACTATCACAAGTTCTTGAATGTAAAGTAGATGATTTATTTAGTTTAGATTAGTATGAAGAGAAGATTCATAAATATTTAATCGTTATTATTATCTTTTTTTATAAAAACTCATCAAATTAGTTACCTTGCAAAATTAAATTAATAAAAAAAAACTATGAAAAAATTATTATTCCTAAGTTTATTAACGTTAAGTCTTTTTAGTTGCGAGAGCGAAGATTCAAATGAACAACCATTACCGGCAAAAGTACTCGGAGAATGGGAAACCTATAAAGTAGAAAAACAAGAATTGGCTATTGAAGGTTTTATTGGAGTACAAGCAATTTTTTCAATAAAATGGTATGATCAAACAAGTCAATTCTCTACAGAAAGCACCTTAGAATTTAACGAAGATTCTACTTTTAAAGATTTCTATGCCAATGTAACTACTGGTGAAGGCACTTGGAATATCATAGATGATCAAACATTTAATTTTACCTTCAATGATCCTTTGAGAAATTGGTCAGATCTTGAAAATTCATATACGGTGAATTTTTATTGTGACAATACAATGTCAATACAATATCGCATAACGCCACCAGCAGGCAATCATGATTTCCAAGATGCAGATTGGCATATAATTCAATACTACAGAACCCCTGGAACTTTGCAGTGCGATGATTCCATCGATTATAAAGTTAATGATTAAGGCTAAGGTGAAGTAAGAATACCGGTTGCTCGAGAGGTTGCTCCAAAGGTTTAAATCCTTGTTATTTCGTTTGACTTCTCTCTACTATTTTATCATGATTTAGTCATTATACTTTTGATTTTCATATATTTATAGAAAAAAATATAAAATGAGGTAAAACCTAAAATTTCCTGGAGGTACCACAAAAAAACCCGAACATATGTTTGGGTTTTTTGTATTTAAAAAGTAATTCAATATTTATTTTAAATTTTCAATCATTGTTTTGGTCATCTGCTCTAGATCATATTTAGGCTTCCAATTCCAATCATTTCTAGCTTCATTGTCATTAATACATTTCGGCCATGAATCAGCAATAACCTGCCTAAAATCAGTCTTATAAGCTATTTTTAAATTAGGATAATGTTTTTTTATAGACAACCCCAATTGCTCTGGATTAAAACTCATACCAGATATATTATAAGAAGTTCTAATAGTTATCTTTTCTTTATCAGCCTCCATTAACTCTATAGTGGCTCTAATAGCATCATCCATATAAATCATTGGCAAAGTTGTAGACGCATCTAAAAAACACTCAAATGCCTCATTCTTGATAGCCTTATGATAAATATCAACAGCATAATCTGTTGTGCCTCCTCCTGGTAAAGATTGATACCCAATGACTCCTGGATATCTTAAGGAACGAACATCTAAACCATATTTCTTGTAGTAATAATTTCCCCAATTTTCACCTGCAGCTTTGCTGATACCATAAACTGTTGTTGGTGTTAAGTTTGATGATTGTAATGTGTTTTCTTTATCAATATTATTACCAAATACTGCAATTGAACTTGGGAAAAATACTTTATTTACTTTATGTAATCTTGAAACCTCTAAAACATTGAACAAAGTTTTCATATTCAAATCCCAAGTTCCTAAAGGGTTTTGCTCTCCTTTTGCCGATAGAATTGCTGCAAGATGATAAATCTGTGTAACTCTATTTTTCAAAACAACTTCTTCTATAGCTTTAAAGTCTGTAGCATCTAATGTTATAAAATTATCTTCAAACCCTATTTTTTGATATAAATCGGAAGCTATAACATTGTATACACCATAAATAAGGCGTAATTCTTGGGTCAAAACAGTCCCTAATTGTCCATTAGACCCCACTATTAAAATAACATCTTTCTTCATTTTTTGATATAGTATTAAAGAATAAAATTATGTTATTTATCAATATAAAAAGTTTTACACCCAACTTTTATGTAAAAAAAAGTACTTTTAACTTTTATATGTACTATGAAAAGTATTTTTACCTTATTTGGTATTTAATTTAATCAAAAAAAAGAGAATTAATCTGCACATGGAAAAAATAGACGAAACTGATCTTAAAATTTTGAGAATCTTACAAGAAGACTCTAAAAAAACGACCAAAGAAATTGCTGGAATTTTAAATTTAACGGCTTCGCCTGTTTACGAAAGAATTAAAAGACTAGAAAAACAGAAGTTGATTCAAAAATACGTCGCTCTTATAGATAAAAAAAAGTTAGGTATACAAATAACCGCAATTTGCATGGTTTCTTTACGATATCATAATGAAGGGTTTATTGATAAATTTGAGAAACAAATTAAAGAACTAAAAGAAGTGCAAGAATGCTATCATATGGCTGGAAAGGTAGATTTCTTCTTAAAAATAAATATGGAAAGTTTAGATAATTATCATGAATTCATAAGAAGCAAACTATCAAGAATTGAAAATATTGGTGTGTTAGAAAGTTATTTTGTATTGAAAGAAATAATATCTAGCACAGCTTATTGTATCTAAAATTTATAATAATTTTTGTACAATATCTTTCACAATTTTTAGATGATGATTGGTATGTAATCTTAAAAATTTAATCGTCTGTTTTTTATTTAATTGTTTAAATAAGGGATGCATAAAAAATTGATTCTCCTCTAAACCCTCAATTTTTTCAAAATTTGTTATTGCTTTCTCTAATTGATTTTCAATATCTTCTTTTTCTATTATTTCTGGCGGCAAAACTCTTTTTGGAGATTTTGCTTTTCCTCTAGGAAAAGATCCTAACGTAAATGTAAACAAACGCAGAACATTAAATTTTCTCGTATAGTCATTCGAACTTGAAGTTTCTAAAGCCGCAAAAACACTATTAATCACTTTTAAAGAATGATCTAAATGCCAACCAACATTTGCTTTAGAAATCTTTAAATTATTTTTTTCTTGATAATCTATGTACTCTTTGATGAGACTAAATTCTTTATCCAATATTTTAGTTTTTTTCTTCACTAATCTATATAAAATTTACGCATAAAAAAATCCAGCTAAAAGCTGGATTTTTATTTTTATTTCATCATTTGAAGATTATTAAGCTCCAAATTGGTAAGCTCTCTCCATCTACCTCTTGGTAAGTTTCTCTTGGTTAATTCAGCAAAAATAACTCTATCTAATTTATTTACTTTGTAACCTAGATGTTCAAATATTTTACGAACAATTCTGTTTCTACCAGAATGAATTTCAATACCAATTTCAGACTTTGGCTGACCATCTACATAAGAAACGGCATCAATAAACACTTTTCTTCCCTCAATCACAACCTCTCCTCTCAACTTTTCTAAATCTTTTAGATCTAGTTTTTTATCCAAAGAAGCATGGTATAATTTACGGACATTATGCTTAGGATGTGTTAATTTTTTAGCCAAATCTCCATCATTTGTAAACAACAAAAGACCCGTTGTATTTCTATCTAATCTACCCACAGGATAAATTCTTTCTTTTGATGCATTTACTATCAATTCCATAACCGTTTTTCGTCCGCGGTCATCATCCATAGTTGTAATGTAATTCTTTGGCTTGTTTAAAAGAATATATCTCTTCTGTTCCGGAGTAATAGATGTGCCATCAAAACGAACAACATCGTCAGATTGTACTTTGTACCCCATTTCCGTTATTAGCTTTCCATTTACCTCTACACTTCCATGCTCGATATAAGTATCAGCTTCTCTTCTAGAGCAAACACCTGAATTGGCAATGTATTTGTTTAAACGAATTCCTGTTGATTCGTCTGCTTTTGGAGCTGGACTTATTTTTTTAAAGTCCTTTTTAACGCTCTTTCTACTTAACGGAGTGCTCTTTTTAGCATCTCTTTGAAATGAGCTTTTTTTAGTATCTTTTTGAGGTGTACTTCTTTTACCTTCTTGTCGTCTTCCCGACGAGCTCTTATTTGAATCCATTTTAATAAATTTTTGCAAAGGTACTTAAATTGAAACTCTAATTCAATCTATCTATTACTTTTTCTATTATCAGCGAAGTATCTATAAAAACCAAACAAAAAACACCTATTAACAGAAGAAGCTTTAAAATGTTATGCAGAAAAGTATACTCTTCTTGCTGGTTGGACCTCCAAAGATAAACCCCAACAAAAGTCAAGGTTAAGAGCGCTAGATAAAAATAGTATCGCATATAACTTAAGGCTGGATAGCTAAACAAAATTGTTGCCGGTACGATAGCAAGCAACAACAATAACAGTGATAATTGTTTTGTTTTTAACTCTCCATAAACTACAGAAAATGTTTTATAATTATTTGCTAATGCTCCTTTTATATTTTCTAAATCTTTAATTAATTCTCTAACCATAATTACTAAAAATAAGAAAACTGCGTGTAAAAAAATAATTTTTGAAAAATTTTTATAATACACAAAAACTGCAAAAAAAGGTAAAATTGTAAGTATAGTTGCAGAAATTAATCCTGTAAAAGGGTGTTTTTTTAACTTATGAGAATAAAGCCAAATACCAAAAATATAGACTGCAAAGAAAAGTGCCGATCTCCACGAAACAAATAAACCAAAAATAAATCCTAAAAAATTTAAGAAAAAATAAAGCGTTAATTTTGTTTCTTGCTTTACATAATTATCTATACCTGTTTTTAAAGGTCTATTAATTCTATCAACCTTAACATCATAAAAGTTATTAATAATATATCCCGCAGCCACCACACAAATAGAAGCTAAAACAATATATAAAAGATCAAAATCAAAAATAACATTTCTGATAGAATTTCCAGGCGAAAAAATAAAGATGGATGCTAAGTATTGCGCTATTATTAAGACAAGGATATTATAGCCTCTAATTACAGATAATAAGCTAATTATTTTTTTTATAAAAGTCTTCGTTTTTGAAGAACTCATATTAGGTATGTTTTATAATCTATAAACCAATTCTAACTTATGCCCTTTTAAGCTTTCTTGTGCTTTCTGGTAGTCTTCAGTAAAACCTAAAATATAACCACCACCACCTGATCCACAAAGCTTTAAGTAATAGTCGTTTGTTTTAATACCTTTTTCCCATACTTTATGAAAAGCATCAGGAATCATGGGTTTAAAGTTTTTAAGAACTACTTTAGATAAGTTTTTTACGTTCCCAAAAAGTGACGCTACGTTACCTTGTAAAAAATCATCAATACAAGCATCTGTGTAGGTAACAAATTCTTCATTTAACATTTTTCTAAACCCTTCGTTTTTCATCTTATTCATAAAGATGTTTACCATAGGTTCCGTTTCACCAATTTGTTTTGAATCTAATAGGAAAACTGCACCTTTACCTTCTCTTTGAGAAGGGATACCTGCAGGTTCTATATGCTCTTTTGAGTTGATTAAAATTGGTAAGCTTAAATATGAATTTAGAGGATCTAAACCAGAACTTTTCCCATGAAAGAAAGATTCCATTAAAGAAAAAACCTTTTTTAGCCTTAATAACTTTTCTCGTGTTAAATTTTCTAAAACGGTTATTTTGTCATGAGCATATTTATCATAAACAGCAGCGACTAAAGCTCCAGAGCTTCCAACACCATAACCCTGGGGTATTGAAGAATCAAAGTACATTCCGTTTTCTAAATCAGTTTTAAATTCTTGTAAATTGAAAGAAATTAAAACCGAATTTAAACTAGCTATGTGCGTATAGAATTTATATAAATTTTCGTTAGATTTTTTAGCAGCATCTTCTAAATTGTTCGAAGTTTTTAAAACACCCTTGTAAGCATTATAGGGTATCGCTAGTCCTTTAGAATCTTTTATAATTCCGTATTCTCCAAAAAGCAAGATTTTAGCGTAAAAAAGCGGTCCTTTCATATCTTTTCTTATTAATCAATAGCCTTGCAAAAATACAATTATTACAGCACTAATCAACTGGTTAGTAAACGTTTTTATAAAAGGTCTTCCAAATACCTGCTTTTTCGCCATTCTTATATTTTCCACGAGATTGTATTTTGCCATTTTTATGATAGATTTTCCACATTCCATCACGCAAACCTTTTGAATACTTACCAACTCTTTGTGTTTCTCCTGTGTCATAAAACTCAGAAAAATTACCCTCAGGTTCTCCTTTAAAATAATTTACATTCTGAAAAACTTTACCGTTTTCATGAAAGAATTTTACCTTTCCTTGAAACATTTCTTTGGCAGGCTCTAAAATAGTGCTAAACCCTTCCATTTGTTTTTTTCCAGAAATGTAGTAGTCTACAATCCAATAACCTTTGTCAATTTTTTCTGGACTTGGTCTATAATAAGTAGCTTGTTCTTTGACAGATACGTTCCAATTTGAATCAAACCAAACAGTTTCTTGGGTAAAAATAGAGGTGGTAAAAAAACAAACAACTAGTGCAGTAAATAACATTGAAGTTTTCATAATGAGATGTTTTAATGACCGAAAATTTTACAGCATTTTTGCTCCAAAACCGGCTGTATCCCAAATATAATGATTTTTTTGACAGTATTTAGATAATTCATTCTCAATGAATTCCAATATATTCTCTTTCTCGTTTTCAGGAAACAATACATGTACATTTGCACCTGCATCTAACGTAAAACAAATTTTACTGTTATTTTCTGCACGATATTCCCAAATCTTATTGATGATTTCCAACGTGTTAGGTTTCATCAAAATAAAATAAGGATTACTGGTCAGCATCATTGCGTGCAATGTTAAAGCTTCACTTTCCACCAAAGCAATAAAGTCTTTACTATTTCCTTCTTGAAGGATTTTAGACATTTTAGACAGGTTTTCATTGGCCTGTAAAAAACGATTTTCCGCATAGGGATGTCTATGCATTAAGTTATGACCAATTGTACTAGAAACTTGTTTTTCGCCCTTATCAACCAATAAAATTACATCTTGGTAGTTTTCAAAAAATGGGTGTACTTTATACGGAAACTGTATTCCATATAAATCTGAACTTCCCTCTATTTCAGGATGTTTTCCCCAAACTACTAAAGGTCCTTCTATACTTCTACTTGCACTTCCAGAACCTAATCTTGCTAAAAAAGAGGCTTTTTTATTAATGAACTCTTTTGATAAATCTGAATTTAACTTCTTTTCTAAACTCACTAAACACATTGCAATTGCACTTAAACCACTTGCAGAAGAAGCAATTCCGCTAGAATGTGGAAAGGAATTTTCTGTATTAATCATCATTTTATAGTCCAAAATATATGGACAATATGCTTGTATTCTTTTAAAAAATTCTGCGATTTTAGGCTTAAATTCCTCTTTCTGTTCTCCTTCAAAGCATAAATTAAAGAAGACCTCATCAGATTTTTCTTTTTTGATAAAATCAACCGTAGTAATTGTATGACAATTATTTAAAGTGAAACTAATAGAAGCATTTTTAGGAATTTGAGGATTGCTCTTTCCCCAATATTTTACGAGTGCGATATTACTTGGGGTTTGCGATGTAAAACTTACTGTATCAATAAATTTTAAATTTGATTTTACTAAAAATTGATCTGTATTCAAGGTCTAAAAATTTTGAACCAAAGATAAAGTTTACCCTACACTTTTGCTAATTTTTATAAAACGGATTCTTTACAGCTGCCATCTGTTAGTCTTTTTTTTGGTTCAACTTCATCAATTATTTTATTTAACAACCAAATTTCATGATAACAAGAATAAAGAACTCCATATTTTTTTATGGGTAGCTTCCATTCTTTACTGCAAATAGTTTCTCTAATTACATTTGCAACAAATTTTTAATATTTTATATCTTTAGCGATAAACAATTCTTAAAACCCAACTGGAGTTGACATACTTTCTTTTACTTTTAAAATGTTTTTTTTACTAGGAAAACTGTATTCCTTTCTTTTAACCTAGACAAAAAAGTGTAAAAAAATTTCTTCTTTAATAAGTTCCTAAAAGTATCTTTCTAAATTCTCAATTGCTTTTTTGTTTGTATTTTTGTTGTTGATGAAACAAAAAAAAGTCTTTTTACTTTTAAATGGTGAACCTCCAAAAGAAATGCCTAATTTATCAAATTATGATATTATTTGTGCAACAGATGGTGGATATCATTTTTTAGGAAACAACAACATTACACCTGATTTTGTTTGTGGTGACTTAGATTCATCACAAGAAATACCAGAAAACATTGAAGTGATATGTACTCCAAATCAAGATTTTACAGATTTTGATAAAGCATTACAAATTCTATTTGACAGAGGCTATACCACCATCGATGTTTTTGGTGCAAGCGGAAAAGAACAAGATCATTTTTTAGGAAACCTGCATACTGCTATGCAATGGAAAGAAAAGTTGAACCTCACATTTTTTGATACTTATAGTCGTTATTTTTTAGCGAACAAGAGCACCGAAATTGCTAATTGCAAAGAACAAGTTATTTCTTTAGTTCCTTTTCCAAAAGCAACAAATATTTTTACTGAGGGATTACAGTATGCTTTAAATAAAGAAGATTTAACTTTTGGAGCAAGAATTGGCACAAGAAATAAAGCAACAAAAAATAAGATAAAAATCACTTTTGAAAGTGGTAATCTATTCATTTTCATCAATCATAAAAAATAAAAAAATGCCTCGAAAAATAAAATTATTATGGGACTTTAGAGGGCCAGATGCCAAAGAAACGGCAAAACATCACACCATTCATTTAAAAGAATTTGCAACCGTTGAAAATTTAGCTTTTCATGAAATTGACATTCAAGAAAAAAACTTCATGTTGGTTTCTGCTTTTATTATTGTGGATGAAAAGGATATGAAAATTTACAGAGATGCTTTAAAACCTCATAGAGGTGAAGTTGGTTAGTTTAGCTTTTTATAAAACTACAGAAGCCGGCAATTACTCCTATCTAATGAAGCCGTATTTAAATTTATAAAAAAAACTTGAGTTTAACCCAACAGAATTAGGCTCATTTCATTCTTCTTGTTCGTATGGCTTTGATTCTTTTCTAAAGAAATTTGCAAACAGCCTTTTGAACATATTTAAACTTTCGAAACCTTTTCAAAAACATATTCTAGATGCTAAGTTTGAAGAAATACTACAATACTTTATTGAATTTAATAGTCTCGATTTTCTTTATTTCTTAATTAAGAATACTAATAACCAAAAATTCATTCAGACAATTAAGATTAATCAATTAAATAGATTAACGATAAAAGAACATTCATTTTCATCGAATATGAGTATTTCAAAGTACCCCAACAAATGGTTTCAAGAGAAAAGACTTAAACACGTAGCTTTTCTTTTAAAAAATAAATCAAAACGTTCCTCAGATATTATTGAGGAAATTAGATATAAAAACCTATCAAATTTCATTCAAGCATTTAAAATAAAACATGGAGTAACCCCAAAACAATATCAATCAAATTGAACTTTTACCACTACTTTTTAAACTAAATCAAATACAACAAAGAGCCCTTCTCTTTATAAATTTACACCCATAATTATAAAACGAACCTTATGAAGAAATCAAACATTATTTTAGGAATTCTAATAACCATCTCTAGCACCTTATTTACTCAAAATACATTTACGCTATCTAGCAACAGTTTAGGAGGAGAAGCAACGATCAATGAGGAGTTTAATGGCTTTGGTTGTACGGGTAAAAATGAATCGCCTCAACTATCATGGAAAAATGCTCCTGAAGGAACAAAAAGTTTTGCCATAACAATGTATGACCCAGATGCACCTACTGGAAGCGGATGGTGGCATTGGGTAGTATTTGATATTCCATCAAACACCACTGAATTAGTTTCAAATGCCGGAGACCTAAAGCTAAACCTAACTCCGGAGGGAACGATTCAAAGTATCACGGATTATGGAATAAATGGATATGGTGGACCTTGTCCTCCAGTAGGTCACGGAATTCACCAATATATTATTACAGTGTATGCTTTAAAAACAGCCAAACTTGGGCTAAATAAAAGTACAAATCCTGCAGTAGTTGGTTTCTACCTTTGGAATAATACGCTCGCAAAAGCAAGTATAGTAACCTACTACAAAAGAACGAAAGAATAAATATATTATATATTATTTCTCTCATATCTATATATGAGAGAAATAATTAGTTTGGTATATAAAAATTACTTTCTACAGCACCATGTAAAAAATCATAATATAAGTGCTATTTATTTTTTTTACTTAGATTTTTCCACAAAAATGACCTCACACATATAAATGGAGGAATTCTTAGAGCAACCGTTAAGCACAATTATGCTCCTTTAAACTTCATCCCTAAATGAACCAATTTTTTAGTTTCGTAGAAATTTTCTTCAAAATAATCTGGCAAGTCATAAACGGTAGCAGAAGTATATTTTTTTAATTCTTCAGATAAATCTCCTCCTTTTAAATAGAGTATTCCGTTTTTTAAGTCGTGATTTTGCTTTTTAGCAATTCTACCTTTTGTCCAACGAACAAAAGTTTCCATTTGAGCAACAGCTCTACTCACAATAAAATCATACGTATCTTTTACATCTTCTACTCTACCGTGAATTGTTTTTATATTCTCTAAACCTAAGCCTTCGGCAACCTCATTTACAACTTTAATCTTTTTACCAATAGAATCCACCAAGTGAAACTGTGTTTCAGGAAATAGAATTGCCAACGGAATTCCAGGAAAACCTCCACCTGTGCCAACATCCAATACTTTTGCTCCTGGCTTAAACTGTATTACTTTAGCAATCCCTAAAGAATGCAGTACATGACGTAAATACAATTCGTCTATATCTTTTCTAGAAACTACATTTATTTTTAAGTTCCAATCTTTATATAACTCTTGCAGTTTCGAAAACTGTTTAATTTGAGTCGCCGTTAAATTTGTAAAATATTTTTGTATTATTTCCATAAAAAATGTATCAGCTGCAAAAATAGTTATTGTTCACAAACAATTAGCAACAAAATACTACGTTTGTTGCATAAAGATATTTCAAAAACATTATTTTTGTAAATCAATATATCGATACTACATGAAAACAATAAATTTCTCAAGGGTAGACAAAGCAAAGTTCTTTAGGACTTTAAATAAAAGAGTAAATACCTATTTTAAAGAAAATGATATTAAGAGAACAGGAAACTGGAAATTATATTCTAAAGCAATTATCATGTTTTCGTTGTTTTTAATTCCTTTCATTTTAATCTTAACAGTTTCTATGCCTCAATGGGTAATGATTATTTTAATGGTTGTTACAGGAATTGGAATGGCTGGTGTTGGTATGAATGTAATGCACGACGCTAATCACGAATCATTTTCTAAAAGAAAATGGGTTAATAATTTAATGGGAAGTAGTATCTATATTCTTGCCGGAAACGTTTATAATTGGAAAGTACAACACAATGTTTTACATCACACATTTACCAATGTTAAAGACCATGATGAAGATATAGATGCTGGTAGAATTATTCGTTTCTCAAAACATTCTAAATGGTTGAAAATTCATAAACTTCAAAAATATTATTCTATATTTTTATATGGTTTACTAACAATTAACTGGGCAATTACAACAGATATCAAGCAAATGCACCGTTATTTAAAACGTAAGTTATCTTACGGTGAATTTCCAAATCCTTCAACAGAATGGACAAAATTAGTAATTTCTAAAATTGCATATTATGCACTTTGGATTGTTTTACCATTATTAGTTTTAGATGTTTCATGGTGGAAAATTTTAATCGGTTTTTTCGTAATGCATTATACTGCTGGTATGATTTTAAGTTTGGTTTTTCAGTTGGCACATATTGTTCCAAATACAGAAATGCCAATTCCAGATAAAGAAGGAAATTTAGAACACACTTGGGCAGTCCATCAATTATACACTACCTCAAACTTTGCACCGAGCAACTGGCTGGTAAACTTTTATACAGGTGGCTTAAATCATCAAGTTGAACATCATATTTTTCCGCATATTTCTCATGTACATTATGAAAAATTAGCTAAAATTGTGAAGGAAACTGCCAAAGAATTTAATTTGCCATATAATGAATATGCTACGATGCGTAAAGCAATTATAGAGCACTTTAGACATTTGAGCGTTTTAGGTAAAAACCCAGAATTAGCATAAGTAAATCAACAACTAACAGTAAAATGACACATCCATTATCGGACAGAATTAACAGTTTACCTGTGTCTCAAACTTTAGCCATGGCTGCTAAAGCAAGAGAATTAAGAGCAGAAGGAAAAGATATTATTGGTTTAAGTTTGGGAGAACCAGATTTTAACACACCAGATTTCATTAAAGATGCTGCGATAGAAGCTATTAACCAAAATTATAATTCGTATTCTCCAGTAGATGGTTATGTCGAATTAAAAGAGGCTATTTGCACCAAGTTTAAACGTGATAATGGCTTGAGCTACAAACCTAATCAAATAGTAGTTTCTACTGGCGCAAAACAATCGATTGCTAACATTGCACAAGTCTTATTAAACCCAGGTGATGAAGTTTTATTACCCGCACCATATTGGGTAAGTTATTCTGCAATTGCTATTTTATGTGAAGCAACATATGTCGAAATCCCTTCTTCTATTGACAATGATTTTAAAATCACTCCAGCTCAATTAGAAGCATCCATTACGCCTAAAACTAAAATGATTTTCTTTAACTCGCCAAATAACCCTAGCGGAACTATTTATAGTGAAGCAGAATACCGAGCGTTAGCCGCAGTTTTAGAAAAACACCCAAAGATTTTTATCTTATCAGATGAAATTTATGAACATATCAATTACGACTCGAAACCATTTAGTTTTGCAGCTATAGAAAGCATGTATAACAGAACCATCACTGTCAACGGTTTGGCTAAGGCATTTGCTATGACAGGTTGGAGAATTGGTTATATTGGAGCACCAGAATGGATTGCGAAGGCCTGCACCAAAATGCAAGGTCAAATTACCTCTGGCACAAACTGTATTGCACAAAGAGCAGCAATTACAGCAGTATTAGCACCCGTTTCTAAAATACAATTTATGGTAGATGAGTTTAAAACTCGAAGAGATATCATTATTGGATTATTAAGAGAGATTGATGGGTTTAAAGTAAATGTTCCTGAAGGAGCTTTTTACGTTTTTCCAGATATCTCCGCTTTCTTTGGTAAAACTATTAACGGAATAGAAATTAAAAATGCAAGCGATTTTTCATTATTCATCTTAGAAAAAGCCAATGTTGCGACTGTAACCGGAGATGCTTTTGGAACTTCTAACTGTATCAGAATATCTTATGCAGCTTCTGAGTTACAAATTCGTGAAGCTATTAAGAGAATTAAAAAAGCTTTAAGTTAAAAGCGAAAACATATTCATTATAAAATCCATCTTTTTAAGATGGATTTATTTTTGTTTGTAACGTCTTTGAAAAAATAAAAAACAGACAATTCTTAAGATACTTTTAAAATTGGTGTTTCATCAAAAAATTACTCAAACTGACATTAAAAAAAAAAGACCCCTTTTCTATAGCTCAGTAAAGATTATTTGCCAGCTAATCTGGTTTACTTAAGATTCCACGTATCTTTTAAGCAACAATCATAATAATAGCGAAAGCGAATAATGAAACTCGTAAAATAGTTCCTACTTCACTCTCTATTTTTCCATGATGATTTAAAATCATAGCTTTAATCCTGGACACCGATTTAGATTTCTCTAATTTCATGTTCTTTTTAATTTCTTGTTTATAGACCGATGTTAAAATCCCTCTTTCTTCTAATGCTACTGTTTGTAAATATTTCATAACGTTTTCTTTAAATGATTATATAGGAGAGACGAGTTTAAAAATAAAATGTTACATGCTAAACTCCAAAAAATCAATACTAAAATTATTTTTCTTCAGAGTTAATGGTTTACGACAATCAGAAAAAAATGAAAATTTATGTAATAATTATAAAAAAGACAGAAAGAAACTATCAAAAAAATGACGATTATGTCTACTATAATTTATTCAATTAAGTACTAGCTTATTCCTATTGTAATTTCTAAAATTATTCGAAATCCCAACAAAATATGTTCCAAATTTTAATCCTTTTGAAAACAGTTTTATTAGTCTTAATACCTTAATCGAAACTAATTTTTTTAACAAGCGCTGCTATTAAAAGACATTTTTTAAATTTATATCAATACCTTTTAAGGAAAATAATTTAATATGATAGACGGCTTTGTTAAATTAATTATAAAAAAAAATCACACCTTAAAAGGTGTGATTTTTTTTATAATTAAAAGAGATATTAATCTACATTATCATGTAAAAAAGAATTGTTTGATTTAAAACCTAAATCACCATTATCCTTTTTTAATGAAGTTTCTGTTTTACTTATTGTTGTATTTTTATCTAAATCTATACCTAATCTTTTGTATGCTGGTTGACGCTCTATTTCATCAATATTTTTGTTTAATTGATCATTAAACTTATAATTGAAACCTTTCATCTTTTTACGTCTTTCCTCTGCTCTTTTTTGTAATTCAAAAATTGTTAAATCTAATGGAGAAACTTCTTCGCTCGAAGTTTCAATCTTATTAATTTCTGATTGCGGTTTTGCTGTTTTTAATTCAAATTGAATTTCCTCTTCCTCAATTACTTTCTTCTCAACAAAACTAGAACTTTTACCTATGGTTGGTTGAGCATCAAAATCTTCTAAAATATATCTTTTTTCAACTTCAGTCTTTTCAACCTTAATTTCTTTCGCGCCATAAACTTCAATTTCATGGATATTTAATTCTTTCTCTATATTTAAATTAAATCTAATTTCATCTTCAGAAGTTTTTTCTGTTTCCGCGTTTAGAGGTAAATCAAACATTAAATCGGTTTGAAATTGCTCTGGTACTTCTTCAATTTTTTCTTCAATTTTTACAGCCTCTGTAATAATAAAATCATCTTCAGAAACCGCAGTAATAGATACCTCATCAAAAGTTACTGGCATACTAGAAATAATTGGATTTGTCGCCACTAAATCCATTTTTGGTTTCGTATCTAAAATTTCATCTTCTAAAACATGTACAACTTTTTGCGCTCCCGAATTAGAAATTGGAGTATCTAAAGTAGGTGATTTAGTTACAGTTTTTTCTGCAAAGTTATACGTAGCTTTTTGTTCATCCTCTAGCGTATGAATGATTTTTTTTACCTCTGTATTTGTAATTGTGCTTTGTTGATCTGCAGCAAAACCAGTAGCTACAATTGTTACAGCAATTGCATCTCCTAATTCTTCATCTTCGCCAATACCCATGATAATATTGGCATCATAACCAGCTTCATCTTGTATATAATCGTTGATTTCACCAATTTCATCTAAGGTAACTTCGTTAGTGCCAGACACAATTAACAACAATACATTTTTAGCACCTGTAATCTTATTATCATTTAATAAAGGTGAGTCTAATGCTTTTACAATAGCTGTTTTGGCTCTCGTTTGTCCTTCTTCTTTTGCAGACCCCATAATCGCTGTACCACTATTAGAAAGCACAGTTTTAGCATCATGCAAGTCAATATTTTGTTTGTAGTGATGTGTAATTACTTCTGCAATTCCTTTAGAAGCAGTAGATAAAACTTCATCAGCTTTAGAAAAACCTGCTTTAAAACCTAGGTTTCCATATACTTCACGTAATTTATTATTGTTAATAACAATTAAAGAATCTACATTTTGGCGCAGTTGATCAATCCCTAACTGAGCTTGTTTTGAACGTCTTTTTCCTTCGAAAGCAAATGGCATTGTTACAATACCAACTGTTAAGATATCCATATCTTTGGCAATTTTCGCAATAATTGGTGCAGCACCTGTACCAGTTCCACCACCCATACCTGCAGTGATAAATACCATTTTCGTTTGGGTATTCAGCATTTGCTGAATTTCTTGCATACTTTCTTTAGCCGCCTGTGCCCCAATTTCTGGATTTGCACCCGCTCCTAAACCCGATGTTAAGTTTGCTCCTAATTGTATTTTGTTAGGAATTGGGCTATTTTCTAAAGCTTGTGCATCTGTATTACAGATTACAAAATCTACTCCTTTTATGCTTTGGGTAAACATGTGATTTACTGCATTGCTTCCACCACCACCAACGCCAATTACTTTTATGGTATTAGATTGTGTTTTTGGCATGTCAAATAAAATGTTATCAAATTCTGAGCTCATAATAACGTTTATCTTTTTAAATTTTTATTAATTTTTTGTTCCTTTTAACCTTACTCTTTCTGCTGATTTTATTCAGCGTTGTCTAAAAAATCCTTTAATCCTTCTGTAAATTTCTCAAAAAACGATTTCTTTTTTAGTTTTGGTTTTTCCTCAATTTTTGGTTGAATTTCGTCTTCATCTTGAGCTTCTTGCGTTGAATCAAGCACAATTTCTTCTATAATTTCTTCCATTTTCGGATCTTTCTCTAAACCAACCATCAGCAAACCAACTGCTGTAGCATAAGAAGGACTTGATAAGCCTTCATCAGAATCTCCTGCTAAATGCTCATTAGGAAATCCTATTCTCGCATCCATACCTGTTATGTACTCTACTAATTGACGTAAATGTTTTAGCTGAGAACCTCCACCAGTTAAAACAATACCTGCAATTAGTTTTCCTTTTGCAGTCTCATGTCCGTAATTTTTTATCTCCAAATACACATGCTCAATAATTTCTTGCACTCTAGCATGTATAATTTTTGATAAATTCTTTAATGTAATTTCTTTTGGCTCTCTCCCTCTTAACCCAGGTATAGAGACAATTTCTGTTTCTTTATTTTCTCCTGGCCAAGCAGATCCAAATTTTATTTTTAACAACTCAGCTTGCTTTTCTATAATAGAGCAGCCTTCTTTTATGTCTTCTGTTATAACATTTCCTCCAAAAGGAATTACAGCAGTATGACGAATAATACCATCTTTAAAAATGGCTAAATCTGTTGTACCTCCCCCAATATCAATTAAAGCAACTCCAGCCTCTTTTTCCTCCTGACTCAAAACCGCTGAGGCCGATGCCAATGGTTCTAGAGTGATATCAGATAAATCTAATCCTGCACTTTTTACACATCGACCAATATTTCTAATAGATGAAACTTGCCCAACAACAACGTGAAAATTTGCTTCTAATCTTCCACCATACATTCCTATAGGCTCTTTTATTTCTGATTGACTATCAACCTTAAATTCTTGCGGTAGTACATGAATGATTTCTTCACCAGGTAACATGACTAACTTATGAACCTGATTAACTAGGTTTTCAATATCATTTTCATCAATTACTTCATCTGCATTAGACCTTGTTATGTAATCACTATGGTGTAAACTACGTATGTGTTGACCTGCTATACCAACAACAACATTTTCAATCTTACGTCCAGATATACTCTCAGATTCCTCGACTGCTTGCTGTATAGATTGTATTGTTTGAGTAATATTACTAACAACTCCTCTTTTGACTCCTAAACTTTTGGCTTTACCAATACCTAAAATTTCTAGTTTTCCGTATTCATTTTTACTCCCAATCATAGCTACAATCTTAGTTGTACCTATATCTAAACCAACGGCTATTTTATTATTTTCCATCTCTATTCTTTTACACCAACAACTTGGTTACGATACTTAACGTTTATAGTTTTGTAATTATGTATTGTACTATCTAAAAAAACTTTACTATAAAATGCTTTTAATTTTTTTATTTTATTGTCGATTTGATCCAACTTACCAAACTCAACCCTATAATTACCACTTCTTACTGTCATTATGTATTCATTATTGGCCTGTAAATGGATTCCTATGATTTCTTTATTCAAAAAATCATCATTCGATATTTTTTTTAGCAACACCATTAATTTCCTCAAATCACTCTGATTATCAACCTTAGTAATTAAAGGAACTCTAGCTGAATAATTTTGAGAAACAGGAACTTTTAATGCTTGTGAATCAATATAGTAAGATGAATTACCAGTAAGTATTCTAGCAATAGGTTGCCTTTGTTTTATCAAAGAATTTAGAGTCCCATCTATACTAATAAAAAGTGATACTTTTTCTATATATGGGTTCCCTAAAACCTTTTGTTCTAACTTGTATAAATCTATCACAGATTTTGCTTGTTTTTGTAACCTTTCATTGTTTTGTATTAACAATTTATTAACCATCGATTGTGTTAAAAAATAGGGACCATCAGATTCAAATTGAACATCTATTTTATTGATAATTTTTTCTGAATTTCTAGTATTAGAAAAACCATATAAAAAAGCAACAAACCCAATTAAAACAAGGTGTAATATATATTTTATGATTCTTTTTAACATCATAATTTAACTTTATATATTAAGTCATTTTTAACCTCTTCAACCATCATTCCAATATCTCCAGCACCCAACATTGTAACTATAGTAGCTTCTGAATTTTTAATATCTTTTACTAAAAAATTTTTATACGTGATTTTTTTATTCTTGTTAGTGATTTTTTCAAGAAGCCAAGAAGAAGTGACACCTTCAATAGGCATTTCTCTAGCTGGATATATATCTAATAATAGTATTTCATCAAACCTAGATAAGCTGAGGGCAAAATCTTCTATAAAGTCTCTAGTTCTAGAAAATAAATGTGGCTGAAAAACAACTGCATTTTTTTG
Source organism: uncultured Acidimicrobiia bacterium (assembly GCA_964195455.1). Classification (GTDB taxonomy): domain Bacteria; phylum Bacteroidota; class Bacteroidia; order Flavobacteriales; family Flavobacteriaceae; genus Polaribacter. The sequence goes on from CAXMOR010000013.1 coordinate 31,196, forward strand.
AGTTGGATACATTTCTTTGATAGATTCATATACTGCATCTATTTCTGTTGGATGATGTGCATAGTCATCAATTAAAGTCAATGAATCTGATTTAATTTTATAAGAAAAACGCCTTTCGACTCCTTTAAACGTTTGTAACGATTTTTTAATATTTTTCAGAGGAATTCCATAACAATCAGCCATAGCTAAAGCGGCCAAAGCATTCATCATATTGTGTTTTCCAGGTAATAAAAAAACAATTTCTTTTATGTGATTATTAGGAGTTGTAACATCAAAAATATAATTGCCATTGCGAACAATAATATTTGAAATTTTATAGTCTGCATCTTCATTAATAGCATAACTTAAACCACTCACTTTGGATCCTTTAGCAACGATCAAAACATCTGAAACCTTGTTTGCAAATTCCTGAAAAGACTCTTCTAGAGCAGCATGTTCTCCATAAATATCTAAATGATCTGCATCCATAGAAGTAATACAGGCAATATTTGGTGAAAGATTTAAAAATGATTTATCGTATTCATCTGCTTCAACAACTGAAATTTTATCTGCTCCTAAAATTAAATTAGAGTGATAATTTTCTGAGATGCCTCCCAAAAAGCTTGTGGCATTATAAGGCTGCATAATATGACCTAAAATAGCAGATGTTGTTGTTTTTCCATGTGTTCCTGCAACTGCAAAACAGAATGTATTCTTCGTTATCATCCCTAAAACCTCTGCACGTTTCATAACTTGAAAATTCTGATTGAGAAAGAAGTTTAATTCTAAATGATTCCCTGGAATTGCTGGGGTATAAACAACTAGTGTAGTTGTTTTATTCTTGTATATTTCTGGAATTGATTCTAGAGAATCATTAAAATGAATTTCTATTCCAAGTTTTTCTAGATCTGCAGTATTGTTAGTTGGCAACTTATCATATCCTGCAACTTTTTTTGCTGTTGCACTAAAGTACCTAGCTAAAGCACTCATTCCGATGCCTCCTATACCAATAAAATAAACGTTATGTATCTCTTTTAAATTCACAAATTTAATAACTTTTCGACTTGACTTATAATTTTATTTGTAGCATCTGGTAATGCCAATTCTTTTATATTTTGACTAAGACTTTCTTGCTTTCCCTCATCTTTTAATAAAGTCTCAAAAACAATAGGAAATGTATTTAATTCTGATTCTCTTAACAAAATAGCACCATGCTTTTCTACAATAGATTTTGCGTTTTTAGTTTGATGGTCTTCCGCCACGTTTGGTGATGGAATAAAAATAGTTGGCTTTCCTACAATACATAATTCCGAGACAGAACTCGCTCCAGCTCTTGAAATAATGATATCAGCTGCAGCATATGCTAAATCCATTTTTTTAATGAAAGCGTGAACAGACACATTCTTATTCTCGTTGTATTTACTATATGTATCATAATATAATTTTCCGCATTGCCAGATAATTTGAACTTTATGTTCTTTAAAAAACAAAAGGTTTTCCTCAATTAATTCATTTATTTTTCTTGCTCCTAAACTACCTCCAAGAACTAATATTGTTTTTCTTTTTTTTATTAATCCAAACAAATCATTTGCTATTTTAATCTTTTCTTTTAAATGAATTGATAACAAACTAGCTCTTACTGGGTTTCCTGTTTTTATGATTTTTTCCTCTGGAAAATAATATTCTAATCCATCATAAGCAACACAAACAATCTTAGATTTTTTACTTAATAATTTATTGGTAATTCCTGGATAGGAATTTTGTTCCTGAATTAATGTTGGAATTTTTCTTCTATTGGCCATTATTAATGTCGGTCCACTCGCAAATCCACCAGTTCCAATA
>CAXMOR010000014.1:0-19716 GCA_964195455.1 uncultured Acidimicrobiia bacterium
TTTTTTTTGAGATGTATGTATCATGTAGCGGTTGTTTTTACATTATTAACATATTAACAGTGTTAGATTAGCAATATAATAATTTTAGATTTCCGAGTAAACAAATCACTAAATAGCGGGAGTTTAAAATTTTTAAAAAAAACTATTTACTAATTAAAAACATTTTTATGATGAAAAAAATTACATTAGCCTTATTTCTTTTAACCGCTACATTCGGTTATTCTCAGGAAGTCCTTGAAAATTTTGAAGGTGCTGCGCCAACTTTAACTAATTTTGACGGTTTTGGTTCTTCAGCAGTTACAGCGAATCCAACAAATGCAAGTGAAAAATCTTTAGAACTAATTACCTCAGCAACGGCGGCAGGCTGGCAAGGCTCTGAATTCGTCTTTCAAGGTAAAAAATTAGATTTAACGCAAGCTGATAAAACCATAACTGTTAATATACATTCTACAGTAGCTACTTCTATTTTAGCAAAAGCGAATGGCGGTGAGAATGGTGGCGGGGCATCTGCAGCTGATGCTAATCATGATGGTAATGGATGGCAAACATTAACGTTTGATTTTTCAGCTCCAAAAGATGGTACAGTAAGCGGTGCTGATTCGTATTCTTCTTTGGTATTTTTCCCAGCTTGGAATAATGAAGGTGGAACTTGTACAGCTGGTTGTTATGCTGGAACTACTAATAACTCTTCACCAGTAATAACATTATATATTGACGACGTAACAGGTTTAGGTGTTGAAGCTTCTGAAACATGTAGCGATGGTATTCAAAATCAAGATGAAACGGGTATAGATTGTGGTGGTTCTTGCAGTGCTTGTCCGGTTGGTCCTTCAACTGCGGCTACATCTCCACCAGCTAGAAATGCTTGGGATGTTATTTCTTTATATGGTGATACTTATACAAGTCTTGGACTTGGTAACGTTTCTTGGGATGATGGAGACGCGATTGAAATTACTGCAGCAGGCAATCAAGTATTAGAGATGCAGGTAGGTAATTTCTTAGGACAAAATTTAGGTTCCGCAGCAAATGCATCGGATATGACTCATTTTCATATGGATTATTATGTGGCAGATGCCTTTGTAGAAGGTCAAGTATTTAATTCTAAATTATCTAACCATGCAGCTGGTGGTGGTGAAATTAACGCTATTGAGTTAAATGTGGCCTTAACATCAAATGATGTTCAAGCTTGGAAATCTATCGATATAGAGCTAAATGGTGCAAGAGAAAATATTGTACAATTTTTAATTACCGTATCTAATACGGTTGGTTTAGCATATTTAGATAATATTTATTTATATAGAGCTGCAACTGCAAGTGTAGATAACAACGCTTTATTAGGTTTTTCTATGTATCCAAATCCAGCAGCTGACAGATTAAATATTTCTGCAAAGGAAGTAATACAAAATGCAGCGGTATATAATGTATTAGGTAAAAAAGTAATGAGTTTAGAAATCAATAAGTCAAGTGAGTCTATTGATATTTCGAACTTAGCTTCTGGTATTTATTTGATTAAATATAATGTAAATGATAAAGTTGGTACTGCTAAATTTATTAAGCAGTAATAAGTAATCATTTTCAAATTTGTAAAACGCTCAAAATTAAATTTTGAGCGTTTTTTTTATGTTCTAAATTTTGAATAACTATCCTGAAAATTGATATCTTTATCTTTTAAATAATGTACCTATTGAAAAAATATACCAAATACTTTGCGGCTTTTTTATTATTAATATCGTTTCTAAGTTGTTCTAAAGAAATAAAAAATAAGAAGGGTAAAAGTAATGACTTGATAGATGAAACAAGTCCGTATTTATTGCAACATGCATATAATCCAGTTAACTGGAAGGCTTGGAATCCAGAAACGTTAGCATTAGCAAAAAAAGAAAACAAGTTAATTATAATTTCTGTAGGATACTCTGCATGTCATTGGTGTCATGTAATGGAAGAAGAAAGCTTTGAGAACGATTCTATTGCGAAGATTATGAATGCTGATTTTATCAATATAAAAGTCGATAGAGAAGAGCGACCAGATGTCGATAAGGTTTATATGAATGCAGTACAATTAATGACAGGTAGCGGTGGTTGGCCATTAAATTGTATTGCTTTGCCCGATGGGAGACCAATTTATGGTGGAACGTATTTTACGAAAGAACAATGGTCGAAAATTTTAATTAGTATTTCTAAGTTATATAAGGAAGAACCACAAAAGGCAATTGAGTTTGCAGAGAATTTAACAAAAGGGATTCAAGAATCTCAACTCATTACTTTAAACAAAGAAACTCCAAGTTTCACTAAAAAGGAGATGATATCTTCTGTGTCTTTATGGAAAAATCAAATTGATACTATTTATGGCGGTTTTAAAGGAGCACCAAAATTTCCAATGCCAAATTCATTAGAATTTTTATTAAGATATGGTTATCAGTTTAATGATAGTGCTATAGGCAATTACGTAAAAAATACACTAACAAAAATTGCTTTTGGTGGTATTTATGATCAGGTTTCTGGGGGTTTTTCTAGATATGCTGTTGATGAGAAATGGCATATTCCTCATTTTGAAAAAATGTTATATGATAATGCACAATTAGTAAGCTTATATTCTAAAGCCTATTTAAAAGAGCATAATAAATTTTATAAAGATGTAGTGGTAGAAACCTTAAGCTTCATTAAAGACGATTTAACAAGCAACAACGGCGCTTTTTATTCTTCTTTAGATGCAGATAGTAAAAATAGCTTAGGAGATAAAGAAGAAGGGGCTTTTTATGAGTGGAAAGAGGAAGAATTAAAACAATTGCTTAAAAATGATTTTAAGCTTTTCAAGGGTTTTTATAATATCAATGATTTTGGATTTTGGGAAAAAGATAAATTTGTTTTGATTAGAAATAAATCAAAAGTTGAATTCTCAAAAGAACAAAATATAAGTTTAATAGCTTTAAATGAGAAGATTTCTAAATGGAAAAAAATTTTAAAGAAAGCTAGAAATAAAAGAAGTAAGCCCAATTTAGATGATAAGGTATTAACTTCTTGGAATGCATTAATGCTTCAAGGTTATGTAGATGCGTATCGAGCTTTTGGCAACAAAAAATATTTAGATAGCGCACTTAAAAATGCTAATTTTTTAGTAGAGAATCAACTAATAAAAGACCAAGGTTTGCAAAGAAATTATAAGAATGGTAAAAGTACTATTAATGGGTATTCCGAAGATTATGCAGCCACTATTAAGGCGTTTATTTCTTTATATGAAGTTACCTTAGATGAAAAATGGTTAACAACTTCGAAAAATTTAATAGATATTTTATTTACCAATTTTTTTGATGAGAAAAACAAAATGTTTTATTTTACTTCTAAAGAGGATGAAAATTTAATTGCAAGAAAATACGAAGTTATTGATGGTGTAATTCCGTCTTCAAATTCAATGATAGCAAACAGTCTTTTTAAATTAGGGCATTATTTTTCAGACAGTAAATATTTAAAAACATCAGAACAAATGTTAAATAATTTAAAGGAAGATGTTCAAATGAATCCTGCTAATTATAGTAATTGGTTAAATTTAATGGCCAATTTCACAAATCCTTTTTATGAAGTTGTCGTTGCAGGTACCAATGCAACAGAGGTGAATAACTCTTTAATCAATCATTATAATCCAAACATTTTAATTGCTGGAACGGCTAAAGAAAATAACACGCTACCATTGCTAGCGTATAAATACAATGAAGATGAAACTTTCATCTATGTTTGTGTAAATGGTACCTGTAAATTACCTCAAACGGATATAAAAAAAGCAATAAAGAGTATTGAAAGATAAATTATTCTTTTCCTTCGGATTTTTTAATTTTATCTAAATATTCTTGAAGACGTTTTCCGTAAATAGAATTTTTAACTTTTATCGTTAAAGAAGTATTAACAGTGTCTAGCATTTTTAAACTAGCATCATTCATTTCTGTTAAAGCAATATAAGGTGCGGCTTCATAATCAGCATTTGTAAGTGCAAAATTTGTTGTATATAAAACTCTTTTTCTTCTAAGTCGTTTATAATCAACCTCTAATTTTTTCATTAAAGTGAGATCATTTGCTTTTTTTGCTTCAAAATCTTTCTTAATAAATTCTAAACGTTCATTCTGAAACCTTCTACTCACAACATTGTATTTGTCTAAAATTACTTGATTTTTAGAACCTGTAATTTCGGGAGCAAAACCAAAACCTTTAACCTTGTCATTAATGGTGATAACGCCTTCCTCTCCAAAAAATAAAATTCTTTTGTCTGTTGTATTTCCATCAAATGTTAAATAATACAAAACAGGAGAATCTACATTATCTGTTAACGTAAAAGTGTCTTTGCCTAATAAGGCCACAGAATCTACAGAAACTAACAACGTATCCTTCATTTTTTGAAGATATAAAGTCCCTTTTTTAAGACCTTTAATTTGTCCTTGTATTATCATGTTTCCTTCCTTTTTAGAAGAACAAGAAAAAAGTATGATTGATAATGCTAAAAGAGCGGTGATTTTTTTCATTTTGATTAAAATTATGGAATGCAAATATGCTATTTTTTTTATAGAGTTGCTGATATTTCCATTAAAATTGTACATAAAATTGCGCCCACTGTTCCAATCGCGTAGCCAAAAACGGCTAATAAAACACCTACAGATGCTAATGACGGATGAAATGCTTGTGCAACAATTGGTGCAGAAGCCGCGCCACCAACATTTGCTTGACTTCCAACGGCTAAAAAGAAATATGGAGCCTTTATCAATTTTGCTACTAATATTAATAACCCTGCATGAATTGTCATCCAAACGACACCAATGGCAATTAATCCTAAATTATCAAAAATCATGGCTAAATCCATTTTCATTCCAATAGTTGCTACTAAAATATAAATAAAAACACTTCCTAATTTACTAGCACCTGCACCTTCATAATTTTTTGCTTTTGTAAACGATAAGATGATGGCAATAATAGTAGAAATACTAATTAACCAAAAGAAACTAGAACCTAAGAAAGTAAATATATTTCTCCAAGTTTCAGACTCAATACTTACTATTAAATCATTAAAAAATGAACTTAAATAAGCTGCTGTAAAATGACCAAAACCTACGGTTCCAAAAGCTATTGCTAGCATAATCATTAAATCTGTTAATGAAGGGTTTCTTTTTACTTTTTGAGAAAATTGAGACACTTTTTGTTTTAATTCTTCAATTGCAGAAGTGTCTGCACCAAGCCATTTATTAATTTTATCTTTTTTACCAATTCCTATTAATAGTATAGCCATCCAAATATTGGCAACAACGATATCTACAAACACCATTCCTCCGTATTTTTGAGGATTGTATTGATAAATTTCTAACATGGCAGTTTGGTTTGCGCCACCGCCAATCCAACTTCCAGCTAATGTAGAAAGTCCTCTCCAAACGGCATCAAAATTTGCCCCTCCAACTGTTTCTGGAGAGAAAATTGAGATTAATAATATTGCAATTGGTCCACCAATTATAATTCCAATAGTCCCTGTAAAAAACATTATTAATGCTTTAGAACCTAGGTTGAAAATTGCTTTTAAATCGATGCTTAAAGTCATTAAAACTAAAGCTGCTGGCAATAGAAAACGACTCGATACATAATATAATTGTGAACTAACGCTAGTAGTTTCTCCAAGCGTATTTGTGGTTTCCCATTCTGGAGATATAACACCAAAAGTTGTAAACAACGCAGGAATAAAATATGCCATAAATAAGCCGGGTACAATTTTATAAAACTTTTGCCAAAAACCAGATTTTACATTTTCTGTGTAAAAGACAAATCCTAAAGAAAGCATTAAAACACCAAAAACTATGGCATCATTTGTAAAAAGTGGTTCGGTCATTATATCCTTATTTAGTATGATTTGTGTTTAAAATTACACCTAGTTGCAATCTTTTTAAAGTATTCGTTGGTAATTTTATTTGAAAGTAGCCTATTTTTAATTTTAAATTATTGTTCAGCTTGTGTAAGAAACCAGCTCCAGTCCAATTTTGAGCAAATCTTTTACCTCGATCTAAGTTTAAAAATAGTTCATTAAAAGTATAGAAACTCCATTTTTCGGAAATGGGAAGGCTTACATTCAAGTTATACCGAAGCCAACTTTGAGTTACATCTTGATTGATATTTTTATGAATAAAACGATGCTCTAAACGAAAACGATGTTTTCCAATAAATCTTCCCCATTTAGATTTTATATTTAAATCTTCATATAACCTGTATTCATATAAATTGTTTGATGCAGCCTTATAAGCTAAATCTGCTGTTGCATAACTAAAACCAAGCGTTACGTTTATTCTTGGGTTGAAACCATAATTTACACCTAATCTGTAAATCTCTTGCTGAAACGCATTAGCAACTTCGAAATATCTAAAATGAGCCATGGTTTTTAGTACAATTTTATCTGATATTTTATGAGAACCATTGAACATATACCAAGTTCCTAAATTGTTTACAGCAGAATTTTGTGCTTGAATATTTAAGCACAAAAAACTCAAGCATAAAATAATACTTGTTTTCTTCATCGTCTATCTATTTTATGGAATAAATTTTAGTTTCTTTAAAAGGAGATATATATATCTTTTCTGTTGATGATTTATACTTCATCCATTCTTTATTAAAAAAAGAATTGGTTTTAGAAAGTGCTTTACGAAATGCCTCTTTAAATTGATATGTCAATTGAATTTCTGTGGCAGTCTGTTCACCAAAACGCGAACTTACATAACGTCTTGCTAATCCAAATCTTTGATTTACCGTAACTTCTTTATTCCTAGTGATACCTTGTCTTTTATCAACTGTACCTATGTATATCGCTATTAAGGTATCAATTTCTTTTATAATTTCTGTTGATGCTTTTATCTCATTTTTATATATAATCTTATTTTCTTTGGTTAATTGAGATTTTATAGAAGTTGCGGTATTTTTACTTTCTACTAGCTGTCTTACGATGTTTGCTATTTTTCCTTGATACGTCTCAAGTTCTTTGCTTGCCTTGTATTTTTGATGGATTGCTTCATCAGAAATTTGTAATCTTGGATCAAAGGCAACTGTTATATTTTGCTCAGAAACGGATACTCCAAAAGTCATTTTTAATTTATAGATTCCTGGTTTTACTGAAACGCCACTTGGTTCTCTTTTAGATTTTTTAATTTCTCTAGACGCTTTGGCGACTCCTTTTTCTCTTAAATACCATGTGGTTTTATGGATTCCATTTTCTTTAGGAGTTTTTATTTTTAAAGTTCTAATTTGTCTTTCTCCATCAAAAATTTCTAGTTGTATAGAATCATATTTTACAATATTTTCTCTGTCATCTGTATCTTTTTTTAGAGTCTTGTTTTCCTTAGAACTTTTCTTCTTTTTTAAAGGTTTTTTGATGTAATAAGAAATAATTGCACCACGTTTTCTGTTTTCTCCTTGATAGATTGCATCTGCACCAAATCTGCTCCCTGTTGGTTGTTGATTAGCGGCCTGATATGCAATTGGCGGAGCAAATAGCTCTAATTTCTTGGAAGTTATATTTCCGCTAGCAATCGCTCTCAAAGGACGAATATCATCTAAAATCCAAGCAGCTCTTCCAAAAGTTCCAATAATTAAATCATTTTCTCTTGGGTGAATTACCAAATCTTTTACAGGAACGGTTGGAAAACCTTCAGTCCATTTTGTCCATTTTTCACCTGCATTTATAGAAATATATAAACCATCATCAGTTCCTAAGAAAAGTAGATTTTTGTTTTTTGGGTCTTCGATGATACACAGCGTATAACTTTGCACATCATTTTCATCAACAATACGTTTCCAAGTTAACCCATAATTTTTAGTCCTGTAAGCATAAGGAGTATAGTTAAAACGTCTGTAATCATTTGCTATTAATAGTGCTTCTCCTTTATTTTTATTAGATGCTTTTATTTGCGTAATCCAACTATTTTCTGGTAATCCTCTGATGTTTTTGGCAACGTTTATCCAATTTTTTCCACCATTTTTTGTAATGTGTACTTGTCCATCATCCGTCGCTGCCCATAACACATCTTTTTCTAAAACTGAAGGCTCAATTACTAAAATGGTACAATGATTCTCTGCGCCCGTTGCATCCATGGTTAAACCACCACTTTCTGCTTGTTTTAATTTTTCTGGATTATTTGTGGATAAATCAGGAGAAATTACATTCCAAGTTAAACCTTTATCTGTCGATTTATGTACAAACTGACTTCCAAAATATAATGTGGAATTATCAAAAGGATCTATATTTATGGCTGCATTCCAATTGAAACGTAATTTTACAGATGCATCTAAATGTGTGGGTTTTATAGAAAAATTATTTCCTGTTTTATAGTCATATCTCACCACAGAGCCTTGCTGACTCATAGACCATCCATATCTTGAATCATCTTTATCTGGTACTACATCGAAGCCATCTCCAAAACTAATTTCTTGCCAATAAGAATTTCTAATTCCTTGTGCTTTCCAAACATATGCAGGACCTCTCCAGGAACCATTATCTTGCATACCTCCATATACATTATACGGATATTCATTATCCACATTTATGTGATAAAATTGAGCTACAGGAATGTTACCAATAAAACGCCAAGATTTACCACCATCTTTCGTGATATTTAATCCACCATCATTGCCATCAATCATGAATTTTCCATTTTTTGGATGAATCCACCAAGCATGATGATCTGGATGAACACCGTTATCTACCCCATAAGCAGGCATTAATTGTTTGAAGCTTTTTCCTCCATCTTGAGAAACATTTATATACGTAAAAACGGTATACAATCTATTTTCATTCTGGGGATCAACATAAATTTCTGAATAATAAAAAGGGCGATTTCCAATACCAGGTTTTTCATTAATTTTTTTCCATTTAAAACCTCCGTCTTCACTTTTGTATAAAGCATTTTTCTTGGCTTCTACCAATGCATAAATTATATCTGGATTGCTAGGAGCAATTGCAACACCTATTCTTCCTAAATCACCTTTTGGAAAACCTTCTTTTTCTGTAATTTGTTTCCAGTTTTCTCCCCCATCATGCGTAATGTATAAACCACTTCCTGTTCCTCCAGATTTAAAAAACCAAGGATCACGTTTATGTTCCCACATTGAAGCGATTAATTTGTTTGGATTTGTAGGATCCATAATTAAATCTGCAGTTCCAGATTTTATGTTTGTAAATAATATTTGCTTCCAAGTTTTACCACCATCTATAGTTTTATAAACTCCACGTTCTTTATGTGCTCCCCAAGGAGAGCCAATGGCGCCAACATAAACTATATCTGGGTTTGTAGGATTAATAATAACTCTATGTATGTGTCTAGTTTTTTCAAGACCCATTGGTTTCCATGTTTTACCTGCATCCAAAGATTTATAAATTCCAAATCCACCATTTAAACTATTTCTTGGATTTCCTTCACCTGTTCCTGCCCAAATTACACTTGGATTTGATTGTTGGATAGCAATAGCCCCTATAGAGGCGGTTAATTCTTTTTCGAAAATAGGTTGCCATTTAATTCCGCCAGAAGTAGATTTCCAAATCCCACCAGAAGCGGTACCAACATATATAACTTCAGGATTGGATTCTACAACATCAATAGAAGTTACACGTCCAGACATTCCACCAGGACCAATATTTCTTGGTTTCATGTTTTTCAGAATATCCATGGAAAACTTTTGTGAGAACAATAGGGTACTTGCGCATAGAAATAGCAGTGTGAATAGATTTTTCATAATAAGTGGTTTGTTAATTTGGAACAAAGCGATCAATATACAAAATAGATTTTTTGATTACCTTTTAAAAGTTTGTTTAAAACAAACATTTAAATAAAACACACAATTAGTTGTTTTAGGCAATTAATAAATGTAGGTTAGCAGCTAATTAAACCTTAATATTAATGAAAAGATTAATTTATTTATTATTGTTCGTGAGTACCATTTCATATTCTCAAAATGCCTTCAGGGAGTATCAATTTTCTGCTAAAAGAGGAACAGAAAGTGCAATTCTAGCATTGGCAGATGATATGTGGGGAGATGCAAAATTTAAATCAGGGGGCTTAAACATAGAGTCTTTCCATATTGGGAATAACGAATCTACACATAGAATTGTTGTATTTGGAGATCCTGCAAATTGGGGAAGAATTGACTCGATATCAGCGGCAGCTAAATTTGAGCTTTTTAAACAGAGAATAAACAATCATATTGAAGATTGGAAACACAGTTCTTCAGGAAATATAATTAGCTGGGTTGGTGACAATGACGCTCATAATTATGTTCAGATTTTTGAATTTAAAGCGAGTGATCCAGCAGCTTTTAAGGCCGCTCATGATGAAATCGTTAGCAAAATGACTCCTTATAGAAAAGGCGAAGTTGGTTTTGGTAGCTATGAGATTGCTGGTTTTCAGGGTGCTACTCATTGGGTTGCAATCACTGCAGAAAATTGGAGTGATTTGATTTTAACTCGAAGAGAAATGAAGAAAATCACAAAACCTTGGAAAGAGTATTACAAAAACCGTGGTAATGTTGAACATGTTAGAAATTATACAGCTGAAATTATTAAAAGATATTAATTTAAATACTCTTAATTACAAAAAAAAAACACCTTTAAAAAGGTGTTTTTTTTTGTTCAAAAGTTATGTTTACTAAGATTTTTTTTGGGTTCATTGGTAATTATGGTTAAAGTTAAAAGACAAGAGTTCAGATTTTGTTGTTGGCAAATTACTCACAAAAAGAAATTAGACTTATTAGTTTAACAGAATTTTTATGGGTTACTTTTTTTTTGCTAGGGCTCTTTCAGCCTCTTCTAAGTTCCGTCAGAGTATCCATTCAATTTGTCTATTTGTAGAATGGAATTTATCAGCAGCCCATTTTTCTATAGTTTTCATTAGGTCTTCATCGACTTACAATGCAAAATTATTTGTTTTTTGACATTTTAAGGTTGCTTTTTTATAAATGAAACAATGACTTTAATGAGTTTTTTTTATATTGGAAATACAGGGAAACTATTCACAACTAGAGTTTAAACTATAACTTTTTTAATTTCTAGAATTGAATTTATTGATGCCCAAAAGAGCCCAAATTATTTTCAACATTTATGCTGCAATTATTGGTGGAAATATGTGAAACCTATTCATATCAAGAAGTCGTGGTAGACTAGAACTTATTATACCTCTTGAAGAAGCACTAAAAGTATTATTAAATCAAATAGAAACAAGTGTTAACTCAATTAGGAATTGGGGAAGTATTTGTGTCTGTTTTAAATGAAAAAGTAATTCCTATTCCGTGAACAAAACAATGTTGTGCGCGGTAATAAGAAGATTAGATATGGTAACAGACAAATAAGTAGGCATCTGAATAGATTTTTAGAGATTAATACATGAAAAATAATCAAAAACAAGTAAGAGAATGTGCTTACGAATTGTTAAATAATAAAATTGAAAAGATTAATTTAGCAAAACGAATAGAAAGAAAAGTTAAATAGTATTAAATCCTACTCAAAAAGAAGTGCAGGACAAAATCTAAGAATAAAAGTATTAACAAGTGATTTTATTAGCGTCTTTTGTGGAATTTTAAAAAAGGTAAGTAATAAAATTTAAAATTGAACGTTGAAATAAAATATAAATAAGAAAAAAATGATCAAAAAGAATTCTTTATCGATAATTGTAATTGTGTTTTCATTATTAATTATCAGTTGTAATAAAAATGATAAGTTTAAAATTGAAAAAGGAAAAGTAGGTTTAATTTCTACTTTAACTACGGTAAAAGATTTAGAAACTATTTTTAAAAAGGATTCTCTCGTTAAGAATTTAAGTGAAGGAGCTTTAGGAGATAATTATTTTCAAGATGATGATGAATTTTTAGTTTTTGAAAAAGGAGGAAAACATTTGTTAACAATTGTGCCAAAAGAACAGTTAGATTCAACATCAACGATAAAAAGTATTGAAATTCATGACAATCGTTTTAAAACAAAAGCAGGTATAAGTTTAAGCTCTAATTTTTCTGAAATCAATGCTAATAATAGCATCCGACCAGAATCGACCTTACAATCTGTTACCCTTTTCTTAGATGAGTTAAATGCAACAATTACCATTGATAAAGATGAATTAGGTATTAAAGATATTATTACTCAAAAAATAACTTTAGAGCAAATTCCTGATTTAGCAAAAATAAAATCTTTTATAGTTTGGTTTGATTAAATCAGGTAAAATTTCAGCATGAAGAAAAAGTATCAAATTCAGAATAAACCATTTGTTGTGCCAACGACAGACGGTAAAATTATTGAAGAACATTTTGGAAATGCTACTGATAAAAATTCTCAGATAAGTATTGCACATATGATTGCACCTCCAAAATGGAGTGAACCTTTTCAAACTCCAGAATTTGATGAATATACTTATATTATTAAAGGAAAAAAGCAGTTTATTATTGATGATGAAACAGTTGTTTTAGAGGCTGGGCAATCTATCAAAATTGAGAAAAATACTAGAGTTCAATATTCAAATCCGTTTACTTCGGAGTGTGAATATATTGCTGTTTGTCTTCCTGCTTTTTCTATAGATTTAGTGAACAGAGAGTAAAATAGAAATTAAAAGTTGATTATTTATAATGGTTTAAATTTTTAAGATAAATTACTGATAATCGACTTGATTTTAATTCTTTTGATACTGTATACTAGCATAAAATTTAACACTAAAACACTGAAAGTAACCATGGGGAAAGCAGGGATGTATATACTTGAGTTCTTGCCCATAAACAATACCTATAAATTATCTACCCTGGAAAAGCTAGTATCTAAAAGAAACGTTTTAACTTAATATAATTAAGATCAGTGGCAGTACATATCTTAAAAGATTAAAATATAGCTAGTAATTATTTAGCTTTTCTTTGGCAAGCTAATAAAGTATTTTTCAGCAACATTGCTATGGTCATTGGTCCAACACCACCTGGAACTGGAGTAATAAAAGCTGCTTTTTTAGAAACTTCATTAAACGCAACATCACCAACTAATCTAAAACCATTTTTTCTAGATGAATCTGCTAAGCGAGTAATTCCGACGTCAATAACAGTAACATTATCTTTAACCATATCAGCTTTTAAAAATTCAGGTATTCCAATGGCTGCAACAATAATATCGGCTTGTAAAGTAATCTCTTTAAGATTTTTAGTCCTACTGTGACACATGGTTACAGTTGCATTTCCTACTTTTCTTTTTTGCGATAATAAAATACTCATTGGGCTACCAACAATATGACTTCTTCCTAGAACAACAACATGTTTTCCCGATGTTTCAACATTATACCTATCTAATAATTCTAAAATTCCAAACGGAGTTGCAGAAATAAAAGTAGGCAAATTTAAAGCCATCTTTCCAACATTTGTTGGATGAAAACCATCTACATCTTTATTGGGGTCTATTGCCATTATCACCTTTTGCTCATTAATATGTTTTGGTAAAGGCAATTGAACGATAAAACCATCAATATCATTATCTATATTTAATATTGCAATTTCATTTAATAAATCTTCTTCTGACGTTTCGTTTGGTAATCTTATTAAAGTAGACTCAAAACCAACTCTTTCACAAGCTTTTACTTTTGCATTTACATACGTAATGCTTGCACCATCATTACCAACTATAATTGCAGCTAAATGCGGGGCTTTGTTTCCCTTATTTTTTAATTCTCTAACTTCTAAAGCAATTTCTTCTTTAATATCTGCTGAAGTTTTTTTCCCGTCCAATAAAATCATTTATTTTTTAGTTTCAGTTTTTTATAATGTTACTTTAACCTTCAAAGTGCTAGCGTTTTTTTTGCGAACTCTTACTGTAATTTATTGCATTCCTTTCATCATTTGCATCATCTTTTTACCACCACCACCTTGCATCATTTTCATCATCTTACTCATCTGATTAAATTGCTTCATCAATTGATTTACTTCTTGTATGGTCGTTCCAGATCCTTTTGCAATTCTCTTTTTTCTACTAGCATTTATAGAATTCGGTATACTTCTTTCACCTGGCGTCATTGAATGAATAATTGCCTCAATTCCTTTAAAAGCATCGTCATCGATATCTACATCTTTCATTGCTTTTCCGGCTCCAGGAATCATGCCAACCAAGTCTTTCATGCTCCCCATCTTTTTTATCTGTTGAATCTGACTTAAAAAATCATCAAAACCAAATTGATTTTTAGCAATCTTCTTTTGTAGTTTCCTCGCTTCTTCTTCATCATATTGATCTTGAGCGCGCTCTACAAGAGAAATAACATCTCCCATTCCTAAAATACGATCAGCCATTCTATCTGGATGGAAAACATCAATCGCATCCATTTTCTCTCCAGTTCCAATAAATTTAATTGGTTTATCTACAACACTTTTTATGGTTAAGGCTGCTCCACCTCTCGTGTCACCATCTAGCTTTGTAAGAACAACTCCATCAAAATTTAAGATATCATTAAAAGATTTTGCAGTATTTACAGCATCTTGTCCAGTCATAGAATCTACCACAAATAATGTTTCTTGTGGATTTACAGCCTTATGAATGTTAGAAATCTCTGTCATCATTTCTTCATCTACAGCCAAACGTCCTGCAGTATCAATAATCACAACATTTTTGCTAGTTGCTTTTGCGTGAGCAATTGCGTTTTTAGAAATTTCAACAGGATTGTTATTACCAACTTCGGCATACACTTCAACTCCAATTTGTTCTCCAACAATTTGTAATTGATTGATAGCAGCAGGTCTATAAACATCACAACCAACTAAAAGGACTTGTTTTGCTTTTTTAGTTTTTAAAAAGTTTGCTAATTTTCCTGAAAAAGTAGTTTTACCAGAACCTTGTAAACCAGACATTAAAATTACTGTGGGAGAACCTCCAAGGCTGATGCCAACAGTTTCTCCACCCATTAGTTCAGTTAGTTCATCTTTTACTAACTTTACCATTAACTGACCAGGGTTTAATGTAGTTAATACATCTTGACCTAATGCTTTGGTTTGAACTTTTTTAGTAAAATCTTTGGCGATTTTGAAGTTAACATCTGCATCCAATAATGCCCTTCTAACTTCTTTAAGGGTTTCGGCAACGTTTACTTCAGTAATTTTACCATGCCCTTTTAAGGTATGTAAGGCTTTATCTAATTTATCGCTTAAACTATTAAACATAATTTGTGTTCTTTTTTAGGAAGCACAAATATAAGAATTAGTGCTGATTTGTTGAGTGATTAATTTTTTTTTTTAATCATTGATAATTTAGAAATAAGCTTGTATCAAGTTGATAAAATGATAAAAAATAACAAAAGTGATGATACAATAAAGTTGAAGGCATCACTAAATATTAATAAGTTTTCAAGGTATTATTTCTTCTGAAATCCTGGTTATTCACTGCAAATGGAATAAAACTAACATAATTATAATTCAGATTTGATTTTCTTATTTAAGAATAAGAGCCAAAGTGAAATAATATTTTATCTGTTTTTTCAATGCTTTATACATCTACAAATTAATTTATTTTTCAAGAACAAACTCTAAAGCAGCGCCATTTATGCAATGACGTTTCCCTGTAGTTTTTTTAGGTCCATCATCAAAAGAATGCCCTAAATGACCGCCACAAATATTGCATTTCAGTTCAGTTCTTTTGTAGCCAATTTTGTAATCTACATCTAATTCAACACTACTTTTTATAGCCCTATCAAAAGAAGGCCATCCAGAACCTGAATCAAATTTATGCTCAGATTTGTACAAAGGAGCCTTGCAACCGGCACAAACATAAATTCCTTTTTTGTGATTTTCATTAAAGTCGCTGGTATATGCCCGTTCTGTGCCAGCTTCACGTAACACGTAATATTGAATAGGAGAAAGTAATTTTTTCCATTCAATAGTTGTTTTTTCTACTTTATATATTTTATTTTCTTTGGATGAATTTTGTGCATTTCCTACGCAACTAAACATCAATAATAAAACAAGAATGCTAAATAATTTTTTCATGTATTTTCTATTATAATATCAATAACTTTTTTATTTGGATATTCAAATATCCATTTGTGAGCTAAAGACTACTTTTTTAAGTTTCGACGAATATTTAATGAACAACTTACAGTATAATGAATTTTTAGAATATAAACAAAATAATATTTTTATATAAAGTTAGAACCTATAATTTTAAAAGGAATAAGTTTGTGACATATTTAAAAAGTAAGTACCTTAAGATTAAAGATTAAATAAATAAAGATGAAAAAAATAGTTATTTTAGTTTTAACCCTTTTTCTTTTCATGGAATGCAGTACTGTTCCAATTACAGGAAGAAAAAGAGTGAATTTGGTGAGTGATGCGCAAGTTTTGCCAACAAGCTTTGCACAATACAAAGGTTTTTTAGAGGAGAATAAATTGTCTACAAATAGGGAAATGACCAACCAGATAAAAGAAGTTGGTAAAAACATTTCGGCAGCTGTAGATCGGTTTATGAGAGCAAACAATATGGTCGCAGAAGCAGATTCTTATCGATGGGAATTTAATTTAGTAGAAGATAAAACGATAAATGCTTGGTGTATGCCAGGAGGAAAAGTAGTTTTTTACACCGGAATTATGCCAATTTGTGGCAACGTAAATGGTGTTGCTGCCGTTATGGGACACGAAGTTGCACATGCATTTGCAAAGCATGGTCAAGAACGAATGACATCTTCATATGGCCAGCAAATAGGAGGTTTACTTGTGACTTTAGGAACATCAAAAAAGGATCCTGAGACACAACAAATTTGGAATACGGCTTTTGGTGTTGGTTCTGGTTTAACAATGTTGAAATTTAGTAGAACTCATGAGCAGGAGGCAGACAGGCTAGGTTTGGTTTTTATGTTAATGGCAGGTTATGATGGTAAAGAAGCTGCAGAAGTTTGGGTAAGAATGAGTAAAAACGCTGGAGGAAAATCTACACCGCAAATTTTAAGCACACATCCATCAAATGCAGCAAGAATACAAGATTTAAAAAGTTATTTACCTACGGCAAAAATGTATGCTAAAAAGTATAATCAACCACTATCTCAAATCAAAAATTAAATTAAATAAATAGTTTTACTATATTGTACACCGTTCAAGAAATTGAGCGGTTTTTTATAAAATATATTTTATGTTAAAAATTGGAGATAAAAAATTAATAAATGCTTGGGCTTTTTATGATTGGGCAAACTCTGTATATTCATTAGTAATAAGTACGGCAGTTTTTCCTTTATATTATAGTGCAGTCACTGAGGGCGAAACTGTTTTTTTTCTAGGAATAGAATGGGATCATCCTGATAGTTTATATAGTTACGCTTTGTCATTTTCCTTTTTAGTAGTGGCATTTATTTCACCTATTTTATCAGGAATTGCAGATTATACAGGAAGTAAGAAAAAATTCATGAAATTCTTTTGTTGGATGGGAGGCTTGTCTGTATCAGGTTTATATTTTTTTGACGGGATAGATACTGTTTGGATTGGTATTCTCTTCACAATTTTAGCAAGTATTGGTTTTTGGGCAAGTTTAGTTTTTTACAATGCATACTTACCAGAAGTTGCAAATCCAGAGCAACAAGATAGAGCAAGTGCAAAAGGATTTATTTATGGTTATACCGGTTCTGTTTTTTTGTTAATTATTAATTTATTAATGATTCAAAAACCAGAATGGTTTGGAATAACTGCTTCAATGGCTTCACGTATTTCTTTTGTTTTAGTCGGTCTTTGGTGGATAGGTTTTGCACAAATAACATTTAGAAGGTTGCCCGATGATATTTATAACAAAAAACCAAAGAGAGATTATATCTGGAAAGGTTTTAGAGAGCTTAAAGTAGTCGCAAAAGAAGTGATGAATTATCCAACCTTAAAAAGGTTTTTAATTTCTTTTTTCTTATTAAGTATTGGTGTACAAACCATTATTTTAATGGCAGCAATTTTTGGTTCTAGCGAATTAGGCTTGCCAGCAATGAATTTAATTATAACCATTTTATTAGTGCAAGTTGTTGCAATTGCAGGTGCTTTTGTGTTTTCTAGATTATCAGAAAAATGGGGAAATATTAAAGCTTTAAAAGTTACTATTTGTACTTGGATGTTGGTTTGCTTTACTGCTTTTCTTTTAGATGAAAATCAAGAAAATGTAGAGTATTATTTCTACGGTTTAGGAGTTTTATTAGGTTTTGTACAAGGAGCAATTCAATCTTTAACTAGGTCTACTTATTCTAAACTACTTCCAGAGACAGAGGATCATGCAACATACTTTAGCTTTTATGACGTGACAGAAAAAGTAGCAATTGTTCTTGGAACGTTCGTATATGGTTTATTGTACGCAATTACGGATTCTATGCAATGGAGTGTATTGTGTTTGGCTATTTTCTTTTTAGCTTCTTTTTTAGTTTTAAATACTCTGAAAAAGACAAAATATGTACAGTAATCTATTTTAAAAATATTTCTATCAAATTATCTTTTTCTATTTTCAAGACGAATTCAGTTAAAATTTTTTGATCTTGTTTAGTTAGTTTATCAAGCATTTGTTCTCCTTTCGTAATGGTTTCTAGAGCTAGTTCTAAACCTATAATTTCTTTTTTTGAGAATATTTTAAGTTTCATTTTCATTTTAGAAATTAAAAAAGAAATGATTTCTTTAATCTTTTCAACCAATTCTTTATCATAAATAATATTGAAGAAAGTTTCTGTATTCTTCATAAAACCTTCAATTTCTTGATAAGGTAAAAGTTGAATTAAAGTGTTTATTTTTGACGTAGTATAAGGAGGTTCAATATTTTTATTGATAGCCTTAACTACTAAAGCATTTTCAAATTTAGTTGCACCTCTAAATGATTTCATTGCTTTTAAACCTGCGTTAAATACTTTAGGTAAATGTCTTCCGTGCGTAAATACCAATTCAAAAGAATCTAAAACTAAATTCAATAACTTTTCTGGGTTCTTAATAAAGTCATCTAAGGAGCTAAACGCCTCGTTTAATTCTTTTCTTTGTTCTAAATCCGGATAAACATAAGTTAAGAAATAGTCTTTTATATCATCTACAATTTCCTTATTTATCGTTTCAGGAAAATCATGTTTTTTCTTTAAAATTTCATATTGATATCTCTCTTCAATTACATTTCTGTAACCTAAAATGATTTCAATTAAAACAATTTTATTAGACATATAAATCTTCTTTTAGTATTTATTTTTTTAGATATGAGTCTAATATAAAGTATTCATAATAATTGAATTGATAAAAATGAAAAAGCAGCTAAAAAAATAGCTGCTTTTTATTGAATATAGTTCAGTTTTATTGCACCGTGATATTAAAAATAACTTCTACATCTGTACTTCCTCCAGCACTAGTAGATGATCCATCATTGGGTTTTGTAGGTTCATGCTTTAAGATAACAGTCAATGTTCCTGAACCTGCAGTAGCAGTTGTTAAAGAAGTTTCAACTCCTAAAGGATTACCATTACCATCTGTATCCGTTTTAGCAATTGCTAATCCAGACACATCAGAGGTATAGAAAAACTCATGTTCATCTGCTTCTGCTTTTACTTCTTCAGTAATATCTTCTGCTGGAGATTCTGTTTCATTTAATAATTCGACAATACCGGTGTACGTCATGTTAGCCGTTAAATTACCAGACACTGCGTATGTCCCATCATTTCCACCTTCACCATCAGGATCACTAAAAGTTAACGTAACTATATCATTACTATTAGTTAAAGTGTATCTAACGGT
>CAXMOR010000015.1:0-68742 GCA_964195455.1 uncultured Acidimicrobiia bacterium
AGAAGCCGCTATATCTCCATTAACGATACCGCCATTAGCTTCTAAACCACCTTCAGATCTTAACAGACCATTAGATCTTATTTCACCAAAAGAATGTATATCGCCAGGACTCATCATTAAACCATTATTTTCTATAATACCGCTAGAGACAAAAGCACTATTAACAATCACGTTTCCTTGATTAGAATTCGTAATATTACCCGCACCGTCTTCTAACCAAAATGCGTTTGCTACAACATCTGTCTCTAAAGTCGCTATTGCTAGAGCATTTGCTACAACATCTGTATTCGCTGAAACCAGGGCTTCTGTATACCCCTCTTTAGCAGTATTCTCTGAAATCGCTGAAGCTTGTTCAGCTGTGATACCATTATCTGAATTGGTCGCTTGCAAAGCATAAGGAACACTTAGCAAGGCGCTAGTGCCCATAACAGTGTAATTTATTCCGCCCAATGGGTCAGTCTCTGTTTTTATAAAGTACGTGTTAGAAGCCCAGTCTATTAATGAAAAATCATCTGAACTTGTTCCAGAACCGACCTCTATACTTACCAAACCATTTATATTCGTAGTCGCGGTTTGCCTTTCTACATACACTGCTGTACCGGCATCACTTCCCGCTAAAATACTTATCTGCATTCCGACAGATTGACTACTTACTAAAGTACCTCCTGCGTCTCTTAAAACGGCTTGGTAACTCATCTTTTCTGGCGACTGTGCAAAAATGCTAATTGTTGTCAATAAAAATATTAGCAAAAGTTGGGGGGCTTTTTTCATGATTATTGTTTTTTGATAATTTTAAAGGTTTTTAGCAATTGATTTTTTCGAGTTACTTTTAAAAGATACATACCTATAGATAAATGTTTCATCGGTATTTTTATATTAGAAGCGGCAATCGCACCACTTGCAATAGATTTACCGTTGATATCAAAAAGTATATATCGTAAATTCTTTAAAGTACTATCTGTAATTTTAAGTACTACAAAATCTGTAGTTGGATTTGGATACGTTACTGCTGCTAAATTTACAGTTGTAAGCCTTGGATTGCTTAATGTCTGAAATTCAAACGCTTGTTGTACGCCTTGCGATACAGAACCGGTGGTTGCTGCAGTAGTCGTGTAAAACACTTGGCCAACTGTGTAGCTAGAAGAACCACCAGCTCCGGTGGCTTCGCCGCCAGAGGCTGAGACTGTTTGTTGTGAATAGACTAATTGAGCAGCAAATAACACAAATACTATTAGGATAGTTTTTTTTAAGAAATTCATTTGCGGGGGGATAAAAATCAATTTTAAATATAGGTAATTTAAATATATTTACGGTGATAAAAAATAGTTTTTAAAAAAAATCAAAACAACTACTATGATATATTTAAAAAATAGTTATTTAAGATATCGTGAAAACGGATAGTTTTCACCAACCGTTTTGTGCTTATTGCAGGAAAAAATGAACGTGAGCAATTATGTAATTAAAATGGATTAAATATCTTTAGACTTAAAACTTCCTATCAACATGAAAAGGACTTAAGTCTAAAGATATTTTTTTGTCAGAAATAATTTCTGAAACTAACTTTCCGGTTGCTGGTCCTAAACTCCACCCCATCATGGCATGACCCGTTGCAAAAGTTACATTTTTGTATTTAGATGATTTTCCTATATATGGCAGTCCATCAGGAGAACAAGGTCTTAAACCACATTGTGCAGCTTCTTTTTCTTGTTGATTGATTTTTAAATTTGGATAAAATTGTTCAACAGCATTTGCAATTGAATTTACACGAGTTTTATTAATCGTATGATTTATACCACCAATTTCCATGGTTCCTGCAAAACGTGTAAAACCATTCATTGGCGTAACCGCCACTTTTGCCTCCGTTAAAATAGCTGGGATTGTAATATTTGTTTCATTATTTGTATTAATTCTGTAGCCTTTTCCTGCTTGAATTGGAATATTTAGATTCAATTTTTTAGCAAAATTTTGAGACCAAGAACCTGTGGCAATTACATATTCATCAGACTTTATATGAAGATTATTTGTTTTGATTGCTGTTATTTTGTTATCCGTAACAACAATATCTAACACCTCTTCTTTTCCTAAAACACTCACTCCATTTCTTTTTAAATACGCCTTTAATTGAGGCATAAATTCATTGGGTGTCATATGTGCATCTGAATGATAATATACAGCTCCTTTAATATTTAAAGCAACATTTTTCTCTATTTTCTGAACTTCTTCTTTAGATAAGTTTTCAACTTTTAAGCCTTCTTTGATCGCTCTTTGACCAACTTCCCATTCTTCTTCACCCGCTTTATCTGTTTTGTAATACATGAATAAACCTTTGTGCTGATAAAAAAAATCAAAATCATTAGATGCTTTTAAATCTTCATATAATTTTCTGCTGAATAAATTAATATCTTTTATCACAGGAATTGCTTTCTCTACTTTTGAAGCTCTTGCCGACTTTTTAAATGCCAAACTCCACTTTAAAAAATCGATATCTAAACGTGGTTTTACGTAGAAAGGACTAGATACGTTGAACATCCATTTAATACCTTTATTGATCATTCCTGGAGCAGCCATAGAAATAATATGACTTGGTGTTATATATCCCGCATTTATATAGGATGCCCCTGATGTAAAATCTGATTTATCAATTACAGTTACTTTATGACCTTCTTTTTGAAGATAATATGCACAACTCAATCCTATAATTCCACCACCAATGATGATTACACTTTTTGCCATTTTATTTTTTAATTAAGATACCTCAATAGATTCTGAAATATATTTACAATGATTTGATTTATAAAATTAAATCACCTGAAAACCCAAAGCGTACGGGTCATCTTCTGTATCAATTGTAATTGTATTTTGTCCGTAAATTTTTGCCCACCCCTTAATACTAGGTATAATTGCTGGTTTTCCACATAACATTGTTTCTTCTTCTACAACTCCGGTAAAAGTACTACCAATAAAGCTTTCGTGAATGAATTCTTCACCTATTTTTAGCCTTCCTTTTGCATACAATTGTGCTAATCTTGCTGATGTTCCAGTACCACAAGGACTTCTATCAATCGCTTTATCACCATAAAAAACGGCATTTCTTCCCTGAGATTTTTCATCAATTGGTGTTCCTGTCCATAACAAATGAGTTACATCTTTGATACTTTCATTTTCTGGATGTATAAATTGATTTGGAAATTTTTGATTGATTCGCTCCCTAACAACTTGAGAGTACTGAATTATTTTAGAGGCTGTAAAATTTTGAATTCCATTAAAATTTTTCTGTGGATCTATAATGGCATAATAATTTCCACCATATGCAACATCAAAAATAATTTCACCGAGCTCAGGGCAATCTATGGTTAAATTTTCAGCGGCTAAATAACTTTTAACATTCATTAATTTCACCCATTCAACTTTATTATTTTTTAGATGATATTCAATTTCTACCAAACCTGCAGGTGCTTCCATTTTTATTTTACCGGGAGTTTTTGGAATAACCAAACCTTCTTCAATTGCTATTGAAATTGCACCTATAGTTCCATGACCACACATGGGCAAACAACCAGAAGTCTCAATAAATAAAATGGCAAAATCATTTTCTGAATCGTGAGGTGGGTACAAAACTGAGCCACTCATCATATCATGACCTCTTGGCTCAAACATCAAACCTTTGCGAATCCAATCGTACTCTTTTAAAAAATGCAAACGTTTTTCGTTTATAGTTGCTCCAATTAGTTTTGGACCACCACTTTTTATAACTCTTACAGGGTTTCCACAAGTATGTGCGTCTATGCAAACAAAAGTATGTTTACTCATTTTTTGCTTTGCTAATATAATTATTGATTCTCTCTTCTAAAATTGCTAACGTAACTGTACCTTGTTCTAAAATGATTTCATGAAAATCACGAATATCGAATTTATCTTGTAAATTGTTTTTAGCTTTTTTGCGCAATTCTCTAATTTTTAATTCCCCAATTTTATATGATAGTGCTTGTCCAGGCCAAGAAATATATCGATCCGTCTCTGTATTAATTTCATGCAATGACAAAGCTGTATTTTGGGACAGATAATTGACTACTTGTTGTCTAGACCAACCTTTTGCATGAATACCTGTGTCAACGACCAATCTACAAGCACGCCACATTTCATACGTAAATTTCCCAAATTGCTCATAAGGCGTTGTGTACATATTCATCTCATCAGCTAAAAACTCTGAATACAATCCCCAACCTTCACCATAAGCAGATAAATACAAATCTCTACGAAACTGTGGTATAGAGTCTCCTAATTCGTTATTTAGACTTCCTTGTAAATGATGGCCAGGCACGGCTTCATGTGCGGTTAAAGAAGGCAAGGTATACAAAGTTCTACTCGGTAAATTATAGGTGTTTACCCAATAATAACCAGGTTCTGTGCTGTTTTTTGAGGTACCAATATAACGTCCTCCTGTATATTTTGGTGCAATAGCATCTGGCACAGGCGCAACGCCGTATGGTTTTCTTGGTAAGGTTTTAAAGAATTTTGGCAATTGAGCATCTGCTCTTTTTGCCATATCTCTGGCAATCATTAATATTTCTTTTGATGAAGTTGCGTAAAATTGTTTGTCGGTTCTTAAGAATTTAAAAAAATCAGCAAAACTTCCTTCAAAGTCTAGTTCTTTGATTATTTTTTGCATTTCTGTTTTTATTCTGGCAACTTCTTTTAGCCCAATTTGGTGAATATCATCTGCAGAATATTGAGAACTTGTTGTGTAAAAATCAATTCTATTTTTATAATAAGCTTTTCCATTTGGCGTTTCTGAAACCCCTAAAGTGGTTCTTGTTTTTGGTAAATATTCAGTTTCAAAAAAAGTTTTGATTCTTTTGAATTGAGGAACTACTATGCGCTCAATTACACTTTTTGAAACTTTTAAAACAGAATCTTTTTGAGTTTGATTTAGACTTGACGGTAAATTTTGAAATGGCTTGTAAAATGGACTTTCTTGAAAATTATCTACGATATGATCATTATATGTAGATTCATACCCTTTAAAAATAACTTTAGGTTGCGAAACTCCTTTTTCTAAACCTTCTCTTAAATTTATAAAATGCTGATTTACAAACTCTGGTAAACTATTGAGTTTCTTCAAATACTCTTTTACTTCCAAATAATTATTGAGCGCTCTAATTTGATAATTTAAACTACTATGAAAACCAGAATCTGACAACAAAGGATTGAGAAACCTTTCAAATTTGTAATAATCAATTTTATCTTGTAGAACGAATTTTAACAACTTAGCTGAAATTTGATCTGTTTCAGAAAGAGCATCCATTTTAATACAACTAAAATACTGCATTTGGTCTTCTGCATAGGTGGCTTCTGCTTTGTAATGTTCTCTTGTATAAAGGCCTAATGGATATTTATTTTCATCATAAGATTCTCGTTTTTCATACAACCTAATTAGAGTAGCCAATTCTTCTGATGAATGACCACACTTTTCTTCTCTAATATTACAAGAAATAAAAGTGATGAAAAATATAAAAAGGACTTTATAAATTTTCATAAACTATATGATATCTTTTGTTCTAAAGCCATCAACTGATCTAAAAACATTTAATGGGTTTTCGTTTTGCAATTCTTTTGGCAATAGACTATTTGGCCAACTTTGATAACTAAATGGACGAACCCAACGTTTTATAGACGTAGTACCTACAGCAGAAAAACGACTATCTGTAGATGCCGGATATGGACCACCATGAACCATAGATTCGCAAACTTCAACACCCGTAGGGACTCCATTAAAAATAATTCTACCAACCCTATTTTGCATTGCAGAAATTACTTTTGGAAAATTAGTGATTTCATCATTATCAGAAATTACAGTGCCTGTTAATTGGCCTTCTAAATTTACAATAATGGTTTCTAATTCTTCTTTATTGGCACATTCAACCACCATAGAAAAAGGGCCAAAAACCTCTAAATGCAAAGTTGGATTTTCTAAAAATGATTTTCCATCAACCGAGACAACAGCCTGTTGTGCATAATTATTTTGAACATCTGATTCATAATTTGCAGTTGTGGCTACTTTAGCCTGAGAAACCACTTTTTCTTTATTTACATCGTATCCTTTTTTAATATTTGGATGCAACATACAAGAAGGATTTATATCCATAATTTCTTGTGACAAGTGATTTATAAAAGCACTTAAAGCATCACTTTTAATGCCTAAAATTAAACCAGGATTTGTACAAAACTGGCCCGCTCCTAGCGTAATAGAACCTGCGTATGTTTTTGCAATTTCTTCATTTCTATTATCTAAAGCTTTTGGTAAAATCACAACAGGATTTATACTTCCCATTTCTGCAAAAACAGGAATTGGTTCTTCTCTTTTTGTCGCTATATCTAATAATGCCCTTCCTCCTTTTATACTTCCAGTGAAACCAACTGCTTTTACTTTTGGATGCGCCACTAGTTGCTGACCAACTTCTATGCCGCTTGAATTTAAATTAGAGAAAACACCATTAGGCATTCCTGTTTTTTCAGCCGCTTTTATAATTGCTGATGCAACCAATTCTCCGGTTCCTGCGTGCATTGGATGCGACTTTACAATTACAGGACAACCTGCTGCAAAAGCTGCGGCTGTATCTCCACCCGCAGTGGAATAGGCTAAAGGAAAATTACTTGCCCCAAAAACGACCACGGGTCCTAAAGCGATATTCATTTTACGAAGATCTAACTTAGGCATTGGCTCTCTATTTGGTTTTGCTGTATCTATCGTTGCTTCTACCCAAGATCCTTCTGCAACCAACGTTGCAAAACTTCTTAATTGACCAACAGTTCTGCCTCTTTCTCCTTTTGCTCGCCCGGCTGGCAATCCTGTTTCTGAGCAATACATTTGAATTAAAGTTTCATCTAGAGCTAAAATTTCTTCTGCGATTGTGTTTAGAAATTCAGCTTTTTTAGTTCCTGAAACTGTACTGAATTCTTTAAAAGATTGTGAAGCTAAATTGACGGCCTCTATAATTTCTTCTGACGAGGCTTCAGTAAAAACAACTTCGTTTTCTTGATTTAATTCTGGATTAAAAGTTCTGTATGTCTTAGCTCCTTTTGCCGAGAGTTGATTGCCAATATAATTTTTTCCTGTCATAATTTAAATTGTAGTACTGTTGATTTGTGTTAGGGATTGAAACGACACCCTTTTTTGAGGTACGAAAAAAAGATAAAGCGCAAAGCCCGACTTTATTGCTAAATACTTTTAGCAAAAAGTAACACCCTAATTATTTTATAAATTTTTATATTCTGGTAATGTTGGTCTTATTGCCAAAGCATCTGTAATTATTTTTTCTATTCTTATTCTTTCTTCACCTTCCAAAACAAGTCTTGGAGCTCTAACATATTCACTTCCAATTCCAGTATGCACAGCAGCCATTTTAATATATTGCACCAATTTAGGATGAATATCTAGCTCTAAAAGTGGCATAAACCACCTATAGATAGCAATCGCCTCAGTTATCTTACCTGCTTTTACCAACTTATAAATTGCCACAGTTTCTGCTGGAAAAGCATCTACCAAACCTGCAACCCAACCGTCTGCGCCTAATACTAAACTCTCTAAAGCTAAAGTATCTACACCCGTCATAATTGCTAAACGGCTTCCAAATCTATTTTTAATTCTTGTAATATTTGTGGTATCTCTTGTAGACTCTTTTACAGCCTGAATATTAGGACAAGCGTCTAAAAGCTCTTGAAACATGTCTAAAGTAACCAATAATTTATAATCTACAGGATTATTGTAAATCATAATTGGTAAAGAAGTACTATTTGCAACGGTTTTGTAATACATTACAACCTCTGCATCACTCGCTTTATAACGCATTGGTGGCAGCATCATTAAACCACTTGCGCCATCTTCTTCTGCCGCTTTTGCTAAAGCAATTGCAGCTTTTGTAGTTTGTTCTGCAATATTCATTAAAACGGGTATTTTGCCTTCTACAAAAGCAACTGTTTCTCTAGTTAATTTTCTACCTTCTTCATCAGTTAATGTGCTAGCTTCACCTAGGGTTCCTCCTAAAACAATTCCATGAACACCAGCATCGAGTTGTGCTTGAATATTCACTTTAAACATTTCTAAATCTAACGTATCACTAGAAGTAAATTGCGTTGTTACTGCTGGCATTACGCCTTCCCAATTAAATTTCATATTTTATTCTTTTTTTATATGATAAAATTAAAGAAAACAAGTTTTTAAAAATAGCCTTAAATTATTCTTATATAATACTATATTATCCATATAAATAATAAATTATATTTTTACGATGAATATTAAACTACTTTTTAATGAAAGTTTTTCCTTTTAAAATTCCCAAGTCAGCAAATATTGGTTTGATTTATCAAGAAGACATTGAACTTTATTTTTACGATAAACTACATCAGCATAATGAAATACAAATTAGTTTTATTGAAAAAGGAACCGGAACTTTATTTATTGGCGACAAGATTTGTAATTATAATGAGGACAGTATTTTTGTAATTGGAAGTAACATTCCACATGCATTTAAAAGCGATAAAAACGTTGAAAAGAAGTCTAAAATGCAGAGTTTTTTTTTCACAAAATCTTCTTTCGGAGAAACTTTTTTTCTTTTAGATGAGTTTAGCAAAATTGAGTCCTTTTTTAAGAAATCTTCTCGTGGTTTTATTTTAGATTCTAATATTGAGACTATTATTTCTCTTTTCTTAAAATTGAAGAAGGCTTCTAAAATAAAACGTTTTGTGCATTTTTTAGAAATTTTAGAAGTATTAACTTTATCGGAAACAACACCACTTTCTAGTTTTGTGTATCAAAAAAAATATTCTGATTTAGAAGGAAAAAGGATGCGTACTATATTTGAATATACATTAGAGAATTATCATCAAAAAATAACCTTGCAAGTTATTGCCAACAAAGCAAATATGACAAAAAATGCTTTTTGTAAATATTTTAAAAACAGAACAAATAAAACATATTTTAACTTTTTAAATGAGATAAGAATTGAAAATGCTTGTAAATTAATTCAGGTTGAAAAAGAAATATCTATTAACGAAATTGCTTATAAAGCTGGCTTCAACAACATCTCTAACTTTAATAGAAAATTTAAAGAAATTAAGAAAATGACTCCGTTATCATACAAAGCATTATAAGATTCTTCATTTCTAAATTACAAGAATGATCTTTATAAGTTTTCCAATTCTAATTTTAGTTTTTTAGTCAATCCTTTTACCACCAAATCATAAGAATGATTGATAAGGTCTCTAGCGAGTTTATCAGAAACATCACTAGAATTTAAAACAACTGTATTCCAATGTTTTTTATTCATATGAAACCCCGGGTAAACTCCTTCATATGCATCACGTAATTCTTCTGCCCAATCTGGTGCGCATTTTAGATTAACTTTCTGATTGCCCTTTTCCCAGTGATCTAAACTTGTTAGTACAAATATTTTTCGCATCACTTTAAAGACTAACGTAACCTCATCAAAAGGAAAATGTTCTGTGACTCCTTTTTTTGCAATACAAAAGGCTCTTACTTGTTCTATGTGCATAAATTCTTCATTTTAATATTGTTGTTTTTTTTTCTTAAAGAGTATCATTATATATCAAATTTACAACTATTTCGTATGATGGAAAATGAATTTTTAGACAACACATCCATAATTAGCTAATGCAGTTCTACTTAGAAAAAGACTAATTTTTCTGCAATTTCAGAAATTAAACTGACAGAAAATAAAGCAGTTATTAAATGAGTTAACACTTATGAAATACATGACCAACTTACCTATAAGTAAAATACTGAATTAAAGCCTGTTGTACTAAATTACACTCACATAAAACCACCTTCATAATTCACTACTTTAGCGTAAAAAAGAAAGAATTATTTAACTTTAAGAAAGCTACTTTAAGTTTAAGAGATACCCTCATTAAATTAGAAAAAATTGAAATCAATAGTTTTAATGTTTAGCATTTTAGTGAATTAAAAGAACAAACTAGTAACTTGATTTTGAATATTGATTTTGAATTACAGGAATTAGAAAGCTAAATAAATTTGATTTTCAGCATACATG
This sequence comes from uncultured Acidimicrobiia bacterium, assembly GCA_964195455.1. GTDB lineage: Bacteria > Bacteroidota > Bacteroidia > Flavobacteriales > Flavobacteriaceae > Polaribacter. Next base: position 10,071 of record CAXMOR010000015.1, read on the forward strand.
GTCACAGATTAAATGAGGTAATGAAAACACTGACTATTTTATCTGTCATTTTTATTCCGCTAACTTTTTTAGCAGGAATTTACGGAATGAACTTTGAGAATATTCCAGGACTTAAATTTAAATACAGCTATTTTATTTTACTAGGTGTTATGATCATTATTACGATAATTTCTGTTTGGTATTTTAAGAGAAAGAAGTGGTTTTAGTCGCTTGGGCTTAAGAGAAAAGAGATTAATCCTCCAAAAAAACAGTCAAAACTTCTAAACTTTCCGCTGGGTTTTCTTCCATCGGCACATGACCAGAATTTTCTAAAACAACTAATTTAGAATTTGTTAACATACGGTCCATTCGTTTTCCATTGTCTAAAGGAATCCAAGAATCTTGAGCACCCCAAATTAATAATGTAGGTGTTTGTATACTCTTTAGTTTCTCTAAATTTGCTTTTTCTCCTAATTTAAAATCGTTTTTTGCCCTATCGATAAAAGCCTTCCTGTTGCCTACTCTCAATGCCATTTTGTGATAACGGGTAATTAAATCATCCGTAATTTTAGTGACATCTGCATAGACTTCTTCCATGTTTTTTTTGATAAAAAACCTAGGCGTAACATATAAAAACAAAGAACTTAAAACTGGTGTTTTTGCCATTTTAAAAATTGCTGGCTGCGGTTTATTTGTTGGCAAGCCACTTGCATCAATTAAAATCAATTTCCCTACTTGTTTAGGGTGTTCAGCCGCGTAACTCCAAGCAATATTGCCTCCTAAAGAATTGCCTGCCAAATGAAATTTATCAACCTTTATTTTTTTTAAAAATTGCTGTAAAAAAAGTCTGTAATTTTTTATGGAATAATTTGCATTTTTATTGGGACCCGTAATGCCAAATGCTGGCAAATCCATTCTGATAACTCTGTATTTTTTTGTAAGCTCTTTTGTCCAGTCGTTCCAAGTATGCAGTGAAGAGGCAGTACCATGCACTAAAACAATTGGAAAACCCTGGCCTTCGTCTCTATAATGCACTTGCATTCCGTCAATTTCTATAAATTTAGATGCCTCATTTGTGTATTCCTTTTTTAATTCTTCTACAGAAATATCTGAATATACACCTCCTTTAATCAGCAGAATACCTATCACTAAAATTGCATACAGAAAATATCTCTTCTTAAAATTTCTCATGAAAAATTACTTCATTATTTTATATAATATTGGTTTGCTGGGTGTCGCATCATTCTCAAAAGGAGCAATCATTAAATTCAATAAATACTCACCATCTTCAACAGTATTTGGAACATATATAAGCTCTGTAATTGTAGCATCCATTCTTACTTCGCCTGAAGTATTCCAAAAAGCATTGTGCGCCAATAATTTTCCTTCATCTTTTTCTTTATCTACTGAAGGCAAATCAATTAACAAATGTTTAATTCCTTTTTCCCTAAGATAAATCGCCGCCTCTTCTAGCAAAAAAACAGGATTTGTATTAGAGTATCTTCTTGCTTTTTTGTCTGATAAATTTGGTAAAGTTCTAATTACAATAGCATCTCTTTTTTTATTTCTTAATGCAGTTTGCAATTGTTTTTTAGCAATAAAAAAATCTTCTCCATCACTTTCTGGTGCTACTGTAACTACTTCAGCAACAAAGAAATAATGTTTTAAATTTTTATTAACAGAATGTACTTTTTCAGTAATATGTCCCACACATTCTGTATGTGTAATATGTGCATGAGGATTGAATTGAATGTTATTAAAATTGACCACAGCACCCTCTGAAACTTTTACAATTTCACCATCAATTTCTTCAGGAAAAATTTTTGGGTCGCCCATATACCAAGCATTTACATTTTGTTTTGAAATATCAATTGCAATAGAAATATCGATAGGTTTTGATACATCAATTTGTATTTTTCTTGAGTTGTATTCTATAATTGCTTTCATTCTTTATACTAATTGTTTTTTTTAGATCAAGTTTATCATAAATAGATCTGATGCAATTCCATCAACTAAAAATGCACCTTTTGGCGTTGTTTTTAAAACTCTATTTTCAATATACAATAATTCTTGTTCAATGTATTTTTTTGATTGCATCTTTAAATATTTAGTGTAATTCGCTCCAAAATCAACATCAATTTTATTGAAAGAAACACCCCAAATAGTTCGTAAACCAGTCATAACATATTCATTATATCTATCTGTAACAGACAGCATTTCTCGTTGAATTGGCAATTCATTTTGCGCAATACTTTTAATATATGTTGAATTGTTCTGTACATTCCAACTTCTTTGTTTACCATCGAAAGAATGTGCAGAAGGTCCGATTCCTAAATAACTTTTTCCCAACCAATAAGAAGAGTTATTTTTACTAAAGAAATTTTCTTTTCCAAAGTTAGAAGTTTCATAATGCACAAAATTGGCTTTGGTTAATTCATCTATTAAAATATTGAATTGCTCTTCTGATTTTTCGTCATCTACATTTTTGATAACTCCCTTTTTAATAAAACGTTCTAAGGCCGTTTCAGGTTCGACCGTTAGAGCATAACTAGAAATGTGAGGTACGCCAAAACTTAAAGTAGTTTGTATATTTTCTCTCCATTCTTGATTTGTACAATCTGGCACTCCATAAATTAAATCTACAGAAATATTGTCAAAATATTGCATTGCCAGAGATAAGGATTCTTTAGCTTCTTTAGAGTTGTGCGCTCTATTCATCAATTTTAAATCTTTCTCAAAAAAAGATTGAACGCCGATACTTAATCTATTGATCGGTGACTTAGAAAGTTCTATAATTTTATCTTCTGATAAATCATCAGGATTTGCTTCCAAGGTAATTTCTGGGCTATCTGCAACGGTATGATATTTATATACAGCATCAATCAATAATTGAATTTCATCTACTGACAAAACGCTTGGTGTTCCACCGCCAAAATAAATTGTTTCAATGATTTCGTTTTGGATTTCTGCTTTTCTTATTTCGATTTCACGAAGTAAAGCAGCAATCATATCATCTTTCTTTTTTAGGGAAGTTGAAAAATAAAAATTACAATAAAAACAAGCTTGCTTGCAGAATGGTATGTGAATGTAGATTCCAGCCAAAATATTTTTTTGTTTACAGTTCTTTTTTGCAGCTACTTAGCTACAAATTGATTCGAGTTATTAATCTTAATCGTTTACGAGCTTACTTCGTTAAAATTTTATTTCTTAACTCGTTTCTCGTTCTGCTTTACAAAACTCGACCAACCCGAATAACTTTTTCCTCCAACAACCTTTCCAGAATTGTAAAAATGACAAACGGCTGCTGCTAAACCATCTGTAGCATCTAAATTTTTTGGCAAAGTTTTTAAGTTTAATAAAGATTTCAACATCAAAGCAACTTGCTCTTTACTAGCATTACCATTCCCTGTAATTGCCATCTTAATTTTCTTTGGTAAATATTCTGTAATGGGTATTTCTCTAGACAAACCTGCAGCCATCGCAACACCTTGTGCTCTGCCTAATTTTAACATTGATTGAACATTCTTACCAAAAAAAGGTGCTTCAATAGCAATTTCATCGGGATTGTAGGTGTCTATCAACTCAATTGTGCGTTCAAAAATAAGTTTAAGTTTTAGGTAATGGTCATCATATTTTTGAAGCAGTAATTCATTCATCTGAATAAACTCCATCTTTTTACCCACTACTTTTATCAGTCCAAAACCCATAATTGTAGTTCCTGGATCGATGCCTAAAATGATTTTTTCTACTATCACAATTTCAAATTAATTGTTATACTATTAAAACAATGCATTCATTATGCCATCTGCCTTAAACCAAAAAACTACTGCAATAACTAATAATAAAACAAGCAACAATCCTTTTGTAGGTTTTGCTTCTTTTTGTCTACCAAACTTTCTTTTAAATTCCATATGTATTTCTAATTAATACTAAAAGCAAATTTAGTCATTCTTCAAAGACTCAACTAAACCTGCATTTATAAATAAATACTGCTAACTGGCAACCACTTTTGTTGCCCGCAGCATTTCTCTTTTTCCTGGAGGACCAGGTAAACGCTCTACTATAAAACCTACAGCTTGCATAGCTCTTCTTACACTTCCTTTTGCTGAATAAGTAACTAAAATTCCGTCTTTTTTTAATGCATTATACATTTTTAGAAAAATATCTTCAGTCCATAATTGTGGTTGAACACGAGCGCCAAATGCATCAAAATAAATTAAGTTGAAAGTATCTTTGTCATCAATATCTTCAAAAAATTGTTTTCTTTTTGTAAGTGAAAAATCATTTGAAATTTGATGTTTTTTATCCCAAGAAACACTGTGTATTTTATTAAAAATTATACGATCTTTTTCAGCGTCTAACACAGCTATAAAATTCATTTTATCAACTTCTTCAGCAGTAACAGGATAGGCTTCTACCCCAACATAATCAATTGATCTTTTACTTTCTAAATACGTAATAAAACAATTTAAACCAGTACCAAAACCTATTTCTAGAATGGAAACTTCATCAGATAAAACTTCTTTTAATCCACTATTAATAAAAACATGGTACGTTTCATTAATTGAACCATTTTTCGAATGATATTGTTCATCCCAATCCGGTAAATGGATTGTTGAAGAACCATCTGAAGTAATTAATATTTCTCTTTTCATACGTATCGAGTTAATATTTGTTTTAATTCTTTATATTTTTTTCATTAAGACTCCCTTCGCTTCAAAAGAAAATTCAGTTTTAGGTGCTGTAATTTTTGCTATTTCTTCTTTCGTTTTCCCAGCATCTTCTGCGTAATGTTGCAATTCTTTTACAGAAGTTTCTTGAACAAAAGCCCGACCTTCTATAATGACTTCTCTGTCTTTAGAATTTAACGGCATAAAAAAACCATAGTTTTTAAAACGCACCATCGTTTCAGTAGCGTCATCTAAAGGCAATTTCATCCAACATCCTTTTTTAGAACAAACCTCTTTTATTTTAGATGCAAATTTTACGTTCATCGTATCTCCTACTTTCAAATCACGATACTTTGCCAACATTTCATCTGAATTTAATGCTGCGTCTTTTGTTATTGTAGCTCCAAAAGAGTCAAACGCTACAATTTTGTATTGTACTTCTTTCTTGGTTTTATTTACTGTTGTATCATTTTTACATGCTGCAAAAATAAATAAAGCAACCACACAAAATTTAATCAAATTTTTCATCTTATACCCATTTAACTGAATTACTACAAATGTAAGAAAATTGAGAATGCTCATAGACATTGGATAAATAAATTATGTACATTTGTTCTTGAAAATAATCAACTAAAAAGAATGAAATCTAATATAGAAATTCAACGGGTAGAAAAATCGAAGATAGACTCTGTAGATTTTGATAATTTACCTTTCGGTAGCGTTTATTCTGATCACATGTTGGAGTGTGATTTTAAAAATGGAGCTTGGCAAACACCGGTAATTAAACCTTATTCGCCAATAACATTAGATCCTTCAGCAAAAATTTTCCATTACGGACAATCTATTTTTGAAGGCATGAAGGCTTATAAAGATGCTGATGAAAACATGATGCTTTTTAGACCTTTAGAAAATTGTAAGCGTTTAAATAAATCTGCAGAGCGTTTGGTAATTCCTTCAATTCCTGAAGATATTTTTATGGAAGGTTTGACCAAATTATTAGAGGTTGATAGCGACTGGATTCCTAAAAATGAAGGTAGCTCTTTATACATAAGGCCTTTTATGTTTGCTTCCGGTACTGGTTTTCATGCTTCACCTGCAGATGCTTATAAGTTTATAATTTGTACGGCTCCTTCTGGCGCTTATTTTGCTGGTAAAGTAAAAGTTTTAATTGAAGAAAAATTTGCACGTGCTGCAAATGGTGGTGTTGGTTTTGCAAAAGCAGGAGGTAATTATGCTGCTCAATTTTATCCAACTCAATTAGCGATAGAAAAAGGGTACAATCAAGTAATCTGGACTGATGACAATACCCACCAATTTATAGAAGAAGCAGGTGCTATGAATATTTTTATCAGAATAAATGATACTTTAATTACCAGCCCAACAAGCGATCGTATTTTAGATGGTATTACCCGTAAAAGTATTTTACAAATAGCAGAAGATAAAGGCATTAATACAGAGGTTAGAAAAATTTCTGTTGGCGAAGTTGTAGAAGCTGCTAAAAACGGAACTTTAAAAGAGATGTTTGGAACTGGCACTGCTGCAGTAATATCTCCAATAGCAGGTTTTGGGTATCAAGAAAAAGATTATGATTTACCGGAATTAGAGAATCCTTTTGCAGCGCAATTAAAAAAACGAATAACAGACATACAAACGAACAAAGTAGAAGATCCTTACGGATGGAGAGTTTTTGTATAGTTTCTAAATAGTATTGAAATAGTTAAAAGCATCAATTTAATAATTGATGCTTTTTTTTGTAGATTTAAAAAATATATACTGTTTTATGAAAAATCTATGTGCACTTCTTATAATCTCAATTTTCTTTTTTTCTTGTGATACTGAAATTAAAATTAAAAAAACAGATTACAAACAATACATTACTATTTTAGGAATTGCGCAAGATGGAGGTTACCCTCATATTGGTTGTCAAAAAATATGTTGTGCTGATTTTTACAATGGAAAAAAAGACAGAAAAAGTGTGGTTTCTTTGGGTTTGATTGATTTAGAGAATCAACAAAAATGGTTGTTTGAAGCGAGTCCTGATATGCATACACAATTAGCTCAGTTAGAACAACATCATCTTAAAAAAGCAGCTATTATTGACGGTATATTTTTAACCCACGCTCATATTGGACATTATACAGGCTTAATGTATTTTGGAAGAGAAGCTTATGGTAAAAAAAACATCCCTGTTTTTGCAATGCCAAAAATGAAAAAATTTTTAACCAATAACGGTCCTTGGAATCAGTTAGTTTCTTTGCAAAATATTGTTCTTAAAAATTTACAGCACGATTCTACCATGGTTTTAAATCAGCGCCTAGAAGTAACGCCTTTTTTAGTGCCACATAGAGATGAATTTTCTGAAACTGTGGGTTATAAAATTGAAGGTTCAAAAAAAATAGCTTTATTTATACCCGATATTGATAAATGGAAAACATGGAATAAGAGTATTATTGAAGAAGTTAAAAAAGTAGATTATGCTTTTCTAGATGCCACTTTTTTAAATCAACATGAAGTAAAAAGAGCTATCTCTGAAGTTCCTCATCCATTTATACAAGAAACTGTAAGCTTGTTTCAAAACGAAACTTTAGCGACTAAAAATAAAATTGTTTTTATTCATTTTAACCATACAAATCCTACGCTACAAAAAAACAGCAAAGAGCGGAGAGAAATTGAAAAGCTTGGTTTTCATTTTGCCAATGAAGGTGATAATTTTGAATTGTAAGCCTGTTATCTGTGCCTTTTGTAAATCAAAATCCTCATACTTTTAATACCCTCTCTATAGGCTGTGAATAATTTAAGATGCCTTCAAAAATCAAAAAATCTGGTTTTAATTAAATTATAAGTACAAAAGAAACCACATAGAATAACTAACAATAGCATATTAAAACGCCAAACGACAAAAAATGATTCAAATTTTGAACTATAAAAAACTGGGCTAAGTTTATTAAGAATTAAAAAAAAGCCCTAAAAAGGGCTCTTAAATTATGAGTTCTAATGTCCGTGAGTTGAATGATCAGCTTCTTTCACTTCAGCAACTTGATTCATTGTCATTTCGTGGTCGTATTTGCAACAACCGGGTAAACCCTGGTAAGCTTCTTCACTTCCTGCAACTTTTTCGGTATCATAACCAGACGCAGCAACTGCCAAATGAATTGCCATTACATCTGTTTTTGCACTATCAAAAGACACATCAATTTTCTTCTTATCAACATTCCAAATTGCATTAACAACCCCATCTACTCCATTTGCTGCTTTTTCGATGGTACTTTTACACATTCCACAATTTCCTCTAACTCCAAAAGATAGATCTATCATTGCCATTTCTTTAGATACTTCAATCGCTGATGTTACTATTTTTTGTTTGGGTTCATTTATACAACTTGTCAAAATCGTGGCTATTATTAAAGCTACACTTAAAATTACTTTCTTCATTGTTTAAAAATTTAATTGTTATTATTTTATGACTTGTTTTACTTCTCCGCAGTTTAACATTGCAGCGCCAAAATAAGGATTAATTACTTTTTCTTTTCTACTCAACCAATAGGCACCCTTGTTATTGGCCGCCATAGGACAAAATTGATGATACACCTTTTCATTGATACCAAACACTTCAATCGCATTAGTTAAGTCTGATGAAAGGCTTTTAAAATAGGTTCTTTGTGCTGCTATTTTAGATGTGTTTGAAATTAAAATAACAGCACTTTTTATTTCTTTTTCTAATGATAACCAATGATGATGAGCACCCTTATCTATTAATAGTTTCGCATCAACTTCGGATAATTTATCTAACAGTCTTTTTGACTGCTCCATTACATTTTTTGAATTATCATTTACCAAAGCATCTTTCAATTTAATATAATCATTAAAAAACACTTTCAATTGGTTTTGAAAATCGGTTGACACTTTTACTCGTTCATTACTATTGGAATGCTTCTCATTGCTTTCAGAAGTAAGTTTCCCCATACCAAGGTGCCCCTCGTGACTAGTTATCACTTTACCACCAGCTTTATTCATCATTGATCTTTTCCCTTGTAATTGAGCCGATGCATCCACTGTAAAAGTGCCGTTTGTAACTATTTCATCTCCATTATTCAAACCTTCTAAAACCTCATAATTATCACCATTATGATTGCCTAATATAATTTCTCGCATTTCAAAAACAGGTTGATTAGAATTCGTTTTTAGATACACAATAGAACGTTCACCTGTCCATAAAACTGCTGTTACTGGAATCGCTAATACTTGTTCTTTACTTGAAGTAATTCCCTTTATTTTTCCCTCAACAAATAGTCCTGGTTTAAAAGTATCGTATTTATTATTAAGTACAACTCTTAATTTCACGGTTCTTGTTCTAGTGTCTAAAACGGGATCAATAAAATCCACATTCCCTTTAAATTCTTTATTGGCATAAGCATTCGCAGTTACAGTAATGGCTTGTCCTATTTTAAATAAATCAATTTGATTTTCATACACATCAAAATTTGCCCAAACGGTATTTAAATTTGCAATTTTAAGCAATGATTGCCCTTGTTTGACATAGTCACCCTCTTCTACTAACTTTTCTAAAACGGTACCTGAAACGGTCGCATACACAGGGAAGTTTTCTTTTACGTTACCTGTTTCTATAATTTGGTTTATCTGACTTTCAGACAATTTCCAAAGTTTTAGTTTATTACGCACTGCTTTGTATAATCCAGGTTGCGATGCTTTTAATGAAGCTGCTGTTATTAACTCCTGCTGTGCTGCATACAATTCCGGCGAATAGATGGTTGCCAATAGTTGCCCTTTATGGATTTTTTCACCCGTAAAACTAATATTAAGTTCCTCAATTCTTCCTGAAAAATAACTGATTTGAACGGCATTCGCTTCTTCATTTTCTGCAATCTTTCCAGATAATTTAATATGGCTACCTTCTGTTTTGTCTTTACCAACAATAGACGTTTGTATGTTTGCCAATGCCATTGCATTTTCTGTAAGCCTAAATTGGTCTGCTAATAATCCTCCCGAATTACTTACGGCAGGAATTAAGTCCATTCCGCAAATAGGGCAATCACCAGCTTCTGGTTGCATAATCTTTGGATGCATTGAGCACGTCCATATTTGATTAATTTGTTTAGTTGCATCGTGATTATGTTCTTTTTCATTATTAGATGGACCACTAAAAAGTAACCAACCTAAAACCAAACCAACAGCTAATATTCCGATATAAATTATATACTTTTTCATTTCTTATTTTTTATTTCGTTCTAATAATTTTTTCACTGACGGAGATGATATATACCATAATAAAAATCCACTTAATACCGTAATTAATCCTAAAAGAGAAAAGGCTCTTAATATAATTGTATTAAAATTATCTCGACCATCATAATCCATGGTATGTGTCATCCATAAAAAATCAAACCAGCGCCAAGCCCTATGCCTTACAGTTTGAAATTTCCCATCATTAATAGATACATACGCTTTAATTACTTCATCTGTTCTATACGATATTACATAAGCTGGCAAAAGTTTTTCTCTGTACTCGTGATGCTTACCTGCTTCATCAATCTGTTCAATAGATGCTACTACTAATCCACTTTTTATATTGAGTTTTGCTATATATAAAGCTTCTTCTTTCGTAATCTTAGCTTTTAAACTTCCATCGATGGCATTGTATAGTTGGTTTTTATTAACCCAATAATATGGCGTATTATTAATATCCCTTAGTTCTATAGTTTTAACACCATCTGAAACATTAAGTTTTGATGGACTAATAAGGTCTGTAAATGCCTTAGGTTTAAAGTCCAAGTTTTTAAATTGGTCTCCGTGAATATCATCAATATCTGTCCAACTAAAGTATAAACCACTAATAGTCCAAAACAAGAATTGAATTCCCAAAAACAAACCCAAATAACGATGTGTTTTTCTAATGTTTAGTGCTGTATGCCTACTTACCATAATTAGTTATTAATTTTAAAAGGAAAACTAATTGTTACCTTTTCCCAAGCTAGAGAAATGACCCCTTCAGTTTTACTTATTTTATTTACTTTATATGCTAAATGCTCTTTTATTTCATCAGAAATACCTGGTGTCACTTTAAATCGAATAACATCATCATCCGCATCATAGTCATCTTTTCCATGCTGGTTCCAGTTTTTATTAATCATTATACTCCAATCCTCTTTCGATGGAATTGTGAAAAACCCATATTTCCCCTTGGGTAGCAACTCACCGTATATAACTAAATCTTTATTAGTTTCTATCCACGTGGCATTATGCGCACCTGCTTGCCACACATTGTCATAACCTACTAATCCACCAAAAATAATTCTTCCCCTAACTCCAGGTGATGAATAATCGATATGAATATGGGCATCTCCAATCATTTTCATTACAGTTTTATGCGGACTTAAAACTTTCTTTTTTATTGGTTTTACTTGCTGTTTTGTTTCATACTGGTTGTACATTTCTTCCTTTTCACTCTTGTTTTGATTTTTGCAACCAATAACTAAAATAGTGAAGCAAACTATTGTAAGTAGTTTTCTCATAATCTATTAATTTAAAATATGTTTCTAAGCATTAATACAGCCATTGCAATCATAATAGTATTTTCTATGAAAGTGGCTTCAGTCATAGGTAGCTTAAGTGTAGTACCTAAGCAAGCACAGCGTATTGATTTTTTATCTAAAAGTGTTTTTGTTACTCCAATAGTTGTTACTCCTAGGATAACTAATGTGACCATTAAAGCAATATCTATTTTAAAACGTATTAATAACATCAACCCTAATGCAGTTTCTATAAATGGGTATATTTTTCCATAAAAAGGAACTTTTTTTGCAATTGGATCATACATACTAAAAGATACTGGAAACCCTTTTAAGTCTAACATTTTAAAGAAACTAAATACGATATAAAACAAACCCATAAAATCCAGCATAAATTCGTTCGAATTCCACTCTTTATAATGAAGTAATATACTTGCCGAAGCGATATAAAAGAGAATGAGTAACAAGGGCTTTAATTGTTTCAATTTACTCTCTTCTCCTACCTTTGGCATCAACAAAATGCTTAAAGGCGCAAACACATTTTCTTTTGGTTTTTTAGATAAGGCATATTTTTTTGGTAATGCTTTTTGTAGCACTTCTATTGCGATATTTTTATCCATTGTAACTTCTGCTTCTCCTTTTTCAAGATGAATAGAAACATTGGTAACGTGTTCTATTTCGTTTAAATATTTTTCTACGGATACTTTGCAACCACCGCAAATCATGCCTTCTATTTTATAAATATACTTCATGTCTTATTTTATTAAATAGTTAATAATAGTCGTTTGCATGTAATATGTTTTCACCGATTCTACTTGGTTTATTTGAAACTTTAATTCCAATTCCTGAATATCCAAAATGTCATTAAAATCTATCGTTCCAGTTTCATAACTTTTTATCAAAATTCTCTCTACATCTTTAGATTGCTTTAAGTTTTTAGCTTGAGTGGCATAACTTATTCTTGCAGAGATTCTATCGTTTATTGCTTTGTTTAAAAGTGTTTCTAAGGTATTCAACCGTTCTTGCTTTTGGGCAATAATCTCTTGCTGCTGCAGCTCGTTTTGCCTAGTTTTTGATTTGTATTTATTGTTAAATATTGGAATAGATACTGATACCATTGGCATGATTATATCCTTCCCATTATCGTTAAAACTCATATCTGGTCTCTTATTTACGTTGATGTAATCTAATCCAAAACCAATCATTGGGCTACTTTCTTTTTGATTTAATAATTCAGATTTTTCCACCGAGCTGTAAAGCTTATCGTATTTCAATAACTCGGAGTGTAATGCCAAATTTTCAGAATTAATATCAAAGTCTTCTAAAGGAATATTCAATTCGTTTATAACATTCACGGCAATGTCTTTATCTCGATTTAAAAATTTATTAAACCTTGTTTGTTCAGCTAAATACTGTTGCTTTAAAACCCTGTTTAGTTGCTCCATTTCATTTTGACGCATTTGTAATCGCAATACATCTACTACTGATGCTCTACCGACCTCAACGGATGTTAGCGCTAATTTTTCATAAGTTTCAAGCATAGTAATGTTTTCTGTTAATATCTCTTGCTTTGCCATATTCGCATACAAATTGTAATACGATTTTGATACCAAAGCCATTAGTTTTCTTTTAGCAATTATGATATCTTCATATTTAGCGTCTGCCAAAGAACTAACATAGTTTTCTCTTGCCGTTATATTCCCAAACCAAGGCAACATTTGCTTAACTGATACTTTAAATCGTTGAGCCCCTGTTCGTGTTTCTGGTTCGCTTACAAAATAACCAACACCAAATTCGGTATTAGGCATTGTATGTACTTCATTTATTTTTTCAGAAGCAATACTGTATTGCAATTCAAATTTTTGAATTTCTGGACTATTTGCTAACGCTTCATCAATTAAAGGTTCTAATAGTTGCGCATTCATAAAGAGGCTCAAGAAACAAGAACCAAGAGCCAATACTAATTTTATATTGAAATTTGTGTATTTCATTTTATTGTTCTTTTAAATTGAATTTCTTGTTTCCAGCTGTATAATACTGGAACAACGAATAAGGTAATCAAAGCAATTAACATCCCACCAAAACTTGGTATAGCCATAGGAATCATAATATCACTTCCTCGGCCTGTTGATGTTAAAATTGGTAATAATGCCAGTATCGTTGTTGCCGTAGTCATCAAACAAGGACGAATACGCTTCTGTCCTGCTTCGACAATGGAGGCTCTAATTTCTTTTTTATTTTCTGGAGTATTCTTATCAAAGGTTTGTTTTAAATAGGTTGCCATGACTACACCATCATCGGTTGCTATTCCAAATAAGGCAATAAATCCAACCCAAACAGCAACACTTAAATTAATAGGATGCATTTGAAATAAGTCACGCATATTTGTACCAAAGAAATTGAAGTTTAAAAACCAATCTTGCCCATAGAGCCATATCATTATAAATCCACCACCAAATGCCACTGCTATTCCTGTAAATACCATAAGCGACGTTGCGACAGAACGGAACTGAAAGTATAAAATTAAAAAGATAATGACTAAAACAAGAGGCACAACCCTCGATAAGGTTTTTTCTGCTCTTAATTGATTTTCGTAAGTACCGGTAAACTTGTAGTTAATCCCTTTTGGCACTAATAATTCACCTGAATCAATTTTTTGCTGAATTAAGGCTTGTGCATTTTCAACCACACTAACTTCTGCAAAACCATCTAACTTATCAAATAATACATAGCCAACTAAAAAAGTGTCCTCACTTTTAATCACTTGCGGACCTTGCTCATAACGAATGGTTGCCAATTCGCTTAATGGCACTGAACTGCCTTTCCCGATAGGAATATAAATTTGCTTTAAATCAGTTGGATTCCCTCGTAATTCTCTAGGATACCGCACACGCACACCATAACGCTCTCTACCTTCAACAGTTTGAGTTAATACAACTCCTCCGACTGCAACTTTTAATACATCTTGCACATTCTTTATAGAAATACCGTAACGAGCAATTTTTTCTCTATCAATATCAATTAACAAATAGGGTTTCCCGACAATACGGTCTGCAAATACTGCTTTTTGCTTGACACCTTCAGCTAGTTTCAAAATATTTTCTAATTGAATTCCAAACGCTTCAATCTGTTTTAAATCTAGCCCTTTCACCTTTATTCCCATAGGTGCGCGCATTCCTGTTTGAAGCATCACCAGTCTTGTTTCAATGGGCTGTAACTTTGGTGCTGAGGTAACACCTGGTAATTTGGTAACTCTTAAAATTTCATTCCAAATATCATCCGGTGATTTAATTTCTGGTCGCCAATTTCGATAGAACTCGCCTTCATCGTCCTCTATTAATTGCCCCCTTTTGACAGCCCTTAATGTACCATTTTCAAAATTATTTGGATTTGTAATAGATCGGCCATCTTTTAATTCAAATAACTCGTCATCATTAACTTTATAACGCTGACGCTCTCCATCGGAATTCAGCATATATTCAGATTTATACTGAATGATATTTTCATACATTGATAATGGAGCAGGATCTAAAGCAGACTCGGTTCTACCTGCTTTACCAACAACTGTTTTAATTTCCGGAAGACTAGCTACTGCCATATCCAATTGCTGTAAAATACGGCTATTTTCGGCTACGCCAGAATGGGGCATTGAAGTTGGCATCAAAAGAAAAGAGCCTTCATTTAATGATGGCATAAATTCTTTACCCGTATTCTTCATAATGAAAAAACCAGCAACAACAATAGCAGTTGGTATTGATAAAAACAAGAGTTTATTTTCTAAACACCATTCTAAAATGCGTACGTAATATATTTTGAACAATGTAAAGACTCCTAACAATACAAAGCAAATAATACTTACAAAAATGAGATTCCAGAAGATGCTTTTATCAACTCCTAATGGCCTCCAATATTCAGCTAACAGAAATACAATTGCAGCTACAGAAATGATGATATTGATAGCATTTGTTAGCTTTTTGTTTAATTTTTCTTGAAGTTTTAATGTGCCTGTAATACCAAATGACATCAATATTATTCCTAACCAATAGCCATAAATTAATACTGTAATTCCACCTATAATTAAAAGGCTATTTATAAAGAAATTAAATATCTTTTTAATGGTCCTCTTTCTAAATAAATAGGCTGCAAAAGGGGGGATTAAAAATAAGGCAACAATTAAAGAAGCCGTTAGCGCAAATGTTTTTGTAAATGCTAATGGTCTAAATAATTTTCCTTCTGCACCAATCATCGTAAATACAGGAATGAAACTAATTATAGTTGTCAATACTGCGGTGACTATTGCTCCAGACACTTCTTTTGTGGCATTATATACAACCGTGTTTATAGGTAGATTTTCAATATCTTCATCGAGATGCCTAATAATATTTTCTGAGAGTATGACCCCTACATCAACCATGGTACCGATTGCTATAGCAATACCAGAAAGCGCAACAATATTGGCATCAACATCAAACAGCTTCATAGCAATAAATACCATTAACACTGCTACTGGTAAAAGCCCAGAAATTAATAATGAAGCTCGAAGGTTGAACACCATAATGATAATAACCAAAATCGTTATTAAAATCTCTAATGTTAGGGCTTCCTTTAGTGTGCTTAATGTTTCTTGAATCAGTTCTGTCCTGTCATAGAAAGGAACTATTGTTAATTTTGAAGTTCTTCCGTCTGCGAGCACTTTTGAAGGTAACCCTGAACTTAATTCGTTAATTTTATCCTTAACATTCGCAATAACGTCCATAGGGTTTGCGCCATATCTAGCAACCACAACCCCACCAACAACTTCTGCCCCTTCTTTATCTAAAATACCTCTTCTAGTTTCTGGACCTAATGAAACTTTACCAATATCTTTAATTTTTAGTGAAGTATAACCTTCTGAAGTTACTACCGCATTTTCTATATCTGAAATAGATTTCACATAGCCTAAACCACGCACTAAATATTCTACTTGATTTATTTCTAAGGTTTGTGCACCTATGTCTTTGTTACTTTCCTTAACCGCCTTTACAACTTGGTTTAAATTAATGTTGTATTGGCGCATCAATTCTGGATTGATGTCTACTTGATATTCTTGAACATACCCACCAATAGAGGCTACTTCAGAAACACCACTAGCAGACGACAACGCATATTTTACATAGTAATCCTGTATGCTTCTTAACTCTTGTAAATCCCAACCACCAGTTACTGCTCCAGTTTCATCACGCCCTTCTAATGTGTACCAAAAAATTTGTCCTAAACCTGTGGCATCTGGACCCAAAGAAGGATTTACGCCTTCAGGAAGTAAACTACTTTGTAATGAATTAAGTTTCTCGAGAATGCGACTACGACTCCAATAAAATTCAATGTCTTCTTCAAAAATAATATAGATGCTTGAAAAGCCAAACATAGATGAACTACGAATCGTTTTCACACCTGGAATACCAAGTAAAGAAGTAGTTAACGGATAGGTAATTTGGTCTTCAATATCTTGCGGTGAGCGACCCTCCCATTTTGTAAAGACAATTTGTTGATTTTCTCCAATATCAGGAATGGCATCTACCGCTACAGGATTTCTAGGCAAGAATCCGGTATCCCAATTAAAAGGAGCGTTCAGGGTTCCCCATCCCACAAAAAGGACGAGTAATAGTACTGCTACGAGTTTATTCTCTATTAAAAATTTTATACTTTTATTTAGCATTAGCTTTGGTTATTAAACAGTTAGACATTGACGTTCGAAAAACACCGAATACAACAGTTAATCCTTATAACATTAAAGCCATAGGACAACATCATCTATTGTTTAAAAATCAAATTAAATACATCTCGTCAATCTTGTAGAGTTCCTTTATGACGACTGGTGGTTTGTAAACTACATAAGAAGAGACATTTTTATCTAAATCTTCAAAAAGGTTATTATAAGTATATAAAAATGAAGCTATAAATACTTGTTGTTCAAAAGGAATGGCATCAACTTGAGACTGTAACTCAACTTGACCCTCAATTACTAATTGCTGATCGTTGCAACAATTCTTTTTTGAGACTACACAAGTTTCATCTGAAGGTGTCTGCATTTCCATGCCACAACCTTGTGCTTTATGAAAAACAGCAGTTTCAACCAATGTATCACCACAATAATGCATATTAATAGTAAATGACATTGTAGAGAATAACACTACAAAAGCCATTAATATTGACATTATTTTATGGAATACTTGTTTCATATTAATTGTAAAGGTACAAAATTTTAAAGGCACTTCCACTTAATACCACAACCCATGCTAGGTTTCTGGTTTTCTGAAACAACCTTATTTTCTAATAAATTATGTAAAGAATGTCGTAAATCATTTCCTGTAACCGGTTTTCCATTTCCAGGTCTTGAGTTGTCTAATTGGCCGTGATAAACTGCTTTTAAATCCTCATCAAACACATAAATATCTGGAGTACAGGCAGCAGCATACTTTTTTGCTACTTCCTGAGTTTCATCATACAAATAAGGAAAAGGATACTTTATATCTCTAGCAAGTTGCTTCATTAAATCTGGCGCATCTTCTGGATAATTTGCAACATCATTAGAACTTATCGCAATAAAATTAATACCCTTTTCTTGGTACTCATTTGCCATTTTTACTAATTCATCGTTTACATGAATTACAAAAGGACAATGATTACAAATAAACATGATAACAGTTCCTTTTTTACCTTTTGCTTGATCTAAAGAAATAGTCGCATTGTCCACCGTATTCAATAGCTGAAAATCTGGCGCTTTTGTTCCTAAAGTAAATTCGTTTGATGCTGTTAATGCCATAATATATTTATTTTAAACTCAGAAGATTATTCCGAAATTAGTTTTTATTTAAATATTTGAGGAGTTTCTCTAAAATAAATGAGATATTTCTTTCCTTTTCAATAGAATAACGTTTCGATAAAGTTTTACTCTTGCGCTAAAGCGTTCGCACAAATATAACCACCTGTCCAAGCATTTTGAAAATTAAATCCACCCGTAACTGCGTCAATATTTAATACTTCACCTACAAAAAAGAGGTTCTCATGTTTCTTGCTTTCAAAACGTTTAAAATTAATTTCTTTTAAATCGATTCCGCCAGCAGTTACAAATTCATCTTTAAAAGTAGTTCTTCCATTTGCATTAAAGACACCTTTTGTAAGTTGATTTGCTAAATTCTCTAGTTGAGAATTATTTAAATCTGCCCAATTTTGGGTTGATTTTATTCCGGATGCAACAACAAAACGCTCCCACAATCTTTTAGAAACCTCTGCAAATGGCGACTTTAAAATTACGGTTTTACGAGGCTCTTTCTTTTTTAAATTAAGAAGAACATTCAATACTTTATCTGTTGGTCTAGATAGCCAATTTACTTCCACATTATATTGGTATTTTTTGTCTGCTAAAATCCTTGCCCCAAAAGCAGAAAGTTTTAAAACTGCGGGACCACTCATACCCCAATGTGTAATTAATAAAGGCCCTGAAGCTTCTAATTTTGTGTTTGCAATTTTTACAGTTGCATTCGGAACAGAAGTCCCTAATAAATCAACCAATCTCTTATCGTTAATATTAAAAGTAAACAAAGAAGGTACAGGCTCTATAATAGCATGATCTAAACTTTCACATAACTCCCACACCTTTTTAGAACTTCCTGCTGCAATTACTAATTTATCAGCTTCAAAAATTTGCTCTTTAGTATTGATGATCCATTTATTTTCTTTTTGAGATACAGAATTCACTCCATGATTTGTTAACACTTTAATATTTAACTTATCAACAGCTTTTTGAAAACAATCTATAATTGCTTGACTAGTATTTGCTTCAGGAAAAACACGATTATCACCTTCAATTTTTAAAGGAACTCCTCTATTGTCAAACCATTCAAAAGTATCTCCTGTCATAAATTGATGAAAAGGCCCAAGTAATTCTTTTTCTCCTCTTGGATAAAATTTCACTAATTCTTTTGGCTCAAAACATGCATGCGTTACATTACATCTTCCTCCTCCAGAAATTTTCACTTTTTGTAAAACGTCTTTCCCTTTTTCCAGAATAGTAATATCTAATTCAGGATTATTTTCTTTCGCGTTTATAGCTGTAAAATATCCTGCTGCCCCACCTCCAATAATTATTACTTTACTCATAAAACCATTTCTGAATATGTAAGAATTGTTTCAAATCCTTTATTTTTAAAATAAGCTGGTGATGCTGAATTTCCTGTTACTAAAACAAAATCTCCTCCCCAAGCTCCTAAACTTTTTATTTCTCCAAAATAATCTGGAAATAATTTTTCTTTTACAGGTTTTAGCTTGATAATTGAACTGATAATTCTTTCATGCTCGATAATTAATCTATCAAAATCTTCTAATGATGTTGCATTTAAAAACGCATCAGAAATAGCTGAAATCATTTTTATTTCTTTTTCAATATTCTGGTTACTTTCTCTAAACTTCGCAATTCCTTGTTTAGAATCTTGTTTTTCATTTAGATGTACAAAAAACAAATTGTCTTTAAAAGTTGGATTAAATGCTACTTGCTTAATTATTGGCTTTTTATCCTTTATTTGATAAAAAATTGGCGTGTCATTTTGAGCACAAGCAATATCGTAACCGCTTCCTTTAAAGGAATTCCAAAGTAATTTAAAAGGATCCACTTCTGCCCAAGAAGCGATAGAACTTATTAATGTTGACGAACTTCCTAATCCCCAATTTTGAGGAAAAGTTAGTGTTGTTTTTACAACAAATCCATCATCAGAATTCAAAAAATCAGGATTTAAGTTTCTTGCTTCTTTTATTATATCTAAAAGTGTTTCTGCAACAAACTCAGCATTTCCTTCTGTATCCGAATTAAATGTGCAATTCACTAAGCGTAATTTTTGTAAATCAAAAACAGCTTCAAACCAACATTCTCCTGTATGTGTAAAACTACCCCAAATTAGTTGTGATTCTTTAATTTTCTCAACAATTAAATCTTGACCAAATTTTGTAGGAACAGCCAACGATTTTGCACCATCTAAAACTAGGTATTCTCCTGTTAATAAAAGCTTTCCGTTAGAATAAAAATTTTTCATTTTCTTATTTTGAAATTTAGTTTATACTAAATTAAATTGTTTAAAATGATGTGTAAAATGTTTTACTTGAAACTTCTTCCAGTACTCAAAGTCTAACTCACCAAAAAACGGGTGAACTACTGTTCTATTTTTATTTTCGGTAAAAATAGAAGTCAAGATTTCTACTTGCTGTATTAAATCATGAATTGATTCTTCCATAGAATTAAATTTTAGCCTGTTGGGTTCTTCCGCTATAAAAGAAGCTTTAAATCCTATTTGTAATTCGTTTTTTGTATCTAAAAATGGTTTTCTATGCGCAGTTTTATCATCTGAGACAAAAATATCTACGTTCCAATTACCGTTTGCAATTTGGGTCACATCACTTAAATGTTCTATCATTTGTTGGGCATTCATACTCCCAAAAACAGGTTTAGAATTTTCATTTAATTTTGATAATTGAGTTCTTACGAAATCTTGATCTAAAAAATTGACCCAATTAATTTTAGGTTTTCTTAAAGAATTTATTTTTTCAACTACAGCAGAATGCGTAACTGTTTTTTTATCAAAATAAGTGGTAACAATTTCTTTTTCTTCTTCATTTGCTTCAAACTGATTTAAAATATTTTGCAAATGCATTTTCATGTGTCCATGCTGGATTCCTTTTGTTGTTAAAGCTCTTAAAGCTGCAAAATTCTGAGCTAAACCTGCCGTAGCCATTATTTGCATTAAGGTTCTTGCGGATGGTTTTTGCAACATTTCTAAAGATAGCTTTGCCATTGGATGCAATGCTGTTAAGCCACCAACAGTTCCTAAAGCTAACGGAACTTCTATCCAAAATTTAAAAACACCATCTTTAATTTCACAATGAGACAAACTAGAATATTCTCCAGATCTTGAAGCATAGGCGTGAGCACCGGCTTCTACAGCTCTAAAATCGTTACCCGTAGCTAATACCACAGCATCAATTCCATTCATAATTCCTTTATTATGCGTCACCGCTCGATAAGGTTCTATTTCAGCAATTTTTACAGCTTGATAAAATTTTTCTGCAAACTTCTGAGGATCATCTCCGCCTAAAGCTTCTATCTCACAACTCACTTCTGCTCTCACCAAACATTTTGGAATATAATTAGATAAGATACTCATCACAATTTCTATGCCCTCTTTTTCAAACTGTTTTGCAATCGCTTCTAAACAAGAATTTATGAAATTTGCACCCATTGAATCTTTCGTTTCAAAGGTTACATGCAATTGATAATAATTGGATAATTTATCTGTTTTATCAACTAATTTGATATCTAAAATTCCACCTCCACGTTTTTCCATATTTTTGGTAATGGAACCTGTTGCTGAGAATAACTCGGTTTTATTTTGATTGAAATAATTTTCTAAATCACTTTTATCACCAACAAACATAAAGTGTACTTGACCAATTTTCTCAGTACCAATAACTTCTGTTTTAAAACCTCCTCTTGTACTCCAAAATTTTGCAACTAAAGAAGCCGCTGCAACCACAGAGCTTTCTTCTACAACCATAGGAATCGCATATTCTCTATCATTAATCAAAAAGTTAGGTGCAACACCGTAAGGCATGTAAAAGTTAGAAATAGTGTTCTCTATAAAATCATCATGAAGTTGTTGTAAATCCTCATCATTATTCCAATATTGGGTAATAATCTTTACCGTTTCAGCTTGATTCTGAAAGTAATTTTCGGTTAACCAATTTATTTTTTCTTTCTTACTTAACCTAGAAAATCCTGAAATAAGTTTGCTCATTTATGTATCTATAAACTATCGACAGCAAATATAATTTAAACCATTCAGAAAATATGAATTAATCAAGATTTCTACTTTTTACAACTATTTTTTGCGGATTTTTCCGTAAACTTGGCGAACCTTTATTAAATCTAGAGTATTAAACGAAAAAATACACACCTAAATTTGTTTACTAAAATGACAAATTTTACACAAAAAAACTTAAATAAAAAGTAAATTAAAAGATAAACTTATGTCAGATACTACTATTAAATTACCACATCAAAAAGAGCTATTTGGACATCCAGTAGGTTTGTATGTTTTATTTTTCACAGAAATGTGGGAACGTTTTTCTTATTACGGAATGCGTGCAATATTAGTTTTATACTTGGTAGCACAAACACAAGGCGAAAACTCAGGATTAGGTTGGACCAACGGTGAGGCTTTATCTTTGTATGGATGGTACACAATGCTGGTGTATGTTGCTTCTATTCCTGGTGGTTGGATTGCAGATAAATTTCTTGGACAAAAGAAATCTGTGCTCTATGGAGGAATCCTGTTAGTTGCTGGGCATAGTATTCTAGCTATTGAAGAAATGTGGGCATTTTATACAGGGTTAGGGTTAATTATTGCTGGTGTAGGGTTATTAAAACCAAATATTTCTACCATGGTTGGTGGCCTATATAAACAAGGAGATATTAGAAGAGACAAAGGTTTTACAATTTTTTATATAGGAATTAATGTGGGTGCATTTCTATCCAGTTTAATCGTTGGAACAGTCGGAGAAGTTTATGGCTGGCATTATGGATTTGGGTTAGCAGGAATAGGAATGGCAGCAGGTTTAATTCAATATCTATTTGGACAAAAGTATTTGAAAAGTGTTGGTAACTTCCTTGGGGCTTCAGAGAATATGGCTGATAAAGAAGCAATGAATAAACCTTTAACTAAAATAGAAAAAGACAGAGTAGTTGTCTTATTAATTTCTTTCCTATTAGTTATCATATTTTGGGGAGCATTTGAGCAAGCTGGGGGTTTAATGAACCTTTATGCATCAGATAAAACTGATAGAATTTTATCTTTTTCTTTACCTTTTATAGGAAATGAAGTGCCAGCATCTTGGTTTCAATCCTTAAATGCGATGTTTATTATATTTTTAGGAACGACAGTAGCAGGTTATTGGGCAAATAGAAAGTTAAAAGGAAAAATTTCTACATCCCTATTTAAAATGATATTAGGTTTAATTATAATGGGAACAGGATTCTTTTTTATGACAGCGGCTGCAGCTCAATATGAATCTAATGGAGCTTCTGCTATGAATTGGTTAGTTTTAGCTTATTTATTTCACACAGTTGGTGAGCTATGTATATCGCCAGTTGCTTTATCTTACATTACAAAATTAGCTCCAGTAAAGTATGCTTCTCTTATGATGGGTGTTTATTTTGCAATGACAGGATTTGGAAATAAGCTAGCAGGGTTATTAGGTGAAGCTTCTGAAAACTTAGGAGAATACGTGATTTTTACAGGAATTGCTATTTTCTGTGTTATTTTCGGTTTTTTAGTAATGCTATTCCGTAAGAGGTTAGAGAAACTAACGCACGGCGCTGAAGATAATGAGCACATAATTAATGATGAGACAGAAGGCTTCGAATTAGCAGATAACTAAAAACATAAAACCCTCATAAATTGAAATTTATGGGGGTTTTTTAATTTAATTATATTATCTAAAAAATCACTTTATGAATACTGACATAGAAAATTTATTTAAAGACAAAGTAATTGGTCACCCTGCTGGATTGTTTGTGTTATTTTTCACTGAAATGTGGGAACGTTTTTCATTTTACGGAATGCGAATTCTTCTCGTATTATTTTTAACAGCACCATTAATTGGTGACAACCCAGGTTGGGAGTGGCCAAGAGAACACGCATTGTCTTTAATTGGCACCTATGCTTCACTTTTATATCTAACGCCAATTATTGGTGGATGGGTTGCTGATAAAATTACCGGTTATAAATGGGCTGTGGTGATTGGTTGTTTTATTATGATGTTAGGACATGCCTCTATGGTGTTTGAAACTCAATTTACTTTATATCTTGGCTTAGCCTTGTTAGTGATTGGTACTGGTTTTTTTAAACCTAATATTACTTCTATGATTTCTGAAATGTATAAGGGAAAAGAATCTAAAAAAGATGGAGCTTATACGATATTTTATATGGGAGTGAATGCTGGAGCCTTTTTTGGAATGATGTTATGTGGATATTTAGCAGAAAATATTGGATGGTCTTGGGGATTTGGTCTTGCAGGAGTTTTTATGTTTTTAGGAATGTTACAATTCTGGTTAGCTAAGGATTTATATGGAAACATTGGAGAGAAACCTTCAAAAAAGAATTTAGAAGCGCTTGATAAAAACGGCAACAAAGCTGATCTTACAATTGATCAAGAAATAGAAGAAAAACTAAATCCTTTTACCAGTTTAGATAAAATATTAATAGCACTTTCTGCTTTAGGAGGAATTTTATATCTATTTAATGACCCAATGTCTAAAATTGGAAATGTGAATATTTTAGATTTTAAGATTGGAAATTATGATGGTTCAACCATCACTATAATTTCAGCTTTAATATTATTTTTATACTTAATAACTTCGAGAATATCAAGATATACAAAAATTGTTAGAGACAAGATTATTGCTGTTTCTATTTTCGGAATATTTACCGTATTTTTCTTTGCAGCTTTCGAACAGTCCTTAGGTTCTATGACTATTTTTGCAAGAGACTACACTGGTAGATCATTGTCCGGTTCATCAGCAATGATATTTAAAGTAATTGATTTAATTTTAACAGTAGGACCTTTGACAATTATTACTTGGGTTTTATACTTATTATTTAAAAAAACATATTCTAAAATTCCCTATTCTAATATCTTTTTAGCTATTGCTTTTATAGCACTTTGGGGAATTGTAATTTGGAAAATTAATAGAGAGTTTAGTAAAGACGCAACAGAAGTCGGAGCCTCTTGGTTTGGTATTTTAAATTCATTCTTTATTATTACACTTGCACCTTTATTTTCTAGATGGTGGGAAAGCAAATCAAATCCGAGTGCTGCCATGAAATATGGGCTAGGCCTCATACTTTTAGGTTTAGGGTTTGGAGTATTAGTTCTTGGAACATCAGGAATTGACCAAGGTGCAAAAACAGCTTCTGTAAGTATGTTCTTTTTAATATTTGCATACCTATTTCACACGATGGGCGAATTGTGTATCTCACCTGTTGGTTTGTCTTATTTAAGCAAACTAGTTCCCGGAAGAATGATTGGTTTTATGTTTGGTATTTGGTACTTAGCAATTGCAATTGGTCAAAAAGCTGCAGGAACAATGGGAGGTATGATCGATAAAATAACCGAAGAATATTCCTTAAGTACTTTCTTTTTAATATTTACTTTAGTTCCAATAGCTGTTGGGTTCATTTCTATTGTCTTAAACCCATTATTGAAAAAATTAATGCACGGCGTTAAGTAAAATTGAGCATTTAGAGAAAGGAAGCGATTTGTCAAACCTTTTTTTTTGTAAATTCATAAATTATTTTATGACTATATACCATGAAAAATACAATATTCTTTTTAACTATTACACTAGTATCATTCACTTTAAAAGCCCAAGAAATCAATTGGATTTCTTTGAACAAAGCTTTAGAACTTCAGAAAGAGCAACCTAGAAAAATAATGATAGATGTTTATACAAATTGGTGCGGCCCATGTAAGTTATTAGACAAAAAAACATTTCAGAACAAAGATGTTGCTGCTTTTGTTAATAAGAATTATTATGCAGTTAAATTTAATGGTGAAGGAAATGACAGTATACGATATAAAGGAAGCTCATATAGCAATCCTAATTATGATAAAACAAAAGCCAATAGAAGAAATAGCGCTCATGAATTTGCAAATTTTATAAGAATAAACGCGTATCCCACGATTGTTTTTTTAAATGAAAAAGGTGATTTTATAATTCCCTTGAAAGGTTTTCATGGACCTCAACAATTAGAGTTTTATCTTAAAATGTTTATAAATGATAAGCACAGAGAATTAACAAATCAAGAACAGTTTGAAGCCTATCAGAAGGCTTTTAAACCCATATTTAAAAAAGATTAATTTTTATTTTTCCTTAGAAAATAAGCGCCATTTTTACCTGTGTAATAAAATGGCGTTTTTTGTTCTTTACAAACAATCTGCCATCTACTTACATCACTTTTATAATTGCTGGCATCCGCAATAATTTGTTTTGGTTGAATGGTTTTTATTAATCTTTCCATATTTATTTTAGGAGAATATCGCAAAACTACGCTAAGATTCTTCAAGTTATTAAGTTGATACACTCCCAAACTATCCAACAATAAAACATGCTCCTTCTCAAATTGAAATATAGAAGAATCAAAGGTTTTAAAATGTTGCTGTACATTCTCTCCAATTCTATATGAAGTCATTAAATTGGATTTTCTAATTTCTAAACTATCTTCATTATGATACACCAAAAGTTGCTCTCCTGCTCGAATACCTAAAACAGAAGTTCTACTTTTTTGAAAAATTATAAATGCTGTTTTTCTTTTCTTTTGATACGTTTCAAACAGAAAAACACTTTGAATAATCAAGATTGAAATTAAAAAGTAAATCAATTTTTTAGGTGACTTCTCAATCAAAAAACGGACAAGAAAAATGATAAAAAAATAGGAAGCTATCATCATTAAAAAGGAGAATGAAATATCTTTCAATAAAAATTGTTCTTGATGAGAAACCCAGCTAACAAAATTATTCATTTGTGTAATTACAAATCCGTATACTGTCGCTAAAGACTGTGGTAAAAAACCAATTAATGAAAGCGAAATAATTACAATTCCACCAATTAAAATACCCCCTAAAAAAGGAATTATTATTAAATTAGATAACCAAAATAAACTTGGAAATTGATGAAAATAGTACAAACTAAGGGGTAAAATTCCGGCTTGGGCAGCAAACGAAACTGATAGTAATTGCCAAAATTTATCAACTATCTTAAATTTTGGTGTATAAATTTTATACAATTTTGGTTGTACCCAAATGATACCAAAAACAGCGAAGTAGCTCAGTTGAAAACCAACATCAAACAAAAACATAGGTTTTATAATCAGCAAAAAAAACATGGAGGAAATTAAAGAAAACTCCACTATATTTTTTCGTTGAAAAGACAATCCAATTGCTAAAAAAGTAAACATAGTTACAGCTCTTACAACAGATGCAGAAAGACCAGCAACGAAAGCAAACATCCAAAGAAATGAAACCACTAAAATAACCTTGAGATGCCTTCCTCTTTTCAGTCTTTCTAAAGGCTTAAAAAACCAAGTTAAAATGAGTAAAATAATACCGACGTGTAAACCAGAGACTGCTAAAATATGAATGCTTCCAGCTCTTGAATAATCGGTAATTAATTGTTTAGAAATATCTTTTCGCTGCCCTAATAACAGAGCATTTATTACAGCTAATTCATCTGGCTTAAGATTGTAATCATTTAGTGACTCCTTAACATGATTTCTGAATTTTGCTGAAAGTCCTTGCATAGAAAAACTTTGAGAGCCTACTCTTTTAAACTCATTATAATCTAAAAATACTTGTTGATGAATTCCTTGTTTTATTAAATAGTTTTTGTAATTAAATTGATATGGATTTAGTGGTAGATTTACTTTTTCAAAGACTGGCTTTACATATAATAAATCATCAACTTCTAACCGCTTTCTTAGACTATCTTTTCTTACGTTTAACAGCACCTTACCTCTAGTTATTGTACTAACAACTTGGATGACCTCTACTTCATATTTATCATTAAAAAGCCCTGATTTTAAAACTTTATCAACTCTTAAGATTACAGTAGAATTCTTTTCTGCATAATTTTGATAGTAACTCTTATAATTTATATCATTATTAAAATAAACTGAAGAAACTCCTATCAAATAGAACAAAATAAAAGATAAAAAAGTACTTATTTTCTTGTGATTCAGAATCAGCAAAAATATAGAAATAATGGCAATTAAAAAGAGTGTTTTAAGAAATCCAAAATTCCAGAATTGATAATAAAACTGTGAATAAATTCCTAAAAATAGAAGTACCACAAAGTGGAAGGGTAAAAAATTTAGTAACCTTTTCATAGCGAACTAAAGTTACAAAATTATTATTAGAACAAATTAGAGTACTTTTGTCGCTTTCACAAAAGCTTTCTTCCAATATTTTTCTGATAACGAAGAAACAATTACACCTCTAGAACTAGTAGCATGTATGAAGCGAATTTGGGCCTTTTTGTTAGAAATAATCAAACCAACATGATTGATACTTCTTCTACTTTTCCTCGTTTTAAAAAATAACAAATCACCTTTTTGAGCTTTACTTAAAGAAATTTTACTTCCTCTTTTTGCCATATCTCTAGAGATTCTTGGCAACTGAAAATTCTCATCTCCAAAAGCTACATAAATTACTCCAGAACAATCTATTCCTCTTTTAGTTGTTCCACCAAATTTATATTTTACACCTTTGAATTTTAACGCATTTCTAACAATTTTATCCGCTTTTGAACTCGTCTTATTGTTAGTTGCTCTTATTATTTTCGTTGATGAACAAGCGCTCAAAATAAAAGAAAAAATAATTGATAGAAACAGTACTTTTCTCATTGATCTCTTATGTCTTTAAATTCTTAACAATCAATTTTGCTGTTTTTTCTGAAGCACCCTTTCCTCCTAGCTTTTTCTCTAAATCAAAATATGCTAAGAATAATTTTTCTCGATGTTTTTTATCTAAAATTTTGGCAAGCTCATTTTTTAGATTTGCTTTTGTAAGATCATTTTGAATTAACTCTGTTACCACTTCTTTATCCATGATTAAATTCACCAAAGAAATAAATTTTAAAGTGATAATTCTTTTTGCAATTTGATAGGAAATATTCCCTCCTTTATAACAAACCACCTGAGGTACTTTAAATAAGGCTGTTTCTAAAGTTGCAGTGCCAGAAGCTACCAACGCAGCATTCGAAATACTTAATAAATCGTACGTTCTATTGTTGATAAAACGCACTTTTCTATCACCAATTATTTGCTGATAAAAAGAGAATTCTTGACTTGGAGCACCTGCAATTACAAATTCATATTCAGAAAAATCAGCAACCAAAGACAACATTACAGATAACATTTTTGTAATTTCTTGCTTTCTACTTCCTGGTAATAAAGCAATAATTCGTTTATCTCCTAAACGATGCTCTGCTCTAAATTGATCCGCATCAACTTGTTTTCTGTTAGCAATTGCATCAATTAAAGGATGTCCAACAAAAGCTACCTCATAATCATGTTTTTCATAAAAAGCTTTCTCAAAAGGAAGAATTACAAACATTTTATCGACATCCCTCTTAATATCTTTAACTCTGCCTGCTCTACTGGCCCAAACTTGAGGTGATATATAGTAATTGGTTTTAAAACCTTGTTTTTTCGCCCAGTTAGCCACTCTTAAATTAAATCCAGAATTGTCTATAAAAACAATTATATCTGGCTGATATTGAGCAATATCTTTTTTACAAAACTTTATAAAACCTAGCACTTTTGTCAGGTTTTTTAAGACTTCAAAAAAGCCCATAAAAGCTCTTTCTTTAAAATGACTTACTAAAGTTCCGCCAACTTTTTCCATTAAATCGCCACCCCAAAACCGAATGTCTGCATTTGTGTCTTCTTTATACAATGCCTTCATTAAATTAGCACCATGTAAATCTCCTGAAGCTTCCCCTGCAATAATATAATACTTCATTTAGAAAAACTTTAAAATTAATGTTGTTAAAGCAATTAGAATTGTCGCCAATAAAACTCCTTTTGCTCTATGATCTTGTTTCTTTTTGATAAAAATAAAGAATACAAATAGATTAGGAATAGCGGCCAATGACAAAACTTTTCCATACAAATCTGCTTCACTAATCATTTTTAAAGTACCATTAAAACTGTACTTAGAAAAATATTCTATGTACAAGAAAATACTGGCTGCAGTTGCAAACAGAGCAGTCAAAATACCAATAAGAATGTCTTTTTTTAGAGTTCCCAAGAATTTAATTTTTGAATCATATGATGTGCTGTTAAATCAAACTGCACGGGTACAACCGAAACATATCCATTTTCTAATGCATATACATCTGTATCTTGACCTTTATCCTTATTAATAAACTCTCCAGAAAGCCAATAATATTCTTTTCCGAAAGGACTCTTTCGTTTGTCAAAATTCTCTTTCCAAACCCCATTTGCTTGTCTGCAAATTTTAGTTCCTTTTATTTCTTCTGCTTTTAAATTAGGAATATTTACGTTTAAAACAATTCCTTCTGGTAAACCATTCAATAACGTATTTAAAGTTATTTTTTTTACAAATTCTTCTGCAGGTTTAAAATCTGCATGCCATTTAAAATCTAATAATGAAAAACCAATGGCAGGAACCCCTTCTATTCCCGCTTCAACAGCAGCACTCATTGTTCCTGAATAAATAACATTTATAGAAGAATTTGCGCCATGGTTTATACCTGAAACACATAAATCTGGTTTTTTATTTAAAATCTCACTAATCGCCATTTTCACACAATCTGCAGGAGTTCCGGAACATGTATATTCTAATTGTGGACCATCATCAATCGTAATAGGATTACAAGTTAACACATTATCAACCGTAATTGCATGTCCCATTCCGCTTTGTGGACTATCAGGAGCAACAACAACAACTTCTCCAATTTTATTCATTATTTTGATGAGCGCTCTAATTCCTGGAGCAGTAATTCCATCGTCATTCGTTATTAAAATTAATGGTTTTTCTTGCATTTCTAATCATTTTAAATACAAATGTAATTTATTTAAACGATTTTCTTTTTAACATTTTGTAAAGAATAAATCAATCTAAAATTATGTAACATTGTAATGCTATATTTAGTGCTATGTGTTTTTTGACAATATTATAAGAATTTAAAACAAAGAAAAATATCGTAGTTCTTAAAGTTATTATAAGTATTTCAAAACAAAGAAAAAGTTTTTAAAAATTTGGCACTATTTTAGTGATTGAATAAAAAGTAAAAGAGAAAAATAAGAACAAAAAGTTTATGAACATCAAATTTAAGTTTAGTACTGCTTTTTTAGCAATTGCTTTATTAGTAAATAGTTTTGTAGTAAATGCATCAGATAAGAACACAATTCCTGATCCAGAAAAAGATAAGGTTTTAATTTATGTGTTAAAAAATATTTTAACCCGTGGTCATTTTGTCGTGAAAGATATGAATGATGATTTTTCTGAGCAAATTTTCAACTCTTTTGTCGATGGTTTAGACCCAAGCAAACGATATTTTACGCAAGAAGACCTTAAAGAATTCTCTCAATATAAATATGAAATTGACAATCAGTTACTGCAAGACGATTTAACTTTTTATAAATTAGTTTATAGTCGTTTTTTAGCCAAAATGAAAAATGCTAAATCTTATTATGGCGCTTTATTAGAAGAGCCTTTTGACTTTAAGAAGAATGAAACCGTTGATTTAAACTATGATGAAGTACCATTTGCAAAAAACGATAATCAACTAATCGATTACTGGAGAAAACAATTAAAACTGCAAACATTAGGTAGAGTTCAAGAACAGATGGAACTTCAGAAAGAAAAGGCAAAAAAGAATAAAAAATTCAAAGTAAAATCTTTCGTTACTTTAGAAAAAGAAGCAAGAGCAGAAGTTCTAAAAAACATGGATGAACTGTATATGAGAATTGAAGAATTAGAACATGAAGATTGGTTTTCTACTTTTTTAAATTCTGTTGTTGGTGCCTTTGATCCTCATACAACTTACATGGCTCCAAGAATAAAGGAACGTTTTGATCAAAGCATGTCTGGAAAACTAGAAGGAATTGGAGCTCGTTTACAGAAAAAAGGAATATATACACATATTTTTGAATTGGTCTCTGGAGGTCCTGCATGGAAACAAGGAGAATTAGAGGCTGGTGACATTATTTTAAAAGTTGCACAAGCTGATAATGAACCTTTAGACATTGTTGGTATGCGTTTAGATGATGCCATCAAATTTATCAAAGGAAAGAAAGGAACTGAAGTTAGATTAACCGTAAAGAAAAAATTAGATGGTTCTATAAAAGTAATTTCAATTACAAGAGATGTTGTTCAATTAGATGAAACCTTTGTAAAATCGAGCATAGTAGAGAAAAACGGCAAGAAATATGCAATCATAGATTTACCAAGTTTTTATATTGATTTTCAAGATCAAGCTTCTCGAGACTCTGCCAAAGACATGGAAAAAGAAATTGAGCGTTTAAAAGCAGAAAATGTTTCTGGTTTAATTGTTGATTTGAGAAATAATGGGGGAGGTTCTTTAAAAACTGCCATAGAAATTTCAGGATTATTTATTGACAAAGGCCCAATTGTGCAGGTAAAATATAGGGGGGAAAACCCAATTATAAAAAATGATATAAATCCGCAAATTCAATGGGATGGTTCTTTGGTTATTTTGGTAAATGAGTTTTCTGCTTCAGCCTCAGAAATTTTTGCTGCTGCAATGCAAGATTATAAAAGAGCTGTTATTTTAGGAGGAAATCAAACGTATGGTAAAGGAACTGTACAAAACATTCTACCCATCAATCAGTTTTATTCAAATTACGAAAAAGATTTAGGATTTTTAAAGATGACCATCCAAAAATTCTATAGAATAAATGGTGGTTCAACCCAAAAAGAAGGCGTTTACTCAGATATTGCAATGCCAAGCAGGTATAGCTATATGAAAGTAGGTGAGCGTGATTTAAAGGGTGCTTTGGCTTGGGATAAAGTTCCACAAGCAAAATATTCTCAAACAAATTCATATGCTAATTTTGCAGATGTTGTGTATAGTAGCAAACAAAGAATTGCATCCGACACAAACTTTCAATTAATAAATGAATACGCAAAATGGCTCAAAAAAAATCAAGAAGAAAACTCTTATTCTTTAAATTATAAAAAATTTTTCAAAGAAAGTGAAGAGAAAGAAAAAGAAGCTGAAAAATTTAAATCTGTTTTCGATTACAAATCAAACCTTACTTATTCTTCACCAAAATATGAGCAATCATTATTTAAAGAAAATAAAGATTTAGCCGACAAAAGAATGGCATGGCACAAAATTTTATCAAAAGATATGTATATCTCTGAAGCTTTAAATGTCTTGAATGAATTAAAATTAAAGAATAAGGCCGAAATTGTTAAACATTAAATTATCAAATTATTATGTAAAAGCCTGATACGTTTCTAAAACATATCAGGCTTTTTAAATATTTCTTCATGAGTTTTCAAGTAACATTTGCTACAAAGTGGTCTGATTTTGACCCAAATAGACACATGCGTCACACAGCATATAATGACTATGCTGCTGAAGTTAGAATCCGATAT
Organism: uncultured Acidimicrobiia bacterium; assembly: GCA_964195455.1. Taxonomy (GTDB): domain Bacteria; phylum Bacteroidota; class Bacteroidia; order Flavobacteriales; family Flavobacteriaceae; genus Polaribacter. The sequence goes on from CAXMOR010000015.1 coordinate 43,480, forward strand.
TTTGCTGCACAAAATTTTTCTATTGAAAAATTCACCAAACACGATATTGGTCCTATTTTATTTACAGAAGAAACATCCTTTAGAAAAGAAATTCATTTGGGCGAAAATATAACTGTAAACATGAAACTTGCTGCGCTTTCAGTAAATAATGAACGGTGGAAAATTATACATGAAGTTTTTAATGAAGCAGGAAAACTATCTGCAGTCATAAAAGTGCATGGTGCTTGGATCGATTTGACAAAAAGAAAACTAACTGCTCCTCCAAAAGAAGCAGAGCATCTATTTTTAAACACAGAAAAAGTTTTAAATTTTCAAGAAATTATTTTAAAACCTTAAAGTTAAATTTCCATATCAATTACAATTTTACCTTTTGTCTTTCTTTGCCTCATGTCTTCTAATGCCTCTGGTGCATTTTGTAAAGAATAGGTTTTATCAATATGTGGTTTTAATTCACCTTTTGTAAACCAAGTTAATAGTTGTTTTATATTTTCTAAACTTTCTTTTGGCTGTCTCTGTGCAAAAGCGCCCCAAAAAACACCAACAATACTAGCTCCTTTTAACAACGTTAAATTAACAGGAATTTTAGGAATTTCGCCATTAGCAAAACCAACGACTAAATGTCTCCCTTTCCATGCAATTGCTCTTAATGCCAATTCAGAAAAATGACCTCCAACAGGATCGTAAATTACATCAACACCTTTTCCATTTGTCAATTCTTTGACACGGTCTTTTAAATTTTCTTCTGTATAATTGATCACTTCATCTGCCCCAAATTGTTTGCACAATGCTAATTTTTCATCAGTAGAAGCTGCGGCAATTACTTTTGCTCCCATTAATTTTGCTAATTCCAAAGCGGTTAAACCGACACCACCTGAAGCCCCTAAAATTAAAACAGTCTCTCCTTTTTGTAGATTTCCTCTATCTTTTAAAGCATGGTAAGAAGTACCGTAAGCCAGCAAAAAGGCAGATGCATTTACCATGGACATTCCTTTGGGTTTTGGAAAACAATCTTTAGCATTTACAATTGCTTTTTCTGCAAAACCTCCAAAAGGAATAAAGCCAACTACTTCATCTCCAACTTTAAAATGTTTTACGTTTTCTCCTACTTTTTCGATGATTCCAGCAACATCACTTCCTGGAGAAAAAGGAAAAAGTGGCTTAAATTGATATTTTCCTTGAATGATTAAAGTGTCTGGAAAGTTTACACTGCAGGCTTTTACCGAAATTAAAAGCTCACCTTTCTTAGGATCTAGAATCTCAATTTCTTGATATCTTAAAGTATCTGGAGTTCCGAATTTGTTACAAACTATTGCCTTCATAAAAAAAGTTTTCTCAAATATAAGTCTTTAAAATAAATGCTTGTTTATGGATTATTTCCTAATACTATTTTGTCTATCATTAGTAAATTCGATATAAAACGACCAGTTTAGGAAGAAAATTTCTTAACTTTTTTTATTTAATAGTAATCATATTTGTGTTGAATATTATTATGATGTTAATAATAAGGAAAACTAAAACCAAGAGAAGTTGCTTACGAACAAGTCTACACAAAACAAATAGACATTGAACCTTGGAAATATTTAAAAGCAACTGGCCTTGCTGTTTGCGTGATTGCAATTGGTATCTATATGTACTTTGTTCAATAGCCTAAAAGCGCACAAAATATCATTTACCACATAAAAAATAGAGTTATTAAGTTAATTCAAAAAATGAATGAATTTACACCAACTTTTAGACCCTTTTCAGTCATTAGCATATAGCTTCTGTTTTTTGCTTTTTATAAACAAAACGCTTTAGCTTTCTGTGATTGCCTTGCTTGTAAAGAGGAAATCGTTTACTTTATAAAATTAATTCAATCTAATAATGATGAAAATACTTTTGTACTAAGAAAAAGGTAGAAGAACCCTAAGAGGTAAATAGTATTCATTCGGTTTATTATCAGCTTCAATTGAAACTATTTCCGAAAACACATTTACATTAACAACTACATTTTAATTCTGATCTGGATAATTTTCTTCTTTTTGTTTCCGACTTGAGTAGACGATATTCCATATAGTTAATCCCATATATACAGAGAATATTAAACCGCCTACTATAAAAAATCCTATGTTCATGTTGTTCGTCTTTGTCTAATTGCTATTGCAAATAATAATATTGTACCTGGCCAATGAGCCGAATATTGAGCCTCAGCTGTCATACCTAATAATCCATATCCTACAGAGTACAATAAACAGAGGAATGCTAAAATAATTGGGTACCATTTTAAAATAATTTTTTTCATCTTTTAATGTTTTGTTTAATTTATTATGAACGTAATATACGAAATATGAACACAACGTTTAAAAAAAGGACGTGTGATTTCAATCTAAAATATTTTTTATTTTGTGTTTTGAGAAAACACCAAATTACAAGTAACTAAAAATGACAAGAAACGTTGAACTAAAATAAGAGATACTTCGCTATAAAAATTTCATTAAAGGAGAAAACCTTCCACCAGGGAAGATTAAAGGTATAGAACCTCTGTCTTTCTCCAATGCTGACAAGAAATATTTTTTAATAGCTACTTTCCCAACAATTCAAACCAAAGCACTAGAAGTCGTCCCCATAGCATCATCTGTAAATTCTCTAGCAAGAATATTTGCGTCATCCAACTTCCAGAAGTTTATAAGTCTTTATGAAGATCATCTCATCGCAAACGGAAAAGATTGTCCGACCATAAATGGAAAACCCGGTAAAAGATATATTTCCAAGAGTGATAAAAAAGAGAAAACACCTTAAATGTAATCATCTAACGAACAGAAATCATACAATTAATGAAACTAAAAAAACCTCAACTAATTATATATCAATTAGATGAGGTTTTGTATTTGTACAGGCGGAGAGACTCGAACTCTCACACCTTGCGGCACTAGATCCTAAGTCTAGCGTGTCTACCAATTCCACCACGCCTGCAACTTTCCAATTAAATTGGGGTGCAAATATAAACAATAGTTGCAAACTTCAAAGTAGTTCGTTATTATTTTTCTATTTTTGAGATAGAAAATAAACATATCAAATGAACACTATTCAATCTTACATAAAAGACAATAAAAAACGATTCTTAAATGAATTAATCGAGTTACTTAAAATTCCATCTGTAAGTGCTGATTCTGCTTACAAAAAAGATGTTTTACTAACTGCTGATTTTGTACTAGAAAGCCTAAAAAAAGCTGGTTGTGACCATGTAGAAATCTGCGAAACCCCTGGTTATCCAATTATTTATGGTGAAAAAATTATCGATAAAAATTTACCAACCGTTTTAGTATATGGTCATTATGATGTTCAACCTGCAGATCCTATTAATTTATGGACCTCCCCTCCTTTTGAACCTGTAATTAAAAAAACAGAAATTCATCCTGAAGGCGCAATTTTTGCACGTGGCGCTTGTGACGATAAAGGACAAATGTATATGCATGTAAAAGCATTAGAATACATGACATCTACCGGAAATTTACCTTGTAATGTAAAATTTATGATAGAAGGCGAAGAAGAAGTTGGCTCAGAAAGTTTAGCTTGGTTTGTGCCGAGAAATAAAGAAAAATTAGCCAATGATGTTATTTTAATTTCTGATACTGGAATGATTGCAAACGATATTCCATCAATTACGACAGGTTTGCGTGGTTTAAGTTACGTTGAAGTAGAAGTTACAGGGCCAAATAGAGATTTACATTCTGGTTTGTATGGAGGAGCAGTTGCAAATCCAATCAATATTTTAACAAAAATGATTGCTTCCTTACTCGATGAAAACAATCGCATTACCATACCTGGTTTTTATGATGATGTTGAAGAATTATCGACGGAAGAAAGAGCAGAAATGGCAAAAGCGCCTTTTTCTTTAGACAATTATAAAAAAGCATTAGACATTGATAAAGTTTATGGTGAAAAAGGATATTCTACAAATGAACGCAACGCTATAAGACCCACTTTAGACGTAAACGGTATTTGGGGAGGTTACACAGGTGAGGGCGCAAAAACAGTAATCGCTTCAAAAGCTTTTGCAAAAATCTCTATGCGCTTAGTACCCAATCAAGAATGGACAAAAATCACCCAATTATTCAAAAATCATTTTGAAAGTATCGCTCCCAGCGCTGTAAAAGTAGTTGTAAAACCGCATCATGGCGGTCAAGGTTATGTAACTCCGACAGACAATATTGCTTACCAAGCAGCAAGTAAAGCTTATGAAACTAGTTTTGGTAAAAAACCAATTCCACAAAGAAGTGGTGGAAGCATTCCTATTGTTGCTTTATTTGAACAAGAATTAAAAAGCAAAACTATTTTAATGGGTTTTGGCTTAGATTCAGATGCCATTCACTCACCCAACGAACATTTTGGAGTTTGGAATTATTTAAAAGGGATTGAAACAATTCCATATTTTTATAAATACTTTACAGAATTATCAAAATAAAAAGTAGACAAATGAAAAAATATCCTATAAAATTTATTGCACTTTTATGCATATCGGCATTCATTTCTTCTTGTTACAAGACAGAGGAACAAAAACAATTTACAGTTGCAGAATATGAAGCAGCTGCAAAACATGTAGATAGAGATCTATATAATTTAGTTTATAATAAAGTTTCTGGAAGTCAATTTATTGATAACAGCAAATTAATATATGCAACCAAAAACAAAGAAGGTAAAAAATATTTCTTAATTGACGCAAAAGCAAAAACTAAAAAGAAGGCTTTTGATCATCAAAAATTAGCAAAAATTTTATCAAACGAATTAGATACAGAGGTAAAAGCAAATGCTTTACCAATTTACAATGTTTCTTTTTCTGAAGATATAAAAACACTTCGTTTTAGTGCTAATGGTAAAAAGTATGGTTATTATTTAAAAACTAATACACTATCTAATGCAGCATCAAAAGTAAAAAGAACTTCAAAAAATGAACATGTTTCACCAAATGGAAAGTTAGCTGCTTATATTGATCACTATAATCTATGGGTTCGTAATTTAGAAACAGGCAAAAAAACACAGCTTACCTTTGATGGACAGCAAGATTATGGGTATGCAACTAATAATGCTGGTTGGATTAAAACCGATGGAGCAGTTTTAAAATGGTCTCCAAATTCTGATAAAATTGCAACGTTTCAACAAGATGCCAGAGGTGTTGGTATGATGTATTTAACTTCCACAAATATTGGTCATCCAAAGTTAGAGGCTTGGAAACATCCTTTACCTGGAGATAATAAAATATTTACAATTGAGCGCGTAATTATTCATTTAGGAAATAAACCAAAAATGGTTCGTTTAAAAATGGACAAAGATTTTCAAAGAGGATCTACCACAGATCATATCGCGAGTCGGAATAACGAATTGTTAGACGCACAATGGAATAAAGAAGGGACAAAATTTGCTTTTGTTTCTGGTTCTAGAGATCATAAAATTGCACACTTACAAATTGCAGATGCAAAAACAGGTGTTGTAAAATCGATTCATAAGGAAAAAGTTAATACATACTATGAATCTGGGGTAGGAGCGGAGAATTGGCAAGTTCTCTTTGATTCCAATGAATTTATTTGGTATTCAGAAAAGTCAAATTGGGGACATATTTATTTGTATGATTTAGCAACAAAAAAATTGAAGAATCAAATTACATCTGGAAATTGGATTGTAAAACAAATCAAAAATATGGATGTAAAAAATAGAGCAATTTATTTTACCGCTGGTGGAAAAGAAAAAGGAAATCCATATCATAATTACTATTATAAAGTAAATTTTGATGGTTCTAACTTAATCAATTTAACACCTTCTAAAGGAACCCATACCGTAAATTTTTCTGATGACAATTCTCTTTTAGTTGATACCTATTCAACCACTACAAATCCACCTGTCTCCGTTTTAAGAAATGGAAAAGGTGAAAAGATAATGGATTTAGAAACTGCAGATATTTCTGAATTAAAAGCAGAAAATTGGCAAGAACCTATTGAATTCTCTGTAAAAGCTAGAGATGAAAAAACAGACTTATACGGAATTATGTGTTTGCCTAGCCATTATGATGAGCGTAAAAAATATCCTGTTTTAAATTATATTTATCCCGGTCCACAGTCTGGCAGTATTGGTAATTATGGTTTTAGAGCCGTTTGGAGAGATTTTCAAGCAGTTGCCGAATTGGGTTTTGTCGTAGTTGCAGTTGATGCCATGGGGACTCCGATGCGTTCTAAATCTTTTCATGATGCCTATTATGGTAATATGGGTGATAATGGTTTGCCAGATAATATAACCGCGATTAAACAATTATCAAAAAAATACAAGGGGATGGATATTGAAAGAGTTGGAATTTGGGGGCATTCTGGTGGTGGTTTTGCCTCTACAAGGGCCGTTTTTGCATATCCAGAATTTTACGATGTAGCCGTTTCTGGCGCTGGAAATCACGACAACAGAAATTATGAAGCAGATTGGGGTGAAAAATGGCAAGGTCTGCTAATAGACGGAAGCATAGAAGGAAAAGCAGATGGAACTACAAATTACGATAATCAAGCAAACCAATTAATTGCCAAAGATTTACAAGGAAAATTATTGATTACGCATGGTTCTATGGATAATAATGTACCTCCTTCAAACACTATGTTAGTTGTAGAAGCACTGATAGCAGCAAACAAAGATTTTGATATGATTTTGTTTCCAAATAAAAGACATGGTTATGGAGATATGACAAAATACATGACGCGTAAACGTTGGGATTATTTTGTAACACACCTTTTAAACGCTAAACCTGCTAAAGGGTTTCAGTTAAAATAAACGATGAAAAATACATTCTTAATACTGTTTCTTTTTTTAGGAATTTACGCATTACAAGCACAAAGTTTGTTAAGCGAAAAGAACAATTTCACCCAACAAGACACCTTAAGAGGAAGTATTACCCCAGAACGTATTTGGTGGGATTTAATTTACTATCATTTAGATATAGAAGTTGTACCTAATACTAAATTTATTTCAGGAAAAAACACCATTAAATATACCGTTCTAAACGAATACCAATCTTTGCAAATCGATTTACAGGCGCCCTTAAAAATCACAAAAGCTACGCAAGATGGTAAAGCCCTGAAAGTGATGCATGTTGGTAATGCTCATTTTATTCAACTTTTAAAAAAGCAAAAAATCGGAAATACAGAAAATGTAATTGTGTATTATGAAGGACACCCTAAAGAAGCAATTAGAGCTCCTTGGGATGGAGGCTTTTCTTGGAAAAAAGACAAAAACGGAAATCATTTTGTCGCAACTTCTTGCCAAGGTTTAGGAGCAAGTGTTTGGTGGCCCTGCAAAGACCACATGTATGACGAAGTTGAGAACATGGACATTAGCGTTACTGTTCCCAGTAATTTAATGGATATTTCCAATGGAAAACTAAAAGAAATCGTTGATCATGGAGCCACAAAAACTTATCATTGGACTGTGAAAAACCCTATTAACAATTACGGTGTGAATGTAAACATTGGAGATTACACACATTTTTCTGAGGTTTTTAAAGGCGAAAAAGGAAATTTAGACATGGATTATTACGTGCTAAAATACAACCTTGAAAAAGCTAAGAAGCAATTTAAAGATGCACCAAAAATGATGAAAGCATTTGAACATTGGTTTGGACCTTATCCTTTTTATGAGGATGGCTATAAACTAGTGGAAGTTCCTTATTTAGGCATGGAACACCAGAGCTCTGTAACTTATGGAAATAAATACAAACAAGGATATTTAGGTCGTGATTTATCTGGAACTGGTTGGGGCTTAAAATTCGATTTCATCATTATTCATGAATCTGGTCATGAGTGGTTTGCAAATAATATTACTGACAAGGATATTGCAGACATGTGGATTCATGAGAGCTTTACCAACTACTCCGAAAATTTATTTTTAGACTATTATTATGGTAAAAAAGCAGCTTCTGAGTATGTTATTGGCACCCGAAAAGGAATTCAGAATAAAAGGCCGATAATTGGAAAGTACCATTTAAACAATAGCGGTTCAAGTGATATGTATTCAAAAGGTGGAAACTTATTACACACCTTGCGACAATTGGTCGATAATGATGAAAAATGGAGACTTATTTTAAGAAAAATGAATAACGTTTTTTATCATCAAACAGTTACAACTGTGCAAGTAGAAAATTTTCTAAGTCAAGAAATCGGAATTGATTTAACTACTGTTTTCAATCAATATTTAAGAGATATTAGAATCCCTACATTAGAATATCAACTTAAAAATAACATCCTGACTTATAAATGGATAAACGTTGTCGAAAATTTTAAAATGCCAATAAAAATATTTATAAATAACGACCCAGAATGGATTTATCCAACTTTAAAAAATAAAAGAATAAAAATAAAAGTTACAGAGCCTGAGATTAAAGTAGATCCTAATTTTTATATCTACACAAAAAACTAATTTAAAAAAGCCGCTATAAGTGGCTTTTTTATTTAATGAAGTATGCTTTTATAATATAATCTACTTTCGGAAATTTTTCTTTTAAAAATTTATTTCCAAATTTAGTGATGGAATCTTGTTTGTAACCTAACTTATCTCCATAACCATCATAAAATTTCAAAACATTTTCTTGACCAGCAATTACTTTTGCCACTACAGGAAAACCTGTTACGCCAGAATAGGTAAGTTTATCTAATCTATGATTTTCTTTTAAATTGATAAATATTTGATTAGACCTTGTATTTACTCCTCCTCTAGCAAAGGAAATTGTCATAAAATCATTTTTAGCCAACACAGGTTCATCAGCAATTCCTTTACTCCAGCTTTTATATATTATACGATCATTATGAATTCCGAATTGAGCAACAAATTTTGGTACGACTCTAAAAATAGCGAGGTCCGTATAATATTCATTTTTTATCATTTGATATAATCTATCGACACCTTCTGGAGACCATAGTCTTCTTGCAACAATATCAAAATTTCCCTTGGTCGTTTCAAACCTAGCTTTAAAAGTATTTGGCGATTTTTCTTTTAACCATTTCTCTTTAAACTGAACCGTAGCACAAGAACTTAATAAAATAATACTGAGCAATAAAAAGATTCTTTTCATTTTTAATTTCCATTGATTTAAACAAATATAAATAAAATATTTATGAAATTTCAACCGTACATTTGCAGCATATAATAATTATTAGCAAAAAATCACAAGAGATCTAATGAAAATAAAAGTAGTTTCCTTGGTAAGAAATAAAAAAGATTCTCTAATTCTTTTAAGTTAAAGAAAAAACTGCCTAAAATAAAAAAAAGCGTCCCATTTAAGGGAAGCTTTCCATTGGTTAACAAAACCACGACACTTTTTATAAAGTGCCAAACAACACAACTAATACTGCTTTTAATAAAAAACAGCCTGCAAATATACATTGTTTATAACTATTCGCAAATAAATATACTGTTTTTTACAATTATCTGAATTGCCTATTAATGCATTTGATTGTATCTTTGCTCCCTTTAATAAACATCAGAAAATTTAGACACCAAATGCAATTATCAGAACAAGAAGTTGTACGTAGAGAAAAGCTAGCAAAATTAAGAGATTTGGGCATAAACCCTTATCCCGCAGATTTATTTCCAGTAGATTCTAATTCGAAAGAAATAAAAGAGAACTTTGTGGAAGGTAAACAGGTAGTGATTGCTGGCCGGTTAATGGTTATAAATATTCAAGGTAAAGCTTCTTTTGGACAATTACAGGACGGTGAAGGTAGAATTCAGCTTTATTTTAATAGAGATGAAATTTGTACTGGAGAAGACAAATCTGTATACAATAATGTCTTTAAGAAATTATTAGACTTAGGCGATTTTGTGGGAATTACGGGTACACTGTTTACAACACAAGTGGGTGAAAAAACAGTAATGGTAAAAGAGTTTAAATTACTTTCTAAAGCCTTGAAACCTTTACCTATGCCCAAGGTTAAAGATGGTATTACATACGATGCTTTTACAGATCCAGAAATGCGTTTCAGACAGCGTTATGCAGATTTAGTTGTAAATCCACATGTAAAAGAAGTTTTTATAAAACGTACAAAATTATTTAATGCCATGCGCTCTTTCTTTAATGACGCTGGTTATTTTGAAGTTGAAACACCTGTTTTACAACCAATTCCTGGAGGTGCAGCTGCAAGACCTTTCATAACGCATCATAATTCTTTAGACATTCCTTTGTACATGAGAATTGCAAACGAATTATATCTAAAAAGATTAATTGTTGGTGGTTTTGATGGTGTTTATGAATTCTCGAAAAACTTTAGAAATGAAGGAATGGACAGAACCCATAATCCTGAATTTACAGCTATGGAAATCTATGTTTCTTACAAAGATTACAATTGGATGATGGATTTTGCTGAGAAATTGTTAGAACACTGTGCAATTGCTGTAAACGGAACTTCTGAAGCTACTTTTGGTGAACACAAAATTGACTTTAAAGCGCCTTATGCGAGAGTAACGATGGCAGACTCTATAAAACATTTTACTGGTTTTGATATTAATGGAAAAACGGAAGATGAAATTAGAGAAGCTGCAAAATCAATGAATATTCCTGTTGATGCAACAATGGGGAAAGGAAAATTGATTGATGAAATTTTTGGTGAAAAATGTGAAGGAAATTATATTCAGCCAACTTTTATTACAGATTATCCGAAAGAAATGTCTCCACTTTGTAAGGAGCACAGAGACAATCCTGAATTAACAGAGCGTTTCGAATTAATGGTTTGTGGTAAAGAAATTGCCAATGCATATTCTGAATTGAACGACCCAATTGATCAACGTGAACGTTTTGAACATCAGCTAAAACTAGCACAAAAAGGAGATGATGAAGCTACCGAATTTATAGATGAAGATTTTTTACGTGCGTTAGAATACGGTATGCCTCCAACCTCTGGAATGGGAATTGGAATGGACAGACTAATTATGTTCTTAACTAATAATCAATCTATACAAGAAGTTCTTTTCTTTCCGCAAATGAGACCTGAAAAGAAAGCGCTTTCTATTGAATTAAATGATGAAGAAAAAATCGTTTTAACCATCATAACAAAAGCAGAAAAAATAGATTTAAACGAATTAAAAATGCAATCTGGTTTGTCTAATAAAAAATGGGATAAAACGATTAAAGGTTTAACAAAAAAAGAAGTTGCGAAAGTTTCTAAGACTGATGAAGGTTTGTTTGTAGAAGTTTTATAACCATACTGTTATTCTTGCTTTTTCAGGAATCCATAAATATATTGGAAAAGGAATTACATAAATGTAGTTCCTTTTTTTTTGAGTTGTTCTTTATATTGTTTCTTTTAAAAAAATCTAATACGGTTGTCATAACTAATACTCTATATTATCAATGGAAAACTATAAAAAAATAATTGAAGACATTTATTTTGAGGTGAAAAACGTTGATGATATTGGCGAAGTCGCAAATTACATTACTGAATTAGCAACAGTTTCTCCCAATAATTTTGGTGTAAACATTACAACTATTGATCATAAATCTTTTGGAATTGGAGATTTTGACAAAAAATTTTCTATTCAAAGTATTTCTAAGGTTTTTGCACTAACATTAGCTTACAAGTTTGAAGACACAAAATTATGGGAAAGAGTTAATGTAGAGCCTTCTGGAAATCCTTTTAATTCTTTATTACAACTAGAAAAAGACCTTGGAAAACCACGAAATCCTTTTATAAATTCTGGTGCAATTGTAATTTGTGATGTTTTATTAAGTCATCTTAAAAACCCAAAAGAAGATTTTTTAAACTTTTGCAAAGAGCTTAGCAACAATTCTGCCTTAAATTACAATGAAAAAGTAGCACAATCTGAAAAAAAATCTGGCTTTAGAAATATTGCTCTTTGTAATTTTATAAAGTCTTTTGGAAATATAAAAAATGATGTAAACGAAGTGTTAGATTTTTACTTTCATATCTGTTCTTTAGAAATGAGTTGTAAAGAACTTTCTAAAATATCTCTTTTTTTAGCGGATGATAACTTCACCACTAATAAAGGCAATAAAATTCTTACAATGAGTCAAGCTAAAAGGGTAAATGCAATTTTACTTACTTGTGGATTTTATGATGAATCTGGGGAGTTTGCTTTTAGAGTTGGTTTACCAGGAAAAAGTGGAGTTGGTGGCGGTATTGTAGCCATACATCCAGATAAATATTGTATTGCAGTTTGGAGCCCGAAATTGAATAAAAAAGGAAATTCTTATAAAGGTATGCTGTTTTTAGAAACCTTTACTACAAAAACTGCTTCTTCTATTTTTTAATATGTTGTAATGCTAATAATTAATATCAAAAAATAAAATTCAAAAATACCTAAAACCGCATTAATTAATTGCAAATAAAAGCCTCCTTAAAAATCTATAAGGATTTTTAAGGAGGCTTTTATTTGCAATTTTTATCATTTAAACTTCTTAACGGCTCATATACAAACCCGTTGATATAAATTTAAATAATAGATATTAAAAAGCCTAATTAACTTTGAGTATTAAACCCTCTTATTGATGAAGAGCATCTAATCTCCAGAACGAATTAAAGATAAGGTTCTACTACTAAGTGTCGATTCACTCGTATCAACTTTCCATCGTATTTCAATAGCCTCACCTGCGGATACAGTAACCATAGCCTGAAGATTAACAACTGAATTCAGTACATTAATTGTTCTACTAGAATTCGGCACTTCGATGCCATTTTTATAAATACTGTAACTCGTAGCAGGTGCTTCAAGTGATGTTGTACCTGCAAGATAGATGTCACCAATAAGACCACTAAAAGCTGTAGCAGCTCCAAGTGCTGTACCCACATCTCCAATAATCGGGAAGGCTCCCGAACCTGCAATAGCACCACTAGCGGTAAACATAACAAATGAGGAAAGCACACCAAAATCCTGAGAAGAAGTACCTGTTGGAAGAGTAACGGTGCTACTCGCACCCATAGATAATGCTGCTCCAGTTGAGAACATCCTTCCTTCAATAACGGCAGTGGCGCCCAATGCAATTGTTGATTTACCAACCAAATTTCCTGTCATTGTAGTTGTGGCACCGGTAGTTATAGCTCCTACAACTACCCAAAATATATTATCGGCGCTTCCACCATTAGTCAATTCTACAGTTGTATTAACTGCCGTAGCAAATGCAGCTGGAACTCTGATAACGAACAAGGCGTTTGGATCGTTCTGTGCATTTAACGTAATGGTTCCACTGATTGTCGTTGCCCCAGCTAAATCATAAACACCCGGAGTCAAAGTCTCCTGACCCCCAGTAAATGTGTGCGGTGCACCCTGCAAACTCATTAAGTTGTTGTATAAAGCGTTAACATCATCAGCACCTTTATCTGATGAAAAGGATTCTGCTCCAGACATCATTGCATTAAATAAAGTGAGATAAGTTCCAGAAGATGGTGAAAGAGTCATCCCTGACACTAACAAATCATCAGTAGATGAATTACTAATAATATCACCTTCAGTAACCGAATCAACCGTAGTAGACTCAGTTTGTCCTTGGATACCAGTCCAAATTGGCGCTAAGGGAGTACCAACATTTAATTGACCATCATTCAATGTACGATTATAGATCATTAAACCTGTTGCCGGAAGTAAGATGCCATCTCTCTCCTCGGTGGATAACCGTGGCATTAAAAATCCTTTGCTTGTAGAAAATACATCCAAAGCAGAAGAAGCCTCAGGAGTTATGGTACCAACACCTACTTGCGAATGAAGACTAACAGATGTAAACATCATAAGTTGCAAAAGGAAACATTTTAAAATAATTTTCATAATTTTTTAATTTTTTAATTCAATACAATTAGTAATATTTAATATGTAGGTTTACTTAATTTCTGTTCAAAAAAACAATTATTCCGATTTCTAATTGGAATTTTTCGTTAATTGGAATTTTTCTATAGATGAAGAACAAAAAAAATCCGTTAAACAAAAAGCATGAAGGTATAGACAGAAATAAAAAGATAAAGTCGATGTTTTATTCTCCATAAACTTAAAATTAATTCAACAAAAAGAACAAATATTTAAAAATAAATGAAAAATTTAAAAAGTAAAAAAGCAATAATTACCGGAGGTGGCAGAGGCCTCGGCAAAGCTACTGCTATTGCATTTGCAAAAGAAGGAATTGACATTGCTATAACCGGCAGAAATGAAGCCGTTTTGAAAGAAACAGTTTCTGAATTAGAAACGTTTGGAATTAAGGCTATGTATTCGGTATTTGATGTAAGTAATTATGAGGAAGTCAGAAGTAGCATTAAAAGGATTATAGATTCGTTAGGCTCTATTGATATTTTAGTAAACAACGCAGGAATTGCAGCTTTTGGAAGTTTTAATGAAATGGAAGTTAGCCAATGGAGTCAAATTATTCAAACCAATCTTATGGGCATGTATTATGTAACTAAAGAAGTTTTACCTTACCTAATAAATAAGAATAAAGGCGATATAATTAATGTTTCATCTACAGCAGGGTTAAATGGAAATGCAAGCACCTCTGCCTATTCAGCCTCAAAATTCGCAGTTATGGGAATGTCTGAATCCTTAATGAAAGAGGTTCGCAAGGATAACATTAGAGTGTGCACATTAACACCAAGTACCATAGCATCTGATATGTCAATTGAACTAGGTATTGCTACTAAGGATTCTCAAGATAGTATTTTACAACCTGAAGATTTTGCAGAATTAATCGTTGCTGGATTAAAACTTCCAAGACGAGCAATGCTTAAAAGTGCCGCTTTGTGGTCTACAAATCCTTAATCCATTCATAAATGTAAAAAAAAAGTTGTTACTACTTCTATAGGAAAGAACAATTAAGCACTAAACTTATCGTTTAATGCTTAACTGTTCTTTTTATTTATAAATTAAAAATAAAAGCTTATTAATTCTGTCAACTGCTTTAAGACTTCCCTAATTGTTGCAATAAGATAGGAACAGAGTATATAGTAACGATTTTCATGACCTATAAAATGAACCTATATTTTAAAAGTCAAGCATTACAAAAAAATGAAAATATTCAGCGCAAAACAAATAAAATCTTGGGATACTTATACAATTCAGCGCGAACATATTAATTCTTTAGAATTAATGGAACGAGCCTCTAGTGTTTTTGTAAGTTGGTTTACCGAAAAGTTTCCCAATACAACGATCCCGATCTATGTTTTTTGTGGAAATGGTAACAATGGGGGTGACGGTTTTGCAATCAGTCGACTCCTAACTCAAGAATCATATAACGTTCACGTCATAGTGCAAGCATTACCTGATAAAAGATCTAAGGATAATCAAGCTAATCTTAATTCCATCCAAAAGATTAGTAATCTTAAAATTTCAACAGTATCGAATAGTGAAGATTTTCCAACCATTCAAAATTCTTCTATTGTCATAGACGCTCTTTTTGGAACTGGCCTCAAAAGCGAACTATATGGTTTCTTTCAAAATTTAGTCTGTTTTTTAAATAAATTGAACGTAATTCGAGTAGCAGTTGACATTCCTTCTGGACTCTTTGGAGATGCATCTTCAACAGGAGTAATATTCAAGGCAGATTACACGTTCTCATTTGAACAACCGAAATTAGCCTTTATGTTTCCTGAGAATGATCAGTATGTTGGAGAATGGGTTGCAAAAACGATTCACCTTTCGAAAGAATACTCTTTTAGTGAAAGTTCAGACACCTATTTTCTAACGAGTACAGTAGCACTATCTCATTATAAAAAAAGAAGAAAGTTTGGGCATAAAGGGAATTTTGGGCATGCACTTTTGATTATGGGAAGTAGAGGAAGGATTGGTGCTGCCGTTCTTTCAACTTTTGCTTGCTTGAGATCAGGATGCGGATTGGTAACCATTTATACACCATCTTGCGGCTATGAAATTTTACAAACAAGTATTCCCGAAGCAATGGTAATTGCTGACCGTAACGATTCTTATATTGGTAGTTTCCCTAAGACTGATAAATACAATGCTATTGGCATTGGATGCGGACTTGGTTTGGCTAATGAGACTCAAAAGGCTTTAGATGAATTATTACAAAATTCGAAGCAGCCATTAGTACTGGATGCGGATGCCTTAAATATCATTGCCTCGAACCCTCATATGTTAAAAAAAATATCAAAAAATTCAATATTAACGCCGCACCCTAAAGAGTTCGAAAGATTATTTGGAAAAACCTCTAATGATTTTGAAAGAAATGGCCTTCAAAGGCAAAAAGCTATCAGTCTAAAATGCTTTATTTTACTAAAAGGTTCACATAGCTGCATCGCAACACCAGAGGGAATATGCTATTACAATTCAACTGGGAATTCTGGCATGGCCACAGCAGGAAGTGGTGATGTGCTTACGGGGATTATTACGGGCCTTCTATCCCAAAAATACTCTTCCGAGGCTGCAGTATGTTTGGGAGTATATTTACATGGCTTGGCTGGTGACCTGGGGACCCAAGAATTAGGAGAAGAATCTTTAATTGCAAGGGATATCATAAAATATCTTCCAAAGGCATTTATAAAATTGACACATAAATAAAGAGTTTTGAGATTCGTAAAATGTTATTTATCAGAATAGCGTCAACACCACCCTTTAAGTAAGCAATTTATTTAAAATACTGAGACAAACAACATATACGAGATGCTCACACCGTATAAATTGATCATTAAGACTTGCTTACTTTTTAAAAATTCTCTCGGATTTTCTTTTCGCTTCTTTGTTAAATCATCTACACCCTTATATTCACATTAAACTGACCAAAGTCATTAAATGCTTTAAAATATCTATTTAAATTTGTCTTTTATTCACCATTGTGTATAATTTGACACCACCAAATTAGAATATATAAACCTATTATTTTTATTATAATCCTGATGATGAAAGTGACATTCATAATTCTGATTTGATTGGAAAGTAAAGAATGATAATGCATATGAAAAGTTACTATTTAATTTTAACTGAAAACTTTATCGGAATAGGATATCTACTCTTATTTTTAATAGGATTTTTTATCAATAATCTAAATTTATATCATATTGGAGGGGGCGGAATGTTCATTTTTATGCTTGTGATGATAATAAGTCAATCAAAAAAATTATTTTTATTTCTAGCTATCTGCACGATCGGATGCATAGTTGCCTTTTTTGCTTCAAAGTGGTGGCTTGGACTCTTTTGGGTTAGTTCACTTTATTCAGCTGAGCAATTATTTGGAATTAGTACGTTATTAAAAAATAAGAAAAAAATAATTGAGGAAACCTCTAAGAAAACAACTAGAGCAGATAACATAGAAATCTCTGAAATTTTATTTTTCATAGCACTAATTGTTGTACCCTATTTACTAGAAAAGAATATTTATTAGAAAAGAAAAAAATGAGATAAACATCCATTAAATACTTTTCTAATAAAATCATTCCAACCACAGCAATCAAATTAAAAACAAGACTTCTTTTATCTCATAAAGTGCTTAGGGCGAAATCGCTTTTGATAAAATTTTTCTTGGCTATCAAAAAAATGATCATAAGAAATAAGCACCACCAAATAATGTATATGAGACATCTAGCAACCAAACGTTAGTTCAAATCCGAAAGGATATGCGCTGTTATAAGACAATAGAAAATGAAAAGTATTTTAACAGGTTTCACCTTATTAATTTCTAAAGTTGTTTTCAGTCAAAGAATAGCTTGGGAGCAATGAAAAAATGAATCAGCGACAAATATAAGTTTACTACCAAAGTATGAACAAGTTAAAAAAACAAGAAAACAAAAAAAAAGTTGATAAAATATTCATAACAAACGTCCTTAAGTTAGATTCAACTCATAGAAAAGCATCTGATTATTTTATAGGGTTAGGTTTTAAGTTTTAATTTGAAAACAATTTTAGAACAGCAATGTGCAGATTTAATTAGGCGTATTTACTTAATGCTGCGAACACAGATATTTATTGGGGATATGGCGGCGTTTATATCTTTTAAGGCAATATCAAAAAGCCAAGGAACAATATAAAGAAGGACTCAATATTAACCCTAAAAAGGCACACCTATGGAGTGATTATGCCAATTATTTTATGACACAATACAGCGCTTTAGAAACAACGGACAAAGAAAATGTATTGATTAATTTTGATTTTGTGTTAAAATATATGACGAAATCTTATAATCGTAATTCAAAGAATCAAAAACAACATTTAAATTATCATTACTATATTGAATTACAAGGGATTGTGATAATGCATAGAACTATTATAATAAACGTAAATAACTGGTATGTAATCGATTAAATAAGCATTAGCAAAAGATTTACAAAAGAAATCTAAACAATAAAATCACTCCCAAATTACACCACCAAAAAAAACATATATTTATCTTTAAACTATATAACCCCGAATAAAGTCCCTGAACTATCAGCCTAAAAAATTAATTTTTAGTTGTAATCATACTTTAAGACAAGACATCAAAAACCTAAACATCTAAGATCTCAGAAATATTTGGTTTAAAATAATTTGGTCCTTTTAAAACTTTACCATCTTCTCTATAGATCGGTTCACCATCTTCACCCAACTTACTCATATTACTTCTTTGTATTTCATTAAAAACAGCTTCAATTTTATCTTGCATTCCATGCTCTATTATAGTTCCGCATAAAATGTATAACATATCCCCTAAAGCATCTGCAACTTCAACTAAATCATTGTTATTTGCAGCTTCTAAATACTCTTCATTTTCTTCACGCATCAATTTATAGCGTAATAAGTTCCTGTCTTCACCAATATGTGCAATTGGTGCATTATTCATATTCAATTTAAAGGCGGTATGAAATTTAGTTACTGCTACTATTTTGTTTTTCATTTTTAATTTGGATTTTATATGTTCTGAATACAACTTCTATTAAAGGCGAAATCACTAAAAGTGACATTTGTTGCATTTATTTTTAAGAGATCTCTATTTTTCAAACATGATATTCTCACTACCATTTGTTCTCAATATAAATTTGTTCTTACTTCTCAAATTCATACCAACGAAGAACAAGTTGCTAATTTTACAGTACTTTTTTTAATAACCAAGCAGGTGTGCATCTTAAAACCCAAGCAATTAATTGCCAACGTTTAGAAATATAGGCAACTCTTTTTTTCTTTTTAACCGCTGTATAAATTTGTTTTACTGCTTTTTCTAAAGGAACTAACCAAAAGACTCCATCCTCTAGAGTAACAGCCATATCTGTAGCTACAAACCCGGGTCTAATTTCCGTAATAAAAACTTTTTTAGATTTAATTGATTTTGTTTTGATATACAAGCTCTCTAAATATGCTTTTTGATATGCTTTAGATGCAAAATAAACTGGTGCAGAGCGATTTCCTCGAATAGAAGCGATAGATGAAATACCAACTAAATGTCCAAATTGTTGTTTTCTAAATAAATTATAGGCTAAAGTATATAGTCTCGTAACCCCTAAAACATTTGTATTTATACTTTGCTCTTCCTTATCCCACTCAAACTTAGGGTTTATATGAACAACTCCAGAAGATTGAATAATTAAATCTATCGTTTCGAATTCGTCTACAATTTCATTAAAAACTTTTTCTACCTCTTTTATATTTTGAATGTCATTTTGTTTTACTAAAATTTGATTTGGATATTCATTTTTTAGTGCTACTAACTTCTCTAATCTTCTTCCTGTTATTGCTACTTTATAACCTTCTTTTAATAAAATTTTGGTTAATGATTCTCCAATACCAGAAGTTGCTCCAAAAACGATGGCGTTCTTCATTTAATTTGTAATTTTACAGCAGACAATATATAGAAACTTTATGAAAAACTGGAACTTCATGAAATCTTATATTTGGAAACTTATAAAGAATTAAAACTATGTTTTTGAGTGCATTTTTTTCTACTGGTAGAATTATTTTTATTATTTTATTTGTGCTTGGTTTTGGAGCTGCTATAGTTTGGGGCTATAGAAAAGACATTAAAAATCATGAACGTTATTATAAAAGTGCTGGTAAAAAAGTAGCTATTTATGGTGGATTGATTATTGCTGTTTTTTTAGCTATTAGAATTTTATTTGGTAATTAAAGTTCCATTTTTTCTACTTCACTTAATTTATTATGATCTAAAACAGTGTAACCTTCATCATCAAAACTAGAAGAAGATACATATTTTACATCCATCATTAAATCATTAAAGTCGTAATTATAAATTTGATATACATTCTGCGAGAATGATTCTTCATGATAATTTATTAGCAAATATAAATGTGCATCTAAGTTTTTAAGTTCTTCTTTTGAATATTTAAATAACGGACTTTTATCATTAATTTCATGCACCACTGTCCAAATTGTTGGCAAGTACATAATTTTATTTCGCTCTAAATCTAGGGTGTAAAAATTACGTTTAAAATCGCCATTTTTATCCTTTTCCGAAATAGATAAGGTAACCGTAATTTCTGGCTCTATCATTACTGTTTTTCTACTATTCATTAGCCTAAACATTAAAGCTTTATTTTCTTTAAAATCCCTTATAATAAGGTTTTTACTGAATTTTAAAGAAGCTTTAGGTTTTGAAAAACGGCCATACAATAAACCCGTAATAAATGAAAAACTCAATAAACCAATCATAGCTTCAAAAGCTGCGATTAAGTTGGCAGTAATTCCTTTTGGTGCAATTCCTCCATAACCAACAGTCGTTAATGTTTGTGCGCTAAAGAAAAACCCGTTTAAGAAATCCGCAAAAAAAGACCCTCTTGTTTTCGTGATTTCTTCAATACCAATTGCAACATATAATAACCCAAAAATGATATTAAAAAGTATATATGTAAGAATAATTAACCAGAAAAATTGAAACCAAGAAATGTCCACAAAAAATGTATATAAATCGTTTATATTTCGTTTTTTATTAATGTGATTTACATTACTACTGCCATCATCATTGATAATACTCTTTGCATTCTCTCTTGTCTTATATCCGATACCTGGATCTTTTGTTTTTCTAGCCATTTTGTAAAAATACAAAAACCGACCCTTTTCAGAATCGGTTTTTAAAATTGTATGCTTTTTAACGTTTAATTTTCCGTTCCTAAAAAATTATAATTTTTAGAGTAGAATAACATCTGCTCTTCAAAACTTGCAGGTTGTGTTACAACAATATCTAAAATAGTTTCATTTTTATCTATTTTTATTGCTAAAACAGGGTTTACAAAACCACTATAAGGCGCAGAAGTAAATTGTTCATTTCTCTTCATAACTTCTTTATGGATCTGCTGATCTACTTTGACTCCATACCCTTCTACTAAATTCTTAGCAGCTCCAAAATCTCCTTCAGATTTTATACGTTGGGTTTCACGTAATAATCTTCCGAAAATTTCTCTTAACTTTTCATAATTAGTAATATTGAAATAGGTCTTGCCATTTTCTTTTACTATCTTTTCTATCACATTTTCTTTTTCACCTTGTTCAAATGCCCAAGCAGAAACCCATTGGCGATTCACCATGTGATCTTCTTCAATATCATCACCTAAATTAATTCTTATCAATTGCATCATTAATCCATTTCTGATGTAACCGTCATACGCAGCCATTCCTAACTCTTTCGAATTATCAGTTAAGCCTAATTCTTGCAGTTTTGGATCCATTAAATAATACAATCCAACTAAATCCGCACGTCCTTCCTCCATAGTAGAAGCATAGTTTTGAAGTGTTTCTTTAGGCTGTCCTATACCATCATTTATTTGACCGGAAGCGTGCCCTACAACTTCATGTAAAGCTGTATGTAATTTATCAGAAATTTGACCATATTTTTCTTCTAATCTAATTTCCTCTTCATCATGAGCAAATTCTTTTAAACGTCCCGTGCCGCCTGCATTGTTATAAGCTCCAGTAATGTTACCAAGAGAAACTGATTTAGAACCATGTTGTTGGCGTATCCAATTATTGTTTGGTAAATTCACTCCAATTGGAGTACTTGGAGATGCATCTCCTGCTTCACCTGCAACATTCACAGTTTTATAAGAAACACCTACAACATTCTCTTTTTTATGAGCTGGATCTAATGGTGCATTATCTTCAAACCATTGCGCATTGTCTGATAAAACTTTCATTTTACGAGACATATCAAAGTCTTTAATTTGAACAACAGTTTCGTAAGAACCTCTGTATCCTTTAGGATCATTATAAACTTCAATAAAACCATTAATCCAGTCGATATTCCCTTCAATAGAGGTTACCCAAGCAATACAATATTTATCCCAAGTATCTAAACTACCAGTTTTATAATATTCGATTAACAAACCCAGAGCGTTCGCTTGTTTATCGTTTTCTGCAACTCCTTTTGCTTTTTCTAACCAAACAATAATATTATCGATGGCAGCACCATACATTCCTCCAGATTTCCAAACTTTTTCAATCAACTTTCCATTTTCCCTAACTAATTTAGAGTTTAAACCTGCTTCAACTGGCATTCCTTTTGGACCTTTGTATGCCGTTTTGTAAAAATCAACAACATCTTTATCCGTAATATCTGGTGCATAAAAATTAATTGCTGATGACAAAACATTATCATTTCCAGATTTTTTATTTACTTTTTTACTATCTGCATCATTAAATAAGACATCAATAATATCTAAAGATAATTCGGTGTTAGAGTTTTTCAATAAATCGTCTGTAAAATACTCTTTTGTAAATTCTGGTTTAATCTTATCATTTGAATAATGATGATGAATTCCGTTAGAAAACCAAACACGTTTTAAATATTCCTCAAAAGCCAACCAATCATCGGTGGTCTTATCCCCTGAGTAGGAAGTGTAAATATTCTCCAAAGCATCCCTAATCTCAAGATTATGACGATAGTTTTGGTCCCACATGATATCACGGCCAGCCAAACCAGCTTGTGTCATATAATAAATCAATTTTTTTTCCTTCAAGGTCATTTCATCAAACCCAGGAATTTGATAACGAAGAATCTTCAAATCGGCAAACTGATCTACGAGATAATCAAATTTTTGTTCAACCTCAACAGGCTGATTTTCAACCATTTTTTCGTTACAGGACCAAAGAAGTCCAATTACAAGAACGGCAATTAGAATATGTTTTAATTTCATGATACTACTGTTATTTTTTTAGTGTGTCAAATTTAACAAACATCTATTAAATCGAACTGTTTTATAACTAGAAATTATTAGCAATTAATCATTGTTTTGTTCATAAATATTAATGTAGCGTTTGATTTACATCGCTCAACATCCTAATTTAGAAGTATGGATACATCCTTATTAAAATCAGTTTATTCCTCTGGAAATTTTAGAAAACGTGGACATGAATTAATCGACCAACTTGCAGATCATTTAGAAGCTTCTTTAAATGAAAAATCAGATAAAGTAATTCGATGGAATCTCCCTGAAGATGAGTACACCTATTGGAAAGAATTTCTTATCAATGGAGATGCAGCCCAACTCTTTTCCGAAATAGCAAAACATACCACCCATGTTCATAATCCCAAATATATTGGCCATCAAGTTTGTCCGCCAGCACCTCTGGCTTCGCTTTCCGGATTAATTAGCGCATTGTTGAACAATGGGATGGCCATTTATGAAATGGGTATGGCCCCTTCTGCCATTGAACGGGTAATAACCGAATTCATTTGTTCTAAAATAGGATATGAAGATAATTCAAGGGGGTTTTTGACTTCTGGGGGTACTTTGGCAAATCTTACAGCCCTGTTATCTGCTAGAAAAGCCAAAGTGGAATATGATGTTTGGAATAAAGGATCAAATGATGATTTAGGGATTATGGTCTATGAAGAGGCCCATTATTGTGTTGACCGAGCTGCCAAGATAATGGGGCTTGGCCAAAAAGGAATTATTAAAATACCTGCCACCTCAGGATATAGTATGGACACCAGCCTTTTAGAGCGGTACTATCAAAAAGCCAGAGCTGAAGGCATTAAGATTTTTGCGATTGTTGGTAGCGCACCTTCAACCGCAACAGGTATTTATGATGACTTGGAGACCATCGCAAATTTTAGCAAAAAGCATGATCTTTGGTTTCATGTGGATGGTGCACATGGCGGGGCATCGATTTTTTCGCCAAAATATAAGCATACCGTAAAAGGTATCGCCCAAGCAGATTCTGTTGTGATCGATGGTCATAAAATGATGATGATGCCAACTATTACAACTGCCCTCCTTTTTAAAGATGGTAATCATTCCCATGCAACATTTAGTCAAAAGGCCGATTATCTTTTAGATCAATCTGAAGATGAGGATTGGTATAATATCGCCAAACGCACTTTTGAGTGTACCAAGACTATGATGAGCATTCAGTGGTATACACTTTTAAAACCTATGGCGAAGACATTTTTGATGAATATTTGACCACTTTATATGATTTAGGGCAGCAATTTGATGAAATGATTGGGATTGATCCCCAATTTGAAATAGCCGTCAAACCTATGTCGAATATTGTGTGCTTTCGATATGTTGATAACTCCCTCAATAATTCGGAATTGAACCAGCTAAACAAGCATATAAGACAACAATTATTGGAAGAAGGTGAATTCTATATCGTTCAAACAAAATTAAGAGGTATACATTATTTACGTACTACAATAATGAATCCGTTTACCACTAAAGATAACCTAAAGCAATTGTTAGCGAAGGTTAAAGAAATAGCGAAAAGCATTACTACAAACTAATTTTCCTGCCCTAAATCCACTTATAAAGGAAATTATTCCCTCATAGATTCAAGAATCTTTTCTTCGGTATCCTTGGTCGAAAAATTAACCGCACACTCAATCAAAGCTAAATGGGAATATGCCTGTGGAAAATTTCCTAACAATTTTTTCGTCTTAAAATCAATATCTTCACTAAACAATCCTAAATGATTACTATAGCTCAATAATTTTTCAAAATGCTGCATAGCCTTCTCCTCCTCTCCTATCTTAAAAAGACTATTGATAAACCAAAATGTGCAAATGGTAAATGATGAGGATGGTAACCCAAAATCATCCTTATTTTTATATCTATAAAGCAAGCCGTCATTACTCAGATCTTTTTCGATAGCCATAACGGTACGTACAAACTTGGGGTCTTTTGCATGTATAAATCCATAGGATTCCATAAGTAACACAGACGCATCCAAATGCGTAGATCCATACGATTGTGTAAAAGCACCAACCTCCTCATTCCATGAATTCTCATGAATATCCTTTTTTATTTCCTGCTCAAGTTGAGTCCATGCTTCCAGTTTTCTGGTCTTTTTTAGAATACGAGCAACTTTTATTGCTCTGTCGATTGCCACCCAACAAAG
>CAXMOR010000016.1:0-22856 GCA_964195455.1 uncultured Acidimicrobiia bacterium
AACGTGTTTGTATATGGTTTGTTGCGTGGTTTAAGCAACTAATTTAATAAACTTAAGCTTACCTTTTAAAAATCCACAGATATTCCAAACAAGCCAGAACTAGCAATAAATTATATACGTTGTTGCCATTTCGTTTTTTTAGAATTCAAATTTTCCGTCAAATTTATTTTACAATTTTAAGCATTTGATTAAATTCTTGTATTCTAAGTAAATATCGATGTTAATTTAGAGTATATGGGAAAAAAGCTCCTTTAAAAAAATAGTAACTTATTTCTATTAAAAAAAGCGCAACAACTATTATTAAAACGACCTTACTATACTTTTTTATTCTATATTTTTTTTTCAATTTGTTTCACTTGAGTAAATTCAATGAATGTTATATTTCACAATGTTTTTTAATTCCGATTTACTGAGGAATTCCGCAACTTGCTAAATTCAACATTCAGTTCGGTTTTTGTTTTCAAATTCAGAAAACTTTTAAAAACTAAATTATTTTTCCTTATTTCTTCTAATTATCCAGCTTTTTTAACATTAGGAAAACTCCATAAGCAGCTAAAATTAAACCGATTATTGTACAAGATAGATAAAGTATTGCTGAACTTTTCATTGCTAATAATGTTATTCCAATTATTGTAAATAATCCTCCAATACTTGAAAACAAACTTCCATTATTTTCTTTTTTTTTAGCCATAATATACTATTTTTCTTACGTTTTGGGTGCGTTCCGCCAATGAATGGCAACGTTGTTGTATATGGTTTGTTGCGTGTTTCAAGCAACTAATTTAGTAAATAATTACCGACCAAGAAAGTCCGCGAGGACTTTCGCAAGTAGGCAAGAAACCAGCAATAAATTATATACGGTGTTGCCATTTCGTTGTTTTTTTTCAGACTTATTCTTTGTTTAAATCAATTATTTTTTCATCTTTCATATTATTAAAGTAAGTAATTATATTATAAATTTTATAATCATTAATTTTTTGACCAAGTTTATTAATTTTTTCATAAATCAGTTTATTATCTTTAAAATAATCTAAAGCATAGGACCTAGTTAATGGGTTATAACTTGTATAAATCTTATGAGCAAAAGTCTCATTCTTTGTTTTTACATAGTGTATTCTATATATATAATCAAATCCTTCAGGTGTAATGCCTCCAGATCTTCCTGATAAATCTTCTGTAATGACATCTATAAAATGATTTAAATTTCCTGTCTGAACTAAATACATTAGTCTAGGTTGTTTTCTTTTTTTTATATAGATAGGTTTTAAAGTTATCTTAATACTGTCGTTAAAAATTCTTATTTTTTTATTCAGCACTTCAATTTTTTTAATATTATGAACCTTTACTTTCACTTTACCTTTATTGGTTTTTATTTTTAGAGTGCTTTTTTCCCTTATGTTATTTCTTATTTTTGAGCATCCATTTATGATTTTTCCGTTTATAAGTTCAACTTTAACTTTCGTACAAGTTTTAAAATTTTTATTTTCTTCATTATTTTGGATTATTAATAATAAAATTAGTCCTAACGCTTGAAATTTAATCATCCTTTCTAAATTATTATTTTTGGTTTAAATTTTTAGTCAACCCATTTTAGGTCGTAGTATCAATGAATGGCAACGGGTTTGTGTATGATTAGTAAGGGATAGTATAAACTAATTATTCACGATTTCGAAATGATAAAAAATAATATTAATTTTAAAGTTAACAATACCTCCCTTATTAATTATACACGGTGTTGTAAAACGTTTTTAATCTGAACTTATTAGTGTATTATTATTCATTTATCTTCTTTCATTTTTTTAGAAAATTGTATATCCAAATATTATTGAAATAGTTTTGAAGTCTGAATTCCACGCAACATAATCTGTTAAAATATCTCTGTTTGCATGATATCTAAACTCGACACTATATTTTTGATTATAATTATAACCTACACCCATTGCCAAATTAAAACTAGAACTGGCGTCAAGATTTCTTACTTTTGAATTTAAAACAAAGTCATAAATAAAAGACCCGTTTATGAAAATTTTCGAGTTGTTATTTAAAAAAAGATAATGCCTTACTCCAATTGGAAGTTGAAGTGACTTATAATCAACATTTGTATTACTAAGATTTGTAATAACCTTGTCTTCTGCCTTAAAGTATTGGTATGTTGGTTCAATGATTACTGCCCATTTATTTTTGTTAAACCCCATAATAAATTCAAATTCCAACCCAATTCTAAAAGCCAATTTATTACCATAATCTTTGCTTCGTGAGCTTATAGCACTATTATTAATAAACAAAGAAGAGCTATTTAAGCCAGGTCTAATATTTAAGTTAAACAAATCAGATTTTACTTTTTCTTCAAAATTGACAAATTCTGAATTTTTACAGCTATTATATTTAGTGAAGATATTTAACAATGAGTTCTTATCATAGTCAATTTGTTTTAAATCATTCATCGAAATATCACTGCATTTTATATTGCTATATAATTGACGCCTAAATTCATTATTAGTTCCAATCTTATTTTCTGGTGTTTTATATTCTTTAAAAATAAGTTGGTTAATGTCGAGATGACTTGTTTGATAAAAATATCTTGTAAGACTTTTGTCTATGTATATAAACAAACTGGCTTCACCTTGAATTAATACCTTTAAAAATAGTTTTTCTGTTTTGAATATCGGATTTTTATCATTGCTCAAAAGATTTTGCTTATTACTAGATCTATCAATATTAACATCAAATCTTATATATTTTGAAACGTTATCTATTCCAAATTCCTTTACAGACTCAATAGTTAGAGTTTCTTTTTTTGCTTGTTCTGAGATTTTATATTCAAATTCTATGGGATTATTTTTCCAATCAATATTTCTTATTAAGCAATCAATCTTATGGTTAGAATCATTAATATAATACCCTTCAATGTACGATATTTGAGAATTACAATCCATTGAATAAGAAATTGCAAAAATTAAAATTAAAATGTAAATTTTGTTCATAATTTGCTTTTTTTTTTAAATGTTGCACAACGGTTTGTGTAAGGAAAGTTGCGTGGTTTAGGCTATAAATTTAGTAAATAAAACACGAGCCAAGAAAATCTGCGAGGATTTTCGTAAGTAGGCTTTTACTAGCATTTTTTTTTACACGGTGTTGGCAAATCGTTTTTTTGTTTTTCATTCAGATTTAAATTCAATCGTGATTTCAGTCCTGTATTAAATCCGATTACACCCCATATTAAGGGTGTTGTGAGAGGCCGCAGTCTGTTGGTTTCTAGCAGAGCCATCAAGCGATTGGCAAATCGTATTTTAATCCTCACCGTATTTATAAACTATTTCTTGCAATATATCGTTCTCAAATTTAAAAATGAAAAGTGTTGTATGTTTCAAATTACCAATTGTAATCGAATTAGCTTTTAATTCTGTTTTTACTATATTTTCAAGGATTCCTTTTTTTTTTCCAATATTAATAGTGTCTAAAAATTTAAAACGCGAATTCTTTATCTTGGCTGAAACTATTATTTCCCAATTTGATTCTCGATAAAAGTGAATTTTAGTTTTGTCAAAAATTAGTGTTTTACTAGTATCAGCAACAGTTTTGTTGTGTGTGTTAATTTTAGATTTTTCTTCTCCTTCAAATACTGGATTAAAAGCTATTCTATATAAGTCTGATTTTAATAGCATTAGTAAGCTATCATTTTCAATGTATTGTTTTGTAAAAATAGTTTCCTCAATCTTATTTTTTGATTCAACTTTTTGAGTTTCTTTTTGTTTACAGGAAATTATTAAGATTATAATTCCTACTGAAATTAGTAGATGTGTTTTACATGTTTGCATACCGATTGGTGTTTCTATATTTTTTAGTATAATTTTCTCATCAAATCCACCTTTTTTATAGGATTAGGGATTTGCTTTATACTTCCTTTAAAGGGGGTTTTTGCTAATTCAAATTCATCAGTTTCTCCGATGAGATGAAAAATATAGCAATGTTCTTTATAGGTGCGTTCCCGACCGCTTGATAATGAATGATCTAATTTTCCATTTATTTTAATCTCAGTTGGCGTATTCATTTCCAAATTACACAGCTTAAAATTATCTCTTTTTGGTTCACCAATCTCATAATAATCATAAAGAAGATAAAGTTCGATTTGGTTATCCACTTTCTTTAATTGGAATATTTCGAATTTCACCTTCCCGACAAGAGTTAAATATTGGACTTGTTTTAGGGCTTTAATCTCTGATTCAGAATTATAATCATTCAAGATTATAAGGTCACAATTTAAGATATCTGTATTATAGTCTAATTTTGATAAAATCAATTTACCATCTTTCAAGTAGGCAGATTTTGAATTGAGTTGGCTTTTCCATGCTATTAGTTCTTTTCTGTCTGAAAACGACTTCAGATTCTTATGATACTGGACGTAATTATGATATACTTGAAGTATTAATTTTGATTTTTTTGTTTTAGTGATTTCTTTTTTCATTTCTTAGTACTGGTAAAAGCTGCTATGTGTAATTGAATTTTAAAAATTGAAGTTTTAAAGTAATAGACTGCTTTTTGAGTCTTGTTTTTACTTATTTATTCAATCATAAATATGGGCATTAGTAGTGACTTAATGTTGTTTTTAATTGATTAAGTTATCATTCGCATTACATAGGAATCGTTGTTGTCAAAGTGCGTTTAGTTTTCAAATCTCACATATTTAGTTTCAAAATCATTGTCAGTCCATTTAATCTTTAGACTGTCATTTTTAGTTGATGTAATTATCCCTGTATGCCTATTGCCTTTGTAAAAAAAACTGATTTGGTTTTTGTCTAGCATATAAGGTATGTCACTCTCACTATCAAAATTTAAGATATTAAATGATTTTTCGGTTATGTAAAAATCTGCAAATGGGGCAGTTGGGTCTTGAGCCCAAATTCCGAATACTTTTGTAGTATCAACTTCTAAATTCCTAAAAATTGTTTTTCCTAGTTGTTCACTATTTTTAATTTCGTTTTTGTTATAATTAAATACTGTAATTGAATTGGTTTTCGATGTCGTCTCTAGTCCTAAAATTAGAGCCTTATTTTTCTTATTATTTTTACATGCGTAATTATTTAGAACTAGAATTGAAATTATAATGAATGTTATTTTTTTTCGCATTATTCAAAAAGTGATCATCTATTTTTTATTCCAAAATTAATCGGCATTATTAGGTGTTTTAACAAAGAATATTTTTAATTATTACAAGTTAATTCGTTGTAATGATCTCCATGCTTTTTATAGGAAGGGATTGTTTTTTTTTTGAAATTATATTTACGTCCTTTTACTGTATCAACAAAATCCCCTTTCCATTTATTTTTAAAATCAAAAGAGTGAGCATAAAAATAATATATTCTATTTTGAGTATCGGCTAAATATACTTCTTCATCAGGTTTTATATTAAACCATGCTTTGGTTGTCCATTCATCATCTGAATTTTTATACATTAAAGCAACTTGTACTTTTTTATGACACTTATTTTTAAATTTTAGTTTGTAATATTGGTCTTCAATAGGGTCATTAATAGAGTTTACTTTTTTTGATTTTACAAGTTGCCCGTTTTCATAAAGGAATTTATACTTTTCACCATCTTCAAATTGATACCATTCTCCTTCTTTATCATCATCTACAAATTCACCTTTAAACCTTAGTTCTCCATTCTCGTAAAACTCTACATAATTGCCGGTATAACTGCCGTTTTGGTCTAAAGTATGTTTTTTTTCTAATTGGCCGTTTGAATAATACTCCCAATAGGTCCAGTCTTCTATTTCACCATAGGAGGCACCAAAACCGCTAACTTTTTTTCCGTTATTACCTTTTTTAGATGGGGAACCATTTTCTAAATATTCTTCATATAATCCAATTTTATTGCCATCTACAAAGGTTGTGCTGCTTTTTAGTTGCCCATTATTGTAATATTCTTTGTGTATGCCAACTTCCTCTCCTTTAATAAATTCTGCTATTTCTTTCAGTTGCCCGTTTTCATAATATTCCTTATTTATGCCATGTAATTCGCCATCTAGTAAGTTTGATTCCTCTTGTAGTATAAATTTATAAGGGTCATCAGTTGTATAATAATCATTCTCTATCCCTTTTCCTATTCCAATTTCTTCATTATCTTCATTAACTCCTAATTTTACACTTATAGCAATGTCACCATTGGGTAGATATGCTTTATATATACCCGTTCTTATCGTTTCATCGTATTCGCCATCAAAAAAATAAACACTTCTATAGGTTCCTTCTTCTTTTAATTCTCCAGTTTCCCAAAACGTTTTAAAAGGGCCAACTTTATAGCCATTTTTATATGTGGTAAATTCTTTTAATTGTCCTTTTTTGTTGTATTCCGAATATGCTCCTTCCAGCTCTCCATTTTTCATGGTACCTTCTCCAGAAATAATTCCATTCTCGTAATAATAAATAAAAGAACCGTGTTCTATAGTATCAACATAATTTTCAATAGATTTTAATTGTCCATTGTCATAATACTCCTTTTTTTCTTGAGCGTTAATTAGGTTGGTGAATAGTGCTAGTATTAATAATAATATGATGTTTTTCATGTTTTTTTAAATAAAATAAAATAATTTCATTTCTTGTATTTGTGTGTTTGATTCTGTCAGAACACCCGTTTTTTAAAGTTTTTTAAGACTCAATTGTCTGTTTTTAGTATACTATTTCCATACACCAGTTTCTGTAACGTTTATATTAATTTTAGCAATAGCAGGCTAAATGGTTACTAATAGGTTCTAGTTACTTTTCCTGAATTTTAAGAGCTTTAAAGTTTACATCAATACGGTCTAATTCGTAAGAGTAATCGAACTCAAAATACACATTGTCGTTGTCTGTATACTGAGCTGAATTTCTTTTTTTCCAATACGCGAGCATGTCTTTTAAGCACTCTAAATCTCCGTGTACAATAACCTCTCGCCCTCTCATTAAGTTAGATTTTCCTCTAGGAACAGCTTTAAGAAATTCAGAACGGCCATAAACAGAGAATACATTATTCTGAAGCGCATATTGACCATTAATATAACTGGTATTGCTTAGAGTTCCTGTTACTTCGAATATCTGACTATAATACATGTTTGTATTGGTTCCATTTTCATTCCATGTATGCTGTAAATAAATCAAATAAACCTTAAAGTCTTCACCGCTTTTAATTTCGTTTTTTGCGTCCCAAGCTTTGTAGCAAACCGGTTGTTTAGGTCTTTGGGCAAAAGAAGTAAATGAAATGATTAAAGCGATTAGAATTACTAATTTTTGGTTTTTCATATTTATTGGTTTTTGTTTAATAAGAGTATTTTCATAGGTTTATTATCTGTTAGTTTTGAAGGATTTATTTTAATCATCAAACCAATAATTTTGTTTGTAATGTGGATAAGGCAAAACATCAGTACTGTCGTATATAAACTCACTTTTTTCTTCACCCGTTAGCCAATCTACCCAACCCCATTTACCGTTTTTCTTAACCGCAAGTTTTGAAACACCATCGGCATCAAAACGTTTGTAATCTTCATATTTACAAGCTACAGTTTGTTTGGCCTGCTTATCATAACTCGAATAAGAGAGATAAAAGCCTACTTTTCCATTGTTATATACAGCAGTGTACTTTCCATTAAAGGGATAAAAGTTTAAGCTGTCATAGGCCATTGGGATTAGTTCGGTACTATTTACTTCATCCAAAAATTGATACATTCCCCACTTTTTAGTTTTTTTACTTCGTGCTTTTAAAACGCCATCTCCGTTGTTTGGATCAAAAATAACTAGGTCGGCATTTAATTTTGTTTTTGCACGTTTGAAGGTTTCTACCATCCAACTTTCCATTTTAATTAATGGAACTTCCTCTGGTGTGTCAAAAATCGGATCCACAATATAAAATCCTTCAAACCAATCTATTAATCCCCATTTTTCACTTTCCTTAATGAGGACATAATCTTCACCCTCTAACTTTTTATGGATGATTTTATCAAATTTGCAATTTACTCTGTCCACAGCATCTTCAATTTCATAAGGCAGTAATAAAACACCGTATTTATCCTTTTGTTTTACGATTTGAAAGCGATCCTCTGTTCTAAAAAAGCTTAGTGAATCGAATTTAGGGGCAATTACTTCTTCATAAGAAAAATCGTCAATTTCCATTCCTGTAGAAATAGTGTAAAGTCCCCATTTTTTTGTGCTTTTAATTTTTGCCAAAACCATTTCTTCGCCATGGAAATCTTTAAATATTATCTCCTTGGCTTTCATTTTTTTGCGGATTTCTTTTTTTGATATAGCTTGAGAGAAACAGTTCGTAGTGAAAAAAACTATAAAGTGTAGTAAAAATATTTTTTTCATAGTTTATTTAATGTTTGCCAACGTGTTTGTGTATGATTTGTTGCGGTTTTGTGTGCTAGGATTTTCGAAGGAAATTCAGACGTAGCAAACGACGTACAACGATCTTTAAGTTTAACCTAAAACAGCAATTTTTTATATACTTTGTTGGCAAACATTAATTTTGTTCAATTCCATTTTCGTCATAATATTTCCAACTATTCATGTTTACACCATAGTCATCTTCAAAGTATTCTACTGATAACAACTGCCCATTTGAATGAAATTCTCTAATTTTACCATGTTTACGCCCATCTTTATAGTTAAAAATAAATTCTAATTGACCACTTTTTTCATAGTATCTGCACTCTCCATGTTTCTTTCCATTTTCGTACATCTCAACTGAATATAATTGACCATTTTTAAAATAATTTTTCCATTCACCTGTATCATTACCGTCTTTATAACTTCCAATCTCCTTTATCTGACCGTTTTCGTAATATTTTTTCAGCTCTCCTGTTTCTTTTCCCTTTTTATAATGACCAACGAGTCCTAACTGCCCATTTTCATAGTAGTATTTCCATACTCCTGTTTGTTTTTTATTAACATCATAGTTACCAATAACTTTAAGGTTTCCATTGTCATAATATTCTTTGTATTCTTGGGCATTAGCAATCGTAGTAAATAATACTACTGCTAAAAATAAAATTATTTTTTTCATATTTTTTTTGTTTTAATCTTAAATGTGTTGGGCTTTATTTTATGTTTGCCAACGGTTAGTATAAGAATAGTAGCCAATTTCGGAAGTCGAATTTTTCAGTTTACTACTAAGCTTTATGCGAGTTACAATGTCCATTTTTACTACTATTTCGGCTATTATTTTTATACTTTGTTAGCAATAGCATTTTCTTTTTCCCATTTTTTGATAATCACAAACCATATAACGACTGAAACACCTAAAATTATCAGTTTTTCAATTCCATCAATTCCGTTTTTGATTAAAGCATTAAACATCATAATTTGGATAATCAGATGAAAACAAGCGCCAGCAATTATTGACTTTGTCGATTCAACTACTTGTCCAATTCCCCAACTCCCAAGAATCATCATTGCTAAAAAGAAAAGGTTATCTCCAATTGATGCTTTGGTCAAGAATGTCAAATGCCATAAGTACCATATAAATCCAATTACTAAATATTTTTGCCAAGTTTTAAGTGTTTTTAATTCCTCTTGTAAATAGCCTCTCCATCCATATTCCTCCATTATGCAATAGAGTAAAGTTCCAATTACAGCAATAAATCCATAAAGATGCGAGTCCATTTCAAAGTCATTTTTCACTCCAATTATTGTTAAAATTATGATTGGAATAACTATCATTATGAGACTTTTTGATTTTGATGTACCGAATAGAGTTATTTCCGTTTTCCTGTTCTTTCTCAAAAAATAAATGGCTATTAACGCACCAATAAACACTCCTATTCCTTCAAGAAAAACAACAGTCAACACAAAAATCCAAGTTGGTGATTTTTCCAATTCTGGTTTGAGTTCGAAAATGTCGAATCTGAAAACATTAGATATTGTAGTCGCAATGATAAAAAAGACCAATATTCTTTTCCAACTGATTTTAGTATGTTTGATTTCGTTTTTCATATATTATTGCTAACGATATTGTATATGGTTTGTTGCGTGGTTAAAGCAACTAATTTAGTAAATAATTACCGACCAAGAAAGTCCGAGAGGACTTTCGCAAGTAGGCGAGAAGCCAGCAATAAATTATATACGGTGTTGCCATTTCGTTTATAATACGGTGTCTATTTTTTATGAAAAATAAGCTTCAACCGTTTTTTTTAGAAGCCAATCAGCCTTGTGAGGTGCTGTAACTTGATTTATATTAAGAATTAAACTAGTATCAGATTCCACATGATAAAATACCATACCTCCATAAGCACTATTATGACCAATAAAATTATGTTTTCCTATTTTCTTTTGTTGAATGCCCATTCCATACTTTATTTCCCCTTTTTTCGGAGATGATATAATTGAGTCATCATCAAAATTAATCATTTGCTTGAGTGTTTTAATATCATTGAATAATTGACCGTTTAAAAGGGATCTTATAAAAACATTCAAGTCTAGTGCTGATGATACTGTGCCACCACATCCCCAATCAAATGATGTGTTTACATTTTTTAATGAATTTGTACCATGGTATGGAAATATAATTGGAGTTGAACCTTTTTTATTTTGGTGAAACTCTAAATAAGTGTCATGGAGAGAGAGTGGATTTAAAATTCGTTCTTCCAGTACCTCATGATATTTTTTGTTTGTTATTTCTTCAATTAATATAGCTAATAGCACATAATTTGTATCAGAATAATAAAAGCTTTCCCCTGGCTTAAACACCCCTTTTTTATGTAAGTTGTATTTAAAATACATCTCTAAAATGTTTTTCCAATTCCAATCTCGATTTGGATATTTTTTGATGTCTGCAAAAAACCTTCCATCATCAGCAAAACAATCTCGTAGACCACTTTTATGTTGTAGTAAGTTTTTGACTGTTATTTGACTAGAGTAATTAATGGTATCAAAAAATAATATTTCTGACAAGATTTTTTTTGTTTCATCATTTCGTAAACAATTTAGAAAAGAATCTTCTAATTTTAGTAATCCCTCCTCCATCAGTTGTAAAATAATAGTTGATGTAAAGGTTTTGGTAATACTTCCTGTTCGAAAACGATAATTGCTAGCTATTTTTTCACCCGAAGCCTCGATTTGTCCCAAAGCAATATTATAATTGATATTCCTTTTTTCGCTATTTATATTTAGGAGGCAATTATAAATAGGAGTTGAACCTTTAGGGTTGATGAGTAATTTCGCGAAATCTTCATATTCTTTCATAAAATTAATATTAAATATAATCAAAAGCCGAAGCATATATAGGTTTCGATTTTAAATTCTCAATTTTAGTTTCATTTAAATTTTTATAAGCTGCCATAATTTCAACATCAGAATCTTTTATAAAAGAATGAATCATCCCTAATTTACCTTTTGTTAGAATATTTTCACGAATTGGGCAGGTGTTTCCCAACCAAAACATAGAAGATTTTAATTTTTCTTTAGCAAGCAAACCTTCAAATAAAGCATATAATTGTTGTTCGTAACCCGGTTTAAAATAGAGACCTTCAAAGGCTAAAAATTCAAATCGCTTTGGATTAAATAATTTATTAATAACTGGTATTAAGGGAACAATATTCATTATTATTTTCCCCATAAAACCTTTCATATTGTTAATAACCCAATGTGAGCGGTGATATTGACATCCAGCTATTATTTGTCCTTTTTCTCGAATAACAAAATAATTGTTTTGAATAAACAAAGAATCGAATTGGGTTAAAGCATGGTTTTCATAGGTTTGCTCAAGTAAATTTAAAACTTCTGCTTTTTGCTCTTTAGTGGTTATTTGTGTAATGTTTTTATTTGTCTTCGGAAAAAAACGACTAAAACCTAATGTATTTACGGTACCTAAAGGGTTATATCCAGCACTTTCTACTACTTTATAAGAACTTTTGTTGGCTCTTTCTATACAGGCAAAATAAATGGTTTTTTCTTTTTCCTTTTCACGAATTAATTCCATCACTTTTATAGAGAATTTTTTCATAACTCCTTTGCCCCGTATTTCTTTTGATGAAGCAAAATATCTTATATAATTACAATTAAACTGTTCACTATTAGTCGTTACAGTTGTCATGCAAAAAACAGCAGTTGCTCTTATAATTTCACCTTCAAATATTGCAAGAAGTACTGGGTTTTTTATCAATTTAATATTTTCTTCTGTATTTTTGTGTTCATAGATAGCGCCTTCATTTCCCCAAGCAATACTATCTAAAAAATGAAATGCTTCTTTAGGAATACCTTGATGTCTTTGAATTGAATATTTGCCGTCAGTAAATAGGATCTCTTTTTTCATAATTGCTTAAGCTCTCGTTTTTATAATACCGTTATCTAATAATTGTTTACAACTTAACTTAATTTTATCCTCCAATTTAGCAATTACATCATCTGAATGTGCTGCTGAAATAAAACAGTTTTTACCTTCCCAAATATAAACTCCATTTAAAAGAAGTTGATTATAAAGTTCTTTATATTTTCCAGGTGTCACAAATCGAAATAAGGATCCGAAATGAACAATTGACAACTTTGGAAAGTTTTCTTTAAAAAATACATTCATTCTATGACAAAAATTGGATGTTCTAATATTTATGTCTTTTAATAATTGACCGTTATTATTAGTGAGTATTTCTAATGTTTTTAAAGAAGCAGCCATTGCTAAAGGATGATGACAAAATGTACCTGCAACAAAAGTTGACTTTACTGTTGGAATTGATTGATCGCCATATTGCCAAAAGCCCCCATCAATAGCATCTAAAAATTTTGATTTACCAGCGACAATACCAATTGGTAATCCACCCCCAATTACTTTTCCGTAAGTAACAATATCAGCTTGTATGTTAAATCGTTTTTGGCAACCTCCAACATCAATTCTAAAACCAGTAATTACTTCATCAAAAATAAGTGCAATATTATTTTGTTCGGTAATACTGCGTATTTTCTTTAAAAATTCAATTGGTTGTAAACTAGGGTTTCTGCTCTGCACTGGTTCAATAAGAACAGCTGCAATATCATCCTTGTTTTCTTTAATAAAATCTAAAGATTCTTCTGTGCCATAATCAAAGACATAACTTTCATTTAAAATAGATTGTGTAATCCCAGGAATAGATTCTTTGGCAATATTTGTTTGCTCATCTCTTCTTAGCGTAAGTAATGGGTCAAATGTACCATGATAGGCACCTTTGAAAAATACAATATTTTTTTTTTTCGTTACTGCTTTTGCAATTCTTAAAGAAACCATGATTGCCTCTGTTCCAGAATTAAAAAAAGCAGCTCTTTCTGTATTTGTAGCTGTTGTGATCTGTTTAGCTAGTATTCCTGCTAATGGGGATATTGGTCCAACAGACCAGCTTTTATTTAGTTGATTTTCAATTGCTTTACAGATGGGTGGGTAATTATGACCAAAAAGTATAGAGCCAAAACCCATCGTTAAATCGATATACTTATTCCCGTCAATATCCCAAATAAAAGCACCGTCAGATTTATCTGAAACTATGGTGTAAATAAGTTCTTTCTTCTGAATATTGAAACCCGATACGTTTCTATTTAAAGCAAAAGATTGTCTATAATTCTGTGTATGTGATTTTGTGAATCTGTGCTTTTGAGATAATTTATGATTCATGAGTAAATTGATGTTTTTGTATTAAGATAATTTAAATCGATAAACAATTATTACTATTTTTAAAACACTTAAGAGAAAATGAATGTCAACGTGTTTGTGCATGGTTAGTTGCGTGTTTCAAGCAACTAATTTAGTAATTAAATACGGAATAGAAAATACGAGAGGATTTTCGTGAGCTGGCTAAAAGCAAGCAATAAAATATACACGGTGCTGGCAATAGTTATTTATTCTCTAGTATATTTTTCCATAATGTAGATTAAATCATTGTCATTAAAAACCTTTAAAAAACCAAGAAATTAAGTTCTTGGTTTTTTAAAGGTTTTGCAGTGAGAACGGGATTTGAACCCGTGACCTCAGGGTTATGAATTTAACATAAACACGTGAAATTTACACTTTAATGTTGTATTTTAATTAAATCGTGTACCAAAGTATATTGTAATTCTGCTTTTTTTCCACCTCCGATACCAATAAAATCTGGCTCTACATATTCAAATAGATTTGAATTCTTGTATTGTTTGATTAAGTGATCAATATCTTGATTTGATTCGAAATTGAGAATATAGGTATCTTTCTTTTTCTTATTTCCACTTAGTATTATGGACTGTATCCTGTTTTTTTTATTTATGTTATCTAATTCCTCATAATTAAATTTTTTATCACTTTTTGGGATTCTATATTCGACACCAATACTTGATTTAAATTTAACAATTAGTCGATTTTTATTATTCTTTTCTATAGTTTGTGCAAAGGACACATAATGTAAGAGTATAAATATGAATAAAAATAATTTTTTTATCTTTTTACTTTTAATTGTTTACAACGATTAGTATATGAAAAGTAGGCGATTACGAAGTACGAATTTTTCAGTTAAACACAAAATTTGATACGAGCTAAAACTTTTGATTTTAGCACTAATTTGCCTATTTTTTATATACATTATTAGGTGTTGCTGTTTTTCAAAAGTCAAATTCATAATTTTCATAAATAATTGATCGTTACTGTTTGTAATTTGTATCATGACTATCCATTATTTCCTTTGCGATTAAGTGCAAATCTGTATTGAAACCTGTTTCATATGTATTGATACTTAGATCAACACCATAAATACTATTAAGCCATACTAAACCCCCTGTTTGTTTGACAATCTCTCCTTGATGTCCTTTTTGATCCGTGAATATTGACGTTTCAACTGGTCCTGACATGTTAATGTTATCCAATAATAAGTTATCGAGATTCATTTGAGCTAAATTGATACAAGCCCAGCCGGTAGGAATGGTAAAAATAGGTGTAGACGTAAATTCAGCACGTAGCTCATCTACAAGAGAATTATGGACAGTTTCACTCACAAAATAGGAATACACCTCTTGTATGTTACTGAATCCCATGTCTTGAGCCAACTGCTGCCAATCTGCAGGGAAATCTGGTGGCGGTATTGATAAAAAAATAGTAATGTCAGGATTATTTTGTAGAGCATAATCGATCCATTCTCTAAAACCATCTGTTCGATTATTTGGTAACTTTCCAGCTGTCATTCCGAAAAAGTCTATATTACCTTGATCAAGGGCCATCTTGATTTCATTATGTGCGGTACTTGTAACATCGTTCCAAAAATTGATGGGTCTTCCATTATCTCCTCCACGAAAAACCACAGTAGCACTATGATTGTAAAAACCAGCTTCAACGGCCATAACATTAAGTTTCTCAGCATATGGTCTAAAAAAACTATTCCCTGCAAGTAGCATATTGTATCCTTGGGTTTCTGTCGGTTGAGGAGTTTCTTCTATTAGATTATCGTCATTGCTGCATGATAGAAATACTAACATCATAGCAGCTATCAAAAAGTTGAATTTTCTCATGTTATTTCCTTTTTTCATGGTAGACCCTTGTTTTCTTAATTGGTTTAATTACAGCCAACGTGTTTGTGTATTATTTTTTGCGTGTTTAAGCAACTAATTTAGCAAATAAATTACAAATAGAAAGTCCGCGAGGACTTTCGCAAGTAGGCAATAAGTTAGCAATAAATTATATACGGTGTTGCCAAACGTTATTTATTTCAACTCAAGTTTGTCAATCCTATTTCCGATTGTAAACTCTTTCATTTCCTTTTCGAGATTATTAAAATCTACTTGTTTTACTTTCTTTATAATTTCTCCGTTTTTCATTAAATGAATTTCATCACAAGTATCCGCTAAAGTTGAAAATATGTGAGAAGAAATAATTACTATTTTTTCTAATTCTTTAAACCTTTTTATAACTTCAGTTATAATTAAATTACTTTGTATATCAACGCCATTAAAAGGTTCGTCCAGAATAAAAACATCGTTTTGTTGTAAAAGAATAGCGGTTAAAGCCAATTTCTTTTTCATTCCTGTAGAATAAGTAGAAGCGTACTGATTTAACGGTAAATCAAATATGTTTTTGTTCTCAATATTAGATAGTTCTATTTGTCTTGTGTTGGCAAGTAGTTGTATATATTCTTTTCCGGTAATTTTAGAGAAAAAGAATGGTTCTGTTAATAAAAGTCCTAAATGGTCTTTTAATTTAGTATAGTCAGATGAGATATTTCCTTTATAATTTTCAAGTCCTGAAATACATCTAAATAGCGTTGTTTTTCCTGCTCCGTTTTCTCCAACAATGCCATATATTTTTCCTTTCTCAAATTCTAAATCTATTGAATTTAGAACTTGATTTTTACCATAAAACTTTGATAATTTTTCAATTTTAATCATTTAAAATGGTATTTAATTTTTTAATAGATTGAGAATAAAAAAGAGGAATAAATATTAAAAGTATTGGCGGAAACATAAAACTTAATCCAATTAAAATTACTTGTGACATATTCATTTCATTTGGAAAAGACGAATATTTAGCAAAAATTATTGCCGTGAGATAAGCATAACTTAAAAAAATAAAAACGATTAAAAGATCTATTTGATTAAAAAATGAAATCCCTAATGTAATTATAACTGGTAAACTTAAAATTGAAAAATAGGTTAAGCACGTTTTCGTTTTTTTTAATAAAAATTCTTTTGAGGATAAATTGTAATTCCAAACAAAATATTCGTTTTCTGTTTTTGAATAATAGGAAAAGCAAGTAATTCCAATTAATAGCATAGAAAAAACACCGAGGTTAAAATTCCCAACTGATACTGAAATATAAGTTAAGAAATAAGCGATTGGAAAAACATAAAATGTCTTTCTAAAACCAACAGTAAATTCAAATGGTTTTTTGCTAAATGGTGCAGGGATTGTTACATTTAGATTTGTACTGAAGTTGAATAACGTTGCAATAATTACAAATAAATTTAATATGATAGAAAACACAAATTGTTTTTTATAAATTAAAAAGAGAGTAAAAGGCAAACAATAAATAATGTTTTCTAATATTCTCAATTTTTTGTAATTGTATTTATTAAATACAGATTTTAAAAAATCATTCCTTCTAGGTTCACTTAATTTTAAAACGAAAATTAATGCAAATAATCCATAAGCATAATTGGCAAATTCTGTTTTTTCAAATAAGTAATTAGATAATAAAACAAATACAAATGGTAAAAGTGCATATCCAATCAAAAGTGGAAGTCCGAAATCAATCATTTTCCTGTTTAGCATTTTAAATTGAAGTAAGAAATATTCTTTCATTCGCAATTTTTGTCTAATGGTTGGCAACGTTTAGTATATGAAGCGCAGCGACCGCATGGGAGCTATTATTTCATATATATTGTTGTAATTAGTTTTATTCAATTTAATAACTCTAATTTCTTTTTAGATTCTTACTTGGTAGGCTATAAATAAACAACTTGAAAGGATTAATATGTTTATAGAAGCTCGAATTATCCATGTGAATTTTGAATAGTCAAT
The DNA here is from genome assembly GCA_964195455.1 of uncultured Acidimicrobiia bacterium. Classification (GTDB taxonomy): domain Bacteria; phylum Bacteroidota; class Bacteroidia; order Flavobacteriales; family Flavobacteriaceae; genus Polaribacter. Next base: position 17,468 of record CAXMOR010000016.1, read on the forward strand.
TTTAGCATAATCACCTAAAATCACACAAAAACCCATTAATAAAAACCAAGGAGTCAATAGCAGTTCAAAATTCCATCGCAATAACATTATTACTAAATCATGTAAAAAACCACAGAATGTAAATGTGAGTATTAGAGACAATGAAGAAGGAAAGATGATTTTAAGAGGCTTGAATATATATATTCCCAAATAATAACTCCAAATAGGATTCCAGTATATCCAAAATTTTGAAAACTTCCCAGCACCCAAAGAACGAACCATCATATTGCGAAGTGAATTACTTGCTCCTAATGGCACACCATTCCTTTTTTTTATGTAATCTGCTAAATTCAAATTTTAGATTATAGTATTCTTCGGTTTAATTAATTACAACGTTTCGGCTATGGTTAGTAAGGGAATTATAAGTAGTGAACTTTCGATTAAGCACTTAGCCAAAACTTGTTATTTTGTTTTATCTTTTTTCTTCATAAAGCCAAATCAAAAGATTTGGCGGACCTGGTTAAAAGTACTAAACATTGGTTAAAGCAATAAAACCCTTATTAAATATAGCCAATGTTAGCAAAAGTTTTTATTTTTCTTTCAAAAAAACTGTCACTGAAAAGTTCGTATCTGATTCCTTTTGGCTAGTCCAGCTATCTATCCACCATCTGCCCTGTTCATAATGAAGTTGAATACTACTCAATCCTCTATTATTTGTAGTAGTTTCAGGTTCGTTTCTTTCTTCAAATGCGCTCCAAACTTGAACGATATTTCCAAATTGACTAACTTTTCTTTTTAGTTCTATTTCATAGAAATCTATTCTTTCGGACGAACCTAATTCAATATGAAATGCTTCCAATGTGAGTGATTCAGCTTTCCCATTTTCGTCTAAGAAGATTATATGAGCATTTTCAGAATGAATATATTTATCCCTTTCAAATTCCCAAGGTTCCTCACTTGAGCCGGACCCTACTTCATAATATGCCTTTATAATAGCGTCTATTGATTTTACGTCATTATCATATTTTTCTTCGTTAGCTTGTCCGAAAATTGAATTACAAGCAAAAATTATGCTAATTGAAGTAAGTATTATTTTATTCATATCGATTGGTTTTAAATTTTTGCTAACGGTATTGTGTATGGTTAAGCAACTAATCTAGTAAATAAATGACAGATAGAATATTCCGCAGGAATGTTCGTAAGTCGGCAGTGACCTAGCAATTAATTATAGACGGTGTTACCATACGTTTATGTAGCACATTATTGAGTTCTTGATTATTTTTCTTAAAGGAATACTTTTTATACTTGTCTTAACTTTTGGAAGCAATGTAATCGTCCACAAAGTCTTCTAAAATATCTAAAGGAATAGCTCCATGCGAAATAACCACTTCATGAAAATCACGAATATCAAATTTATCTCCTATTGCATCTTTTGCTTTTTTACGCAATTCTAAAATTTTCAACATACCAATCTTATATGCAGTTGCCTGACTAGGCATCACAACATGTCTCTCCACCATTTTAATAGCGTCTAACTCATTATTTGGTGTACTATCAGTATAATATTTTATCCCTTCTTCACGCGTCCATCTTTTTGAATGTATACCAGTGTCTACAACTAACCTACATGCTCTCCACAACTCCATAGCCAAACGGCCAAAATCAGAATAAGGATCAGCATAAAAGCCCATTTCTTTTGGAATAAATTCAGAATATAAGCCCCAACCTTCTGTATAAGCTGTGTAACTGCCAAATTTTCTGAACTTTGGAATTTCTTGTAATTCTTGCTGAATTGCCAATTGCATGTGGTGTCCTGGAATTCCTTCATGATATGCTAATGCTTCCATTTGATAGGTTGGCATAGATTCCATATCGTATAAATTAGCATAGTAAATCCCTGGTCTTGAGCCATCTGCTGCAGGGCGATTGTAAAATGCTTTTCCAGCTGATTTCTCTCTAAATGGTTCAACTGCTTTCACGATGATATCAGCCTTTGGCTTTGTAATAAATATTTCATCTAATCTCGTTTTCATACTATCTATTAAATGTACCGCCTCTTTTAAATAAGCATCCTTACCTTCTTTGTCTGCAGTATAATAGAATTGCTTATCCGTTTTCATAAACTGAAAAAAGTCTTGTAATGTTCCTTCAAAGGCAACTTGATTTTTAATTGCTTCCATTTCTACATGAATTCTTGCAACTTCACTCAATCCTATTTCGTGAATTTCATTAGCAGTTAAATCGGTTGTTGTAGTCTTTTTTAAAGCCATTTTGTAGAATGCTTCGCCATCAGGTAATTTCCAAGCACCATCATCTGTATTCGCTCTTTCTTTCTGCGCTTGCATAAAGGAAATAAGTCCTTCGTAAGCAGGTTTTACAGATGTCAATAAGGCTTCTTTAGCTTGAGTTTCTAAATTAGATTTAGTTTCATTATCTATATCCAATTTGTTCACTTTCTTCATAAAATCTTTCAATAAAGTACTTTGTATAGTAGTAGCATCAAATGGTTGGCCAACCAATATATTTTCTGAATCTTGAATCACTTTGTCATAGACAAACTTTGGTGGTAGTATCCCTAATGCTTCACGTGTTTTTAAATTGTCAACCAATTGTGAGAAAAATTTATTGAAAGTATTTAATCTTGATACATAAGCTTCGGCATCTTTAACATCATCAATTCGATGCATATTTATCATAAATGCCGGCTTTCCAGATTGCGCTCCGTGCATTTGATTTACAGGATAATTATGCAATCTATATTTATAATTAGTTATATTATTTTCTTTCCGTTGTTTAAACAGTTTATAACTTAATAATGCATATTTAGAAAGTGCATCAACATTCACTGAATCTATTAACCAGGCTAGTTCTTTTTTGTCTATTTCTAAATCTCTTTCATCAGCTTCTGGGGAATTGTCATTTAGTTTCCCGTAGTCCTTTTTTATTCCAAGTCTCGTTTGAAATTCAGGAGATAAATTCACTTGATAATCAAATGATTTTTGAAAAAAATCATTGGCCTTTTTTGATTCTGATAAAATTTCTGCTTCGGTATACGCTTTAATGTTTTTTTCTTTTTTACAAGAAATGAATACTGTAACAGTCAATAATATCAGTGCTAATTTTAAAACTATTTTTCTCATAATATATTTATTTTATAATTCCATTACTCCACGTTTTTTCTAAATATATGCTAACGTTGTTGTATTTGGTTTGTTGCGTATTTCAAGCAACTAATTTAATATATAATTACGGACAAAGAAAGACCGCGAGGATTTTCTTAAGTAGGCTAGAACTAGCAATAAATTATATACGGTTAAGCGGCTGTGATTTTTATTCCGTTTCATTTTAAGAGGTATTCGTGCTTTTAGAGATTGCATACTCTTGATTATCTCAAAACGCTATGTCCTCTTAATCATCTGTAGCTTTATAACTAGCAGGGAATGATTTCAATATTTCCTTTGTCAGATCCCATTCATTGAACCCTTGCTCGCCATAATCAAGACCTCTTCTAACGATTACCAAATCATGTGAAGGAACCACAATAACATATTGTCCCCGATTTCCAGCGGTAGTATAGGCATCTTTGGGTATGTCATTACGATCATCTGGCACTAGCCACCATTGTCCTCCATAAAAATTCCCGCGTTCTGCGGTGGATGGTGCAGGTGTTCTTACAAAGTCTATCCATTTTTCGGAGATGAGCCTTTCTCCATTCCAAACTCCATTTTGCTCATAAAGCAAACCAAATCGCGCAAGATCCCTGGCATTGGTATATACCTGACTACTAAAAATAAAATCGCCAAATCTGTCGGTGCTAGCAAAAGTATTTCTCATTCCAATTTTGTCAAACAAGGCTTTTCTTGGGAATTCAATATAAGTTTTGTCATCCCCGAGGGCATTCTTCATAGCCAACACAGCTAATAAGGTGTCATAATTCTCATAGTCCCAATAGGTTCCCGGTTTTCTGATTAATCCTCTATCTCTTGCTCCGTTAACAGAACTTGCTCCAGCCCAATAGGAAAGCCCAGATCCTGTGGCGTATTCCATCCTGCGACTATCTACCGTATATAAACCGCTCGACATGTTCAATACGTTCCTTAAGGTGATATCTGCACGTGGATCATTTTCAGAAGTTCGTTCCTTAGGGAGCCATTCAATTCCTAATGGGAAGTCTAGTTCCATTTTCCCTTGATCTACCAACATTCCTATCAAGGTTACCGCGATACTCTTGGCTGTTGACCAAGTTCGTGTTTTGGTGTACATATCCACACCTTCCGCATAGCGTTCATGGATAATTTGACCTTTATGAAGAACAATTAAACTGAGCGTAACTTGCTCGAGAGATTCCCTTTCAAATGACCATTTTGAAGCTACATCCAATAAATCTGAATCTATATACTTTGGGAGTTTTTGTTTTTTTACCAAATCTCCTTCAGGCCAAGGCATAGTGGCAGGATCTCCTGATAGTGGAAGAAGGCTTTGTATTGGAAGAGCATCAATGATATCAAATGTTTGATTGGGTGCTAGAATAATGCTGCCAATTCCTTCTCTAAATACTGCACGCATCACCGGAGCATCTTCTGTAGCACCGATGGTAACTGTTTTTCTATCCCAATCTATTAGGTAGTTTCCACCTTGTGCATTTCCTATAGGTTGTTTAAGATATTTAAGTTCTTGATCATAGACCTGTTCAAGAGTTCTGTTAGAGGTAAAAAGTCCATTACAAGTTAAAATTGCCTGAACTCCGTATTGAATCATTTCCCTATTTGCCTCTGAGTAATCATAGGATTCTGATTGCTGCGCGCAACCTAGATAGTTAGAAAACATAAGGACGGTGACTAGTAGAAGGTTTTTTTTCATTGTTTCAATTTTAAGATTATTTATATATTGCAGCTAACGTTTAGTGCCTTAAAAGCAGGCGATTCCGAAGCACGAAACTTTCGGTTAAGTGCAAAGTTTCATATGAGCCAAAAGCTTTGACTTTAGTGTTTTTTTTGCCTATTTTATATATACATTGTTGGCTGTAGTTTTTTTGTTTTAGTTAATCATTTATTTATTACCATACAGCGACATAATAGTTCTACTTATCATTGCAGGATATACGGATACATGTGATTCTCCTTCAAATATTTGCCAGTTAAAATCTACATTTTCATAATCAGCATTTTTAAGAGATGTTTGAAATTTTTTCATTTGAGAAACATAATTTTTTCCATCACTTTTATCATTTCCACCAACCGAAATAAATACTTTCGTTGCAGGCATATCAAAAGATTCATTCAGAGTAAATTGAGAAACTGCTTGGTTCAATACTTTTTCATTGTCCCAATAAAATGCAGGACTGTTGATACCAAATCGGGTGAAATACCCATCAGAATTTATCAAACAATAAGCAGCAAATAATCCTCCC
>CAXMOR010000017.1:0-9408 GCA_964195455.1 uncultured Acidimicrobiia bacterium
CGCTAACTTTAGTGAAGTGAAAAGTTATACTGACGCTATTTACAATAGAATTGCAGAAGTAGATTTTGATGAAAAAGACGCACAATATTTGGTATATAATTATGGGAAACAAACAGACATCATCTTAAAAAAGTTTGACGAGTTTATGGATGAAGATCAGCAAGAAAAAATGATAAAATCAGAAGTCTGGTTTGTTATAAATTATGAAATGGCTTGCACACCCGCAGACTTTTTTATGCGTAGAACAGGCCGCTTATTTTTTGATACGTCCAGCGTATTTTTGTATAAAGAATATGTTCTTAATAAATTTAAAGAGCATTTTTCTTGGGATGAAAAAACAACCGACAAACATCAAGAAGCATTAGAAGATAAACTAAAAGTTGCGACAACTTTTAAATAAATATAAGGTATCAAGAAGTTGTTCTTTCCATTATAATTAAAGAATATTAAATATTTTAATTAGTGAAAAGTTGTCTTTAAACTACACCTCAAAATCGAAAAATTATGCTTCTTTTTCCTGTTTTTTAATGTCATCAGTTAAATCTAAGTTTCTTATAGTTGGGCTTAACGCTCCGGTAGCAATCACCGTAATTAAAGTCATGGATCCACCAAAAACGACTGCTACAACTGGACCTAATATTTTAGCCGCTAAACCACTTTCGAAAGCACCTAATTCGTTAGAAGAACCGACGAACATTGAGTTTACAGAAGATACTCTACCTCTCATTTCATCCGGTGTTTTTAATTGCAATATCGTTTGACGAATTACCATAGAAATTCCGTCTGCAGCACCACTTATAAATAGGGCTAAAATACTTACCCAGAAAATAGATGACAATCCAAAAGCAATAATGCTTAATCCAAAAATGAAAACAGAAATCAACATTTTTCTACCTGTATTTCTATTAATGGGAATGTAAGTTGTTAAAAACATGGTAAGGATACTTCCCATAGAAATAGAGGCGTTTAAAACTCCAAAACCTTCAGGTCCTACTTTTAAAATATCTTGCGCAAATACTGATAAAATTGCGACTGTTCCTCCAAATAAAACAGCAATCATATCTAACGTTAAGGTACCTAAAATTGCTTTATTTTGAAATACAAATTGAACTCCAACTTTTAAACTTTGCATAATCGGCTCACCAATTTTTGTGTTTAAAATAGGTTGCTTTTTAATTTGAAATAGGATAATAAACGATAGAATTACAAGAATAAAAACTAAACATAGCGTTTTATCAACACCGATCCAACTAATTAAAAAACCACCAAAAAGCGCCCCAGAAACGGATGCTGTTTTCCAAGTACTTGTGCTCCACGTTGCAGCATTGTGATATAAATTTTTAGGCACAATTAAAGCGACTAACGAGAAAATTGTAGGTCCGAAAAATGAACGTAAAAACCCACCAAAAAAAACTAAACCGTAAATTGAATATAGAATTGAATTTGTAGACCAATTACCCACAACACTATTAGATGTTAATAAAAACAAGCCTAAACTAATCAAAGAAAAAGCAGCAGTACAGATTGCTAACAAGTTTCTTTTTTCTTTTTGATCGACAATATGACCTGCAAATAATGCCATAGAAAATGCAGGAATAATTTCCATTAAGCCTATAATACCTAAAGATAAAGGATCTTTCGTAATGCTATAAACTTGCCATTCAATTACAATAAACTGCATAGACCAACCAAACACAAGTAGAAATCTAACTAATAAAAAAATATTAAATTCCTTTATTTTTAAGGCTGCATACGGATCGTTTTTAGCCATTTTTTAATTTAATTTCATATCCATTAAAATGGCAAATGTTTGATTGATGTCGTACTCTTTTACAACAATTGTCATTTCATTCGTGGTAGAAATAATTTCTTGTAACGGAATATCTGCCCAAGCTAATTGCTTTAAAATAAAGTAATAAATACCTGATTGATCTAAATTTCCTCTTGGTAATTTTATAGTAATAGACGCCAATTCTAAAACACTATTTATCAAAAACTCTTGTTCAAAAATTTCTTCAACAAAAGGTCTTAAGTTTTTACTAGTAACAATATTTGTTTCAAAAATTCCTTGAGAAACGGTTAAAAAATAGTCAGAATTTTCTGCACATTGTGTTAATATTTTAGCAATTTCCCTTAGTAATGAAGGTGTATTTTTAAAAGTAAAATCACATAAATCAGAGCGCACAATTACATCTCCTAAATCTAACGCTAGTTTTTTAATATTTTTTCTAATACGTAATTCACTAGCAGGCGAAAGCCTATTAATTGCCATCATTACCGCGCCAACTTTAACCTCTTTTTTTAAGGCTTGTGAAACTTCTGGTAAAATGATTCTTGCCAAAGAAGAAACATTAATTAGCTTTTCATTTAAAGCCTCTTCAATAAATGGTGTTTTCCTGATGGTACTTTCTACAACCTCTTGTATTGTTTTCATAGTAAAAGTTTAAAAACATAATTAATTGTTCAAAATTAAACAATTAATCTAACTTATTTGTCAACTTCTTAAATTCTTTTTTAGGGTCTTTATCATTATACAAAACATTATAAACCGCTTCTATAATTGGTGTTTTTGTGTTTTTATCTTCTTTAATCTTAAAAGCACTTTTAGTCGCATAATATCCTTCAGCAACCATACTCATTTCTAATTGAGCAGATTTCACGGTATACCCTTTACCAATCATGTTTCCAAATTGTCTATTTCTACTAAATGTTGAATACCCTGTTACTAATAAATCTCCTAAATATGCAGAATTATTAATGTCGCGTTTCATTTTATGTACTTTCTTTATAAAACGTTTCATTTCACGAATTGCATTACTCATTAATACCGATTGAAAATTATCACCATAACCTAATCCATGTGCAATTCCTGCCGCAACTGCATAAATATTCTTTAGCATAGCCGCGTATTCAATTCCAATAATATCATCAGAAATTTTAGTTTTTATATACCAACTTTTTAGAGAATTACTCATTAATTCTGCCTTTTCTTTATCTACACAAGCAATTGTTAAATATGATAAACGCTCCATAGCAACCTCTTCTGCATGACAAGGACCTGAAATTACACCTATATTTTCTATAGGAACATTGTAATTTTTATTAAAATGTTCGCCAACAATTAAACCAGTTTCTGGCACAATACCTTTAATTGCAGAGAAAATAGTTTTGTCTGTTAAGGGTTCTTTTAATTTATCTAATTCAGTTGTTAAAAAAGCTGAAGGAATTACAAAAATTAAAACGTCATAATTCGCAATCATATAGTTTATGTCGTCAGATAAATCTAAGTGTTTTGGGTCTAACTCTGCAGAACGTAAATATTTTGGATTATGATGATTTTCTTTAATATGCTCTATTGCTTGAGCACTTCTCATATACCAACCAACGGTCTCTATATTTTCTATCAACATTTTTACAATTGCTGTTGCCCAACTTCCACCCCCTAAAACTGCAATCTTCTGATGTTCACTCATTCTTATAAATTTAGATTTCAAATGTAAGAAAACTATTAACTTCTAAAGAAACCTTAACTGATTTATTATATTTGTGAAAAAACAAGTCTAATTTATGAATTGTTCGAAAAAAAGTCGCTGTAATGGTTTTTGAATAAAATATTAAGTTAGCCGCTGCTGCTGAAAAAAATATGCAGAGTCCTTTTAAAAGGAATTACATTTTTATCTAATTTAGAAATATATGAACATACAAATCATAAACAAATCTGCACACGCAACTCCTAATTACGAAACAGATGGAGCGGCAGGAATGGATCTAAGAGCAAATATTAGTGAATCAATCATCCTTAAACCTTTAGAAAGAGCTATTGTAAAAACAGGGTTATTTATAGCTTTACCTATTGGCTTCGAAGCACAAGTAAGACCAAGAAGTGGGCTAGCGGCCAAAAAAGGAATTACTGTTTTAAATTCTCCAGGAACTGTAGACGCTGATTACAGAGGTGAAATTGGCGTAATCTTAGTTAATTTATCAAATGAAGAATTTATTGTTAATGACGGAGAAAGAGTTGCGCAATTAGTGATTGCAAAACATGAACGTGTAAATTGGAAAGAAGTTGAAATTTTAAGCGAAACTGAACGTGGTTCTGGAGGCTTTGGAAGCACAGGGGTTTAAATTTCTTTATACACCTGACTCATTTTTCTAACCTCATCATGTAATAAATTAAAAGGTAAAAGAATGTGAGACTGATATTTGTAACCTAGCTTTTTATAAAACTGAAAAGCTTGCGGTTGCTCATTCATTGCATCTAACCAAATAATTTCATAGCTTTTTTGTTTTGCCTTCATTTCTAACCAGGCCAGAAGTTTTTTACCAATTCCTTTGCCTTGTGTTTCTTGGTGTAGGTATAATCTGTGTAGTTTTACTTGTTTTTCTTGTCTTAAACCATCGAGTTTATCATCCCAAATTATTCGAAAATTACCAATAATCTTTTTCTTTAAAAAAATAAAATAATTGTCTGAATTTTCTTCTGATAATTCTTTTAAAATATTTTCTTTCCCATAAAAGGTATTCACGTACCAATCTCCTTTATCTGTCCAAAAATGGCTATAAGCTAAAGGATAAATTTCACTCATTAATGTAAAAAGAGCTTTGGAATCTGAATTTAAAACCTCTTTTAATTGTATATCTTCTGTTACTTTAATCATAGTATAAAAATAAAAAAAGCTGCTATAGATTAATTACTTCTATAGCAGCTTTATATAATAATTATAGTTTTTAAAAGTTACTCTTGATTTTCAATAGCATCTTTTATTTTTCCTTCAAGTTCTTCTGCTAATTCAGGATTGTCTTTAATTAATCCTTTTACAGCATCTCTACCTTGCCCTAATTTAGTTTCACCATAACTAAACCAAGAACCACTTTTCTTTACAATACCTAATTCTACACCGATATCTAAAATTTCTCCAACTTTTGATATTCCTTGTCCATACATAATATCAAATTCTGCAATTTGAAAAGGTGGTGCTACTTTATTTTTTACAACTTTAACTTTCGTACTGTTTCCAATAACCCTGTCTCCATCTTTAATTTGTGTTCTTCGTCTAATATCTAAACGCACAGAAGCATAAAATTTTAATGCATTTCCACCGGTTGTAGTTTCTGGATTACCAAACATTACTCCAATTTTTTCTCTTAATTGGTTGATAAAAATAACGGTACATTTTGTTTTGGAAATAGTACCTGTTAATTTACGCAATGCTTGTGACATTAAACGTGCATGAAGACCCATTTTAGAATCTCCCATTTCACCTTCAATTTCAGCTTTCGGAGTTAAAGCTGCTACAGAATCTATCACGACAATATCTATTGCTCCAGAACGAATTAAATTTTCTGCAATTTCTAATGCTTGCTCACCATGATCTGGTTGAGAAATAATTAAATTATCTATATCTACACCTAAATTTTGAGCGTAGAATTTATCAAACGCATGTTCCGCATCTATAAAAGCTGCAATTCCACCAGCTTTTTGAGCCTCTGCAATTGCATGTAGTGTTAATGTTGTTTTACCCGAAGATTCTGGACCGTAAATTTCGATAACTCTTCCTCTTGGGTACCCACCAACACCTAATGCTAAATCTAATCCTAAAGAACCAGATGAAATTGCATCGATATCTTCAGTAACTACATCACCAAGCTTCATTACAGCACCTTTTCCGTAAGTTTTATCTAACTTATCTAAAGTAAGTTGTAATGCTTTTAATTTTGCCGCTTTCTCTTTATCTGCTGCCATAAATCTTCCTAATTTTATTTTTAATAAGTGTGACAAGTTACGAAAATATAAATCTTTTTTCCTAAAAATTAAATTACAATTTTATGGTATTTTTGGTGAAAATTTATAAAATTATGATTTCTAAAGTTTTCTTAAAAAACACAAATAGTCAAGTTATAATTGATTCAGGTGAGCTCGTAAGTTTTCTAAAAGAAAACCAAGAATACATTCATCAAAAAGGAAGTAAAGGTTGGCGAAATTCTGATGATGAAATGTTTCCTGTTATTGGTCCAACTTCTAAAAATAACTTTAGAGTTCATACCAAAAATGGAGATGCCATTCAAGATCAACATGGTTTGCTACGTGAACTAAATTACACTTTAATAATTACTGATGAAAACAGCGCTAGTTTCATTAAAAAATATAAAAAAAACACGTTAATTAAGAATAGTAAATTTCCAATAAAATCTACTGAAGAATATTTATTTTGGCCTTTTGATTTTTCTTTTGAAAAGAATTTTAAACTTGATAATGATATCTTAAAAATAGAGTTTATCATTAATTCAGAAAAAGGAATGCCTTTTATGTTAGGATATCATCCAGCTTTTTTACTTTCTGACTCTGGTAATGAAATTTTAGAATCTAAAGGTGCTAAAATTACGTTAGAGGATGTTTATAAAGCAGGTTCGAATGCTTTTCCAGTTTTAAATTCTAATAGTATTATATTAAAAAATATCGAAAGAAAAGATTTAGAAATTACCACAAAAGGTTTTGATAATTTTATGCTTTGGACAGAAGTAGATAATATGCTTTGTATAGAACCGATAACACAATATACCTCTTATACAAATCAAAAATTTTCAGAACAAAATATGCATTTATCAGAAGGAAAAAATTATTTTGCTCTAGAAATTAAAATCTTATAATTTGATAAAAAAACAGCAACATTTTATAATTCACAAACCTTGGGGTTGTATTTCTCAATTTGTAAATCCCGCAAAGCGGAAGAAAAAATTATTAGGAGAATTGTATGATTTTCCTACAGGAACCATGGCAATTGGACGCTTAGATGTTGCTTCTGAAGGCTTACTTTTGTTAACTACTGATGGAAAAATATCCGAAGAAATTAGAAGTAGTAAATATGAAAAAGAATATTATGTGCAAGTTGATGGAATCATAAATAAACAAGCTATAGAAAAATTAAAAACTGGTGTGGAAATTGGTTTTGATGGAAAAAAATATATTACAAAACCTGGTAAGGCTTTTATTATAGAAAATCCAAAATTTCCGTTAAGAAGTCAAAAAATTAGAGATGAAAGACATGGCCCAACAAGCTGGGTTTCTATCATTATTACAGAAGGAAAATTTAGACAAGTTAGAAAAATGACAGCAGCTGTTGGTTTTCCTACTTTGCGTTTAATACGCATTAGGATTGGAAATATTAAATTAAATAATTTAGAAGTTGGTGGAGTTATTGAGGTTAAAAATTTAGTTTCTTAACATTTCAATATGTGGTATTCCATCTTCTAAATACGCTACTCCTTCTTGTTTAAATTGATGTGATTCGTAGAATTTTTTCAAATACACTTGTGCAGAAATAGTAATTTCATCAACCTTAAAATTATCTTTTATTGCTTTTATAGATGCCTTCATTAAATCGTGGCCATAACCATATTTTCTCTCTGAAGCAACCACAATTACTCTACCAATACTTGCATTATCAAAATAATAACCTGCCTTAAAAATTCTTGTATAGGCAATAATTATATCATTTTTAACACCAAAAACATGTAACGCTTTTTGATCTTTAAAATCTAAATCTTGATAGACACAATCTTGTTCAACAACAAATACTTCAGATCGTAATTGAAGTATTTTATAAAGTTCTGTTGTTGTTAATTCTGAAAAGGATTTAGTAATGAAGTTCATTTTTAAAATTGATTAAAATTATCTAATTTCATAAATAATTACAAATTATTTATTGATTATGTTAAAAGGTATTTGTGAAAGAATAATAAGATTTACCCAGCACAAGAAATTTTATTAACTCTCGTTCCGTGTCTTCCTCCTTCAAATTCTGTAGAAAGAAAAATATCTACAAAACTTAACGCTTGTTGTAAAGAAACAAAACGTGCAGGAATTGTAAGAATATTAGCATTATTATGCTGTCTTGTTAATGCTACTAATTCATTATTCCAACAAAGAGCTGCTCTAATACCTTGGTGTTTGTTTGCAGTCATTTGTGCACCATTTCCACTTCCACAAAGAATAATACCTAGTTCCGCATTACCAGTTTCTACAGCATTTGCTGTTGGATGAATTGCATCAGGATAATCCATAGAATCATTCGTGTCCGTTCCAAAATTTAAAACTTTGTACCCTTTTTCTTCTAAATGTTTTATAATTTCGAACTTATATTGGGTTCCTGCGTGATCGTTACCAACGGCAATTGTCATAATAGATTGATTTTAATTTAGTTGTCCGCACAAAAATACAGAAACTAACGGTTATCAACAGTTATAAACAATCAAAAATTTAGCTTTTTTAATAAAAGTTTAGTTTTTAACCATTTACCTATATTATCTAAATGTTAAGAAGTATCAGTAAAGTCTTACAAGTTTTTTAGGTTAATTAAAATAAAATTACAATACACAGACTAGATTCACATACACAACTTTTTTTATAAGTTTTTCATAAAAGTTTATCAACATAAAATTTACAATTTATTTACATTGATAGGTATGTTAACTATTAATAATTTTAGGTTAATTACTGTTTATAACTGCTGTTAATAACTCTAAATTTAATTGATTTTTAAGCTTTTAAGTAACTTATAAAATGTAGATAATTTTTAATAACTGATATATTAAAATAAAAAAGTAAAAATTTATAGTAGCTATTCACATACTATTATAAACATCATTGTTTTTTAAAAATTTATAAAAGAAAAATGATTATTATATAGAATGTTCATAACTGTTAGTAAAGTAAAATTTCTATTATTTTATATTTAAAAATTAAATTAACGAGCATTAGGTATAAGATACTAGCTTTTAAAAGGTATAAGTACTCTTTTAATCCTTATAAAGTATCTTTTAATACTCTTAATTTATGTTCAGTAATTATGATTAAAAAAGGACTTATCTTTCATATAATTTAAATGTTTTTATAAAAAAAACCACCTAGTTTGGTTAGGTGGTCTTAAAACATATTTTTGTTAAGTAAACTTACTTAATAAGTATTTTTTTAGATTCTGTTTTACCTTCACTTGTAATTTTTAAAATATAATTTCCAGGGTTTAAATCAGAAATTTTTATTTTAGTAGAAGAAATTTTACCTTCTTTAACTATTTTACCTAAAATAGAATACATTTTAAACGCATTATTTAAGTACTCTGAAGGAATATTTATAAAATCTGAACTAGGATTAGGAAAAACTTTTAAAGTGTTCTTAAAAACCTTTTCTATAGTTAAAGTTGAAGTATCTAAAGTATATAATTCATTACCAGTTGAGCCATCATCACCTTCAAAATATAATTTACCATTTAATACTGTAATTTCATCAATATCTTTAATAGTATCATCTAATAGCTCTGAGGTTGTTCCGTTTGTTCTAAACACATAACCTGAAGAATTATCAAAAGTTTCACCTCTGTAATACAAATAATCACCTAAAACAGCATAGTC
>CAXMOR010000018.1:0-1824 GCA_964195455.1 uncultured Acidimicrobiia bacterium
ACGGCGGAAATTTGGAAGGAATGGGAATTTTTATTACGGAATATAAAAAACTTACGTAGGATTTATGATAAATTTGGCGGTGTGGCTTAATTTAAGGCGTTCTAAGCGTGTTTATTTACTTTTACTTATAATCGCACCAAAGAGTGAAAATAATCCTTTAGAATAATTAGGTTTTGTAAGTATTATGTTTTAAATTTGTGAAAACAATTAAATAATTAAAAATAAATTATGAAGACAGGAATACGTAAAACAATAAAAGGTTATCAGACATTTTTCAAAATAGATAATCAAACTTTTTATTTAGCCGAACACCACGAAGACACGGATAAAGATAGTTTAGAAGTGGCACAGTTTTTTGAAGAAATGCTAAAAGTAGCTTTCAGTAAATTAACTAAATAATTAAACAGTTAAAAATAAATTATGTACTACAACGAGTTTGAAAAGATAGGAATAAAGGCAAATTATGGAGCACGGGGACAAGGAAAAGTAACGTGCCCAAAGTGCTTAGAGCGGAAAGGCGGCACACGTGCAAAAGATTTGAGCGTAGACTATGAAAACGGTCTATATAATTGTCATGCTTCAAAGTGTACATTCAGCGGGTCGGTTTCAAAGTTGAAGAAGTACAGCCGACCAGTAAAGCGGAATGAAACCAACCTAACTAATTCAGCGGTATCTTTTTTTGATGGAAGGGGAATTTCACAGGAAACTTTGAAAAAAGCGGGAGTAACTACAGATGAAAGGGGCAATATAGAATTTAATTATTTTAACAACGATGAACTAATTAACAAAAAGACTAGATTAGTTGTCGATGGAAAAAAGACTTTTCGCCAACACTCAGGAGCTGAAAAAATCCTGTATAATATTAACTCAATTAAGGGCAAAAAGAAAGTAATTATTGTAGAGGGCGAAATTGATGTATTGAGCTGGATGGAAGCGGGATTAGATAATGAAACGGGTGTTATCTCAATTGACCAAGGTGCGGGGGCTGTAGGAAGTAAGTTAGATGGGAAATTGGAATGTATAAGAAACGGGGCGAAGTTATTAAACGACATAGAAGAGTTTTATTTGTGTCTCGACAAAGATGCACCAGGGCAATACGTACAAGAAGAGTTGATTAGAAGGTTAGGACAGCAAAAATGTTATATTATAGGTTTGCCTGACGGTAAAAATGATTCTAACGATATGCTGGACAAAGGTAAGAATCCAGCATCACACGAAGCAAATAGGCAAAGTTTAAGGGAATGCCTGAAGTTCGCAAAACCTGTTCCAATGGACGGCATACATGAGCTTGATGATGAGATGTGGGAAATGATGGAAAGGCAATACAACGAGGGAAGGGCAAAAGGGAAAACAACACATTTCCCAGAAATAGACGAAATTTTTACGTTTTTGCCTGGTGATTTAACATTAGTAACGGGAATACCAAACCACGGAAAAAGCCAATGGGCGCGTATGTTGATGGTTGTGAAAAGTAATTTCGACGGTTGGAAGTGGGGCTGTTATGTTCCTGAGGATTTCCCTTTAGATTATTTTTACGAGGATTTGTGTCATATTTACTTGGGAATTACAACGGACATAGAACACAAATACAGGGCAACACCTGAACAATTTGCAGAAGCTATGTTATTTGTGAAGGAACACTTTTTTTGTATATACCCAGAGCGTGACAAAAAAACAGGAATCGCACCTTTGCCAACAAATGATTGGATTAACGAACGTTTAACATTTTTAAAATTGAAATACGGCATTAATGCGGTTTTAAAAGACCCGTGGAACAAAATAATGCACAACATTGGAAATCAAAGAGAAGACCAATATTTGGCG
>CAXMOR010000019.1:0-59696 GCA_964195455.1 uncultured Acidimicrobiia bacterium
AATATATAAATAATTTCAAAATATACAAGCTTTTTTTAAATAGAGAAACACCCTTTAATGGGTGTTTCTCTATTGTTTATTTTAAATAAAATGAACTATGTTGCCATACTTATTTTTTGAAGTTTTAAATTCTTGGATTTGTTAATTGAAATTTTCATCATAATGGAAACGATTAGCGCTACTACAAATAATCCTGCAAAAATGATTAAGGTTGTATCTAAAGATCCAGTTTGTTCTTTTACCATGTCATAAACTGTAGGTCCAATAACACCTGCTAATGCCCAAGCAGCTAATACCATTCCGTGTATAGCTCCTAGTTGTTTGGTTCCGAATAAATCACCTAAAAATGCGGGTAATGTTGCAAAACCACCTCCATACATCGTAATGACCGTAAAAAGTACAATTAAGAAAACACTTTCAACTCCGATTTTTGGTAAGAAATAAAATGCTAAAATTTGAAAAGAAAAGAAAATAATAAAGGTATTTGCTCTTCCTAAATAATCTGATAATGAAGACCAAATAATTCTACCTAAGCCATTAAAAACTCCAATAAAACCAACAATTGCTGCCGCTTCCATAGGTGAATAATTTAATTTTTCTTGCATCATTGGGCTAGCTGCAGAAATAATTGCAATACCACATGCAATATTAATAAACATCATAATCCATATGTAATAAAAACGAGTAGATTTTAAGGCTTCATTTGCAGTGATGTTAGAAATATCTTTTTCAATTATTTTTCCTTCACCCTCTTTAAATCCAGCCGGAAGATAACCTTCAGGAGGTCTTTCTATATAACTTGAAGATGACAATATTAAAATCATATAGATCACTCCTAGAATATAAAATGCATTTGAAACTCCGACGGTTTCAAATAATTTTGCCATAGCCGGACCAAAAATTAATGCTGCGAAACCAAACCCCATTATTGCCATACCCGTCGCTAACCCTCTTCGATCTGGAAACCATTTTACTAAGGTACTTACTGGTGTTATATATCCTATTCCTAAACCGATTCCACCAATAACTCCATAACATATATAAAATAGGGATAGAGATTCAATTTCAACTGCTAAACCTGAACCTAAAATACCAATTCCATATAAAATCCCTGCTGTAGTTCCACTAATTTTTGGACCCACTTTTTCTACCCAACGTCCTAAAAATGCTGCTGATAAACCTAATAATAAAATGGCAATTTTAAACGCCCACTTAATCACACTTCCTTCAACATCAAAGATGTCTTTTACAGGGTTTGTCATTACTGAATAAGCATAAACAGATCCTATGGAGATGTGAATACCGACAGCAGAGGCTGCAATTAACCATCTATTTTTTAATTTTGGTGTGTTCATTTTTTAATTCTTTAATTAATTTTAACTTTATCAAAATAGTTGCTTAAAATATTGGATGCCTCTTGTAGCTCTGCTTGGGTGTTTTCTCTAGCGTCTTTCAATTCATAATCCCAACCTAAAGCTTTCCATTTATGTACACCTAATTTATGATAAGGTTGTAATTCTATTTGTTCGATTGTTGTGTAGTCTTTGAAATAATTCCCTAATTGATGTAATAATTTTGGTGTATTTGTAATTTCTGGGATTAACACATAACGCAACCACATTTTTTTACCCGAAGCTTCTCTATGTTTTGCGAAATTGAATGTAGTTTCTTTATTTTTTTTACCTGTAATTTTTTGAAAACCTTCTTCATTCATATGCTTAATATCAAGCATTACCAAATCTGCATAATCATCTAATAATTGAATAA
Source organism: uncultured Acidimicrobiia bacterium (assembly GCA_964195455.1). Classification (GTDB taxonomy): domain Bacteria; phylum Bacteroidota; class Bacteroidia; order Flavobacteriales; family Flavobacteriaceae; genus Polaribacter. Next base: position 1,768 of record CAXMOR010000019.1, read on the forward strand.
CTGGATGGTTTAACATTCGACCATTTGTATCAATATTAGTATGAATTCCTTCTTCTTTCAATCTTTTAAAAAAAGGAATAAGGTTATGAGCTTGTAAAAGAGGTTCTCCGCCTGAAACAGTAACGCCTCCTTTTTCACCAAAATAGGATTTCATTTTTAGAGCTTTCTGCACGAGGTCTTCAATATGTTGTTCTTCCCCTCCGTGAGTATCAATCGTATCGGGATTATGACAGTATTGGCATTTTAATTTACATCCTTGTAAAAAAATAACCATTCTAATTCCTGGTCCATCGTGCGTTCCAAATGACTCGATAGAATGAATATTTAGTATGTTTTCTAAAGTTTTAATTTTTGTAAAATTTAAGTGAATAAAAAAAGGGGTTCAAAAAAATTGAAATTACTTTTTTTAAAAAAGCAGGCTCTTTTAAGAGTCAATTCTATTTTTTTGAATCCCTTGTGAATACATAAAAAGGGTTACATGGATTCGTGGAACGAACGTGAAATAACTTCCATTTGTTGTTCTTTTGTTAATCTTATAAAATTAACGGCGTATCCAGAAACTCTAATTGTTAATTGTGGGTGATTTTCTGGATGCTTCATTGCATCTAATAAAGTTTCTCTGTCTAAAACATTTACATTAAGGTGTTGTGCGCCATGTTCAAAATAACCAGTTAAGGTAGCTGCTAAATTGTCTATTCTTTCTTCTTCAGTAGCTCCTAAGGATTTCGGAACAATAGAAAATGTATTAGAAATTCCGTCTAGAGAATCTTTATAATCTATTTTAGCAACAGAGTTTAATGAAGCAATTGCACCATTATTATCTCTACCATGCATTGGGTTTGCGCCAGGAGCAAAAGGAACACCTAAAGCTCGACCATCGGGAGTTGCACCAGTTTTTTTACCATATACGACATTAGATGTAATGGTTAATACAGACATTGTTGGTTCTGCATCTTTGTACACTTTTAATTTTTTAAGTTCGTTATTGAAGTCTTCAACCGCATTGTGAGCAAAAACATCTACTCTGTCATCATCATTTCCAAATTTAGGAAACTCTCCTTCAATCTTAAAGTCTACCGTTAAACCTTCTTCATTTCTAATCGGTTTAACTTTTGCATATTTAATTGCTGATAAAGAATCTGCTACAATTGATAAGCCGGCAATACCATAAGCGATATTAATTTGCGGATTGGTATCAATTAATGCCATTTGAGCTTTTTCGTAGTAATATTTATCATGCATGTAATGAATAATGTTCATAGCATCATTATATACTTTTGCAACTCTAATCATAGCAATTTTAAAGTTTGCCATTACTTTATCAAAATCTAAATACTTATCAGTATAAGAGGCAATGCCATCAACCATTTGAGTTCCAGTAATTTCACATTTACCGCCATTAATAGCTAATAATAATGTTTTTGCAAGGTTTGTTCTAGCGCCAAAAAACTGAATTTGCTTTCCTATTTCTTGGTAAGAAACACAACATGCAATACCGTAATCATCAGAACCTCTTAAAGTTCTCATTAAATCATCATTTTCAAACTGAATAGATGAAGTATCTATAGCTACTTTAGAACAGAATCTTTTAAAGTTTTTCGGTAATAAAGGAGACCAAAGAACAGTAATGTTTGGTTCTGGTGAGGGACCTAAGTTATATAATGTATGTAAAAAACGAAAAGCTGTTTTGGTAACTTTCGTTCTTCCATCATTTAACATACCACCAATTGCTTCAGTTACCCAAGTTGGGTCTCCAGCAAAAATTTCATCATAAGCTGCCATTCTTAAGTGACGAACCATTCTTAGTTTCATTACAAATTGGTCTATATATTCTTGTGCTTCTACTTCTGTAATAATACCGTTTTGTAAATCTTTTTCAATAAAAATATCTAAGAAAGTAGAAACATTACCTAAAGACATTGCGGCTCCATCTTGCTCTTTTACAGCAGCTAAGTATGCCATATATGTCCATTGAACTGCTTCTTGCGCACCTTTTGCAGGACGATTTAATTCTAAAGAATAATGATTACCCATTACAATCATATCTTTTAATGCTTTAATTTGTTCAGAAACCTCTTCTCTTAAACGAATTACAGCATCTGTCATTGGTCCCTCAATGTTTGCTAAGTCTTCTTTTTTAACTTCAATTAATTTGTCAATTCCGTATAAAGCAACACGTCTGTAATCACCAATAATTCTACCACGCGCATAATTATCAGGCAATCCTGTTAAAAAACCTAAGGATCTAAATTTTTTAATTTCACCATTATAGGCAGCAAAAACGCCATCATTATGTGTTTTTACATATTTAGTAAATAATGTATTGATATTTTTACTTGGTTTTAAACCTTGTTCTTCTAATGCTTTTTGAACTACTTTATAACCTCCAAAAGGCTTCATTGCTCTTTTTAAAAGAGAATTGGTTTGTAAACCAACAATCACTTCATTTTCTTTATCTATATATCCCGCTTCAAAATTCGAGATTCCAGAAATAGTTTCTGTATCCACAGAGTGAACTCCACCATTTTTCCTTTCTATTTCAGTTGCTTTTTTACAAACTTCCCATAGTTTTTGAGTTTTCTCACTTGCACCAACTAAAAATCGGTCATCTCCATAGTAAGAGATAATGTTTTTTACAACAAAGTCTCTAACGTTAATAGAGGTGTTCCAAACTCCTTTTTTAAACCCTTCATTTGTTGGTTTTTCTAAAATTAATTCTTCTACTCCCATTACTTTATGTATTTAAAATTTTATGTATATTTTTTGTACGTTCTACAAATTTAATAAGTAAGTATTTTCTAAAATATGATAAAAGTTAGTTTTTAGAATTATTTAAGAAAAATTTGAAGTATTTATTAATTGAAGGTCAGGTATATAAAAGGTTTCGTTTTTAGGAATTCAATTTTAAAAATTAACTACATTTGCAAAAATATTTTGTTTAACCTAATTAGTATAGCATGCAACTGTACAATAAGTTAAGCGCCATAGAACGCGCTGCATTAATTGATGAAGCTGGTAAAGACCGTCTCACAATCTCCTTTTATCAATATTATAAGATAGATAACCCACAATTATTTAGGGATAAATTATTCCTTGAATGGAATCCTTTAGACGTCCTTGGAAGAATTTATGTTTCTTACGAAGGTATTAATGCACAATTATCTGTTCCTTCAGAAAATTTTTATGCATTAAAAGAACAATTAGATAGTATTTCTTTTTTAGAAGACATTCGCTTAAATGTCGCTATTGAGCATGATAATAAGTCTTTTTTAAAATTAAAGGTAAAAGTTAGAAACAAAATTGTTGCTGATGGTTTAAATGATGAAACTTTTGATGTAACTAACAAAGGTGTCCATTTAAATGCGGAAGAATTTAATAAGATGTTGGCAAATTCTGATACAGTTTGTGTGGATATGCGAAATCATTATGAAAGTGAAATTGGTCATTTTGATGGAGCTGTAACTCCAGATGTAGATACGTTTAGAGATTCTTTAGATATTATTGAAGAAGATTTAAAAAATAATAAGGAAGATAAAAATTTGTTGATGTATTGCACTGGCGGAATTCGTTGTGAAAAAGCATCTGCATATTACAAGCACAAAGGTTTTAAGAATGTTTTTCAATTAGAAGGTGGAATTATAGAATATACGCGACAAGTAAAATCCGAAGGAATAGAAAATAAGTTTATCGGAAAGAATTTTGTATTTGATCACAGAAGAGCAGAAAGAATTACAGAGGATGTAGTTTCTAATTGTCACCAATGTGGAAAAGCTTGTGATGCGCATACAAACTGTGCAAATGAAGCCTGTCATTTATTATTTATTCAATGTGATGAGTGTTCAGAAAGTATGGAAAATACTTGTTCTACAGATTGTCAAGAAATAATTCAATTGTCTTTTGAGGAGCAAAAAGAACTGAGAAAAGGCAAAGGAAATAGCAATAAAATCTTTAAAAAAGGACGTTCAGAAGTTCTGAAGTTTAAGGATTAATTTAGCTAAAAATAAAATTTAAAAGGCCTCAATTTAGAGGCCTTTTTTTTGTTAAAAATTTAGCTTTTAAGATTCCTTCAGATTCCGTATATTTACTGATTCGTCATTGTTAAGTTGTGTTTTCTTATCAGCTTGATAATCAATTTATGAACCAAGAGGTTTTTAAACTTTAGGGTGTAGTTTTTAGCAGGTATGCTGCTAAAAATAAACCATAAAGAATATCAACTATAAAAATATATTTACTTAGATGGCATGTGGAAGTTGTGGTACAACAGAAAATGGAGTACCAAAAGGTTGCAAAAGTAATGGTAATTGTGGAACAGGAACTTGTGGAAGTGGTAGTGATAAACTAGCCGTTTTTGACTGGCTTTCTAATATGACTTTACCAAGTGGTGAAGAGCGTTTTAATATTTTTGAAATCCGTTTTAAAAACGGAAGAAAACATTTTTTTAAAAACACAGAAAATCTAACCATTTCTATGGGAGATGTTGTGGCAGTAGAAAGTTCTCCTGGTCATGATATAGGTACAGTTTCTTTAGCAGGTGAGTTGGTGAAAGTGCAAATGAAGAAACGTAAAATTTCTAATGATAGTGAAGAAATTAAGAAAATTTACAGAAAAGCATCTCAAAAAGATATAGATATTTGGCAAGCGACAAGAGCTAAAGAGATAGAAACTCAAAGAAGAGGAAGAGAGATTTTAGGAAGATTAGGTTTGCAAATGAAGCTTTCGGATGTTGAATATCAGGGAGATGGAAATAAAGCAACTTTTTATTATACTGCAGAAACAAGAGTGGATTTTAGGCAGCTAATTAGAGATTTAGCGAGTGCATTTTCTATTCGTGTAGAAATGAAACAAGTAGGCGCAAGGCAAGAAGCTGCAAGATTAGGAGGAATCGGTTCTTGTGGAAGAGAATTATGTTGTTCTACTTGGTTAACAGATTTTAGAAAAGTAAGCACATCTGCTGCACGTTATCAGCAACTTTCATTGAATCCGCTAAAATTAGCAGGTCAATGTGGCAAGTTGAAATGTTGTTTAAATTTTGAACTAGACACCTATTTAGATGCTTTAAAGTCCTTTCCAAAACAAGATTTAGTTTTAAAAACTGAAAAAGGAGAAGCTGTTTTTATCAAGATGGATATCTTTAAAAAACATCTTTGGTATACATATAAGTCGGAGCGTTTTAAATGGTTTAGACTAACATTAGAACAGGTTCAAGAAATAATTGAGCTAAATAAAAATGACGAAAAATCTGTTTCGTTAGAAGAGTATGAATCTGAAATAGAAATTCCTGAAAAAGTGAATTTTGAAGATGCTGTAGGACAAGATAGTCTAACGCGTTTTGATGCTCCAAAAACAAGTAAACGCAGAAAAAATAATCGAAAAAAGAAACCCGTTTCTGTGGGTGTAAATACACCAAAAGATGGTACCCCAAATCAACAGCAAAATAGAAAACCTAAACAAAACCCAAATCAAAAGCCAAAATCTGTTGCAAAGCCGAGAGCTGGCACAAACCCAAATCAGCCAAAAGCTGAAGGAGCTAAGGTGAACAAGCCAAGAAGAAATAATAGGAACAGAAACAATAACAGACCTAAAAATGGAAATGATTCTCAAGAAAAATAGAGTTTTCACTTTTTTGATTGTGCTTTTTTTTCTTTTTTCTTGTAATGATAAAATAGAGTTTACTAAATATAAATCATTACCAAATGCTTCTTGGGAAGCCAATAAAAATATTTCTTTTGAGTTCGATGTAGAAGACACAATCTTACCTAAAGATTTGTTTATCAACATTAGAAATAATAAAGAGTATTCATATAGTAATCTTTATGTAATTGCAGAATTGAGTTTTCCAAATGGAAATAAAATTGTTGATACTTTACAATACCAAATGGCAGATAAATTTGGTCATTTTTTAGGAAAAGGATTCACAGATATCAAAGAAAATAAATTATTTTATAAAGAAGAAAAAGTATTTCCTGAATCGGGTAAATATCTATTCAACATACGTCACGCAATGAGAAAAAATGGAGAAGTGAAAGTAATTCCGTTTTTAGAAGGCGTTCAGGATGTTGGCTTTAGTATAGAAAAAATAGAATAAAATGGCAAAGAAAGAAATCATAAATTTTAAAAAGTATCTAATCTGGTTTTGGGGAATAGCCTTGGCAGGATTCTTAATCATATTTCTGCTTTTTTTTATAACTTCTAAAGATGGCTTTGGAGCATTACCAACTTTTGAAGAATTAGAAAACCCCCAAACAAACTTAGCAACAGAGGTTATTTCTGCAGACGGAGTTACCATTGGTAAATATGCCAAAGAGAATAGAACACCTGTGAAGTTTAAAGAGTTGCCAGAAAATTTAATAAATGCCTTAGTGTCTACAGAAGATGAGCGTTTCTACGAGCATTCAGGAATCGATTTTAAAGGAACAGCAAGAGCCATTTTAAAACCAGGAAGTGGTGGTGCAAGTACGATAACCCAACAATTAGCAAAAATGCTTTTTACAGGAAGACCATCTCGAAACATTTTTGTTAGAATTGGGCAAAAAATGAAAGAATGGGTAGTGGCTACTAAATTAGAAACACAATATACAAAGCAAGAAATTATTGCAATGTATTTAAATAAATACGACTTTCTAAATCAGGCAGTTGGTATACGCTCTGCAGCAAGAATTTACTTTGGTAAAGAGCCAAAAGATTTAGCGATAGAAGAATCTGCAATGTTAGTTGGTATGCTAAAAAATTCCTCTTATTTTAATCCTTTAAGAAGAAAAGAGAAAGTAAAACAAAGAAGAAATGTCGTTTTATTACAAATGACAAAAAACAATTTTATTACGAAAGATGAAAAAAATAATCTGCAACAATTACCTTTAGAACTAAATTACAAGCCAGAAAGCCATAGTGATGGATCTGCAACTTATTTTAGAACTCATTTGCAAAAAGTGATGCGTAAATGGGTGCAAAATAATCCAAAACAAAATGGAGAAGAATATGATATTTTTAGTGACGGATTAAAGATTTTCGTAACCTTAGATTCGAGAATGCAGCAATATGCAGAGGAAGCCGTGAAAGAGCACATGTCTAATTTGCAATCGTATTTTTTTAAAGAGCAGAAAAGAAATAAAACAGCTCCTTTTTATGATTTAGAAAAAAGTGAAATTGCAAGAAGTTTTGAAAGAGCAAAAAAGAGTTCAGAAAGATATAGACGTCTTAAAAAAGTAGGGAAATCATCTAAAGAGATCGATGAAATTTTTAATATAAAGACAAAGATGAAGGTCTTTTCATGGAAAGGAGACAGAGATACAATTATGTCTCCTTTAGATTCTATTAAGTATTACAAACATTTTTTACGTTCAGGGTTACTATCTATAGAGCCACAAACAGGGCATATAAAAGCGTGGGTTGGCGGTATTAATAACAAACATTTTAAGTATGATGCTGTTGCGCAACAAAAAAGACAAGTAGGTTCTACGTTTAAACCATTTGTCTATGCAACTGCAATTAACCAATTAAGAATGTCTCCCTGCGATAAATTACCAAATACACCTTATACAATTCCTCAAGGAAAATATGGAATTCCAGAAGATTGGAGTCCAAAAAATTCGAACGAGAAGTATGGCGGAATGTTAACTCTAAAGGATGGTTTAGCGGGGTCAGTAAATACAATGTCTGCTAGATTAATAGATAGGGTAGCTCCAGTAAATGTAGTGCGCTTGGCAGAAGCTGCAGGAATTAAAACTAAAATTCAAGCGAACCCTTCAATTGCATTAGGCGCAGTGGATTTGTCACTATTAGAAATGGTTAGCGCCTACAGTACATTTGCAAATAAAGGTTTACGAGTTAGTCCGATGATTATTACAAGAATTGAAGATAAAAACGGAACTGTTTTAAAAGATTTTATCCCAGAAATGCAGGAAGTTTTAAGTGAAGAATCTGCCTTTGTCATTTTAGATTTATTAAAAGGGGTAACAGAATCTGGTTCAGGAATTAGATTGCGTACAAACTGGACTTCAGGAGGGAAAGTTGTTACAGGTTTTCCTTATAAATTTGAAAATCCAATTGCTGGTAAAACAGGAACCACTCAAAATCAATCTGATGGCTGGTTTATGGGGATTGTACCAAATTTAGCAACAGGTGTTTGGACCGGCGGTGAAGATAGAGCAATACACTTTGAAGGAATAACCAAGGGTCAGGGAGCAACCATGTCTTTGCCATCTTGGGCTTTATACATGAGAAAATGTTATGCAGATAAAACGTTAAACATTAGTAAAGAAGATTTTGAAGAGCCAGAAAATTTATCGATCAATATTAAATGTGAAGAAAAAGCTGAAGAAGGAGAAAATGAAATCCCTGATGAAGACACTAATTTTTAATAGATATTGATTCAATATTTTAATAACTTACAAAGCCATCACAAAAGATATATAGTTATGATAAACAAAAAAGTAAATAATGTCCAAGAGGCTTTAAAAGGCGTAAAAAATGGAATGACTTTTATGTTAGGGGGGTTTGGTTTGTGTGGTATCCCAGAAAATGCAATTTCTGAATTGGTGAAACTAGATGTTAGAGATGTTACTTGTATCTCTAATAATGCTGGTGTAGACGATTTTGGTCTAGGTTTATTGCTTCAAAATAAACAAATTAAGAAAATGATTTCTTCTTATGTTGGCGAAAATGATGAGTTTGAGCGTCAAATGTTATCAGGAGAATTAGAAGTGGAGTTAACTCCTCAAGGAACTTTAGCAGAAAAATGTAGAGCAGCACAAGCAGGGTTTCCAGCATTTTATACACCTGCAGGTTATGGAACTGAAGTTGCAGAAGGAAAAGAAACTAGAGAGTTTGACGGAAAAATGCACGTTTTAGAACCGGCTTTTAAAGCCGATTTTGCTTTTGTAAAAGCTTGGAAAGGAGACGCAGCTGGAAACTTAATTTTTAAAGGAACTGCAAGAAATTTTAATCCAAATATGTGTGGAGCAGCAACAATTACAGTTGCAGAAGTAGAAGAATTGGTTGAGGTTGGTGAGTTGGATCCAAATAATATTCATATTCCAGGAATATTTGTACAACGCATTTTTAAAGGTGAAAAATACGAGAAAAGAATTGAGCAAAGAACGGTAAGACAAAGAAATTAGTTATGGCTTTAGATAAAATTGGTATTGCAAAACGAATTGCACAAGAAGTTCAAGACGGATTTTATGTAAACTTAGGTATTGGTATTCCAACTTTGGTAGCCAACTATGTTCGTACTGATATAGAAGTAGAATTTCAGAGTGAAAATGGTGTTTTAGGAATGGGAGCTTTTCCATTTGAAGGAAAAGAAGATGCAGACATCATTAATGCAGGTAAACAAACGATAACTACAATGCCAGGTGCAAGCTTTTTTGATTCTTCGATGAGCTTTGCTATGATTCGCGGTAAACATGTAGATCTAACTATTTTAGGAGCTATGGAAGTCTCTGAAAACGGGGATATTGCGAATTGGAAAATACCAGGTAAAATGGTAAAAGGAATGGGCGGTGCGATGGATTTAGTTGCATCTGCAGAAAACATTATTGTAGCCATGATGCACTCAAACAAACGGGGTGAATCTAAAATTTTAAAACAATGTTCTTTGCCTTTAACAGGAGTAGGTTGTGTAACAAAAGTGGTGACAAACTTAGCGGTTTTAGAGGTAAAAGACAATGCATTTTACTTGTTAGAAAGAGCTCCTGGAGTTTCTGTTGAAGAGATTCAAAATGCTACAGAAGGAACTTTGATTGTTGAAGGGGAAATTCCAGAAATGGTTCTATCCTAATTTTCTCCAAATTAAAGAACTTTGCTTATTCAAATAGATAAAATTACTTAAAAAAAGTTGTCAAATGAAATTATTACTAAAAACATACTGGTTAATTTCTCCAATTATTCTGCTTATTTGCTTCTTTCTTTTTGATGTAGTATTAAATGTTGAATTTTTTTTTATTAGGACTTTAATAGCAGTTGCAATTGCTGTTTTTTTATCACCAAGAAAGAAAAAAATTAAAACCCAAACTGGAGAGAAAACCCAAATAACATGGATTTTTTTAAAAGAACCAATCTTTTTAAACTAGATGAAAATAATATCATACAACGTAAACGGAATTAGAGCAGCTCTAAAAAAAGGATTTTTAGATTGGTTGCAGGCCGCAAATCCAGATGTAATTTGTATTCAAGAAACCAAAGCGCATAAAGAACAATTAGATCTTTCTGAGTTTGAAAATATAGGTTATCCCTATCACTATTGGTTTTCTGCACAAAAAAAAGGATATTCTTCAGTAGCTATTTTTTGTAAAGAAAAACCAAACCATATTGAATACGGAACAGGAATTGACTCGATGGATTTTGAAGGCAGAAATTTAAGAGTAGATTTTGATGAAGTTTCTGTTATGAGTTTGTATTTGCCTTCGGGAACAAATTCAGAAAGGCTGAGTTTTAAGTTCAATTATATGGATGAATTTCAAGAATATATCAATAATTTAAAACAAGAAATTCCTAATTTAGTGATTTGTGGAGATTATAATATTTGTCATGAAGCAATTGATATTCACAACCCAAAAATGAAAGGAGTTTCTGGATTTTTGCCAGAAGAAAGAACTTGGATAGGAGCGTTTATTAATACCGGATTTATTGATAGTTTTCGTTTTCTAAATCAAGAGAAACAAGAATATTCTTGGTGGAGTTACAGGGCAAATTCTAGAGCAAATAATAAAGGTTGGCGTTTAGATTATGCGATGGTGTCAGAGCCTTTAAAAGATAAAATTTCTAGAGCGTACATTTTATCCGAAGCCAAGCATTCAGATCATTGTCCGATAGCTTTAGAATTAGATATATAGTAATATGAATAAAATTTTATCTCTCTTATTTTTTATCAGTATTTCAGCTTTTTCTCAACAAGAAAAGGATAGTATTACTACTGTTGAAATAGATACTTTATTTGTTGCTAAAGATTCTATTAAAAAAAACATAAAAATTGACTTATTTTCAGATTCAGATTTAAAAACGATTGATAGTTTATTAGTTGACGAAAAATTTAATTCAGCCTTAGTAGACACATTCGAGTATTTAATTGATGATAAAGATATTATTGGGAATCCTAATATTGTTTTAACGACTGCTTTGTTGAAAAAACGTCTTTTGGATTTAGATAAAAAAACACCTTTTAATTTAGCCTTCAATCCCGCTTTAGAAAAAGTAATCAATAGTTATTTGTTATATCGTAAAAGGTACTACCCAAAGTTAATGGGAAAAGCAAAGTACTATTTTCCAATGTTCGAGCAATATCTAGATCAGTTTGATATTCCTTTAGAGATGAAGTATTTAGCAATTGTAGAGTCTGCCTTAAGGCCACAAGTGAAATCGAGGGTTGGTGCTACAGGTTTGTGGCAATTTATGTACGGTACAGGAAAACAGTTTGATTTAAAAGTTAGTTCTTATGTTGATGAACGTCAAGATCCTGTCAAAGCAACCATTGCAGCTTGTAAATATTTAAGTCAGTTATTTACCATTTTTGGAGATTGGGATTTAGCTTTAGCGGCTTATAACTCTGGACCCGGAAATGTAAGGAAAGCTATAAAACGTTCTGGAGGTTATCGAAATTATTGGAATATAAGACCTTATTTACCAAGAGAAACAGCAGGTTATGTTCCTGCATTTTATGCAACCATGTATATATTTGAATATGCAAATGAGCATAAAATTTATGCTGAAATTCCTAAGTTTTTTGATTTTCAAACAGATACAATTCGTGTTAAAAGAACTGTAACTTTCGATCAAATTTCTGAAACGATAAATGTTGGTGAAGAGGTGCTTTCTTTTTTAAACCCTGCGTATAAATTAGATGTTATTCCATTTGTAGAAGATAGAAATTATGCTGTAAGATTGCCAAGTAATAAGGTGGTAGAATTTTTAGCGAAGGAAAAAGAATTGTATGCTTTAGCTTCTAAAGATGAAAGTAAAAGAGAAAAGCCTTTGCCTAGGTATTTTGAAATGGATACACGTATTCGTTACAGCGTTCAAAATGGAGATTATTTAGGAAAAATAGCTAGTAAATTCGGAGTACGAGTAAGTAGTCTTAAACGATGGAATGGTTTAAAAAATAATCGTTTAAAAATTGGACAAAGGTTATCTATTTTTCCAAAGAAAATCCCTTTTTCTGCAGGTAAATCTACAAAAAAGAAATCAACAATTTTATCTAAATCTAGCAAATATGAGATCTATGTTGTTAAAGAAGGAGATTCTCTTTGGAACATTTCTAAAAAATTTCAGAATGTTTCTGTTGATAAAATTAAAAAGTGGAACAATATTTGGAGTGTTAAAAGTTTAAAACCTGGAACTAAACTTAAAATTTTTAAAAGCTAAACTTATGAAAAAGATATTTTCAATTTTAATAATTACACTTTTATTATTGTCTTGTATTGGTCATGATAAAAAGATTTTAAAGCAATCTATAGGTAAGATTAATAAAGTAATGGTCGTTGCTAAAAGTAGTGATTGGACAGGCGATGTAGGTCAAGAAGTTCGTAATTCCTTTGGAAAATTAATGGTGGGCTTACCTCAGCCAGAGCAGGTTTTATCCGTATCTCAAGTTGCGCCAAATGGATTTAGTTCTATGATGAAAGCCAGTAGAAATATTTTAATTATTACAGAAACTAAAAATGAGTCTTTTACTGTAAAGAGAAATGTTTATGCACAACCTCAAACGATTGTATATGTGCAAGCAAAAGACGATCAAAGCATTATTAAACTTTTGCAAAAACATAAAAGTGAAATTAAAAATATTTTTATAGATTCAGATATTCAATTTACACAAGGAATTTTTGAGAAAGATAAAATTGATAATTCACAATACAAAACACTTAGTAATTTAGGTATAACTTTTACAATTCCTAAAAAGTTTAAAACGGTTGATGACACAGGAGAGTTTCTTTGGTTAAGAAATCATTTGTTGAGTGGAATTGCAAAAACAGGAAGTAATAATATTTTAGTGTATTCACTTCCTTTGGGTGATGAAAGTAAAATTTCTGATAATATTTTGGCGGTAAGAGATAGTATTGGTAAAAAATTTATACCTGGTTCAGATCCTAAAACCATGCATATGATTACAGAGGAAGCTTATACTCCCTTCACTTTTGATGCAATTATAGCTGGAAAAAAGGCGTATGAAACTCGTGGTAAATGGGAAGTAAAAAACGATTTTATGGCAGGTCCTTTTTTAAATTATACGGTAATTGACAAGGCAAATAATAGATTGGTAGTTTTTGAAGGTTTCACGTATGCTCCGTCAGTAAATAAAAGAGCTTTTGTTTTTGAATTGGAAGCTATTGGGAAGTCAATGAAGATTAAGTAGTTGCTTTTTAAAAAATAAAATATGGAAAGTCTAAAATTTTATGTTTTAGATTTTTTTATTTAACCAATTTAAGGTTGTCACCTTATTACCTATATTTGATACTTGACCTAAAAACAATTTTTATCATGGAAATAAATTTTTATATCTTTTTTGTAGCGGCTATCATACCGGCAATAATCGGTTTTTTCTGGTATGGTCCTTTATTTGGAAATGCTTGGATGAAAGAAATGAGATTTACAAAAGAATCTTTGCAAGGCCAAAACATGGCTGTAACCTTTCTTTTAAGCTATGTTTTTAGCTTGTTCATTGCAGTGTTTTTATTGCCTGCAACCATTCATCAAATGGGAGTGTATTCATCTTTGGCAGGCGAACCTGGTTTTGCAGAACAAACAGGAGAAGCATTTACCTATTTTCAGGATTTTTTAGCAAATTATGGAGATCGTTTTAGAACTTTTAAACATGGTGCTTTGCATGGTGCTTTATCAGGTTTATTATTGGCATTACCAGTTATAGGTATTATAGCAATGTTTGAAAGAAAATCAGTAAAATATGTTGCTATTAATGCAGGATACTGGGTAATAACATTAGCTATTATGGCAGGCTTGATTTGTCAGTTCGGTATATAATTAATGATTTTTGTTAGTACCCTATTTTGGTTCTAACTCTTTTCAAAACTTCATTCGCAACAATAGTAGCTTTTTCTGCTCCGATTTCTAGTGCTTCGTCAATTTCATGCTTATTTTCCATAAAATGGTTGTAACGTTCTCTAATAGTTGAAAATTGCTCAACAATCAATTCATATAAAGCTTGTTTTGCATGCCCATAACCATAGTTTCCACCTTCATAATTTGTTCTCATTTCAGCAATTTGAGCATCCGAAGCTAATAATTTATATAAATTAAAAACGTTATCATTATCTGGCTCTTTAGCTTCTTCTAGACCCCTACTATCCGTTTTAATAGACATTATTTGTTTTCTTAGTTTTTTGTCTGGTAAGAAAATATTGATAATGTTATTTCTAGATTTACTCATTTTCTCACCATCAGTTCCCGGAACTAATTTGGCGTGCTCTTGTATTTTAGCTTCAGGAGCAACCAATGTTTCTCCAACAATATTGTTAAACCTATTAGCTACATCACGTGTCATTTCTAGATGTTGTAATTGATCTTTTCCAACAGGTACAATTTCTGCATCATATAATAAAATATCTGCAGCCATTAACATTGGATAAGAAAATAAACCTGAGTTTACATCTCCTAACCTATCTGCTTTGTCTTTAAAACTATGTGCTAATGTTAATCTTTGATAGGGAAAAAAGCAGCTTAAATACCAAGATAATTCTGTAACTTGAGGAATATCACTCTGTCTATAAAAAACCGTTTTACTAATGTCTAAGCCGCAAGCTAACCAAGTAGCAGCTGTGCTATACGTGTTTTCTCTTAACTCTGTTCCATCTTTAATTTGTGTTAAAGAGTGCATGTCTGCAATAAATAGAAATGCCTCATTTTTTGGGTTATTAGCCATTTTTATCGCAGGTAAAATTGCTCCTAATAAATTTCCCAAATGTGGTGTTCCTGTACTTTGTACTCCAGTTAAAATTCTAGACATTAAATAATATTTTTTTTAAATCATTTTAAAATGAAATAATAATCTTACAACTTACGGTTTGGAGAAATACGAATATCATTTGTCAAATAAATTATCTTTACATGAGATAAAAATTTCTCTGTTAGGGCAAAAATAAGGTTTTATGCTATAAAAACGAACAACAAAAAGATTATTAGTATTTTTGACGTTCATGAAATTTTTAAAAATTCCTTTTCTCTTAATTTGGCGTTTGTGGTTTTACATTCTAATGTTTACAACAATCATTTTAATGTCTCCATTATTGTTAATCTTCACTTTTAAGGAAGAATACTATCATTTGCTGTGGAAGCTGGTCAGAATTTGGTCTAAAGTTCTTATCTACGGCATGGGTTTTCGTTTAAATATTCAATTAGATGAAGAAATCGAGTCGAATCAAAGTTATATGTTTTGTCCAAATCACGCTTCTTTTATGGATCCTTTTGTTTTGATTGTTTTAAGTAAAAATCCAATCGTTTTTGTTGGAAAACAGGAGTTAGCTAAAATTCCAGTTTTTGGGTTTTTCTATAAAAAAGTTGTTATTATGGTAGATAGAAGTAATCCTGAAAGTAGAAAAAGAGTCTATGAAATGGCTAAAAAAAGATTGCAAAATGGCGTAAGTATGGCGATTTTTCCTGAAGGGTTAGTGCCAACAGAAGATGTTGTTTTAGCGCCATTTAAAAAAGGAGCTTTTAGTTTGGCAATAGAATTTGACATACCTATTGTTGCGCATGTCTATTATGATTGTAAACGGTTGTTTTCTTGGGATTTTTTAAAAGGAGGTCTTGGAGTTTTTAGAGTTCGCCAACATCAATTTATTTCAACCAAAGAATTGTCTATTGATGAAATGGAGTATCTAAAAGACAAAACATTTGATGTTATTTACAATGATTTGGTAAATGATAAAAAGTATATGAATGATACAAATAGAAGGAAATGAGTGAGAAATTAAATTATAGGTATTCAGATTCTGAAGAACAATTAAATATTTGGTCTCATGGCTTAGGTCTGCTTGCCAGTATTATTGTTTTTCCTTTTTTAATTTTAAAAGCGATTTCCTATTCAGATTTCTGGGATATAGCCAGTTTTATAATTTACGGATTGAGTTTAATGGTCTTATATGCTGCCTCAACTTTTTATCATGCAGCTAAAAATCCAAAGAAAAGAAGAACGCTAAATATTTTTGATCATGCTGCTATTTATGCATTAATAGCGGGAAGTTATACTCCTTTTTGTTTAGTAGCTTTAGACTCTAATCTAGGGTGGTATATGTTTATTGCTGTTTGGGTTTTTGCCTTAACAGGAATTATTCTCAAATTATTTTTTACGGGTAGATTTGATAAAATATCAACTGCAATGTATCTTTTAATGGGGTGGCAAGTACTGTTTTTTATAAAACCTTTAATGCAAAGTTTGAGTGCAGAAGGTTTTCAGTTTTTAATTGCTGGAGGAATCTCTTATTCAGTTGGAGCTGTTTTATATTCAATAAAAAAAATGCCTTATAACCATGCTGCCTTTCATGTTTTTGTTTTATTAGGAAGTGTATGTCACTTTATTGCGATATATTATTTGTAATTTTTTTAGCATAAACTTAATCTTACGTTTAAGGTTATTTTATGTCCATTTTTTAAAAGGAATTTTACTTAAACTTGAGTTGTAATATTTTTTATCTCCTGTAACTTCTGCCGCTAACCATGAAGGTTTTTTAAATAATTCATTTTCAGAATTCAACTCGATTTCTGCGACAATTAAACCTTCATTATCGCCATAAAACTCATCAACTTCAAAAATATGATTTTCACTTTTTACATAAAACCTTGTTTTATCAATAATTGAGGGTTCACACAAAAAAAGCAATTTTTCGGCTTCCTTTTTATCAATTTCTTTTTCCCATTCAAAACGAGTTGTTCCTGTAGAATTCGATTTTCCTTTAATCGTTAAAAAAGCAGTGTTATCAGCAATTCTAACTCTTACAGTTCTGTTCTTATCAGAATTTAAATACCCTTGTTTTAGCTGTTTTTTTTGATAAAACTCTTTTTTAAAATCGTCATTTTTAACTAAAAATTTTCTTTCAATTTCTAAACTCATAAATATCTATGCATTTTTGTACTAATATACCCGTTTTTATCGTTTGTTTATAATTATTAAATATCTTTGATTTTATAAACAAACATATGAAAAAGTTATTTTTTCTCTTTCTATTTTTAATCTATTTACCAATTTTTTCTCAGAATGATTATAGTGATTCTTGGGAAGATTTATATTCTTACAACAACGTAAAAGATTTTGTGAAAGTTGATAATACTATTTACGCTTTAACAGATAATGCTGTTTTTACGTATAATGAAAGTACTTTGGAAACCAATAAATTTTCATCTATAAGAGGTTTGTCTGGTGAGGTTACATCATCAATTCATTATAATTCAACGTTTAAAAGAATCGTTATTGGCTATCAAAATGGATTAATTGAAGTAATTGATGAAAATGGAGCAATTACCATTTCAGCAGATATTGTAAACTTTAATCAAGCAGGGGCAAAAAGCATCAATCATATTTCTGAATTTGGCAACACACTATATTTGTCTACGCCGTTTGCAATTGTGGAATATAATATAGAAAAGTTAGAGTTTGGAGATACTTTTTTTATAGGAAATAGCTCTACTTCTTTAGAGATACATAAAACTTTAATTTCTGATGATAAAATTTATGCTGTTACTGAAGATGGAATTTTTATCGCTGATATTACAAGTGAACTTTTAGTTGATTTTAAGAGTTGGGAGCAACAATTTATGAATCGTAATTTTAGTAAGATTGCTTTTTTAAATAATCAAATCTATGTTACTGAAGGCAGCAAGTTGTTGCAATTAAATTCAGGAGTTTTAAATGAAATTGAAGATTATTTTGAGGAAATTGTAGGGCTAAAATCATCCAGTGTTCATTTGGCAGTTGCGCTAAATAAAAGTGCAATTATTTTAAATTTAGCAAACAATCAAGTAGCTGTTTTTAATACTATCTTAGAGTTCGATTTTACACTGAATACGGCTTTTATCAATGATAATATGATGTATTTGGCTACATCAGAATTTGGTATCTTAAAGACCAGTTTAGATCAAATAAACACTTATGAAGAAATTCATCCAGAAGGACCTTTGTCTAATGATATTTTTTCTATTAATGTTCTAAATAATAACCTTTGGGTTGTTTTTGGAGGTTATGATAATACTTATACACCGATTCAAAATAAGCAGGGATTTAGTCATTTTAACGGGAAAAATTGGATAAACACAAAGTTTAATCCAGATTTTCCTGTAATAGATTTAAATTACATTTCTATCGATCCAAATGCAGAGAATAAAGTTTATATAAGTTCTTTTGGAGATACTGGAGCTATTAACGCTGTTTCTACAGGAGGGCTATTAGTTATAGAGGATGATGAGGTAACGAATTTTTACAACCATCTCAATAGTTCTTTAGAAGAAATTTTCCCTAATAATCCAAGTGCTGTAAGTATAAGGGTTAGCGGAACTAATTTTGATCGCCAAGGAAATTTATGGATTTCAAACATAAGTTTTAATGAAGAATTAAAAAAATTATCGCCTTCAGGCCAATGGAGTAGTTTTGATTTAAGTTCTTTAAAAACACTGCCAGATAAATTAGGTTTAAGTGAAATTGCTATTGATAATAATAATAGCATTTGGATGGGAACTAGAAGAAACGGAGTTTATGTTTTTAACGAAAATGGTACTAAAAAAAGAGCTTTAATAGCAACACCAAATCTTGGAAATTTACCAGATACAGATGTGCTATCTATTGCGGTAGATAAAAGCAATATTGCATGGTTGGGTACAAGAAATGGTATGGTGGTTTATAGAAATGCATCTGGCGTTTTTGATGCAGATATTTTAAATGCTCAACCAGTCGTTATAGAAGAAGATGGCGTTGGAGAAAGATTATTAGGTGATCAACGAATTAATACGATCGTTATTGATGGTGCAGATAACAAATGGTTTGGAACAGATAATGGAGGTGTGGTTTATACAAATCCTTCTGGGCAAAATACTCTAGCAAATTTCAGTAAACAGAATTCTCCTCTGCCGTCTAATAGAATTTTAAAAATTAGAGTTGATAAGAGTAATGGAAAAGTATATTTCGCTACTGATAAAGGTATTGTTGCGTATAATAGTCAAGTGGCAACTTTTGGTGAAGTTTTAGGTGATGTATATGCATATCCAAATCCTGCTTTAAAAAATCACGAAACTATTACGATTGATGGCAGAAAAGGGACGCATTTACCAAAAGGAACTAATGTAAAAATTTTAGATGTTGCAGGTAATTTGGTCTATGAAACTAATGTTGTAGAAGGGCAAGAATTACAAGGAGGTAAAGTCGTTTGGAACAAAAAGAACTTATCTGGTACTAAAGTGGCATCTGGTGTTTACATTGTTTTAATGTCTAGTGATGATGGTTCAGAAACAGCCACAGCTAAACTTGCAATTGTAAATTAATGGCTATTTTAACTACAAAAGCAATTGTTTTAAGCTCCCTAAAATATGGTGACACAAGCTTAATTGTAAAGTGCTATACTCAAGAAGAAGGCGTTAAGTCTTATTTAATTAGAGGCGTTTTAAAGCCGAAAAAAAAAGGCATTAAGGCAGCGCATTTTCAGCCTTTAACGCAATTAAAAATTATTGCTAAGCACAACACAAAAAACACTTTAAACTCTATAAAAGAAGTACAGGTAATTCATCCTTATAAAAGTATTCATACAAATATTGTGAAGCAATCTGTTGTGCTATTTTTATCAGAAGTTTTATCGAATTCTATTCAAGAAGAAGAACAAAATTTAGCGCTTTATGAATATTTAGAAACCGCCTTTATTTGGTTAGATCTCCATGATAAAGTGGCAAATTTTCATTTATTATTTCTTTTGAATTTAACTGGTTTTTTAGGATTTTATCCAGATACATCTGAAATCAATAAAAAAGGTTTTGACTTATTAGAGGGTAACTTTTCTGATAGCATTCATGAAAAGAATGTTATTTCGAACAACGATTTTTATCAATTTAAAAAGCTCTTAGGCATCATTTTTGATACCTTAGAAAATGTAGCCTATAGTAAAGACGAAAGGCAGTTGGTTTTGCAAGTTATTATTCAGTATTTTAGGCTACATTTGGGCAGTTTTAGAGACCCTAAATCGTTACAAGTTTTAGAAACAGTATTTAGTTGATAATGAAGTATATTCTTTTTGTATTTGTAGTTTTATTCAGTTGTGTAACTTTTGGTCAAGAGGTAAAAATCTTAGACAAAAAAACAGGTAAAATAGTAAAAGATGTTACTATTTATAACAAATCTAAAACCATTAGTTTAACAATTAATAATAAAGGTTTAGCAGATATTTCTACTTTTAAAAATGATGAAGTAATTATTTTTTCCCATTTGTCTTATGCGAATTTTAGAATAAAAAAAGCGGCTTTAAGAAAACAAAATTTTATTGTATATCTAAACAACCAATCAGAGGAATTAGATGAAATAGTAATTTCAGCTTTTAAAAGAG
Source organism: uncultured Acidimicrobiia bacterium (assembly GCA_964195455.1). Lineage (GTDB taxonomy): Bacteria > Bacteroidota > Bacteroidia > Flavobacteriales > Flavobacteriaceae > Polaribacter. Next base: position 22,290 of record CAXMOR010000019.1, read on the forward strand.
AAGAGAAAACAAAAAGAATCGCAGAACAAATAGCTGTACTTTCATCTAAGGATATTCAAAATTTTTCACCTCAAACTTCTGCAGATTTATTAGCCATAATTCCTGGAATTAAAGTTCAAAAATCACAATTTGGTGGAGGAAGTCCTGTAATTCGTGGTATGGAATCTAACAGAATTTTGTTAGTCGTTGATGGAGTTAGAATGAACAATGCTATTTATAGAAAAGGACACTTGCAGAGTTCCATTACAATTGCTCCAAATTTATTAGATAAAACAGAAGTAGTTTTTGGGCCATCCTCCGTACTTTATGGATCAGATGCTTTAGGGGGCGTAATTCATTATTATACAAAAACACCTAAATTATCAGAAAATAATGAGGTGAAGAGTCAGTTTTTTTCTCGTTTTTCAAGCGTAAATCAAGAAATCACAACCAATGTTTCTGCTGAAGTAAGTTATGATAATTGGGCTTCTTTTACAAGTATTTCTTATTCAGATTTTGGGGAATTAAAAGCAGGTAAAAACAGAAACCATGGTTTTTCTGATTGGGGAAAAGTTTTCTATTATTCAGAAAATGTGAATGGAAATTACAGTGAAAATCCAACTATAAATTCCGATTCAAATTTATTAAGAAACACAGGCTATAATCAAACAGATGTGTTGCAAAAATTCTTTGTTCCATTGTCAAAAAATACAGATTTAAAAGTGAATCTGCAATATTCTAGTTCATCTGATATTCAGAGATTTGATAGGTTAACAGAGCTAACAGATATTTCTGACACTTCTTCTCTAAAGTTTGCAGAGTGGTCTTATGGTCCTCAAAAAAGGTTATTAATCTCATCACAATTACTTCTCAATCCTAATAAAAATTGGTTAGAAAGTGGAACTTTAACGGCTGCTTATCAGAGCCTTCAAGAAAGTAGAATTCAAAGAAAATTTGGAAGTTTAGATCGTTCTTATAGAGAAGAAAATGTAGCTGTTTTTAGTGTAAATGGGGATTTTTCTGTATCGTTAACAGAAGATAAGGCAAGAGCTTTATCGTATGGTTTTGAGTTTGCTTATAATGATGTTTCTTCGAAGTCTTATGGAAGAACTTTAAATGTTTTTAATGGGAAAATCAATGGTTTTTCTGATGATTTTAAAGTGCAATCACGCTATCCTGACGGAGGAAGTGATTATTTTAGTTCTGCTTTATATATTAATTACAGACAAGATGTTAATAGCAAATCAACTTTAAATTCGGGTATTAGACTTACTAATACAAACTTACATGCAACATGGATGGATGAAACATTTATTCAACTTGCAGACAATGATATTAGCGCAAATAACTCTGCAATAACGGCAACTCTAGGATATGTATATAAACCAAATAAAAACTGGCAATTAAATAGTGTTCTGTCTTCTGGTTTTCGTTCGCCTAATATAGATGATGTTGGTCGAGTTCGTGAAAAAAGTGGCGATGTCACTGTCCCAAATATTAATGTAAAACCAGAGTTTGCTTATAACGCAGAAGTAGGAATTCAGAAGTATTTCAACGATAGAAAATTTCGTTTAAGTGCGAATGTATTTTATACCTTGTTAGACGATTATATCATTAGAGATCGTTTTACTGTAAATGGAAGCGATCAAGTTTTATTTGATGGTGAATACGGAAATGCAGTTGCCAATCAGAATAGAGGAAATGCCTTTATTACTGGGTATACATTTAGTTATTTAGGAAAACTTTCTAAAGCATGGAACACATCTGGCTTCATAACGTATACAAAGGGAAGAACTTATGATACAGAACAACCAATGTCTTCAATTCCTCCTTTATTTGGTCAGTTTGAAGTGAATTACAGAAAAGAAAAAATAGAAGTTGGTGCAGCTTTAAGATTTAATAGTAAAAAAGATATTGCAGATTTTAATTTTACTGAAGGGATTGATAATCATGATTTAACACCTATTGTTGATGCAAATGCAGTTAATGATGTAGATATATACTATGGCTCTCCAAGCTGGATGACTGTTGGTGTAAACGGACGCTATTCAGTAACTGAAAACTTTTCGGTACAAGCAAGATTAGATAATCTTTTTGATGAGCACTTTATAGAGTTTGCCTCCGGCGTTTCTTCTCCTGGAAGAAATTTATCGATTTCTTTCGTAGCTAATTTTTAGTAAGTCTCAGCACCCAAACATCTTGCTGTGGTTGGCTATTTCTTATTTCTCCAGGAATATGTTTTAGAACTTCTAAATTGTTTTTAGAACAAAGGTCTTTAAAGAACTTAGGAGATTGGTAAGAAGCATACAATCTATTTCCTTCCTTTTTATATGCATGAACTATTAGGTTACCTGCATCATAAAGTAGTTGTTCCTTTGGTAAAAGTTTAAACTTATGAGCTTCGCCATGAGTTGTTAAAAATAAAACCCCTTCATTTTTTAAAACCCTTGTTAATTCATGTATCCAAGAAAAATGTAACTCTTCAGAAAGGTGCGTAAAGATTGAAATTCCATAAATAACATCCATAGAATCATCTTTAAAATCTAAAGGAGGTTTTAGAAAATTGTTTTTAATTTGGATTCCTTCTAAATTTTCAGAACACCATTTTACATATTTTTTATTATAATCTGTACCATAAAAAGAATTAGATGTATCTAAAATAGTTGGTAGGTGTCTTAAAATCCTTCCGGTTCCACAACCCCAATCTAAAATAGAAAGATTCTTAAAATCTTTAAATTCACTAATATGATCTACTAACCAAGCTGAAGTTGGTTTTCCATTGGTATAAAACTTATCGTAATTCAGATTAAAAGTTTCGTATAAATAAAAATCGGGTGGAAGTTTTACTGTGGGGTTCTTCTCTCTAAATTCATGATTGCTCTTTCTATTTTTCCACTTTTGTCGTCGAAAATTTACTTGCTCAATAACAGGAAGCAAGTTAAATTTAGAAAGTATTTTTTTTAACGCAATCTTTTTCATTTTCATTTTTATTTCCTTTTCCCTTCTTCTGTGAAATTATCAGACAAGGATCTTTCAGTTTTAATAATACTCACAATAATAGATAAAATGGCTAAAACCATAGGTTGCCAAGTTAATTCATTTGAAGTAAAATTTGCTAAAAGCATTGCCGCAATAAAAGAAAAACCAGCATACATCAGTAAATTTTTATTAAAAATAGTGTTTGCAAAATGCCAAATATCTTGATTTTGCATGGCTTTAAAAGTCCGGTAACCATATAAATTGTTGATCTTTTTTGGTGGAAACTTCCAAAAAATAATACTCAGTAAAAACAACAAACCATTGGTGGTTAAAACGTATGTAATTGAATTCATAATTTATTTCTTGTTAGGTCTTAATAAGCCTTCTTGGGCAAAAGAAGCAACTAATTTACCATCTCTTGTATAAATATTTCCTTTTGATAAGCCTCTTGCTCCAAAAGCATTGGGTGATTCAGCAGAGAATAACATCCAATCATTAAAATCAAAATCTCGAAAAAACCACATAGAATGGTCTAAGCTTGCAGTTTGAGTATTGCTAAAATTATATTCTTTCGCATTTGGGTTAAAAGCAGCATTTAATACATTATAATCAGATATATAAGTTAAAATTTGATGTTTTAAAGCCAAATTCATTTTTGGAATATCCCCTTTTAATTTAAACCAAATTTCTTCTTTTGCTGGTAAATTTTCGGGTTTTAAAGGATTCGGAACGTGCACAGGTTTAAAATCAATTGGACGTTCAATACTTAAAAAATATTTTAAAGGTTTTGGTAAAAAATCTCCAAACTGGAGAACAATATCTTCCCAACTTAATAATTCTTCCGGTTGTTTTATGTCTGCGTTCATTGCGGATTGATGCTCAAATCCATCTTCAACTTTATGAAAAGAAGCGGCTAAAATAAAAATAGGTTTGTCATTTTGTTTTGCAGTAACTCTTCTCGTAGAAAAACTACCTCCATCTCTAATTTCTTGAACATGATAATCTATAGGTATTGTTAAATTTCCTGCTTCTAAAAAATAAGCATGTAAAGAGTTTATAAACCTATTTTCTGTGATTGTTCTGTAAGCCGCATTCACTGCCTGCGCCAAAACTTGACCGCCAAAAACATTAGGACTTCCAATAGTTACACTTTCTCCAGAAAAAACATTTTTTTCAATTTCTTTTAAATTTAAAAGTTCTATTAGCTCTTTATTATTTTTCATGAGGTTTTTTTTACAGCTTTAAACGGAAATTTCTGTTGAAATGCTGTTGGTTGTACACGTTGCAAAAATAGCTTTAAAATTCTGTTTGTAATACTCTTTTTATGACGAAGATACATGGTTAAATCTTGCGGCTTTGCACCAACAGAACTTTTAATTTCACTAGCTGTTCTGCCAAAATTAACAGTTTTTAGTTTTTTGTTTATAGCAATTTCTATATAATCATATAACATTCTTTGGTAGATGGCATATTTTCTATTTAAATTATAATCAATGCCTACAAAGTGTGCGTCTAAAGATTTTTGGTTGATAACTCCAGAAATAAAACCGACAATTTTATCTTCTAACCAATACGTTTTTAATATATAATCATCTCCTAATTTTTCTTTTAAATCTTTATAGGTTTCTAGATTAAAACTACTTAAATTAAAATTCGCATTCAAAGCAACTTTTTCATACAAAGCGGTCATTTTTGGTAACTTTTTGTCAATGTTTTTTAAGGTAACATCTTCGATACGAATCTCTGCACTCTGTTTAAACGCTTTTCTTGCTTTTACTCTAAATTTTGTTTTCATGGATGTCAAATAATCATCAAAATCTTGCCAATCTTCTTGCAGTTGAAGCTGCATATTTGGTTCAACCGAAAAGGCATGGTAGCTAAAATATTTTAATTCATCTGTAATAAAAAGTGACTCTCTAGCGAAGTCTTTTATTAGAAAAGCATCAATCTGTTTTTTTAGCTTTTTATTAGAGTTTACAAAATGATTAATGCTTTCTGCAAGTTCTTTAACAATTGCTTTTTTATCTTGATTATCTTTAATAAAAACACCATGTTCTCCGCTCACAAAAGTGTTTCCACAAATTAATAGCTTTAGTGGTTTTTTATCTGGAAAAATATGCAGTTTTCTGCCAATATTTTTTAAGAATTCAAAATCATTTCTAATAGAGTTTAAATAAAAATCAATAATTTTTATACTGGCAAATGCAGTTGGCTGAGTGTTTTTATCGACTAAGACGATGTAAGAAAAAATGATTTCAGGATGATTTTTTTCTAATGTTTTTATGTATTTTGGATGAAAATATATATTTTCTATACATTTTAACCCTTCCCAAATTTTGGAAGGAATTTCATCTATAGAAGAGAAAAATAGCGCGGTATTTGTGTTAGAGCAGTAAATCAAATTAATTCATATAATAAGTTAAATTTTCATGACTTTTTAAAGTGGTTTTTTTAATTTGCATTGTGCTTTTTTTACTGACAATAATCTACAATTTTACAAGTGTAATTTCATTTTTTCTTCATTAGTCCCTCAAATAAAATGCACTTTTTTAAGAGGTAATTTTTTTTGGCCACAAATAAACAAGGTTTTTCTCAAGCTAAATGTTTTTGTAAAGATTCTATTTTTTTTCTTAATCTATTTCCCTCACCTAATTTATATTTCTAAAATAGTTTTTGTAGTGATTTTCTAAACGATGTTTAAACATCGTTTCTGTTTTATGAAGTATCATGGGCAAAACTATTATTTCCTCGATAAAAAAACATGAATTTAGATTTTATAATAAAATAAATCCTTTTATAATTTTTAGAGATCCTAAAGTTAGAAGACACTATTCTTTCCAAGATATAAAGATGATAAAAAAAAATGATTCTAAAAATTTTAGTTAAAAAGTCATAATTATAACATTTCTTTAACTAAGTTACCTTTAAATTATATAAGATAGCTTATTGCTTAAAAGTATATTTGTATCACTAAAATCTTTCTAAAGTTATTTAAAGGAAGATCAACTAACTAATTATGAGAAAAATAATTTTAGCAATGCTAGGAATTTTAGTTATTGCAAGTGCTGTGTTTTTAGGAAACTATTTAGTAGAAAAAAATCAAAAACCCAAACCAAAGTTTAAAACCCAAATAAAAACTGTTTTTGTAAATAAGGTTCAAAATAAAGAAATTCCAATTATTTTATATGCGAGCGGAGGTCTTATTGCAAAAAATAAAATTGAATTATTTTCTGAAGTTCAAGGAATTCTAAAACCATCAAGAAAAGCATTTAAGCCTGGAACGCATTTTGATAAAGGAGAAACGTTATTAAGTATAAATAGCGATGAATTTTATGCTAGTTTACAAGCTCAGAAAAGTAATTTATACAATCTAATTACTGCTATAATGCCAGATGTAAGATTAGATTATCCAAACAATTTTAAAAAGTGGGAAAGCTATTTAATAAATTTTAATATTGATGAAATAGTTCCAGAATTACCAGTATTCTCCTCAGATAAAGAAAAATATTTTATTTCTGGTAGAGGAATTTTAACATCTTATTATAATGTTAAGAATTTAGAAGTTCGTTTTGCAAAGCATCAAATTACAACCCCTTTTTCTGGTATTTTAACAGAAGTTGCGGTAAATCCAGGAACTTTGGTGAGAGTTGGTCAAAAATTAGGAGAATTTATAGACCCAACTATTTATGAAATGGAAGTTTCAATTAATGCTGAATATGCAGATTTACTAAAAATCGGCAATTCTGTAGCACTTTCTAACTTAGATAAGTCAAAAAAATATACAGGAAAAGTAGTTCGTGTAAACGGTAGAGTAGATCAAGTTTCACAAACGATAAAAGCATTTATTGATGTAAAACACCCAGATTTAAGAGAAGGAATGTTTTTAGAAGTAAGTTTGGTAGCAAAATCTGAAAGTGAGGCTATAGAGATTTCAAGAAAATTATTGGTAGATAATAATAGTGTTTATACTGTAGAAAATGATACTGTTTTAAGGTTGGTAAATATACAAGCAGTCTATTTTGGAGCAGAAAAGGTGGTTATTAAAGGGCTGAAAAATAACGACAAGATTTTGATACAAAACGTACCCGGTGCTTTTGATGGAATGATTGTGAAAATCAATACAAAGAAGTAACATATGAAGAAAATCATTACTTACTTTATAAAATATCCTGTTGCAGTAAATGTAATAGTACTTGCGTTTTTTGTTTTTGGTATTTTAGGTGCAATTAGCATGAAATCATCTTTTTTTCCTTTGACAGATTCGCAATTAATTAGAATTTCTTTGGCATATCCAGGAGCTTCTCCTGCAGAAATGGAAGAAGGCGTTGTACTTAAGATTGAAGATAATTTAAAAGGAATTGTTGGTGTAGAAAGAGTAACTTCTGTTTCAAGAGAAAATTCAGCAAGTGTAAATGTTGAAGTAGAAAAAGGAAAAAATATAGATGTCGTATTATCTGATGTAAAAAATGCGGTAGATAGAGTTGCTTCTTTTCCGTCAGGTATGGAGCCACCTGTAATTGCAAAAGTTGAAAATAATCGTCCAACAATTAGCTTTACTGTAAGTGGAGAAAATATTTCTTTAAAGGCCCTAAAGCAATATGCAAGAAATGTAGAAAATGATATTCGAGGTATTGAAGGAATTTCTCAAGTTGCAATCTCTGGTTATCCCAATGAAGAAATTGAAATTGCTGTTCGTGAAAATGATTTAAGAGCCTATAATTTATCGATTACAGAAGTAGCAAATGCAGTTAGAAGTTCTAATATTTTAATTACAGGTGGAAATATAAAAACGGCAGATGAAGATTATTTAATTCGTGCGAGTAATCGTTCTTACTACGGAATTGAGCTACAAAATCTTATTGTAAGAACTGAAATTAATGGAAATATTATTCGTTTAAAAGATGTTGCAGACTTAAGAGATACCTGGTCTGAGAACCCAGATAGATTGTATTATAATGGAAATTTAGCAATAGATATTACGGTTAGTAATACCAATAACGAAGACTTAATTTCATCAGCAGATAAAATTAAAGAGTACATTTATAAATATAATCAAGAACAGCAAAATGTTCAGTTAAGTGTTACAAGCGATAGAAGTACAACTTTAAATGATAGAACTTGGTTGTTAACTAAAAATGCAATTTCAGGAATACTTTTAGTACTCTTTTTCTTGGCATTATTTTTAAATTTACGTTTGGCATTTTGGGTTGCTTTTGGTTTGCCAATATCTTTTTTAGGGATGTTTATTTTTGCAGCACAATTAGGCGTTACGATTAATGTTTTATCACTATTTGGAATGATCATTGTGATTGGTATTTTGGTAGACGATGGAATTGTAATTGGAGAAAACATTTATCATCATTATTACGATTTAGGGAAATCTAAAATTAAAGCAGCTATAGATGGAACAATGGAAGTAATTCCTCCAATAGTTTCGGCGATTTTAACAACTATAATTGCGTTTTCTACCTTCTTTTTTGTTGATGGCAGAATAGGAAGTTTCTTTGGTGAGGTTTCTACAATTGTTCTGCTTACTTTAAGTGTTTCTCTAATTGAAGCATTGATAATTCTTCCAGCACATATTGCGCATTCTAAGGCATTGGATAGAAAAAAATCAGAAAATGGAGAAGAGAAAAAAACAAATAAAGTTGATGCACTTTTTAAGAAGATAAATAAAACAGCCGATGCTCTTTTAGGAAAATTTAGAGATGCATATTATGTGCCGTTTTTAAAGTTTTCTCTACATAATAAATTTTTTATTTTTTGTGTTTTTGTAGCTTCTCTTTTAATAAGTTTTTCTGCTTTAAGAGGTGGCATTGTAAAGAGTTCTTTCTTTCCAAGAATTGCAAGCGATAGAGTACAAATTACTCTAAATATGCCACAAGGAACTAATGAAAAGATCACAGATTCTTTGATTTCTTATATTGAAGAAAAAGTTTGGTTGGTGAATACAGAATATACAGAAAAGCAAACGGGTAATATATCGATTGTAGAAAATATAATTAAAAGAGTTGGTCCAGGAAGCGCAAATGCAACACTAAGCGTCAATCTTTTACCTGGTGAAACTAGAGATTTTTCATCCCCAGAAATCACAAACGCTATCCAGCAAAAAGTAGGTAAACTATACGGTGTAGAGAGTTTGATTTTTGGATCTGGTGGTAACTTTGGTGGGAGCCCGGTTGCAATTTCTTTATTAGGAAACGATATTAAAGCATTAAAGGCTGTTAAAGATGAATTAAAGGAAGAGTTAGAGAACAATCCTTTGTTAAAGGATGTTACAGATAATGATCCTGCAGGAATAAAAGAAGTTAAAATTACTTTAAAAGATAATGCGTACTTGTTAGGATTAAATCTTCAAACGGTAATGGCGCAAGTTCGTAGTGGGTTTTTTGGTTTTCAAGCACAACGTTTTCAGCGTGGCCAAGATGAAATAAAAGTTTGGGTTCGTTATGACAAAAAAGACAGGTCTTCTATTAAGAATTTAGATGATATGCGCATTATAACACCAACGGGAACAAGAATACCGTTTTCTGAAATTGCAAACTATGTTATAGAAAGAGGAGATATTGCAATAAACCATTTAGAGGGAAAAAGAGAAATTCAAATTACGGCAGATTTAAAAGATTTAAGCGCAAGTGCAACAGATATTTTAGATAATATCAAAATGAATATTATGCCAGAGATTTTGTCCAAATACCCAACGGTAAAGCCTTTGTATGAAGGGCAAAATAGAGAAGCTAAAAAAACCACCGATTCGTTAAACCTTGTTGGTCCCATTGTTTTACTTTTAATTTATATTGTAATTGCTTTTACATTCCGTTCTTACAGTCAGCCAATTTTACTCATTGTAATGATTCCTTTTAGCATGATTGGTGTTATTTGGGGGCATTATATTCATGATATGGCTATTGGTGTTTTATCCTTTTTAGGTATTATTGCTTTAATAGGAATTATGGTGAATGATGGATTGGTTTTGATTGGGAAATTTAATAATTACCTAAAGGAAGGAATGAAATTTGATGATGCTTTAGTAAGAGCAGGCCAATCTCGTTTTAGAGCTATTTTCTTAACATCTTTAACCACAGTGGCCGGTTTAGCACCTTTAATTTTTGAAAAGAGTAGACAAGCACAATTTTTGATACCCATGGCTATTTCAATTGCTTATGGCATTGCTATTGCCACTATTTTAACATTGGTAATGTTGCCGTTATTATTGTCTGTTTCTAATACTATGAAAGTTAGGCTTAAATGGTTAAAAAGTGGAAATCAAATTACTAAAGAAGAAGTAGAAAGAGCTATTATCGAATCTAAATTTGATGAAGATGAAATTTAATAATATTAAAATAGTACTCGTCGTTTTTTTATCGACTTTTCATGCATTTTCGCAGGATATGCTTACCAAGAGAGAAGCATTAAAAATTACTCTTGAAAACAACTTCGGAATTAAAATAGCAAAAAATAATTTAGAGGTTGCAAAAAACAATACAAGTATTTATAATACTGGTTTTTTGCCAACAGCAGCTATTTCTTCTGGAGCGAACTATACTAAAAATAATCAAACAGTAACACCTCAAGTAGGAGATTCAAGAAGTTCAAATGGAGCTGTGACAAAATCTTATAATTCTTCTTTAAATTTAAATTATACTATTTTTGATGGTTTAGGAAGAAAGTATACCTATCAGCAATTAAAAGAAACCTATAATTTAACAGAATTAGAAGTAGAAGAAACAATTGAAAATACCTATTTACAATTATTTACTGCTTATTTTCAGATTGCACGATTATCAGAAAACACAAATAATTTATCAGAAGCTTTGGCCATTTCTAAAAGACGTTTACAGCGTGCAAAATATCAATATGAGTATGGACAATCGACTAAACTAGTATTGTTAAATGCAGAAGTTGATGTAAATAATGACAGTATTTCATTAATTTCAGCCAAACAGCAACTACATAATTCAAAACGTGGTTTAAATATTATTTTAGGTGTTGATAAAGACGCGAGCTATGTAGTAGAAACAAACGTAGAATTTATTGAAATAATGAATTTTGAAGATTTAGAGCAAAAGACTTTAGCGAACAATTCACTTTTAAAACAGAACGAAAAAAATATTGCCATTAGGGAGTTTAACATCAAAATAAACAAAGCAAATTATTTACCATCTTTGGGTTTAAATACTTCTTATGGATGGAATAAAAGTAATAATGAAAATCTAGCAAATAACTTTCAGCCAAAGGCGACAACTTCAAATGGTTTAAGTGCTGGTTTAAGTTTATCTTGGAATGTGTTTGATGGCGGGAGCACGAAAACAAGAGTAGCTAACTCCAAAATTGCCTTAGAGAATCAGAAAATTTTGTTGGAACAACAAAAAGTAACTATAGAAAATAATTTAAAAAACACTTGGCAAAATTATCAAAACCAATTATTTATTCTCAAAGCGCAAGAAAAAAATATTCTAACCGCCCAAAATAATTTTGATAGAAGTACAGAGCGTTATAAATTAGGGCAAATTACTTCCATAGAATTTAGACAAGCACAGATTAATTTAATTAGTTCTAAGACTGCCTCTAACAATGCGAAATTTGATGCAAAATTGATAGAATTACAACTTTTACAACTAAGTGGAGATATTTTAAATGTGAATTTTTAAGAAACTGACCTTGGTCATATATTAAATATAAGTTTCGATTTACTTTTATGTTCAAATAGTGATAGATGAGTTTTTTAACCTTACCTCAAGTTTCTTGGACAAATGGCACCATTATGATTGGTGTATTCGCTTTAGTGGCTTTAGGTTTAGTAGTTGCAGTATTTCTTTTAATGAATAGCGACAAGAAACCTAAAGAATAGATAGTTTAGTGGATAAAACCTGGTTTAAGCATCAGATTTTTAACACAACTTTTATTTCACTAAATTTATAAAATTAATTATACTTTAGATGCAAGAAGTTTCAAATACGTTAAATTCCAATTTTGGTCACCTTTTTGAAGAAGATTTAATTTTAGAAATAAATGAATTAGCAATTCATAAGACATTCTTAGAAGATTCTGCTATCATAGAAGTTGGAGATTATATAAGGTCTATACCATTATTAATTTCTGGAGCGATTAAAATTCTTAGAGAAGATGAAAATGGAGAAGAGTTAGTTTTATATTATTTAGAAAAAGGAGATACTTGCGCAATGACTCTTTCTTGTTGCATGGGGCAAACAAAAAGCAAAATTAGAGCGGTTGCAGAAACAAACGTAGAACTAATGATGTTGCCAAAAGAAAAAATGTTAGAATGGTTAGGAAAATATAAAACTTGGCAAGTATATATTTTGCAAAGTTATCATAACAGAATGGATGAGCTTCTGGAAGCAGTAGACACAATTGCTTTTTTAAAAATGGATGAACGTATTTTTAAATACTTAAAAGACAAAGCAATGGTTACACATAATGATGTTTTACAAGTAACTCATAAAGAAATTTCTGAGGATTTACATACCTCTAGAGTCGTTATATCTCGACTGTTAAAAAAATTAGAAAACGAAAATAAAATAGCTTTGTTTAGAAACAGTATAAAAGTTTTAGAATTGTAACTTTTGTTACAGAAGAATAATTAGTTACTTCTTACTTTTGTAATAAAAGAATATGAAATCAATTACGATTTTATTTGTATTTGCTTTTTTATTTAGTTGTAAAGATTCTCAAAAGCCATCTTACACAACTACGAAGACAGTTTCAAAAAATCAAGAATATCCTGGTAAAAAGTTAATGCAAACAAACTGTTACGTTTGTCACAACCCAACGGCAACAGAGGCTAATAGAATTGCCCCTCCAATGATTGCAATTAAAAAACATTATATAAATGAGAACACTTCAAAAGCAGCATTTATAAAATCAATCCAAGGTTGGATTGATAATCCAACAAAAGAAAACGTAAAAATGTTTGGAGCAGTCAGACGTTTTGGACTAATGTCAAAACAAGCTTTCTCTGAAGAAACTATAAAACAAATTTCAGAATATATGTTTGATAATGAAATTGAAAAACCAGAATGGTTTGAGGATCATTATAATAAACGAAGAGGTATGGGAAGGCAAAATGGAATGAAAAAAATGAGTAATTAATTTTTTAAAAAATGAGTAATTTCTCTGATATTATAAAGCAAGATAAATTAGTTTTAGTAGACTTTTTTGCAGAATGGTGTGGACCTTGTAAGATGATGAGTCCAATTTTAAAAGAAGTTAAAGATGTTTTAGGAGATAAAGTTTTTATTATTAAAATAGATATTGATAAAAATAAGCATCTATCAACTAAATATCAGGTTAGAGGTGTGCCAACTTTAATTTTATATAAGGCCGGTAAACAAGTTTGGAGGAAATCTGGAGCAGTACAAAAGAATGAGTTAGTTTCTATTATTAATAATTTTGGTTGATTATGATAATAGTATTGGTTGCTGAGCATCTGATTAATTTCAGGTGCTCTTTTTTTTATGTCTTAATTAATCTATAGAAAACCATTACCGTTTATTATCCTTTTTGTAGAAAATGGAGGAATTAAAGATACTGTTGTAATTACGTTACTTAATTCAATTAAATGTATAGGAAGTTTAGAATGCCCATATTGGCAAGTTTGTTATCCTCTTTTATAAATGTAATTTTTTTTTGGCTATACGTTCGTTAGAGTAAACAATACCTTGGTAATTAATATCTAAGAATCTTTTTTTTCAAAAATTTTTCTTTGCAGGAACAAAAGTTTCCGTAAAAGTGTTTATTTTGTATTAAACCGCAACTATAAATTTTATTTTGTTGGTAGGTAAATGATGGATGTCATTCCATTAAGTTATGATTTTAATAAATTGAAAATGAATTTATCTGATTTTTTTTGGGAAAACAAGTATAAAACGAATAAAACTGGTTGGGATTTAGGTGAAATATCTCCGCCTTTAAAAACCTATTTTGATCAACTAATAGATAAAGATTTAAAAATATTAATTCCTGGAGGAGGGAATTCTTACGAAGCAGAATATCTTTTTAACAATGGTTTTAATAATGTATATGTTGTAGATCTTGCTAAAACAGCGTTAGAGAATATAAAAAATAGAATTCCAAATTTTCCAGATTCGCAATTAATTTTGGGTGATTTTTTTGATTTGAATGATGCTTTTGATTTGATTATAGAACAAACTTTTTTTTGTGCAATAAATACAGATTTAAGAGAAAAATATGCATTAAAAATGAAAGATTTATTAAGGTCAAAGGGCAAATTAGTTGGATTACTTTTTGATGCAAAACTAAATGAAGATCATCCACCTTTTGGTGGAAATATAAAAGAATATACCACTTATTTCGAATCATATTTTAAAATGGAGATTTTTACAAAATGTTATAATTCATTTCATAATAGACAAGAAATGGAGCTATTTATTAAGCTTGTAAAAAATTAAAAAAGAGCATAGGAATTGCAGTTAGGTTTTGTTCTTGAAGCTTTTTAAACATTTTTGTATTTTCTAGAAATCATATTATTTATTATATAAATACCGTTTTTACTTTTCTAATGCTGCATCAAACTTGTTGGGAAACAGATTAATTTATCAGTTTTGATATTCGCAAAATGTTGGTTGATTTTAATTCTGTAAAAAGAAATATTAAAGCTCTTTTATTTCTGAAATTTTATTGGATGCAAACATTTAAAATAAAGTTTTCTTCTATGACAGAGGTCATTTTGTAATCGAACTTCCATAGCTAATTTAGCCAAAGAATTTAATTATAAATACTGTACTTATGAAAAAAATTATATCATTAATAGCTTTTGTTGTTCTAGGAACGACTGCTATGCATGCACAAGATCAAGATCAAGATAGAGATAGAGATCAAGATCAGGTACGTTTAATGTTAGTAGATGGAGATGTCTTACAAATTAGAGATCGAGATCAAATTAGATTAAAAGACAACCAAACTTTAAACGACGGAACCGTTATAAGTCCAGATGGAAAATATAGAACTAAAGACCGTATAAGACTTCGTTTAAAAGATGGCGAATGTTTAGATATGGATGGAGTTAAATATCGTAATGAATATCAATATAGATATAAAATACAACAAGAGAATGAAGGGCTTTCACAGAGTCAAATTCAAGAACGAAATCAAAATAGAGTTCATTATATGTTAGTTGACGGCGATGTTGTACAGATTAGAAATCAAGAACAAAAAAGGGTACAACAGCAATTACAATTAACTGACGGATCACAATTAGAGCCAGATGGAGCACTTTTAACAAAAGATAGAAAACAGTTGCGTTTAAAGGATGGTGAGTGTTTAAATTTAGATGGTAGAATGTATCGAAATACATATGCACATAGAAAAATGATCATTCAAAAAAAGATAAATGCAAACAAGAACTTATTAAAAAAGAAAGTTCAAAAAAAAGCTATTATTAAAAATCCAACAAGTAAAAAAGGAAAGGCATAAATCAGTAATAAAAAGGGTTTATAGTTTTATAAACCCTTTTTTAATATAAAATTTGATGTGATGCAAAATTTAAAACTTAATAGTATACTAGTTATATTAATTGCTTTACTAAGTAATATTACAATTGGACAAAATACTGGAGAAAAAGAGGCATCCTATGTTTCCGTAAATGTAAATTTCATTAATGATGCCGTTTTTATGGGAAGAAAAGATTCTCTAGCGACCCCATATTTATATCCTTCGCTCCTGTATCATAACAAGTCTGGTTTATACGCAAGTGGTTCTTTTTCTTATTTAACAAAGTCTAGCGAAAGCAGAATAGATTTGTTTCTGATTACCGCTGGATATGATTTTAGTATTAAGAAGCTTAAAGGAGATATTTCAGTAACAAAATACTTTTTTAATGATGATAGTTATAACGTTATTTCAGAAGTCAATGCAGATTTAACAGCTAATTTAATCTATGATTTGGATCTCATAAACTTAGGGATAACGGCCAATACATATTTTAATAAAAATAATGGTTCAGATTTCTTTTTGTCATCAGAGGTAAGTCATGATTTTGTTTCAGAAAATAGAAAATTTCAAATTTCTCCAACATTCGGTATTTATTTCGGAACTCAAAATTTTTATGAAGAATATTATAGTAATAATCGTTTTAGTACCAAAGGAGATCAAGGACAAGGACAAGGAGAAGGGCAGGGAGAAGGAGAAGGACAAACAACAACAGAAGTAGTAATTCAAGAAAGTGAAAACTTCAATATGATGGCTCTAGAGTTTAGTTTGCCAATATGGTATGTATATGATTCATTTACATTTATGTTGCTACCAGCTTTAGTATTGCCTCAAAATGCAACTACTTTGATAATTGATGATGTAGTTACAAAGGAAAATTTAGATACTACTTTTTATGTTGTTATCGGTTTAAGTTATCGATTTTAAATTATTGAGAAATGAAAAATTTAAATTTCACAATAAAAATTGATAGGACTCTTTGCGCGTTAGCAATAATTGGTATTCGTTTCTTGTAAAATACTCACTAATTCTTAGGCAAGGTCGCTAGGTGAAATATAATACCAATGAATAGTTTTATTTGTTTGGAATGGATAGACAAAATTAGGGAACTCCTCATCTTATTTTAGTTCTATTTTATGGGTTTTAGCTGCAATGTATATTTCGTTGTATTGGGGGATTATTGATTGTTTTTGTTAAAAACAGATTGAACAAACTTTGGTGTAAAAGATAGTAGTGTTGTTCTTTTTTGTGCAGCTCTTATAATAGATTTCTTACTTATAAAACCTAAAATTTAAAAAAAGACAGACAAGTAGTTGTTTACAAGTTCTTTGATACACTAAATGACTTTACCATAAAATCATCCAAAAATCTCGCAACTTACATAGTTAGCTGGTGTTTAAGATTGCTTGTAACAAATGTTACAAACTAATGCTTTTACACGCCTTAATTTTGCCTGAAATTAATTGAATACAATTATGAAAACTAAATTATTAATAGCAACATTAATATTACTCTCTTCCCTTATAAAGGGGCAAGAGGTAGTAATTGTGTCTAAAAGTGAAGTTATTTCTAAAGTAAAAGAAAACAGCAATACGATTAAAATATCTCAACAAGATATTTTGGCTGCAACAGGAGATTTTAATCAAACAAACGCGCTGTATTTACCTAACATTACAGCAAGTTATACAGGGATTTCAACAACAAACCCTTTAATGGCTTTTGGATCTAAATTGAATCAGGAAATATTAACACAAGATGATTTTAATCCTTCTTTATTAAACAACCCTTCACAGACTCAAAATTTTGCAACTAAGATAGCAATTCAGCAACCACTTATTAATTTAGATGGCTTTTATCAGCGAAAGGCAGCCAAATCTAAAATGAATGCCATGTCTTTGAAAACAGAAAGAATTATTGATTATTTATCTTTTGAAGTTGAAAAAGCATACATGCAATTGCAGTTAGCATATGCAGGAGTTGAAGTTTTAGAAAAAACTTTAGAAACGGCGAATGCAAACAAAATAATTGCCTATAATAATTTTAAACAAGGCCTTTTGCAACGTGCAGATGTTTTAAATGTTGAGGTACGAGTTACTGAGGTTAAAAATCAGTTACAAACTGCAAAAAGTAACGTGCAAAATGGATCAAACTACTTGTCATTTTTAATGAATGATAAAAAATATGTGATCTATAAACCAATAGATAATTTAACGGTTTTAAGTTTTAACGTTAGGGATAAAACTCTTTCTGAGAACAGATCAGATATTAAATCAATGCAATTAGCGGCAGATGCTTATAATGCCATGAATAAAGCGGATAAAATGGCTTTTTTACCGCGTTTAAATGTTTTTGGAAGTTATGAAATGTATGATGACAAAGTGTTTAGAGGTGACGCAAATGGATATTTAATTGGCGCACAATTAAGCTGGGATCTTTTTAAAGGTTCAAAACGTTTTGGAAAGATGCAAAAAAGTAAAGCTGAATTTGAAAAATCTAAGTTAGCATATAATCAATATGTTTCTAAAAGTAACTTGGAGTTAAACAAAGTGAAACGTCAATTATTAGATGCAAAAAACAGGTTAGTTTTAACAAAATTAGCAGTGCAAAAATCTAAAGAATCTTTAAGAATTCGTAAGAATAGGTTTAAAGAAGGGTTAGAAAAAACGTCAGATCTATTAATAACAGAAACTCAATTCGCACAAAAGGAATTAGAATATTACCAAACAATTTTCGAATATAATTTTACACAAACTTATTTAGAATTTTTAACCCAAGAATAAGCATCTAAATGAAAAAATATATCTATCTCATCTCGTTAATATCTGCTTCACTATTCATTACTAGTTGTTCTAATGAAGATAAAAAAGTTGCAACAGATAATTCACCTATCATAAAAATTATAGTTCGTAAAGTAGCCATAAATAGCAACCAGCAGTTTTTGTCTGTAAGTGGAAAAATACAAGCATCTAACAGCTCAGATTTAAGTACAAGAGTGATGAGTTACGTAAAAAAAGTATATGTAAATGTTGGAGATAAAGTGAAAAAAGGACAGTTGTTAGTTTCTATTAATAATACTGATTTACAAGCTAAAAAAGCACAGGTAAATGCAGGAATTATAAAAGCTAAAACTATTTTTAAGAATGCTGAAAAAAATTATAATCGGTTTAAAAATTTATTTGAGAGTACTAGTATTACCCAAAAAGAAATGGATGATATGACTACTAATTATGAAATGGCAAAAGCAAGCTTAGAGTCTGTAAAGCAAATGAAAAATGAAATTAATGCCCAATTTATGTATTTAAATATTACAGCTCCTTTTAGTGGTGTAATAACTAGTAAGAATATAGAAAATGGAGATTTGGCAAGCCCAGGGATGCTTTTAATTAGTTTAGAATCTCCAGAATATTTTGAAGTAATAGCAATGGTTCCTGAAACTGAAATTTTACAAATTAAGAAAGGAACAGCTGTTAAGGTTATAGTAAAATCTATGCATGAAACTATTAATGGAAAAGTTAGCGAAGTAAGTACTTCGGCTAAAAATACTGGAGGACAGTATTTGGTGAAAATAGATTTAGAAAAAACAACTCTAAATATATTATCCGGAATGTTTTCTACAGTTCAGTTTCCTGTGAAAAGAAAAGCAACATCATCATTGGCTTTAATTCCTATAGATGCAATTGTGAAAAATGGTCAATTATCTGGAGTTTATACTGTAAGTCAAAGCAATACAGCAATGCTACGCTGGTTGCGTTTAGGAAGAGTTTATGGAAATCAAGTTGAGGTTTTATCCGGTTTAAATGCTGATGAATCGTTTATAGTTTCTGCTGAAGCAAAACTATTTAACGGAGCTAAAGTTATTGCTCAGCAATAGTAAACAGTTATAGTATTTATTGGAATCTTGGGAGGTTTCAAAAATTTTGTAGGTATCAATAAAATAAAATACAAGTCAAGAGTTATTGCGTTAAGGATCGTAGTGAAAATTCTTTTTTGGCTATCATAAAGGGCGAAAAAAAATAGAACGAAGAGCCCTATTAAAACGCCCAAAATATTCATATTATGAAAGAAGGTTTAGCTGGAAAAATTGCAAAAGTCTTTATTGGTTCGAAACTAACAGTGCTTTTAATGATTGTTTTTATGATTGTTGGTGTGTATAGTTCCTTTTTAATTCCCAGAGAGGAAGAACCACAAATAGATGTGCCAATGGCAGATGTTTTTGTTGGTTATCCTGGTGCAAGTCCAACAGAAGTAGAAACGAGAGTTGTAAAACCTTTAGAGAAATTAATTTCTAATATTAAAGGTATAGAATATGTGTATTCTACTTCAATGAATGAAAAAGCAATGGTTATTGTGCAGTTTTATGTGGGCGAAGATATTGAACGCTCGTTTGTGAAATTATACAATGAAATTAATAAGCACATGGACCAAATGCCAGAAGGCGTAACGTTTCCATTGGTTAAAACACGGGCTATTGATGATGTGCCAATGTTAGGATTAACGCTATGGAGTGAAAGCTATAGCGATTATCAATTAAGCCAAATGGCACAAGAACTAGAAACTGAGATAAAGAAAGTAAATGATGTTTCTATTACCCATAAAATTGGTGGCAGAAATCGGCAATTAAGAGTGGTCTTAGATAAAGATAAATTGGCTTTAAGCGGATTAGATTTTTTATCGGTTTCACGAATGATAAAAGCCAATAACACACAATTAAGATCAGGGAGCTTTGATAAAAATGACACTGAATTTATTGTCAATACTGGTAATTTTTTAGCATCAGCAAAAGATGTAGAAAATTTAGTTGTTGGCGTGCAACAGAATCAACCTATTTATTTAAAACAGATTGCTACGATTGTTGATGGCCCAGAAGTGCCAAAAAATTATGTGTCTTTAGGTTTTGGACAAGCGAGTGAGAAATCTCAAACTTATAAATCTGAATATCCTGCAGTAACTATTTCTATTGCAAAAAGAAAAGGAGCAGATGCAATGAAAATTGCAGAAGTAATATTAGATAAAGTAAATCATTTAAGAACAACTTTAATTCCTGACGATGTACATTTAGAAATCACTAGAAATTATGGTGAAACAGCTTCTCACAAAGTATCAGAATTATTATTACACCTTATAGGTTCTATTTTTGCTGTTACCTTGGTCGTAATGCTAGCAATGGGCTGGCGTGGTGGATTGGTTGTGTTTTTATCAGTGCCAATTACGTTTGCTTTGACGCTCTTGAGTTATTACATGTTAGATTATACATTAAATAGAATTACGCTTTTTGCATTGGTGTTTGTTACAGGTATCGTAGTTGATGATTCAATTATTATTGCTGAAAATATGCATAGGCATTTTAAGATGAAACGATTGCCTTTTAAGCAAGCTGCTTTATATGCAATTAACGAAGTTGGAAACCCAACAATTTTAGCCACGTTTACTGTAATAGCCTCTGTTTTGCCAATGGCTTTTGTATCTGGGCTAATGGGGCCTTATATGGCGCCAATGCCTATTGGAGCCTCAATTGCAATGATCTTGTCATTATTTGTGGCTTTGACAATTACACCTTATTTAGGATATATTTTCTTAAGAGAAAAAGATAAAAAAGGTGGAATAGACCAGGTGCAAAAACCATTAGAGGAAACTTTCATTTATAAAATTTATAACAAATTTGAAAGACCTTTATTAGAGAGTAGATCAAAACGTTGGATATTTTTAGGAGGAACTTTTATTATTTTAATAGGAACGATGGTATTGTTTTTTACAAAATCTGTTGCTGTGAAAATGTTGCCTTTTGATAATAAAAACGAATTTCAGATTGTAATAGATATGCCAGAAGGCACAACTTTAGAAAGAACAGGAGTTGTGACCCAAGAAATTGCTCAATATTTATCGACAAGACCAGAAGTGGTGAATTACCAAAATTATATTGGTACTTCTGCACCCATTACTTTTAATGGTCTGGTGCGCCATTACGATTTACGTGGTGGAAGTAATATGGCCGATATTCAAGTGAATTTAGTTGATAAAGGTGAACGAAAGATTCAAAGTCATGGAATTGTGAAATTATTAAGACCAGAAATTCAAAAAATAGCTTCTAAATATAATGCAAATGTAAAGTTGGTTGAAGTTCCTCCTGGTCCACCTGTAATGTCAACGATCGTTGCTGAAATTTATGGGCCTGATTACAATGAGCAAATTAAAATTGCAAATAGTGTTCAGGGTATATTAAGAAATACAGAGGATGTAGTAGATGTAGATTGGATGGTTGAGGCGAATCAAAAAGAATATCAATTTGAAATAAATAAAGAAAAGGCAATGTTGTATGGTGTTGTTCCTCAGCAAATTGTATATACAATGCATAGGGCTTTATCTAATAGCCCAATTACAAATTTATATGATGAAAATGCTGTAAATCAAGTTGGTTTAGTTTTGAGTTTAGATGAAAAAGAAAAATCTACAATTTCTGATATTTCTCAATTGAAAGTCCAATCTAAACAAGGAAACATGATTCCTATTGCAGATTTAGTTGAAATTAAAGAAACGATTGCTGCTAAAAGTATTTATCGTAAAAACCAAAAGCGTGTAGTTTATGTAATGGCAGATATGGCTGGAGAGTTAGAAAGTCCTGCCTATGCCATTTTAGGCATGGAAGAAAAGTTGAGTAAAATAAAACTTCAAGAAGGGTATGCTTTAAAAGAAATGTATTTGGGTCAGCCAGATTTTGAAGACGATTATACCGTAAAATGGGATGGAGAATGGCAAATTACATTAGAGGTTTTTAGAGATTTAGGAATCGCATTTTTAGGAGCTATTATCTTAATTTATATTTTAATTGTTGGTTGGTTTCAAAACTTTAAAGCTCCGATAGTTATGATGGTTGCAATACCGTTATCACTTATAGGAATTATTTTAGGTCACTGGATTATGGGTGCATTTTTTACAGCGACATCATTTATTGGAATGATTGCTTTGGCTGGAATTATGGTAAGAAACTCTGTCTTATTGATTGATTTTATCAACTTAAGATTAATGGATGGAGTTCCTTTAAAACAAGCTGCAATTGAAGCTGGAGCAGTTAGAACTACCCCTATTTTATTGACTGCAGGTACCGTTGTAATTGGTGCATTTGTAATATTATTTGATCCAATTTTTCAAGGATTAGCAATCTCTTTAATGGGAGGAACTATTGTTTCTACTGTATTGACATTGTTGGTTGTTCCATTAGTATATTATATGATTGAACGTAAAAACTATAAATAATGAAATTAGTATTAGTTACAGCGGTAAAAGAATTTCAAAAGGATGTTTTAAAAATATTCAAAAAAGCAAATATTGAAAACTTTAGTAGTGGAGATATGGATGTTTATAAAGATGCACCTTCGTTATTAATGGCTATTAACTGGTTTTCAGCAGGAAAAAGTATAAATGAATCAATCATGTTTTTTTCTTTTACCAATAAAGAAAAAATTGATGATTTGTTCAATATCATAGAAGAATCCAATAAGAATGTAGAAACAAAAAACCCAATAAAAGCGATTGTTGTTCCGGTAGAAAAATTTATATAATTAAAAAATTAATTAAACAATGTTAAATAAATATTTTAGAGTTGTTGTAGGTGTAATGGTTTTATTAAGTGTTGTGCTAACATACTATGTGCATCAGAATTGGATGTGGTTTGGTGTTTTTATTGGAATTAATTTAATTCAATCGGCCTTTACTAAATGGTGTTTGTTAGAAACGATTTTGATGAAATTAGGAGTTAAAAAGTAATTTTTCAGCTAATAAACTTTATTCAGAACACTTTCTTAATTGAGTAAATAAAATATGTAATAAGTTGATATTTATCATTTTAAGGTTTGTTTAAGATTCTTAAATTTGATTCATTAATGTATGAATTTTTACAAGATGAAAAGAATATTACATGCTACAGATTATTCAGAAAATGCAATACCTGCTTTAAAATATGCTTTTAGTTTAAGTAAAAAATTAAATGCAAGTTTGTTTGTAATTCATGTTTTCGATTACCCCACAGTTTTTAGCAAAGAGCTTAAAGAGCCTTATCAAAATCTTGAAGAAAAATCATATGAAATACATTATAAGAAACTAGTTGATTTTTGTACAAAAAATTACGAAGGTGATATAGATAAAATGGATCTAAGTTTTGATGCAATTGAGGATAAATCCATTGTAAAAGGAATTATAAAAAAAGCAAATAGCTTAAGTGCAGATTTGATAATTACGGGTACTAAAAGTGAAAAAGTATTGAAAGAATTAATTCTAGGAAATACAGCTAAACAACTTATTGAAAAAGCACCTTGTCCTATATTAACAATTCCTAAAGAACAAAATGCTAATAAGATTGATACTATTGTTTATGCTTCAGATTTTGAAGAAAATGATATAGGTGCAATTTATAATTTAGTCAATTTAGTCAAACCATTTAATGCTACTATAAAAATAGTTCATATCTCATTAAAAGAAAAAGATACAGTCAGAAATAAAATGGATCGGTTTACTGAGCTATTACGTAAAAAAGTTAAATATGATAAAATCGATATAGAAATCATCTATTCTGAAAATATTTTTGATGCATTAAAAACGTATCTATATGAAAAAAATGCAGACATGGTTGCAATGTTAGAAAGAAGTTCAAAAGGAATAATGCATATACTTTTCTATACAGATTTAGTAAAAAAAATGGAAACCTTGGGCAATGTTCCATTAATCAGTTTTAATAAAAGTCGATTATAATAATGTTTTGAGAGAACTATAAGGTTTAAAAAAATGGAAAGAAGAATATATAGAATATTAATTGTTATTTCATTAGTGTTAGGTGGGTATCTTTTTACAATAAAAGGCACTCATTCTGTGCTTTTTTTATCAATAACTTTGGGGTTTATCTTTTTTCTTTTTAGCGGAGGTCTTTATGGGTTATTAGCACATTCAATTAATCCAAAACGAAAAAATTATACCATTATATATCCCCTTATAATGTCATTACTATGGGTTTTTTTATTAATGATATTAATCTTTTTTGTACTACCTATATTTTGTCCAGATTTTCTTTATAATCTCTGAGTTAATTTTTAGTAAAATGATTGTTTGTTATGCAGAAACTATGCGTGAAATTAGTACTTCAAACGAGGTTATTCTTGATTGTATTTGCTCTGTAGATTGTCTAATGCTAAAAACTAAGTTTTACGGTAGGTAAAAATAGGGTATCCACTATAAGAGATACCCTATTATTCTGCTAAAAGCAGCTTCTTAATTCTACAATACTAAACTTTTCTGCATAAAGGATCAGCACCAATTGTACCGTTTAAAGTTTCTAAATAAGTTTCAGATTTTACCGTCTTAAATAATTGTTTTACTTTTTCTAAACGACTCGTTATATCCATTTCAGAAACTAAAAATTGGTTGCTAGTATTAGCTATAAAATCTTTTAAGTATTTTATTTGACCTCCATAAAAAGTAATGTCTCTTTGTTGTTTTATTTTCAATCTTTCTTTGTACCAATCACTATTTACAACATAATCTCTACTGAAATATTTACGTAATTCTAAATCACTAATATCTTTTCCTTCATAATTGCCATAAGCCATTATGTGTAATAGAATTTTTAAAGGAGGTATCGCAGCCTCAATACTTCCATCTTTAAAATAGTTTAAAGCAACTTTCTGCTGAGCTTCAGTTATGTTTTTAATGCCATCTGCATAATCTTCTAATCCTTGTAATTCAGGTTTTAGCATTCTGTCACTAAAGACAGCAGTAGGTTCATCAAAAATTCGATTCATACATCTGTAAGAGAAGGTTTTAGTGATTCTATATCCCAATCTACTTGCTAAAATAGTTTCTCCCTCATATTCAAAGTCTTCAATTTTTTCTAAAGAACCATTCGCAATTAAGGCTTTAGGATCTCTATCAATCGGTTCTAATCTTGCCCAAATTTCAGGAATTAATAAACTTACATCATGATCAATTTTGTTTTCTGCACCGACATAACCTGCAGCAGTGCTAAATCCATTAGATTCGGTTAAAATATGCGATAACAAAGCATTGTTTAAATCTGTTGTTGGTGTTAGCATATTAAAAGGTGCTTTTGTTAAAGCTCCTTCAGAACCTGCTCCTGTAGTTGAAGGAGATTTACCTGTTAAACTACAAATGAAATCCATAAATAATTCTGGAGCTTCTTGGTAATGAATAGGATTGTAAACTGCTAATGGTCTAATACCAGCAGCTTTGTCTATAGGGTTATTTCTTCTTCCTGGTAAAACCGCATTGACTATATGATATACGGGTTTATCTAAGCTAATTTTTCTTACCAAACGTACTCCAATATCGGCTAAGTAAGTTTCTTTAGTTTCTACGACATTTAAACTTGGTTCTAAATAACGAGGATTTTTTGTTGGCTCTCCATCTACAATTCTTGTATGAGATGGTACTACAAAATACTGTTCTTTTTTATTACTCTTAACAATACTTTCTATAAAATCTTTTACAGGTTGTGTGTATTTATCAAAGTTGATAGTGTCCTCATACAAAGCAATAGCGTCTTCTTTTTTAAGCAACTCATAATTGGTTAAGAAACGACCGTCAGCTACTAAATCTTTTTCTGCATTTTTATCATACCCCCTTACTACAGCTTCATCTGGTCTTTGAAATAAATGAGCTTCACAATTGGTTAATAATTTTAAACTTTTATTGGTAAATTCTGGATTTAAATTTGATAGCTGTTCTCTAGGCAAAGTAATAGATGCTGTAATATCATCTTCTGTTTGAATCTTTTCACAAGGATAAAAGTCAGAACGTAATTTGTTCAACATCCAGTTTCCTTTTTCATTGAAACCAACACGAACGTAACTACCAACAACAGGCGTGTTGTTATGCAATAAACCAGTACCTTTTTGTCCGTTTATAATTTCTACAGACATATAATCTTTCCAGTTTAACTCGCCATGTGCTTGTCTGTATAAACGTTTTACAAATAAAACTAAAGAACGAATATGAACGGGAATACCTTTTAAGAGATCATTAAATTCCTCTGAATTTTCTTCGGAAGGAATTAACAATTTAACGGCAGAACTTAATGTTCTTTTTTCACTTAAAAACGTTCTAGACTTTGGTCTTTCAGGGTCTTTAATTTTCCAACGAGTTGAATATTCAAATTCTATAATTTCGTCTGCTTTTTTAAAATCTTCTTCTATATTTTGAATGTTGAAATTACTATATGTAATCGCATTTTGCATCGATTTAGAAATCTCAGATTTTCCGCCTCCAGAAACTGTACAAGGTTTATGACAGAATATTCCTTCAGCAAACGTATCTACAATTCTCCATAAATCAACAGACTCATGTTTTTCCAATTTAAACTTATTTCCCGTTGGGTGAACATAGATTTTATAAGGAGACAATGTAAGTTTTTGCTCTCTACTATTGTGCATCCAAGTAATACTATTGGTGTTGATATTTACGTAAGAAAACTCAGGAATATAGATGATGTTTGGATATTTTTTATCCACAGCGTAATTTTCTGGTTTTACTTCAATTGTATCTCCTAGAAGTTGTTTAACACCTTCAAAAGTATGCTCGAAATTATGGAATTCAGAATAGTCTTTACCATCTAAAGTATCTCCCATAACTCTTCTTGCAAATGCAATTGCACCTCCAGCATGTTCTTCTTCTGCTAAACCAAATAAGTTTGCAGAGTAGCTAATTTGAGTTTTAATTTCTTTTTTAGAATATCCATAGTAATTATCTGCAATTAAAGTAATTACAACACCTCTATCATCTCTACAAGTAATTTTAAAAGCACCACCTTCGTTATAAATTTCATTTTCATCTTTCCAACACATTCCGTCTTTTTTCTGACGATCTGTAGCATCCTTAAAATGAGGTAAGCCAACATCTTTCTTTTTTAACTCTTTTAATTGAGGTGCTAAAATGACACACCCTGTATGGCCTGTCCAATGTTCTGTGTCTAAAGCAGCATCATTTTGAGCTAAATTAGGATCTCCTGCATTTCCGAAAATAGATTCTACAAAATCTAAATTACTCACTAAGTTTCCTGGGACAAAAAATCGAATTTCTAAAGATTTTTCTGTAATAACACCTTTTACCTCTGGACAAACTTTTGGTCTTAGTAGCATTGAGACCATTACTTTAGCTTGCTCATCTTGACTTGATGTAAATGGTAATGTTTTTAAATCTTCCGAAGGATTAAAAGCAGCATTTAAAAAATGAGCAAATACTACTTTTGGCACTTCTTTCTTATCTAAAGGAACAGGTAAATCTCCTTCAACAATATGAAACGTACCTTTTGTGGTTCTTTTATCGTGTAAAGGGTTGTTCAAAATTCCTTGTTTTACTCTGCTAGAAGTAACTAAATCACTTTTAAAATAATCTCTATCTGGGGGCAAACTTACTTCTCTTGCATGTCCTTTTTTTGATAAAATTAGGGTGTTATTTGGTAAAATAATAGGTTTATTTATAGATACTTCCTTTAAGTAATCATCTATAAAATGTTGAATTCTTTTATCTACGGGAGAATGGTGATTAGATAATAATCTCGATTTTTCTTGTAAGCTTTTTATCAGTCCGATTGTTAATTCTTCAAATTTAGGATCTAAAAAGGTGTCAGAACTATCTGTTTTGTCTTTGAAGGTTGGTTGTCCTAATGAAGCTAATTGTAAGTTAATAAACTGAACAATGTCTTTTCTAGTTTCTTGCATGGTGTTTCACTTGATATTATTAGTATAATTTCTGCAGCAAAACTAAAACAAGAATTATTTATAAAAACTGTTAAATATCATATTTCAAGTAAATTTTAACGAATACGATTTAGGAAAGCTGTTCAAGAATATTATTTTATTATTCAAAAAAAACTTTAGTACATATCTTTGTGTAAGTCAGTCTGTATAGGTATTTGTTCAGCTAATTGCCTGAATTTTAAAAAATAAAAAAAGGCATCAATTGAAAATGATGCCCTAATATTTCATTAAAATTTTGCTTCTTAAACCTTCTGAAAATTGATCTTAAAAGTAGTCTATTCGAGTTATTTAAACGCACTTAAACCAGTTACATCTAAACCAGTAATTAATAAATGTATATCATGGGTTCCTTCATAAGTAATGACACTTTCTAAATTCATCATATGACGCATAATCGAATACTCACCAGTAATTCCCATTCCACCTAGCATCTGTCTTGCTTCTCTGGCAATTTTTATAGCCATATCTACATTATTTCTTTTCGCCATAGAAATTTGAGCAGAAGTAGCTTTTCCGTCATTTTTTAAAGTTCCTAACCTCCAGGCTAATAATTGAGCTTTGGTAATTTCGGTAATCATTTCGGCTAATTTTTTTTGTTGCAGTTGAAATTGTCCAATTGGCTTACCAAATTGCTCTCGTTCTTTACAATAGCGTAAAGCAGTATCGTAACAATCCATGGCAGCACCAATTGCACCCCAAGCAATTCCAAAACGTGCAGAGTCTAAGCATCCTAAAGGAGCTCCAAGTCCAGATTTGTTTGGTAATAAGTTTTCTTTTGGCACTTTTACATTATCAAAAATAAGTTCACCAGTTGCTGATGCTCTTAAAGACCATTTATTATGAGTTTCAGGCGTAGAAAAACCTTCCATTCCGCGCTCTACAATTAACCCATGAATTCTTCCTTCTTCATTTTTTGCCCAAACAACTGCAACTTGTGCAAAAGGAGCATTGGAAATCCACATTTTTGCGCCATTTAAAAGATAATGATCTCCCATATCTTTAAATTTTGTTTCCATTCCTGAAGGATTAGAACCGTGATTAGGTTCTGTTAAACCAAAGCAGCCCATCCATTCACCGGAAGCTAATTTGGGTAAATATTTTTTACGTTGTTTTTCATTTCCATAGGTATAAATAGGGTACATTACTAATGAAGATTGCACAGAAGCTGTAGAACGCACGCCAGAATCTCCACGTTCAATTTCTTGCATAATCAAGCCATAAGAAATTTGATCTAAACCCGCACCTCCGTATTCTTCAGGAATGTAAGGTCCGAAAGCACCAATTTCTGCCAAACCTGTAATTATTTGTGCTGGAAATTCTGCTTTTTGAGCGTATTCTTCAATAATTGGAGAGACATCACGTTTTACCCAATCACGCGCTGCTTCGCGAATCAATTTGTGTTCTTCGGTAAGTAAATCGTCTAAATTATAATAATCTGGTGCTTGAAATAAATCAGGTTTCATATAGTTCGTCTATTTAAATGTAGCTTTAATAAAAGCTTCAATTTTTATAAATGTGTAATTTCCAACAAAAATATTAAATATTGTTTAATTTTATAACAATTTTAATTAAAAATGATGATGTAAAATTTAAATAAAAATACATAATTTTTGAAGTTCATGCTGCCAAACCTTTAAAAAGTTATTGATTTCGTTTAAGTTTGTAAAGATGAAGTTTACTTTAGGAAAGAAAGAGCGATTAAAAAGCAGAAAATTAATTGGAAGACTTTATGCAGAGGGTAACTCTGTAAAAGCTTTTCCACTAAGAATGGTGTATTTACAAACAGAACATACATCAGGTTTTCCTGTGCAAGTTGGTGTATCTGTGGCTAAAAGAAACTTTAAAAAGGCTCCCGATAGAAATCGATTAAAAAGATTGATGCGTGAAACATATCGTTTGCAAAAAGAAATTGTGTACAATAATGTTGAGAAACCCCATATTTTTATGATTTCGTATATTGGGAAGGAAGAAAAACCTTACGAAGAACTTTTTTCTAAAATGGACAAATTGTTGAATTTATTCGTGGAAGAAGTAAAAAATAAATCAAATGAAAAAAATTAAGTTAAAGAAGAATACGATATTATTTTTATTAGTTGGAACGCTTTTTTTAACGTTTTCATTTAAATCTAAATTTTTTGAAGTTGCAAAACAGATAGAAATCTACAATACACTTTTTAAGGAATTAAATATGTATTATATAGATGAAATAAATCCTGCAGAACTTACAAATAAATCCATAAAAAACACCCTAAAAAATTTAGATCCGTATACAAATTTTTACAATGAACAAGATGTAGAAGATGCCAAAATGCGCAGAGAAGGTGAATATTCTGGAATTGGTACTGCTGTTTATTATACAAAAAAAGGAATTCAAATAAATGAGATTTACAAAGGGTTTTCTGCAGATAAAGCAGGCTTAAAAGCAGGAGATATAATTATATCTATTGATGGTCAGCCACTTGAAGATATGGAAAGAGATCAACTTTCTATGCTTTTAAAAGGGGCTCCTAAGAGTAAAGTATCTGTAGAGATTGAGCGTCAAGGAAAGATCATTAAAAAAGAATTAGTCAGGGAAAAAATTATTGTGAATCCTGTCCCTTTTTATCAAATGATTGATGATGAAACAGGTTATATTATTTTAACTCGTTTTAACAATAAGGCATCTTCAGAGGTTAAAAAAGCTTACAGATTTCTAAAGAAGAAAGGGATGAAAAAATTGGTATTTGATTTAAGATCTAACCCTGGAGGATCACTTTTAGAAGCTATTAATATTTCAAACTTTTTTATTCCAAAAGGGAAATTAATTGTTACTACAAAAGCTAAAATTAAAAAATGGAGTAATACGTATAAAAGCTCAAATGAACCTTTAGATTTACAAATCCCTATTGTAGTTTTGATTAATGGACGCTCTGCATCTGCATCAGAAATAGTCAGCGGTTCTTTGCAAGATTATGACAGAGCTGTAATTATGGGAGAACGTTCTTTTGGAAAAGGTTTAGTGCAGCGTTATAGAACTTTAACCTATGGAACTCAATTAAAATTGACAATTTCCAAATATTATACGCCAAGTGGAAGATGTATTCAAGAATTAGATTATGCGAATAGAGATGCTAAAACCGGTAAGGTTCCTAAATTTTCTGACAATCAAATTAATGAATTTAAAACAGAAAATGGAAGAACTGTTTTTGATGGAGGAGGCGTGATGCCTGACGTTGAAATTAAAACATCTAAAAGAACGGATGTCACTAAAAAACTATTAAAATCTAAAGTTATTTTTAATTTTGCTTCTGAATTTTATTTTAAAAACCCAAAAATTGCTGATGCTGAAAATTACAAGTTTTCAAATACTGATTTTAAGAGTTTTACTGCGTTTTTAGAAACGGATACAGTTTTTGTAACAAAGCAAGAGCGTTTGTTTAAAGAAGCATATTTGGCTTCAGAAAACAGCAATATTTATAAAGAATATAAAAAAATAGAAGAAAAATTATTAGAAGATAAAATTAATGAAATAAGTAAAAATCAGGATATAATAAAGGTTTTAATAGAAGAAGAAGTTTTAGAAAAATATTATTACAAGGAAGGGGTTTATCTACATCATTTAAAAAATGATAAAACCATTTCTGAAGCTGTTAAATTGCTTAAAAATGAAGACTCTTATAAACAAATTTTATCAGGGAAATAATTTTATCTTTGCCTTACAAAAAATAAAATGTCAAAAACTAAAAACATAGATAGAACAAGAGCGCAAGAGTCTACAAATGCCATAGAAAAATTATATATTTCTATGCGTCATTTATTCAGTAGAGGTTTTTACAAGCCAATGGGAATTTCGGGAGAAACTCTGCGTAAATCATTGTTGCTTTTACGGCCAGAAATTTATGGCTCTATCGCAGAAGAGAGAACGGAGCTAGATGGTTTAGTTTACGTTATAGAAAGACTTCCAGAAGGAATTGAAGAATGTCAATTTATTAATTTAACTGCAGATGAAGGGTATAAAAACTCTCATTTTGAAGCGATTATTCCGGCAAAAAGGAGAAGGAATTGTTATAGAATTGATAAAGATCAAATGAATATTGAGATTACAAGAGGAAGATCTGAAATCTATGATATTCTTACTCATTTAACTTTTTTATTCGTGGAATCTCATAAGATTCAAGAAAGGGTTTCTCTTAATGATGGAGAAGATTTTATTAGAGAATGGAAATATTTGGAAGATGTTGTTTTACATAAAAAGCCAATTTTAGAAAAACAGAAAGAGGTTTTAATTGCTCATTTAGGAAGTATTTTAGGAAGAACCTATGACGAAGTTTCAGAACTTTATCAAGTGTTTTCATCAGAGAAAAATCCACTTAAATTTTTCAATCTAATTTATTGGTTAGGTAAATTAGCAATTAATGAAGTATATGAGAATAAAAAGCGAACAGTTACTTTTAGCTCTGTTTTAATTGAGGAAATTGGTCATCATATTTACGGTGAAATTTGGGCCAATAATATTAAAAAAGTACTAAAAGAAAATACACTTTTACAAAGACCAGTGCATATTATTAGCGCAAACATGCACAGTGTTTTAAACTCAATTTATGCAAAAGGAGCTTTGCCAGAAGAATCAGAAAAGTATAAAGGATTTGAGTTATATCAATTGCTAAGTAATTCTGATAGTAAGCCTTTGCAGAAAAAAGTGAAAGACTATGCCTCAGAAAATGGATTGATTTATGTAAAAGACACATCAGGAACCAATATTAATGTACAAATAATTGATACCGATAAAATAAACTTTGATGTTTCACCGTTTAGCAAAGAAAATTCTATAGAAGAGAATGCTGTCATTATTGTAATGGATTATGCTTTTGGAGAACAAGCTTTTGAAACTATGGATGAGTTGTTAAAGCCTTATGGAAATAAAAAAAATAAGATTCATTTAGATGTAAAGTCTGTCTCAATCATGGGGAAAGCAGGGATTTTAGAAGGAGGAAAAGGAGATGTTATGATACCTGATGCACATATTTTTGAAGGAACTGCAGACAATTATCCTTTTAAAAATGAGTTATCTAAAGAAGATTTGGAAGGTTTTGGAGTGCAAGTTTTTGATGGTTCTATGATTTCGGTTTTAGGGACATCATTACAAAATAAGGACTTGTTAAAGTTTTTTCACGACTCTACCTGGAATGTTATTGGTTTAGAAATGGAAGGAGCACATTATCAAAAAGCCATTCAATCGGCATCAAAAATTAGAGGAAACATTTCTGAAAATGTAAAAGTTAGATATGCCTATTATGCTTCAGATAATCCCTTAGAAACAGGAGCAACGTTAGCTTCTGGAGGTTTAGGGATGACAGGTGTTACGCCAACATACGCCATTACTCAAAAAATATTAGAACAAATTTTTTAATAGTCAAAGATTAATTTTATAACCAAACTAAAATAATGCCAACAAATCAAAAGAACAACGAAGAAGAAGAAGTAGATTTAGGATCTCTATTTGTAATTATAGGGAAAGGTTTTTCTAACTTATTTAATTTTATTACAAATTTTTTTAAAGGAATCTTTCATATTCTAATTTCGGTTTTAATTTTTCTAAAAGAGAATATTATTAAAATTTCTATTGCCGGTTTCATAGGATTAATCGCAGGGATCTTTCTAGAAGTAATAACACCTAAGAAATTCGGATCTGAAATGTTATTACAACCTAATTTTGAAAGTGCAAGACAATTATATAATAATGTAAATTATTACAATGATTTGGTGAAACAGAAAGATACTACTTCCCTTCAAAAAATATTTAATTTAGATAAAACTGGAGCAGCGTCGCTTCAAAAATTTAAAATAGAGCCCTTAATTATAGATAGAGATATTATAAATTCTTATGATAATTTAATTTCATCTGTAGATACATTGACCATAAAAAGTTATGAATATCAAGATTTTAAAGATTCATTTACGGAGTTCGATTATAAGGTTCATAAATTGACTGTTACAGCTCAGGAGAACGATGTTTTTGAGAATTTAGGTGATGTTATTATTTCTTCAGTAGTTAATAATAATTATTTTAAAAGGTTAAAATCATTAACCAATGAAAGCTTAAATCGAACAGATTCTTTATACCGTCAAAATTTAACTCAGGTAGACTCTTTAAGAAAAGTGTATGTAGAAGTAATGGTTGCAGAAGCGAAAAAGCAAACAGCCGGCACAAATATAGATTTGGGAGGAGAAAAAAGTACTACGAAAGAGTTAGAGTTGTTCGAAACCAATAGAAAAATAAATGCAGATTTAAAAAAGATAGCATCCCAAAAGTCTACGAGGTATGAAGTGATTAATGTGCTTTCAAGTTTTCAACCAATAGGTACTGAAATAAAAGGGATAACAAAAAATTATGCGTTTTTATTAACGGTTTTAGGCGCAGGGCTAATGGTTTTGTTTTTACTTCTAAGACAATTAAATATTTATTTAAATAATTATAAAAAATAAGAATGCAAGCAATTCTTATCACAGGAGGAGCAGGTTTTATAGGATCTAATTTTATTCCATATTTTTTAAAAGAAAATATAGAATATAACGTTGTAAACTTAGATGTACTGACGTATGCTGGAGATCTTTCTAACTTATCTGAAATCCAAGATAATCCAAGATATACCTTCATTCAAGGCGATATTTGTGATATAGAATTCGTCAAAAAACTATTTCAAAAATATAATTTTAAAGGAGTTATTCATTTTGCAGCAGAATCTCACGTAGACAACGCTATTCTAAACCCAGATGCCTTTGTAAGAACAAATGTTTTTGGGACGTTTAATTTATTAGACGTTGCAAAGAATTATTGGATGGAAGCTCCAAATGTGTGCAGAAAAGGTTTTGAGAATTGTAGATTTCATCATATTTCTACTGATGAGGTGTATGGAACTCTTAAGGAAACAGGATTGTTTACAGAAGAAACACCCTATGCACCAAATAGTCCTTACAGTGCATCAAAAGCTTCTTCTGATTTTATGGTAAGAAGTTATTTTCATACCTATGGGATGAACGTTATTACTACGAATTGTTCTAATAATTATGGGCCAAAACAACATGATGAGAAGTTGATTCCTACAATTATTAGAAAAGCGATTTCTGGTGAGAAGATTCCCATTTATGGAGATGGTAGAAATATTAGAGATTGGTTGTATGTTTTAGATCATTGTAAAGGAATTGAATTGGTTTTTAAATCCGGAAAAATTGGAGAAACCTACAATATTGGAGGAAGAAACGAACGAGATAATTTGTATATTGTTCAAACAATTTGTGATATTTTAGATGACATTTTTCCAAAAGAAATATCTTTTAGAGAGCAAATTAGCTTTGTAAAAGATCGACCGGGACATGATTTTAGATATGCAATTGATGCGGCTAAATTAGAGAATGCGCTAGGTTGGCAAGCTGATGAAAATTTTGAAACGGGAATAAAAAAAACAATTGAGTGGTATTTAAAAAAATATCAATAAAATGAAAGGAATAGTTTTAGCAGGAGGTTCAGGTACAAGGTTGCATCCGCTTACATTGGCTATTAGTAAACAGTTACTGCCAGTGTACGATAAACCTATGATTTATTATCCTATTTCCGTTTTAATATTGGCAGGAATACATGAAATATTAATAATTTCTACGCCTCAAGATTTACCATTATTTAAAAGGTTATTAGGTGATGGGAAAAAGTATGGATGTGATTTTCAGTATGCTGTACAAGAAACCCCAAATGGATTGGCACAAGCCTTTATTATTGGAGAAAGTTTTATTGGAAAAGATAAAGTAGCTTTAATTTTAGGAGACAATATTTTTTATGGATCTGGGCTGCCAAAATTATTAAAAGCAAATAGAAATCCTGTAGGAGGAATTGTTTATGCTTATCACGTAAATGATCCAGAAAGATATGGAGTTGTAGAATTTGATAAGAATAGAAATGCAATTTCTATTGAAGAAAAACCAGAAAAACCAAAATCTAATTATGCCGTTCCAGGTATTTATTTTTATGATAATTCTGTTATAGAAATTGCAAAAAATATAATTCCTAGCAAACGAGGTGAGTTAGAGATTACAGACATAAATAAAACATATTTAGAGAAAGGAAATTTATCTGTAAGAGTATTAGATAGAGGTACCGCTTGGTTAGATACAGGAACTTTTGCGTCTTTAATGCAAGCATCTCAATTTGTGCAAGTGATAGAAGAGAGACAGGGATTAAAAATAGGTTCTATAGAAGAAGCGGCATACAGAAGTGGCTTTATTACAAAAGAACAAGTATATAAATTAGCAGCTCCTTTATTAAAAAGTGGCTATGGAGAAAATTTGATGAAATTATAATGAACGTTACAGAAACTAATTTAGAAGGGTGTTTTATAATTGAGCCCACAGTTCATAGTGATGAAAGAGGAAATTTTTTTGAAAGCTTTAATCAAAAAGTATTTGAAGAGAAAATTGGTCTAAAAGTTAATTTTGTGCAGGACAATCAATCAATTTCTCAGCGAGGCGTATTAAGAGGTTTACACCTGCAAAAAGGAAAGTTCGCGCAAGCAAAATTGATAAGAGTTATTAAAGGCAAGGTTTTAGATGTTGTTGTTGATTTAAGAGAAGACTCTAAAACTTTTGGAGAGTATTTTTCAATAGAATTAACAAGTGATAATAATAAACAATTATTTATTCCGAGAGGTTTTGCACATGGGTTTTCAGTTCTTGAGGATAATACTATTTTTGCTTATAAATGTGATAATTATTATAACAAAGAAGCAGAATCTGGAATTGTATATAATGATAAGGACTTAAATATTAATTGGAAATTAAACGAGCAAGAGATCGTTTTAGTTGAAAAAGACTCTAAGTTAAAAACATTTAAAGAGTTTTCTGAAAATATTGAAAAAACAACTAAAATAGTTTTAACGTATGGAACTTTCGATCTTTTACATTATGGGCATATAGAAATTTTAAAAAGAGCCAGTAAATTAGGAGATAAATTGATAGTAGGTTTATCTACAGATGAATTTAATAAAGTTAAAGGAAAAGACTGTAAAATACAGTATGCTAAAAGAAAAGAGTTTTTAGAGGCAATAGAATATATAGATTTAGTAATTCCAGAATCAAATTGGGAGCAAAAAGTAGAAGATGTAAAGAATACCAATGCAGATATTTTTGTTATGGGAGATGATTGGATAGGGGAATTTGATTTTTTGAAAAAATATTGTGAAGTAGTTTATTTACC